>CAZYMI010000001.1:0-98879 GCA_964648505.1 uncultured Pseudobdellovibrionaceae bacterium
TGCAGCTTTTCAATGACGCGAACTGTTTCATTTATTCGACGCACCATGTTAGGAATATGGGGTATAATTTCAGCAATGCCCATCAAAGACAATTCACGATAGTCAAAGAAAGAATTTTCTAAACCTGCCCCTTTCATAAGCGGACCGCCAATGCCCGACCATTTTACAAGCGGCATAATGCGCATTATATCTGCAGACAGTTTATCCCCTGAAGGTTCACCTGCAATTACAAAAATATTCATAGCCCCAACCACAAATATCCTGTGTTTTTCAGCCAGACTACGAACAGCATCAACGTCAA
The DNA here is from genome assembly GCA_964648505.1 of uncultured Pseudobdellovibrionaceae bacterium. GTDB lineage: Bacteria > Pseudomonadota > Alphaproteobacteria > Micavibrionales > Micavibrionaceae > CAZYMI01. The sequence continues at coordinate 302 of CAZYMI010000001.1, forward strand.
TAATAAGAGCCGTGCGCGCTTGAATAGCAATGCCAGAAAAACCCGCTTCTATGGCATGCAGAATTGTACTTGGCCCAATTGTTGGCAAATCGAGCATATTATCTTGTCCGGGCTTGGCACATTTCACAAGAATAGGCCCTGCACCTGTACGCTTATAATCAGCGCAACGCTTTATTAATGCATCTGTTCCCTCAATGGCTTCAACGCCCAGAACAAGGCCTTGTTGTATGACGCAAGCTTGCCCAATATCTAAAAAACCAATGGCCTGACAAACAGATTTTCCTTTTTCGATATCGTGTTCTGCATTTTGATCCGGTACGCGTCCAGCAATAGGGCCATAAGGCACCAGAAGTTCGGGTAAAAAATCCTGCACACCAGAAATTTGAAAGCCTTCTTTTTCCAACGCTAGCCTTACCGCTTTTAAAGCACCGTCATCACCTAAAGCTGTAACACCATAACGTAATAAGAATTTAAGGGTCCACCAGTCGGGGCGGGCTTCTGATAAGGTCGGCCTGCGAATGCCGCCAGCAAGCGCAACATGGGTGATACCACGCCTGCGCATAGATCTTATCATCGCGCCGCCTTGTGCCACTCTGAAAGTTTCAAAATGAAAGGATTGAAAGTCAGCATTATTCGCGTGGCCCTTTAAGCATAGTGCATAAACATCCCATCCCTGTTCTTCTGCTGATTGGGCAAGAACAATGGGCAAGGAACCAGACCCAGCAATAATAGCAAGTTTTTTCATGCCGCTTTCTTAGGAGGCTGGCATAAAGGAAATTTTGCTTTTTCTTTAGCGAATAAAATCATATCGGCAACAAGCGGATCATCAGGAAAAGCACTTGAGACGGCTTGAATGCGATCTTCAAACGTGCCGTCACCTGAAAACATCTGGTTAAAAGCGCGCTGTAAGGATTTGATCTGATCTTTAGTAAATCCGCGTCTTTCAAGGCCAATTAAATTAAGACCTGCTAAATACGCACGGTCCCCTTTAACACGGCCAAAAGGAATAACGTCATTTTCAACTCCGGACATACCGCCAATAATTGCATGCGCACCAATGCGCACAAATTGATGCACAGCAGAAAGGCCGCCAATGATGGCATAATTGCCAACAGTTACATGGCCTGCAAGCGTCGCATTATTGGCCATGATCACATGGTTACCAATAACGCAATCATGCGCCACATGCGATGACATCATAAACAACCCATCATCGCCAATCGTTGTCTTTAATCCGCCTGCTTCAGTACCGGGATTCATTGTAACATACTCACGGATCACATTTCGTGCGCCAATGATAAGTTCAGACACTTCACCATGGAATTTTAAATCTTGCGGCGAAGAACCAATGGAAGCAAAGGGGTACACAACCGTGCCTTCACCGATTGTTGTTCTGCCTTCAATAACAACATGTGACTTTAAAATGACGCCTTGTCCTAAAATAACATTCGGACCTACAACGCAATAAGGACCAATAGAGACATTGGCACCAATTTTTGCCAGTGGGTCAATTATAGCTGTTGTATGAATCATAGACATTAACTCAGCATAATGAGGGTATAAACGACCTCAACACACAAGTAATTTCAGTGTGTTACGAATCTAAAATCATAGCTGTAATTACAGCTTCTGCAACAGACTGACCATCAACCTTCGCTTCACCTTTGAATTTCCAGACGTTTCTTCGACCCTGAATTTTCTCAACATGAATATGTAAGGTGTCTCCGGGAACGACTGGTTTTCTAAAGCGTGCTTCTTCAATCGTCATAAAGTAAACAAGTTTTCCTTCGGCTTCCAAACCCAGACCAGCCATGACCGTAAGGCCCGATGTTTGGGCAATAGCCTCGATGATAAGAACTCCCGGCATCACCGGACGGGCAGGAAAATGACCTTGAAAGTGAGGTTCGTTAAACGTCACATTTTTAATACCTGTCGCTTTTTCTCCGGGCACCATATCAATAACACGGTCAACCAGAAGCATAGGGTAGCGATGAGGCAGCATCTGCATAATACGATGAATATCAAGGGTAGACATCTCAGACATAAATATTATTCCTCCTTATTTGAACGGCGCACTGCACGTTCCAGATGTATAGTTTGCCTCAGGAATTGTTTCATGGGAACAGCTGGATAGCCCATATATTCTGATTGGGGCGGAATATTGCGACTAACACCGGACTGGGCTGCAATACGGGCCCCTTTGCCGATACGCAAATGACCTGCAAGGCCCACCTGCCCCCCCAGCATGACAAAGTCTTCAAGCACTGTGCTTCCAGAAATACCCACCTGCGAGACTATAACGCAGCCCCTGCCTATTTTTACATTATGGCCGATCTGCACAAGATTATCGATCCATGTCCCCATGCCAATGACTGTGTCCGGGCCTGCGCCTCTGTCAATTGTAGAATTTGCTCCTACTTCTACATGGTCTTCAATAATAACGCGGCCCAGTTGCGGAACTTTTACAAAACCGGATGGATCAATCGCAAAACCAAAGCCATCTTGGCCTATGCGAACACCGGGGTAAAGACGAACATAGCGACCAATATTGGCGTGTGATACAGAACTATTTGCACCAATATAACACCCTTGGCCAATAACAACATTGGGGCCAATAACAACATTACTTTCAATGATTGTTCCATCCCCAATATGAGCACCCTGAGCAATAACTGCACCAGCATGAATTTCAACATTTACACCCAGATGAACACCATCTTCTATACGCGCATAAGGTGATACCACACCGTTTGCCCCGCGCGTCGGATAAAATAGTTGCGCAGCAAGGGCATAGGATTTATAGGGGTTCCGACTTAATAGAAGCTTGACATGCGCGGGCGCTAACCCTGCAAGATCAGGATGAACTATACAAGCACCTGCTTTTGTTGCTGCAAAAGATTCCTTGTATTTCTTATTATCCAGAAAGCTTAAATGGCTCGCATCTGCCCCATCAAGCGGGGCTACATCATTTAACAAAAAAGAATCATCAGCCTTACAAGCCAGCTGTGCCCCTGAATTTTCAGCGATCTGCCCTAATGTAAAGGGGCCTGAATTGCTAAAAAATCGAGGGTCAGCCATATCAAGCCTTAATTACTTGGTGTCGATCTTAATTTCTTTTATCTGAGCATTCAAACGTGTCATTACATCTGCTGTACGATCAAGTTCTTTTTGCCCAACAATTACATTCTGGCGGGTTAAAACCAAATCATATTTATTTTCCTCAGCAAGCTGGGCTGTCACCTTGATAATTTCCTGACGCAATTGAGAGACGGCATTGTTGACAGCTGCATCAACAGACTCACGGCGCTTTTGAACTTTAGTGCGACCTTCTTGGATTTTCTTTTCAAATTCCTTGCGCTGCTTTTCAAACTCTTCAGGCTGCATACCTTCGCGCTTTTGAATAAGGTCTTTTTCTGATTTTTTAAGATCACCTTCTATTGTTGAAATTTCTTTTTGCAAAGATTCACGAATGGTTTTGATCTGCGATTGAATATTTTTTGCTGCGTCTGATTCATTCAGCAATGCTTCAACATCAACAACAGCAATATTATTTGCAGCAGGGGCGGTCGCCTGCGCACTAGAATCTTGCGCTTGTGCCGGTACTTTTGCTGCCTCTTCTTTGCATGCCGCAAGTGCCAAAACGGCAACACTGCTTAAAGTTATAATTTTAATATAGTTTTTCATGATCGTACCCTTTCAAATCTGTAAAGATGTGTTAGCAGAAAGCCGCTATGATTAAAAGCGGGTTCCAAAATTAAAACGGAAAAGCTCCTGCTCATCATAATCTTCTGAAGCATAGGGTTGCGCCAGGTCCACACGAATAGGCCCTAAAGGCGATTTCCATGAAATACCAACCCCTGCTGAAGCTCGTATAGAACTGCTATTTGCCACATCAGGATCAGACTCACCATCATCAAGCCCCCACAGAGAACCAATATCGTTAAAAGCATGCCCTGTAACACCAAGCTCTTCTGGAAGACCTATCGGGAAAGAAGCCTCAGCCGTTCCGCGATAAAAATAATTACCGCCCAATGCGTCATCCGTTGAGGTATCGCGCGGGCCTATACCAGCAAGCTGGAAGCCTCTTAAGTTTGTGCCGCCAAGAAAATAACGGTCATTAATCGCAACATCTTCATTGCTAAAACCACCAATTGCGCCCGTTTCGCCGGTTAAACTAAAAGTGACCTTCTTCGTAATGGGGTAATAGGATGATGCCCCAACGCGACCAGAAACATACTTGGTTTCACCCCCCAAACCAGCAACTTCTGTTTCAAGCCAAGCATTCACACCATCCGTTGGGAAAAGCGTGCTGTCCCGATGATCATAAGTTAAGCGTTGCGATACCGCAGATGTAAATCGTTCACCTTCCTGATCAAGAATAAAACGGGATGCATCGCTTTGCACGTTTTCAATTTTATTTTGTTCGACACGGTAGCGCAGTGATTGCCGCCAATGCTCTGAGAGCGGATATCCAAGGCGCAACCCACCCCCATCGCGCTGCTGATCATAAGAACTTTCGTCTTCCAAATCACGCGTGATATGAAATAAATCAATACCAGCTGATAAATCACGCTGAAGGAAATATGGCTCAGTGAAAGAAAAATCAAATTCTGTACGCTGGCCTGATAAAGTTGTTGCCAGAACAAATTCCTGCCCGCGCCCTAAAAAGTTTGTTTCTCTTAGGCGTAAATCAGCAAGTGGGCCATCAGCCGTTGAAAAACCTGCACCAATAGAAACTTCACCCGTTGATTTTTCGGCAATTTTAATATCAATCACAGATTTATCAGGCGCCGATCCTGGCAAGGATCTGACTTCAACTATTTCAAAGAAACCCAAATCCCGAATACGCTGTTCTGATTTTGCTAGCTTGTCACGACTAAAGGGATCGCCCTCAACCAAAAGCATTGCACGACGTATCACTTTATCCATCGTGCGGGAATTGCCCTTAATATCTATACGCTCAACAAATACACGCGGTGTTTCACTGACAGAAAAGGTAATATCAACTGTTTTGGCTTCGCGGTTCCGCTGAACATCGGGGCGAACTGTGGCAAAAGCATATTGCAGATCTTGCAGCTTATTCGTCATGGCATCAATGCTGTCTTCAACAAAAGTCGCGTTATACCAATCCTGGCTTGAAAACTTAACTTCGTTTTTAAGGGTTTGCGCATCAATATTTTTAATTTGCGATGTCAGGTTAATTGCGCCAACCTTGTAACGGTCACCTTCCTCAACTGTCATTGTCAGGAAAAAAGATTTGCGATCTGGTGCCATTTCAGCCTGCGACGATAAAACGCGGAAATCAGCATAACCATTTTCAAGGTAAAACTGCCTGAGCTTTTCTTGATCAAACGATAAACGATCTTCATCGTACCGATCGTTAGCGGTTAATATTCGATACCAGCGCGCCTCTTTGGTTGCGAGAACATCCCGCAGATTTTCGTCTGAAAATTGGTGGTTACCTACAAATCGAATTGTAGAAATTTCTGTGACTGGCCCCTCATCTATTTCATAAACCAGGTCAACACGATTTTGATCTAGCTTGATGATTTTAGGTTCGATAGAAGCCGAAAATCTTCCCTGACGTTGATAAATTTGATAAAGACGCGCAACATCCGATTGCACTTTTGTTCTGGTGAACACCTGACGTGGCCGCAAGGTTGTCTCAGATAAAAGCTGTTCATCTTTAACTTTTTTATTTCCTTCAAAGGCAACCTGATTGATGATTGGGTTTTCAACAATCTTGACGATCAGCGTTGAGCCTTTTTGCTCAAGCATAATGTCGGAAAAAAGCCCTGTTCCAAACAATCCCTTGAGCGTGGCATCAAGTTTATCTTGTGTCATGGCTTCGCCAACACGAATGTCCATATAAGAAATAACGGTTGAAGGCTCAATACGCTCTGTGCCTATAACGTCAATCTTTGAAAGCTTCGGCGCGGCCTCTGCTATATCTGGTACAATTTGTGTCGCATCAGATCCAATCACAGGCCCAGATACTTCTTGCGCTTGAACGTTTGGAATAATCGCAAAACAGGCAGACAGCATGAAAGCCGAAAAAATGACGCGGCGTAATGATAAACAGGCACTCATTTATATAAAAACCATTTAGACGTTAGTGGCCATAACATAAAGCTGTTACAGCCTGAATGGAAGGACTTTGGACGACTATTCTAGCTTATGATTTGCACAAGGTCATTCAGATTTGCAAATAACATAAGACAAATTAAAAGCGCAAACCCAACCCTAAAGGCATAATCTTGAATTTTTTCTGAAATAGGGCCACCTTTTAAGGCTTCTATGGCATAAAACACCAAATGACCCCCATCAAGCATAGGGATAGGAAACAGATTAATAAGTCCAAGATTTATGGATAATAACGCTGTAAAGGTTAAAATTGCAATGAAACCTTGCGCCGCCATATCGCCCGCGACCGCACCGATTCGAATAACGCCACCCAGTTCCGTCGCACTGCGTGTGCCCATCACCATCTGCCCTAAAGCGAAAAGAGTATCCCTAACAACGTCGCCCGTTTCTTTAATGGCTTCAATCGTGCCGCTGATCAGATTAAAAGAAATGATATCTTCCCGGTCATCTGCAAGCACCAGAAATTCACTTTTATCCAAAAGGTCTTTATTTGATTCTAACGGTGGGGATATTATGAATGTCTCAACACGTTTTTCTTTATCCGATGTTCTAACATCAATCGAAAAACTTGTGCCTATGCGCTTTGCCAGCAAGGCGCGCGCATTCTCAATATCACCGTTGGTTGAAACACCGCCAACTGCTACAATGCGCTTAAGTTCGAAGCCATTACCAGGACCTATAAGACCAAGCTGTCCTTTCTCATGCGAAAATCCAAACCGATCTGTTTCTGAAACCCGTGTTGCCGTTGCCTTTATTGTTATTTCTTTCTCATTGCGAATAACTTTAAATTCAATTGGTGTATCGAGTGACAAAATAACATAGCGCCTAATTTCATCAAAACTTTTGAAAACTTGATTGTTACCACTGATAACTCTGTCCCCGGCCTGAAAGCCTGCACTATCCGCTGCAGACCCAACTTTAACGCCTGACGCTACAGGCGGCGATACAGGGCGTCCATAGGTGGAAAACAAAATGGCAAGCACGACGATTGCAAACAAAAAATTAATTGCAGGGCCCGCAAAAACAATCAGTGCGCGCTGCCATACAGGCTTTGCAAAAAAAGCCTTTTTCTTGTCTTCTTGTGTAAACTTGCGCTTACTGCCGTCATGTAAGGTAATTTCATCAGTTTTTCCAGCAGATGCAGGGTCTGCATCGCCAAACATTTTCACGTAGCCGCCCAAAGGAATCAAAGAAAACTTCCAACGCGTTCCACTTTTTGCAGTAAAGCCAAAAAGTTCTTTCCCAAAACCGATAGAAAAAACTTCGACACCAACTCCGCAAAGCCTTGCTACAATGTAGTGGCCCCATTCATGAATAAAAACAAGCACGCTCAGTACAAGAAGAAATGTACCTCCATATGTCAGGGCATTGCTTGCTGCGCCTTGCATATATTCAAGAAACTGTTCCATTAAAATCTTTCCATTCAATTAAGCGACTTTACTGATTATATAGGATTTAGCGTGCTCACGCACAGTGCTATCCTGCCCTAACACATCATCCACATTCAAGGGATTGATATGGTTAACTTTTTCAAGTGCTGCCTTCACAATATCGGCAATATAGCCGAAACTGATGCGTCCTGACAAAAATGCTTCAACGGCAACTTCATTTGCCGCGTTAAGCGCAATCGCTTCTGGTAAGCCTTGGTTAAGCACCTGCCGCGCAAGTGCCAAACAAGGGAATTTCACTTCATCAGGCGTCTCAAAGTGAAGCGCCGTCAACTCTTTTACAGCTAGTCTGCGCAAACCAGAATTCATTCTGTTCGGATATGATAAAGCGTAAGATATAGGCAAGCGCATATCAGGGGCAGCCATCTGAGCCAAAACCGAACCATCCTCATACTCAACAAAGCCATGAATAATTGATTGCGGATGTATAATGGCATCAACCTGGTCGGCCCGAAGATTAAAAAGAACTTTTGCCTCAATCATCTCCAGCCCCTTATTCATCAGGGTTGCACAATCGATCGTAATTTTCTTTCCCATTGACCAGTTGGGGTGCCTTAAAGCTTCTTCGATGGTCGCCGATTGAATACGTGCTTTCTCCCACCCTCTAAAGGGGCCGCCTGACGCTGTCAGCACAACTGAACGTATTGCGCTTTTATTGCGCTTTTCAAACACCTGATAAATCGCATTATGTTCGCTATCAACAGGCAGAATAGTTGCGCCCGACTCTGCGGCTGCCGCCATCACAAGTGGACCCGCCACCACAAGAGGTTCTTTATTGGCAATCGCAACTGTTTTGCCAGCTGCAACAGCGCGCATCACATAAGGCAAACCTGCAACACCCACAATTGCAGCAATTGTCACATCAGCACCAGAAGCAGCAGCATCCATCATCGCTTGTCTACCTGCAGCAGCTTTAACCAATGTGCCCGATAACGCCTTTTTTAAATCCTGGTATAAATTTTCATCTGCAATAATGGCATGTTTCGCATTTACTTTTTTGGCCAGATCAGCAAGCGCTATAACATTTTTATGTGCTGTTACAGCACGCACAGAAAATAAATCTGGATGGGATAAAATAACCTCAACTGCCGATTGGCCAACTGATCCCGTTACGCCAAGTATGCTCACCGATCTCATGGAATAACAACCAGTAATACAGCTGCATAAAAAACTGAAGCCAACAGCAACGCATCTATCCTATCAAGTAACCCACCATGACCGGGGATCAGATTGCCTGTATCTTTTACCCCTGCTTTGCGCTTGAACACAGATATAATCAAATCACCTGCTTGTGCAACAAGCCCCATAAGCAGGCCCACACACAAAACCCCGACATAGTTTGAATATTGCGAAACAACGGCTTCAGCTTCAACCGACAATAGAGATATGGCCAGAAACTTCATATTTAACAACATAAGCGCACAACAAATACATGCTCCGAACAGGCCTGCCCATGTTTTGTTTGGCGATATTTTAGGCGCCATTTTGGCCCCACCAATCGTCTTACCAAAAATATATGCACCAATATCGGACACCCAGATCGATATCATCAGCGATAAGAACAAAAAAGCGCCCTTATCGGCAAAACCAAAACGAATAAAAACCATAGACATGAAACAGACCGATAAATAAATAAGGCCCGCTATAAAATAAACGCGTGAAGAAGGTAACCGCTTAGAGATTTCTTGCCATTCAAACACAGAGATTCCTGCGCATAGTGCCAAAAGTGAAATAGCAGGAAGACCGCCAGCTGTTACCGCATAAAGGACAATCGGTGCTAAAATAATACCCGACAAAACACGTTTACGAAAACCTGATCTCATTTCGAATTACGCCATCTGGGTATGCTTGGCAATAATACCGCCAAAACGACGTGTGCGGCCTTTATAATCTTCAATCGCCTGTTCCATATCTGCTTGCCCAAAATCGGGCCATAATGTGTGTGTAAAGAATAGTTCTGTGTACGCGCTCTGCCACAATAAGAAATTGCTGATGCGCTTCTCGCCACTCGTCCGGATCATCAAATCAGGATCAGGAATTTCCTGGGTCATTAAAAACGCTGGTAATTTTTCTTGTATCTCAGCCTCATCAAGAACCTGACCTTGATACTCGCTTATCAAGCGATAAACCGCATGCACCATTTCCTGCCGGCCCCCGTAATTAAGCGCAATCGTCAGATTAAGTTTTGTATTACTTTTTGTAACGCGTTCAGCATTTTCAATCAGATCAATAATATCTTTGGCGAGCCCTTTACGATTGCCAATAACACGCAAACGAACGCCCGCTTTTGCCAGCTCAGCCGTTTCAGATCGCAAATAGATTCGTAAAAGCCGCATGAGCTCCATGACCTCATCTTGAGGGCGCGACCAATTCTCGGCTGAAAACCCGAATAAAGTAATGTAAGGAATTTCAAGTGTGATCGCAGACCTGACAGTGCGCTTTGCAGCTTCAATACCCTGTTGATGACCTGCCGTACGCGGCAGACCTCTGCTTTGCGCCCATCTGCCATTGCCATCCATGATAATAGCAATATGACGAGGTGCCGGTGATGATGAAGTATCTTGCGCCATCAAACAGTCATAATATCTTTTTCTTTATCGATCAGCATTTTATCGATTTTCTCAACATAGCTATCCGTCAGCTTCTGGATTTCATCAGAAAAACGTTTCTGATCATCTTCAGAAATGGCATTGTCTGCTTTCAGTTTTTTGAGTTCATCCATACCGTCACGGCGTATATTACGCACCGCGATACGGGTCTGCTCTGCATATTTACTCGCAACTTTTGTCATGTCTTTGCGACGCTCTTCGGTTAAAGCTGGAATAGGAATACGGATGCTTGTACCCTCACCAATCGGGTTTAAACCCAAACCTGCATCACGAATAGCTTTCTCAACATTTTTGGCAACGCTGGCGTCCCACACCGAAACGGTGAGCATACGTGGTTCCGGCACGCTCACTGATCCCACTTGATTCAGCGGCATCATAGAACCATAGGCTTCAACCATCACAGGCTCCAGCATGTTAACAGATGCGCGGCCTGTACGCAGCCCAGAAAACTCTTTCTGCAGCATTTCAATTGTACCGTCCATGCGTTTTTTTAAAGCGTCTTTATTAAAGGACATGATTCTTACTCCTACAAATTATTTCCAACGATCGTAAAATCGCCTTGGCCTGTCACAATATTTTGAAAATTTCCTTCCTTGCGAATGGAAAAAACAATAATAGGAATCTCATTATCCTTGGCAAGAGAAATAGCTGTTGAATCCATGACTTTTAAATCACGGGTCAGAACATCGATATAGCTGATCGTTGAAAACTTCTTAGCATTTGGGTTTTTTTGCGGATCGCTGTCATACACACCGTCAACTTTTGTACCCTTGCAAATCACATCGCAATCCATTTCAGAAGCCCGTAACGCAGCACCCGTATCGGTTGTAAAATATGGGTTTCCTGTACCTGCTGCAAAAATAACCACGCGCCCTTTTTCCATGTGGCGCAATGCTTTGCGGCGTATATAAGGTTCACATACCGCATCCATTTGAATGGCAGATTGTACGCGCGTTTTGACACCGATTTGCTCTAAAGCGTTCTGCATGGCAAGGGCATTAATAACAACAGCAAGCATCCCCATATAATCTGCTGTTGTGCGGTCCATCCCTGCAGATGCGCCAGAAACACCCCGAAAAATATTGCCACCGCCCACCACAAGACACACCTGCACACCCATATCAACAACGTCTTTTACATCGTGAGCAATGCGCGCCACGGTATCAGGATCCAGGCCAAATTCGCGGGTGCCCATCAAAGCCTCACCAGACATTTTAAGTAAAACACGCTTGTATTTTGGCTGCGGGGATGATTTTGCTAAAGCTGATGACATTGACATAATTCCAAATGAATGAGGATGACGCAAAACGCCCTTACTTTTAAGACAAATCGGCAGCTATGTCACGGTTATTTATTAACTAAAGACGGCCAATAATCTAGGTTTTTGAAAGGGGCGTCCCGTTTGTGGGGCGGCATGGTAAACAGGGCCATTTGCTGAATCGCTCCCATTAAAAACATTTAGGCACTTAGAAGGTGAACAATGAACATCAAAGGTACGTTCGGGATGTAATTTAAAAAAATCTGTAAGCTGATAATTATTACCTTGCCGTCTATTCGTAGCATAAATTTTTCCAACCTCTTGTTCTTGCGCTCCCACAAAAACAGTACCACAATCTTGTGCCAAACCCTCTAAATCACCACTTTCAAAAGGTGATGTAAGAGCTATTGTGGCGACTGTTGACGAATGCGAATGAAGATCAATATTTTGCTCCTCAAACTGACAAAATAAATCTACTTGCAATTTGACGCCTAATTTATTTTTAAGACCATAACTTAAGCTAAAAAGCTCATTACGCAGTAACACTAATAAATCACGCGTCCATTCATCAAAAATATCTAGCCTGATCTTTCGGTCAGCGTAATGGGCATTAGAAAATAAACGAATAACTCCCCTATCCGCATCGATCGCATTGGCAATAAAAGTTTTATCCATTACATCAATCGCATGTTGCGCCGCAGATGAAAAATAATCTGTCATCATCACTTGTTGCAAATTTGGCGCGCGCGGATCGCGCCGCGTATCACGCAGATCGCCCACTGATTTTACCCATTCTTGCCGGATCGAAGTTAAATACATAGATGCTACACTATTTTAAAAATACAAGTTATTTCCATTTCTAGTATGGTGGTTTTTTAGGGATGCGCGTCCAAACCTTTATCCCGTCGGGCTGCTCTCGATTTCAGTTGTTCAAAACTATTACGCTCAAGCTTTAAATCCCAACTAAAGGCACCATCAAGCCCGCGCGACACTTGGTAAACCCAATGAAAAAGCTTGCGGCCTTCATCTGTACTGACCTCATTTAAAAACTGCCGCCCTTCGGCAATTTCTGCAAGTATTATTTCGCCATTTTTAGAAATGAGTCCAATTGAAACTTTATCCCAAAATAAATTTTCCAAATCAGCGTATGTTTTCCATGGCTTATCAAAAAGCATGCTCGCTATGTCTGACGCACTAAGATCACGCTTTTCTTCGCCAGCAACAGCACGAATATTTTCCCTTGCCGCTGCGTATTTAAGATCGGGCATATTGTGCCCCCTTAAAGCGACAAGCAATTCCTGAAAGAAACTCGCAAAGAACGCGCCCATTATTGTTGATGTCCCTCTGCCACCATCAAGGCGCAATGGTCTCTCCTGAGGTATGACAACGATGATTTTTTGTGGCCCTTCCACAATGCCTTTTAACAAAGGGCGCATTACACTTTCTGCCAGATCAAAGCCATCCGGCAGGCCCAGAAATTCTTGGTCCGGTACTTGAATTGTAACTGGCTTATTCTCGATAACTTTGAAGCTCATGCAAGTTACACTATTAAAAATATATAAGTTATGTCAATATATTTGCATACTAAAAAGGGGCCCTTAAGCCCCTTTTTATAAGCTATGTGCCGTCTAAAATTAACCGTTCGCGACTTTGGCCACTTCGGCAGCGAAATCTGTTTCTTCTTTTTCAATGCCGTCGCCCAGCATGAAACGGGTAAAGCCCGTCATTTTTACTGGCGCGCCGATATCCTTGGCAGCATTTTCCAAAACTTTTGAGATTTTAGTTTCACCATCAATGATAAAAACCTGTTCCAAAAGAACAACTTCTTCATAGAATTTACGGATACGGCCATCGAGCATTTTCTCGATAATATCAGCCGGCTTGCCAGAAGCTGCCGCTTGATCGCGTAAAATAGCTTTTTCACGCTCAACAAGTGCGGGGTTTAGCGATGCAATATCCAGCGCTTCAGGGTTGGTCGCAGCCACATGCATAGCAATCTGCTTGCCAAGTGCTTGAAGCTTGGCTTTATCGCCCGTTGATTCGAGTGCCACAAGAACCCCGATTTTACCCAGATTATCGGCAACCGCATTGTGAACATAAGCACAAACCTGACCGGCTGAAACTTTTTGTGTCATCACACGGCGCAGGCTCATATTTTCGCCAATTGTCGCGATCATCTCTGTCAGCGTTTCCTGAACTGTTTTGCCGCCATCAAATTGCGCTTTTGAAACAGCATCAATATCCGCTGCCCCTTGCAATGCTTTTGCAACAGCTTGTTTGGCAAAAGACTGAAACTTATCATTGCGCGCAACAAAATCAGTTTCAGAGTTTACTTCCAATACTGCGCCTTGTGTTCCATCACCATTAACACAAACCGCGACCAAACCTTCAGCCGCTGTACGACCTGATTTTTTTGCGGCTTTGGCTAACCCTTTTTTGCGTAAAAGATCAACAGCTGCTTCCAAATCGCCCTTGGTTTCAACAAGTGCATTTTTTGCATCCATCATGCCTGCGCCTGTGCGCTCACGCAGATCTTTTACGGCTGATGCTGTAATTTCGGCCATTATATTTCTCCTGTTTCTAAAAGTAACGATTAAGCGTTAGCAGCTTTAAGCTCTACCGCGCCTTCATTGGCAGCAGCAGGAAGCTCAACCGCAACCGTTTCAGATGCGCCGATATCTTTGCCCTTTGAAGACAATTCAGCTTGAATACCATCAAGCACAGCGGCAGCTGCCAAATCGCAATAAAGTTCGATTGCGCGTAATGCATCATCATTTCCAGGGATTGGAAAATCGATCAATGTCGGATCACAATTGCTATCAATCACAGCAATCACCGGAATGCCTAAACGCTTCGCTTCTAAAATTGCAATCGCTTCTTTGTTTGTATCAATAACAAAAAGTGCATCTGGCTGGCCGCCCATATCTTTGATGCCGCCAAGCGATGCTTCCAGCTTAATTCTTTCTTTGGCCATCAAAAGACGCTCTTTTTTCTTCAAGCCTGAATTTTCATTGCCCAGAAGTTCGGTTACTTCACGTAAACGATTGATAGATTGTGAAACTGTCTTCCAGTTTGTAAGCATACCACCCAACCAGCGATGATTGACGTAGAATTGTCCGCAGCGCTTCGCTGATTCAGCAACTTTATCTTGCGCTTGACGCTTTGTTGCCACAAACAAAACACGGCCACCTTGTGCAGAAATATCGCGCAACGCTTTTAATGCGCGGTCAAGCATTGGAACAGTTTGTTGTAAATCAAGAATATGGACGCCATTACGCACGCCGAAAATATATTCGCGCATTTTTGGATTCCATCTGCGTGTGTGGTGGCCGAAGTGAACGCCTGCTTCAAGCAATTGGCGCATCGAGTAATCTGGCATAGCCATGGTCTTTTTCTCCTGTAACAGTTGTTTCCTCTGCGAACAAACCCCCTTTCGGGGACCGTTTGGATGAGACCAAAATAGTTAAAGGCCTCGTGTCCGCATGTGTGATGGCAAGGGTTATAAGGGGTTCCGAGGCATGAGTGCAAGGGAATTCGTAGGGAATAAAAAGTGGATTGTTTTTATATTAACATAATACATAATGTTGCAAAAATTAATTCTAAAAAAGGTTAATATTCCTATTTTGAAACAACTCAAAATTCTCATTATCGGAATAAAACAAACAAAAAGGACCGAGCCAAAGAAAAAACTGATTAGCAGCCTTATTACCATAGATAAGAGTAAATTTTTTCATAATAATTAATGATTATGCATCGACGATAAAAAAACATTGAAACAATTTCTAGCCATCTTACAATCGCTTTTTAAAAATCCTTTTAACTCTCCTGTATCGCCTTCACACCTTCAAGCGCGTACAACGCATTGCGTGTATCAGATGAAATTGTATATTTTCCAGGAAGCGCCACCTTCACGCTTTGCCCATTCATATCAGCAACCAAAACAATCTTTACCCCTGATGCCCCCTGCTGTTGGGATAAAAGAAGGCTTCGTAATTTATCGATAGGCTTTTCGTTTGAAATTTCAATATCAAGCTGGTTTAGCTTTTGAACCAGCATCTCATCAAGAAGTTTAATATCCTGCACTGTAAACCGAAGCTGATCTTCCTGTTGCTCTACATCGTTTGT
This sequence comes from uncultured Pseudobdellovibrionaceae bacterium, assembly GCA_964648505.1. Taxonomy (GTDB): domain Bacteria; phylum Pseudomonadota; class Alphaproteobacteria; order Micavibrionales; family Micavibrionaceae; genus CAZYMI01. Next base: position 15,886 of record CAZYMI010000001.1, read on the forward strand.
AAATAAAAGTGACGTACCAGGCGTCAAAATCTCGCGCGTACGCAAAAGTATTTCAGAAAAAACTGTTGCTTCATACACACCTGTGGGATCAGAAATTTGAACAAACGCAAACTTCTTTCCTGACTTTGACATTTTTTCTTGCTTACGAATAAGCACACCTGCCATTTGAAGACGGGCGGAAGTTTTATGCTCTAAAGCTTCTTCAACTTTTAGATAAGGGGTGATCTTCATCCTCTCCAGCTGCGCCTGACGCGATGTAAGAGGATGAGCCGAAAGATAAAACCCCACGGCATCAAATTCATACCGTAGTTTTTCAAGTGGGTCCCATTCAAGTTCATCCACAAAAGGTGGCAGACCCAGTTTTTGGCTGCCTGACCCGCCAAATAACGATGACTGTCCTGCTGCACGCTCATCTGCCAATTCATGCGCATATGCTAAAAGCCGTTCGGCTGATGCGTATAACTTTGTACGGCTATGCCCAAAGCAATCAAATGCCCCCGAGGCAATAAGCGCTTCGAATTGACGTTTATTCATCGCTTTTGAATCAAGACGCTGTATAAAATCTTCAAGTGATTTATAGAGGCCGTTGGCTTGTCGTTCACTAACAATCGCGCTCATCGCACCAACCCCAACGCCTTTAAGGGCCGCGAGTGCATAGCGAATGGAGTCGCCTTCAACTGCAAAATCAACTTCAGAGCGATTAATATCAGGGATTAAAAGCGCAATATTCATACGATCTAAAGCTTGCTTGAAGACCGCAAGCTTATCCGTATTCCCCCTATCGAGGGTCATAGAAGCCGCCATAAAGGCAACCGGGTAATGCGCTTTTAACCATGCTGTCTGATACGATACAAGCGCGTAAGCTGCCGCATGTGATTTGTTAAATCCATAACCAGCAAACTTTTCGATTTGTTCAAAAATATAAGCAGCCTGATCCGCATCAACATTCGAGTGTGCTTTTGCACCTTCAATAAACTGGTCACGCTGGGCATCCATCTCGGATTTTATTTTCTTACCCATGGCCCGCCGCAGTAAATCAGCGCTGCCAAGTGTGTAGCCGGATAATATCTGCGCTGCCTGCATCACCTGTTCTTGATAAATCATGATGCCAAAAGTTTCTTCCAACATGGGCTTTAATTTAGGATGCAAATAATCTGGTGCCTCACGCCCATCTTTAGCATCGATATATTTTGGAATATTATCCATCGGCCCCGGACGATATAACGCAACCAAAGCAATAATATCTTCAAACCTGTTGGGTTTAAGGCGACGCAGCGTATCCTTCATGCCCGAGCTTTCAAGCTGAAAAACGCCTGTGCTATGACCTGTAGAAAGGTCATCAAAGGTCTGCGCGTCATCAAGCGGTATTTTTAAAATTTCAAGCGGAACATCTAAGTTACGATTTATAATATTAACCGCTTTGTGAATAACCGTTAGCGTTTTAAGGCCTAGGAAATCGTATTTAACAAGCCCCGCCGATTCAACATACTTCATATTAAATTGAGTAACAGGCATATCAGAACGTGGATCTCGATAAAGGGGCAGAAGCTCTTGAAGGGGTCTGTCGGCTATCACGAGCCCCGCTGCATGGGTTGATGCATGGCGGTATAATCCTTCAAGTTGCAGAGCTATTGTTAAAAGCCTATCTGCTGTTTCATCTTTATAACGCTCTGCTTGAAGTTCGCTATCGTTCCGAAGCGCTTCTTCCAAAGTAACAGGCGCGGCTGGATTATTAGGAATCATTTTTGCAATACGATCAACTTGCCCATAAGGCATTTGCAAAACGCGCCCAACATCCCGTACAACTGCGCGTGCTTGTAAAGTTCCAAAAGTAATGATCTGCGCAACCCGATCACGCCCATAACGATCTTGAACATATTTAATAACCTCGTCACGGCGATCTTGACAAAAATCAACATCAAAATCAGGAAGCGAAACCCTTTCAGGATTTAAAAATCTCTCAAAAAGAAGATGAAGACGGATAGGATCGAGATCCGTGATCCTCAGGGCCCATGCCACAACAGACCCAGCACCAGACCCCCTGCCCGGACCCACGGGAATGTTATTATCTTTAGACCAGCCAATAAAATCAGAAACAATAAGAAAATAACTGGAAAAACCCATTTGGATAATTGTTTTAAGTTCAAAATCCAAACGCTCCGTATAAACAACCCTCAATCGATCGCGTTCTGACTGGTCCATCACATCTGTATAAACAAATTTTTTCAGCCTATCTTCCAAACCCTCATGAGCCAGTGCGGATAATTCTTCTGATTCATGTCGGCCCTCCTTGGTTTTAAAGGCAGGGAATTTTGGATCTACAGGCTTTAATAAGAATGAACATCTTCGAGCAATAACCGCTGTATTTTCTATGGCTTCAGGCAGATCTTCAAACAGATCTTTCATTTCCTCTGCATTTTTAAAATAATGATCTCGCGTTTCTTTGCGGCGATCCTCTTCAGATATATAACGGCCAGCTGCAATGCATAACAAAGCGTCATGTGCTTCGTGCATGTCTTCATCAATAAAGTAACAATTATTTGTAGCCACAAGTGGTATATTCGTCTGATACGCTAAATCAATTAAAGCATCTTCGCATGCTTCTTGGGCAGGCAGGCCGTGGCGCTGAATTTCAATATAAAGCCTGTCTGAAAACATATCATGCAATTGATCCAGACACGCTGCGGCTTCTTGGACCCTGCCTGCAAGCAGGTGAATAGCCACAGGCCCGCACGCTCCCCCTGAAAGACAAATCAGACCATCCGTTCTTCCGCTCATTTGAGCCAAAGAGGCCCTTGGATTTTCAGGCGCATTCATATACGCATCTGAAATGATAGCGCATAAATTACGATAACCTTGCTGCGATTGGACCAGTAAGACAAGTTGACCCAACTGCGCATCAAGATCTATCTGCACACCAATAATCGGCTGAATGCCTGCTTTAATGGCTTCGGTTGCAAATTCCATTGCACCGAAAAGATTATTTGTATCCGTGACAGCAACGGCTGGCATTTTATTTTTTAAGCAAAGCTTGATTAGTTTTTTAGGTGATATTGCACCCTCGGCCAGCGAAAAAGCTGAATGAACATGTAAATGAATAAAAGGGCTTCCCGCCATCACAAGACAATCTTGCCGTTCTGAAGATGCACAATCCTATCCATCTTGCGAGCAAGGTCCATATTATGAGTTGCGATCAAGGCACCAATTCCAGAAAGCCGAACAAGACTCATAAGAAGTTCAAAAACAACTTCAGATGCTGCTGGATCTAAATTACCAGTGGGTTCATCGGCTAAAAGCAGCTTGGGGGCATTAGCAAGTGCGCGCACAATCGCAACGCGCTGCTGTTCCCCACCTGACAATGTTGCAGGCCTGTGATGAAGACGCTCACCAAGCCCCACTTTCTCTAGCAGTTCTTTCGCACGAACCTGCGCCTGCTTGGCCGGTATGTCAGCAACCATCTGCGGCAACACAACATTTTCAAGCGCAGAAAATTCGGGCTGCAAGTGATGAAATTGATACACAAAGCCCACTGATTTTCGCCGCAGTAGAGTACGCTGATAGTCACCAAGCAATGCCGTATCCTGACCTGTGTATAAAATGCGACCCTTTGTTGGCGTATCAAGCAACCCAATCAACTGCAATAAAGTTGATTTACCCGCACCACTTGGCCCTACAAGGGCTACAATTTCGCCCGCTTCTATCGTTAAATCCAAATCATTAAAAATGGTAAGAGATCTAGAAGACCCTGTTTTGAAAGTCCGGTTTAAGTTCTCTACCTGAAGAAGTGATGGCTGACTATTCATAGCGAATAGCCTCCACTGGATCCAGTCTTGCTGCACGCCAGGCCGGATAAAGCGTTGCAAGAAGCGATAAGACAAGCGCCATCACCACAACCGTTATCACATCAGACCAAATAATTTTAGCCGGAAGCTGCGATAAGAAATACACTTCATCTGCAAACAGATTGGTCCCGGTAAATTTTTCTAAAAACCGACGAATTGATTCAATATTTAATGCAAATGTAATACCCAGAAACGCCCCAAAGCCAGTGCCTAAAAAACCAATACTAGATCCGGTGAGCACAAATATCTTCAACATAGAAGCGCGCGTGGCACCATAGGTGCGCATAATAGCAATGTCGCGCGATTTATCTTTCACCAGCATAATCATACTCGAAATGATATTAAATGCAGCCACCAGAATAATCAGGGTCAAAATCAGAAACATTACATTGCGTTCAACTTTAAGGGCATTAAAAAAAGTGCGGTTAGAATCGCGCCAGTCATACGTCCCTGCAAGGCCACCAGATATAGATGCAATTTTTTCTTTTTTACCTTCAAGGTCTGCAGGATTATCTGTTATAATTTCAAGAATGCTGACGCTGTTATCAGGCAGCTGAAAGAACAGTCGCGCTGTATCAATCGGCATAAAAACAAAATTATTATTATACTCAAACATGCCCACATCAAAAATAATGGCGACTGTAAAGCTTTGAGAACGAGGAATAGTGCCAAACGGACCTGAACGGCCCTTGGGCGCAATCAAGGTAATTTGATCTCCTACAGCAAGGTTCAACCTTTCTGCCATTTTCACGCCAATAGCAACATTTCCATCTACAAAATCTGCTATACTTCCCTGATTAATGGATGTTGAAAGAATAGGCTTTTTCGCAAAATCATCTTGTGCATACCCACGCACCAAGACACCCCCTGCTGTACCTTGAACTGTCATCAAAGCTTGTCCTTCAATAACAGGGGCGACTGTTAAAATACCCGTCAGATTCTTAATATCACTTTCAAGCGCCTGATACCCAACAAGCGGCGCGCCCGCCGTATACACGCTTAGATGTCCGTTCAGGCCCAGCATTCTTGTAATAAGTTCAGACCTAAAACCATTCATCACTGACATGACAATAATAAGCGTTGCTACGCCCAGCATAATCCCCAAAAAAGAAAAACCAGCAATAACAGATACAAAACCTTCGGACTTGCGTGACCGAAGGTAACGAAACGCCACCAGTCTTTCAAAAGGTGAAAACATCAGTATGACTTCCCGACGAGAACATATTGCCCTTCGTCAACAAAAGGCTTGTTCCGCGGCGTTACTGAAAAGTCAGTTCTAATTTTCTCAAATTCCGGCCTTACAATTTCTTCTGACCTGATACGCACAAACCCTTGTGTTTCAGCACTGAAAAATCCACGCATATCATCAAGGGTATTTAAAGTATGAATACGGTCATTCTGAAACTTCGTTGCTTTTGTCAGCATATCGACTTGCATCTGATCCAGATGCAACTGGACTGTTGCTAAAAATTCATCAGTCGAAACTGTTTTCTTGAATTCTTTACCCTGATCGCGCCTGACAAATGTAAGAACACCCTGCTCAACCTCTCTTGCGCCAATTTCGACCCTAACAGGAATACCTTTTTTAATTGCCGCCCACATTTTATTTGGCGTACGGTCATCTGATAAATCCAGATGCGCTTTTAAACCTAGCGCTTTTAAACGTGCTGCAAGTTTTTGACATGCTTCAATCACTGCCGCATCCGCTGTGTCTTTCATCACCGGAATAATAGCTACATGCACGGATGCCATACGCGGGGGCATAATCAAGCCGTCGTCATCGGAGTGCGTCATGATCAATGCGCCTATCGTGCGGGTTGAAAGGCCCCAAGATGTTGTATGCGCAAAATGCTGCTGGCCATCTTCACCTTGAAACTGAATATTTGCACCACGCGAAAAAGTCTGACCCAGATCATGTGATGTGCATGACTGAAGCGCCTTTCCGTCTTGCATCATTGACTCGTAGCTATAAGTATTAATTGCTCCAGGAAAACGTTCTTCAGGCGTTTTTTCGCCCTTGATACCTGGAATTGCCATTTCATGTAATAAAAAATCTTCATAAACATTGAGCATCTTAATGGCATCATCATGCGCTTCTGAAGCAGATGCAAAACAATTGTGACCTTCCTGCCACAAAAATTCTGACGTGCGCAAAAACATGCGTGTACGCATTTCCCAGCGCATCACATTGCACCACTGATTTAGTTTATAAGGCAGATCACGATATGACTGCACCCAATTAGATAGTGCTTCCCCGATAATCGTTTCAGATGTCGGCCTGATAACATACGGTTCTGCCAATGGTGCAGCTGGAATAAGTTTACCATCTGGTGCTTTTTCAAGACGCGTGTGCGTAACAACTGCGCATTCTTTTGCAAAGCCGTCGATATGCTCCGCTTCTTTTGATAAAAACTCAACGGGAATAAGAAGTGGAAAATACGCATTCTGGACATCCACTTCTTTAATGCGACGATCAAGATGTTTTTGCACATTTTCCCAAATAGCATAGCCATAGGGCTTGATGATCATACAGCCGCGCACCGGTGAATTTTCCGCCAGATCAGCGGCCTTAATAACCTGCTGATACCATTCAGGAAAATTTTCCGTGCGGGTAGGGCTAATAGCTGTGCGTGCTTTTGAGGCTTGTGCTTTTTGGGCTGGTTGGTTCATGCGTCATTTCCTTTGATGCATCAGTTTTATCACTGTCTTTGCATAAGTAAACTGCCTGATCGGTCAGATCGCGCCCATTTTGTAGCACCCGTCCCTCTTTGGTTATCTGTAAAAAGCCGATAAGCGCCTCCATCTCAATGCCTTGCGGCGTTGGCACCCTTAACCGGCGGGCCAGATCAACCGTGAGGGGAATCTCAATTGTCTCAGGAATTTCAATTGAGGAGCCTGCGTTCAGATCGGCAGGAACAACAGGCCTGCCCTTCACGTCAACCCCGGGCTGAAAAGCAACGTCGGCATCAGGTACATGACGCACTAATTTTTCACAAAGCTGGTTTTGGGACAAAGGAAGCGCCTGCGCAAGAACAGAATTAGAAAAAAAGACAAAGGAGAAGAATAGTAAGGAGAAGAATAGTAAAAAAATCTTTTTCATTTTTTAGCATCCTCCAAACTCATCTCACGCGCGTAATCAGCAAAGCTGAACAACCCCGCATCAACAAGAACATAAACAATCAACCAAATAATAATCGTTAAAAGAGTCGTTGCAATAAATTTCTGTTTTAGCCGTGGATTTTTGGGTGCCGAGCCTGCCATGCCTTTTTCCGGGGTCTCTGGTGCTTTATTGCCCCAAGGCAAGACACAAAATATCACCGTCCACCATACCAGAAAAAAAACAACAATACCCGATACAAGACTCATGAACTAAACCCGCACAAGATGAACAGTTACTTTGGGTTTGATATCAAGCTGATGCGCAACAAAACGGCGCGCATGCACTCTGACATGTTCACAAACAAGGCCATCATTGATGATATCATCATCAGATAAATCTGCCAAACAATCTTCAACTTCACCTAACAGAGATTCAAGAAACTTCTTATCACCCTGAATGTTTTCATCTAAAAGCCCTAAAGCGCTAACCTGGGGCTCAGCTGCCAGTTCACCCAGGCGATTAAGAACAAGCGTAACATGCACCGCTCCAGAAAATTGCAGCTTGCGGCGTTCGACAATGCTGGCATGGGCTGATGAAATGATACGGCTGGGTTCAACTGCCAGCAATCCCGTTTCAACCGTACCTACTATTCCTGGCGTTCCAGGTGCTAGTTTTATAACTGCACCGTTGTGTGGCACAAGCGCATACGGAACCTGACAGGCACGCGCAATATCAGCATGCGCTTCCAGTTGCTGCCTTTCTCCATGAACAGGTATAACAATCTGAGGCTTTACCCAGCCTAGCATTTCAATGATATCATCGCGATAGGGGTGGCCTGACACATGAATAAGATGGTCCGTGTTTTCTACACCCACCACGCGCACACCTGCGCTGATAAGGTTATTTTTAACATCATTAATCTCTTTTTCATTCCCCGGGATCGCGCGCGATGAGAAGATAACTGTATCCCCTACAGTAAATTCAACACCGTTAAAATCCCCTTTAGCAATTCTGGCAAGGGCTGCGCGGGATTCCCCTTGTGAACCTGTTACGATAACAACAACTTTATCGCGTGCCATTCGATTAAGCGCATCTTCATCAATAAAATCAGGCAAGTTTCGTAAGTAACCGCATTCTATGGCGCAGCCCATCATACGATGAAGCGACCTGCCCACAACAGCAACCGAACGCCCTACGCTTTTGGCTGCTTTTGCTATTGTTTGTATGCGTGCAATGTTAGATGCAAACATCGTGATGCCAATGCGGCCATGGCATTCTTTAAAAACTTCTATCAGCCCCGTTTCAACATTTGATTCACTTATTGTGCGACCCGCAACCGGCGCATTGGTTGAATCACCAATATACGCCAGCACTCCCTCACGCCCAGCTGCCTTTAACAACTCTTTATTTGTGTGTCCACCCAGTACAGGGGAAGGATCTAAATTCCAATCACCGCTATGCACCACAAGGCCCAGCTTGGTTTTAATAGATAAAGCAACACTATCAGGAATTGAGTGCGACACCGGAATACATTGCACCTGAAACGGCCCGAGCGTTATTTTGCCATCCGATGCAACTTCATGAATAATTGCTTTACGACTTTCATCGACTTCCTGCAGTTTTTCTCGCAAAACACTGGCTGTAAAACCTGTGCAATAGATCTGGCATTTAAGCCTTGGCCACAAGCGTGCAACTGCGCCAATATGGTCTTCATGCGCGTGTGTCACAAACATGCCCACAATGTTTTTTGCTCGGGCTTCTAAAAATGACGGATCAGGTAATAGCAAATCGATACCAGGAAAACGATGGTCGGCAAACCCCATGCCGCAATCAACAATCAGCCATTGATCGTCATAACCATAGGCATTCAGATTCACACCGAATTGTTCGGCTCCGCCCAGTGGTATGAAAACAAAATCGTTCTTATTAATGTTAATATTCATGTACTATAAAGCCTTAAAATGGGAAGGGTTGTTTTTTGCAATCAGCATAAGCCCCTTCAGGGTTAAATCTTCATCGATTGCTGTTAGCCTTGTGATATCATCTTTCATCACCGATGATAAACCGCCCGTCAGAATAACAGACTGAACAGGCTCAACTTCTGCTTCAATACGCTCTATCATGCCATTAATCAGCGACACATAACCAAAATAAAGGCCCGATTGCATGGCTTGTGTTGTGTTTTTACCTACCGTTACCAGCGGCTTCCGAATACTGATTTTAGGAAGCTTGGCGGCCGCCGCGTGCAATGCATTAAGCGATAATGATATACCCGGCGCAATAACGCCGCCACAAAAACCACCTTGAGCGTCAATCACATCAAAAGTTGTTGCTGTTCCCAAATCAATCACAATCGCCGGCATTGTATAATATGCTTTAACAGCGACTGTGTTCACGATACGATCTGCGCCCACATCTTCCGGTTTATCGACATTCACATCAACGCCGATATCAATATTATCCTGCCCAATGGTAACGGGTTGAATAGACAGGTAATCCTGCAAAAATCTGCGTAGCGTCATGTTGGCATCGGGCACAACAGATGAAATGATACAAGACCTTATTTCCTTGAGCTCAATGTGGTGATGTTCTAACAGTTGGCTTATAAAAACTGCGTATTCATCCGAAGTGCGATCAACAATCGTACGCATGCGCCATGAAGCAATAGCACGATCAGATTCATAAATTGCAAAAACAGTGTTGGTATTGCCAATATCTGCGGCCAGTAGCATTAGAAAAAAACCTCTCCGGAATGGATTGCCCTTACTGAGCGATCCTCCCTTTCTAGCAGAAGCGCCCCCTGTTCATCCAGTCCGATAAATACCCCCTCTATGATAGCCCCGCAGCTCAGCTTGGCTTGAATAGGGCTATGGAGCGCCATAGCCTTTTCAAGCCAGCTTTGCCTGATTGGCAAGAATCCTTGCTCCGTATACAAGGCTTGCCACGCACCCAAGCTTTCAAGGCAAGCAGCAAGAACCTGATTAGATGTGCAATGAGAACCGAGGTAAGATTTCCCTTCAGGTGCATTCACGACATTTACCCCTAAGCCTGCTAAAAGAAAATCCTCATATGTTTCGAGCAAAATACCGGCTACTTTTGCGCCGTTCAAAAAAACATCATTTGGCCATTTTACTTTAACATCTGCATTTCTTGCAAAATGAGTAACAGCATCATAGACAGATAAGGCTAATAAAAAAGAATAATGACCAGATGAAATAACATCCTTCGGTTTCGTTAAAAGGATTGTACAAAACAGGTTACCTACCTGCGACACCCAAACATTATCCCGCCTGCCCTTCCCTGCTGTTTGGGTTTTAGCCAAAACAACAAGACCGTTATGCGCCTGTCCTAAATTTACAAGACGACGAGCTTCAAGCTGAGTTGAATCAAGCGCATCAAAGGGCTTAATATTAAAATCTATCATCCAAAAAATAGTGATTTTGCCGCAGCTTGCGTGATCGAAAGTAAAACACCAGGATCAAGAATAAAGATCAAGGTAAACAAAACACTAAGCCCCATTACTATTTTTGCACCCGGAAGATCAGCGCAGACCACAGATGGCTTCGGTTCATCAAAAAACATGATCTTGATAAGCCGCAAATAATAAAAGGCTGATACAACAGAAGCCAGCAATCCAATAACAGTTATCAGAACAAGGCCTTGTGAAAGCGCCGCCTGAAACACTGCATATTTAGCAAAAAATCCAGCAAGTGGCGGAATACCTGCAACTGAGAACATCATCAATGCTAAACTATATGCTTGGAATGGATGTGTTTTTGAAAGTCCTGATAAATCTGAAATTTTATCTACCCCTTCTTCATTCAAGCGCAAGGTTAGAAGAACAGCAAAAGTGCCAGCGGTCGTAATCATATAAATAATCATATAAAATAAAGCAGCCGAAATGCCTGTTTGTGATTGTGTTGCAAGGCCAACAAGAATAAATCCAACGTTAGCGATAGAACTGTACGCCAAAAGCCTTTTTGTACTGCTTTGGGCAATGCCCGCAAAAGAACCAAGCAACATGGATGCAACACAAACAAACGCAATGATCTGAAACCACTCAGCAGACAATGTGCCAAAAGGCCCTATAAGAACACGGATCAGCAATGCCAGCGCAGCAAGCTTGGGAACGGTTGCAAAAAAAGCTGTGATAATTGTAGGTGCGCCCTGATAGACATCTGGCGTCCACATGTGAAACGGCACGGCTGATACTTTAAAAACAAGGCCCGCCATAATAAAAACAAGCCCCACAACAAGCCCCGCAGATGGCGCACCTACAGAAAGCGTATTGGCAATAACATCAAATGATGTACTGCCGATAAAGCCATAGACAAGTGAAGCCCCAAAAAGAAGCATGCCGGATGATAATGCACCTAGAACAAAATACTTCACCCCCGCTTCTGAAGACTTTGTGTCATCACGCCTGATAGAAGCAAGCACATAAAGCGCAAGCGATTGCAGCTCAAGCCCCATATAAAGCGATAAAAGATCATTAGAAGAAACCATCAACAGCATGCCAAGGGTTGAAAAAACCAACAAAACAGGTACTTCAAAACGGTCGATCTTCTCTAGCGATAAGGCACGCACAGAAAGCAAAAGGCTTATCAGAAGGCCTGCAAGAAGAACTGTCTTTAAAACATAGGTAAAATTATTAACCACTAACATGCCTGAAAAAGCAGTCGCCGAAAAACCTGCCGTCTTGCCAACAGCAATAAGGGCAAGAACCGTCAGCATAACGGCGCCTACGGTTACTGTTTGACAAGCACGCTCCTTACAAAACACACCGAGCATTAACAGCAGCATGCCGCCAATGGCGAGTACGATTTCAGGGCGTATCAAACCTATATTTAAAATAAGTGTATCAAGGGTCATGGTGTCACCTGCGTTGGCGGTGGCGTTGGCACAAGCCCACGGGTGGGGTCAATTTTTACACGCGCCACCTGTTCCGTCAGTTTTTGAACGGATGCGCCTGTGTATTTTGTTATCAATGTCGGAAAAATACCAAGCGCAATAACAAGAAACACAAGCGGAATAAAATAAAATATTTCGCGGGCGTTTAGATCCGGCATAGAGGATGAATCCGTATGAATAGGTGCGCCAAAAACCACCTTCTTATAAAGCAAAAGCATGTAAGCTGCGCCCAAAATAACCCCGGTTGCTGCAAGGGCTGTATAAAAAGTTGTGACCTGATACGCGCCCAGCAACACCAAGAATTCACCAACGAAGCCTGACGTTCCCGGCAACCCCACTGACCCAAGAGTTAGAATCATAAAAACAACAGCATAATTGGGCATATTATTAACAATGCCGCCATATCGTGAAATATCGCGTGAATGAAGCCGATCATAAACAACCCCAACACATAAAAACAACGCTGCCGAAATCACCCCATGCGAAAGCATCTGAAAAATTGCCCCATCAATCCCTTGCTGATTGAATGTAAAAATTCCGAGCGTCACAAATCCCATATGCGCAACTGATGAATAAGCAATCAGCTTCTTCATATCTGATTGCACAAGCGCAACCAAAGATGTGTAAAGAACAGCGATAACAGATAAAGCGAACACAAAAGGCGCAAAATACAAGCTTGCTTCAGGTAAAACAGGCAAGGAGAACCGCAAAAAACCATATCCACCCATTTTTAAAAGAATACCAGCCAATATAACCGAGCCCGCTGTTGGCGCTTCAACGTGCGCATCAGGAAGCCAGGTATGCACTGGCCACATCGGCATTTTCACGGCAAAAGAAGCAAAGAATGCAAGCCATAAGAACGTTTGAATGTTGGCAGGAATACTTGCTTGCGCCCAGGCTGTCATATCTGTAGTGCCTGTAATATTGGCAATCACAATTAATGCCACAAGCATTAAAACAGAGCCCAGCAATGTATATAAAAAGAATTTAAAGCTGGCATAAACACGGCGTTCACCACCCCAGATACCAATAATCAAAAACATAGGGATAAGCGTTGCTTCAAAGAACACATAGAACAAAACAGCATCCAGCGCGCAAAATGTTCCAATCATAAAGGTTTGTAACAATAAAAATGCCGCCATATATTCCGGCACGCGCCTTTGAACACTATTCCAGCTTGCCAGCACGCAGATCGGCATTAAAAAAGCTGTCAGGACTACAAATAAAACTGAAATGCCATCAACGCCCATATGATAGGTTAACCCTAAAGCAGGAAACCAGACGGACTTTTCGACAAACTGCATATCAGGTGATGCCTGATTAAAATTAGAAAGCATAAAAAGCGAAAGACCAAACACAAGCACGGTTGTCCACAACGCGGTGTATTTAGCATTCTGAGCTACAATTTTCTGGTCGCCGCGCAGCGTCATAATTAAAACCGCACCGAGCAGGGGAAGAAAAGTTAAGAGTGACAATATTGGTTTATCAAGCATATTACCCTACCCACCCGCCACGAAAGGAAAACCACATTATTATTGCAATAACCGCAGTCATCATCACAAAAGCATAATGAAACAAATAACCTGTTTGGCCTTTTGAAATTACCTTTGCAACGCAGCTTGATAAACTGGCAACGCCGTCAGGGCCACAGCCATCAATCACAGCTTTATCTCCCGTCTGCCAAAAAAACATACCCAGCTTTTTTGACGTGCGTACAAACACCTGCTCATACAATTCATCAAAAAACCATTTGTTGTAAAAAAGTTTGTAAACTGATTTGAACATGGCCGTAATTTTAAGCGGCCCGCCTTGCGAAAATAAATAAAGCGCATAAGCAAGGGCAATACCACAAAGAGCAACCCATAAAGGCATCAAAGCAACCCATTGTGGAACATCATGGGCAGCAGCTACCGTATCATTCTGGGGTAAAACCTTAAGGCTATCGCCCCAGAATTTATCTTTTGACCATTCAAAGCCTGTTTGAGATAAAGCATCAGACGTAGCATCGTGTGCAACTTGAATGCTTGAATGGTGATGCGACGACCCAACAAAGCCATTATAAAGTAGCTTGCCTGAAAAAATTGCACCCACCGCCAAAACAATCAACGGTACGATCATCACAGCGGGAGATTCATGCACATGCTCCATCGTGTGATGATCCGCACGCGGTGCACCATGAAAAGTCATGATGATTAAACGCCAACTATAAAAGGCAGTCATCAAAGCTGCGGCAATACCAGACCAATAAGCAAAAGTACCAAACCACGTATGATCTGCCCACGCTGATTCTAAAATCATATCTTTAGAATAATAACCAGCAAAAAACGGAATACCCGCAAGCGCAAGAGATCCAATCCACATCATAGCGTATGTCATCGGTATTTTTTTCCAGATGCCACCCATTTTGCGCATATCCTGCTCATCTGACATGGCGTGAATAACCGAACCCGCACCCAAGAATAATAAGGCTTTAAAAAATGCGTGGGTTACTAGATGAAACATGGCCGCCCCATAGGCCGAAACACCAAGCGCAAAAAACATATAGCCAAGCTGCGACATCGTTGAATATGCGATAACGCGTTTAATATCAAACTGCGTCATGCCGATTGTGGCGGCCACAAAAGCAGTCAGTGCCCCTACAACACAAACAACCATTAAAGCTATAGGCGCAAATTCATAAAGGGGTGAAAAGCGGGCAATCAAAAATACCCCGGCTGTGACCATTGTTGCCGCATGGATCAAAGCAGAAACAGGCGTAGGCCCCTCCATCGCATCAGGCAGCCAAGTATGCAGACCTAGTTGGGCCGATTTACCGACCGCACCTATAAACAAAAACAACCCAATCAAAGTCATCGCATGCAGGTCGTATCCAAAAAACTGGAAATGAACATCAGCTTTATCGGCCACTTGAGAAAAAATTGTATTAAAATCAATTGCACCAAATACAACAAAAATTGTTAACATGCCGAGCATCAAACCAAAGTCACCAACACGGTTAACCACAAAAGCTTTCATGGCTGCTTTGTTGGCACTTTCCTTATGGTGCCAGAACCCGATCAACAAATATGATGCAAGCCCCACCCCTTCCCAACCAAAGAAAAGCTGTAACAAATTATCAGCGGTTACAAGCATCAGCATGGCAAAAGTGAATAACGATAAATATCCCATAAATCTGGCAATGGCTTTATCGTGGCTCATATACCCAACTGAATAAACATGCACGCACGCTGATACAATTGTAATAACATTCATCATAACAACCGTCAGCTGATCCACCCGCAAAGACCAGGAAACTTGAAATGCGCCTGATGATACCCAATCTGAAAGAACAGCTGTAAAAGGAGCCTGACCAACAATAACGCCAAAAAATAATTTGACTGAACATGCCGCCGCTATAATTAAGGCTGAACAGGTTAGAATCTGCGCACCCCTGTCACCAATTAAACGCCCAAATAAGCCTGTGACAACAAAAGCGACAAGCGGGGCAAAAACAGCAATCAATGCAAAGATATCCATCATCCCCTCAACTGCGCTGTATCTTCAACCGCAATAGATCCTTTATTGCGAAAAAATGTTACAAGAATTGCAAGGCCGATTGCAGCCTCAGCTGCTGCAACGGTTAAAACAAACATCGTAAAAACCTGACCAGAAAGATCATGCAGGTAAGATGAAAAAGCGACAAAATTAATATTGACCGCAAGTAACATCAATTCAACAGACATTAAAATAACGATAACGTTCTTACGATTCAAAAAAATCCCAAAAACACCAATTGTAAATAAAATGCCCGCAAGCGTAAGATAATGCCCCAGACCCACATCAAAACTCATGTCTCGATCCCCTTTCCAACTTCCACTTTACGCAGATCCACTGTTTGAGATGCTGTGCGTGACACCTGCGAAGAAACATTTTGACGCAGCACGTCGGATCTACGTCTTAGCGTCAAGGTTATAGCCCCCACCATCGCAACCAGCAAAATCAAGCCAGAAAGCTGAAATGCAAGCACATAATCTGTATATAAAATTCGCCCCAGCGCCTTTGTATTTGACACGGTCTGCTCAGGATGCGCGGCATTTGTAAAAGCATCTGCCGAAAACTGCCAAGCTGAATAAAGCCCGCCAAGTTCAAACAGCAACACCGCCCCCAATATAAGCCCTAGCGGCACATATTGCATGGCCCCTTTGCGCAAATCGGCAAACGATATATCAAGCATCATCACCACAAACAAAAATAGCACGGCAACCGCGCCCACATATACAATCACCAAAATCATTGCCACAAATTCTGCGCCTAATAGAACAAAAAGGCCGGCTGCGTTAAAAAACGCCAAAATAAGAAACAACACCGAATGAACGGGGTTTCGACTTGAGATAACCATCAAGGCAGAAAGCACAAGAACGGTCGCAAAAAGATAAAAAATAAGAACAGGAATCATACATATACTTTGGTTAGATCGTTTTTAATCCAGTCGGGTCGTTCTTACAACCATCTGGGGTTAGTTATAGTCGTTGGATACACTGAATTTTTTAGGACCTTTACACTCAAATACCATCACAGATCATCCCAAAAGTCTTACGACAATCCAGATCAGCGATAAGGGGCCTCAGCCACAAGGTTAGCGGCAATCTGCGCTTCCCATCTGTCGCCATTTTCCAGCAATTTTTCCTTATTATAGTAAAGCTCCTCACGTGTTTGTGTTGCAAATTCAAAATTTGGCCCTTCTACAATTGCGTCAACGGGGCATGCTTCCTGGCATAGTCCGCAATAAATGCATTTCGTCATATCAATATCATAACGGGTTGTGCGGCGCGATCCGTCATCACGCGGCTGAGCTTCAATTGTAATCGCAAGCGCGGGGCAAATCGCTTCGCACAATTTACAGGCAATGCACCGTTCTTCACCATTTGGGTAACGGCGCAAAGCATGTTCACCCCGAAAACGTGGGCTAATCGGCCCTTTTTCAAAAGGATAATTAATGGTGACCCGAGGCTTAAACATATACTTAAAGGTCAGGGCTAAACCCTGCAAAATTTCAGTAAGCAAAAATGATCGAACAAGATTATCAAGCATACTTATTTCCTATTTTGGTAACGCATCAAAAGCAACAAGACTTCCAGCAACAAAAACCAGCCAGATCAGGGTAAACGGCAAAAATATCTTCCAACCAAGACGCATGAGTTGATCATAACGGTAACGCGGAAAAGAGGCCCGAGCCCAGATAAAAATAAACAATACAAAAGCTGTCTTTAAGCCAAACCAGATAACGCCAGGTACAAATTCAAGTGCACTGATGCCAAAAGGTGGAAGCCACCCTCCTAAAAAAAGGATCGTAGCAATCGAGGACATCAAAATCATGTTCATATATTCGCCCAAGAAAAATAAAGCGAATGTCATGGATGAATATTCAACCATGAACCCACCTGATAATTCTGATTCACCTTCAGGTAAGTCAAAAGGTGAACGGTTTGTCTCAGCCAAAATGGACACCATGAAAACCACAAACATTGGAATGAGCATAATTTCGACCCAAAGCGGACGATGAGCCAAGACGATTTCTTGTAAATTCAAAGATCCCGTAACCAAAAGAACGGACACAATCACAAGGCCCATAGAGACTTCATACGATACCATCTGCGACGCTGAACGCATGCCCCCCAAAAATGCATATTTAGAATTGGATGCCCAGCCCGCCATGATGACTCCATACACACCCATAGAAGACACAGCAAATAGAAATAAAATACCCACATTAATATTGGCGAGCACCCAACCTTTATCAAAAGGAATGACTGACCACGCCACAAGCGCCAGCGTAAACACAAGCATAGGCGCAATAAAAAATACGGGCTTGTTTGATTGTGAAGGCACAATCGTTTCTTTAGATAAAAGCTTCAGCCCGTCTGCAATTGGTTGTAGTAAACCAAACGGGCCGACCATCATAGGGCCCTGACGACGCTGCATTGCACCGATGATCTTGCGTTCAAAATATGTCAGATATGCCATGCCGACCAAAAGGGCGCCCACAATAATACCAATATGTGCAAGCATCCAAAGAAAACTTACGCCGTGCACGCTCCAAATTTGTACAATTTCTGCACTCATTATTCTGCCGCCATTTTATGAACAGGTGATACAAATGCTTCTACACATGCTTTCAAGGTGTCGGATGCACGACAAATCGGATTGGTACTATAATATTCGCTTTTCTGAACGGCAGGCACAAAAGCCTGTGGTGCCACTGTGCCATTTTGCCCAATCGGCTTCCACATCTCGCGCGGCAAAACATCAAGTGCAGCCAAATGAGGCCATTCACTAATCATACGCTTTTGTAACTGCGCGCTGGTGTTATACGATAAGGTTTTCCCCACAACATCAGAAAGTGCGCGAATAATTTTCCAATCTTCACGCGCCTGCCCCGGCGCAGAAACGGCAGCGCGGGCAATCTGCACACGCCCTTCCATATTCACATAGGTGCCATTCTTCTCCGTGTACGCCGCCCCCGGCAAAATCACATCTGCACGATGCGCCCCAGCATCACCGTGGGATCCCTGATACACAACAAAAACATGATCGGGTATAGAGGATACAAAAGGTTGATCAACACCCAACAAATACACAAATTCTGCATTCATAATATCAGCTGTTCCTGTTGCAAACCCTACATCAAGCGCACCTACCCGCGACGCAGCTGTATGCAACATGTTAAAGCCGTTCCAGCCATCACGCACAATACCAAACTTATTTACGATCTGACCAAGTAATGCATATATAGCCTGCGCATCATCACGATCAAACAGACTTGTTCCCACAATCATTAAAGGCTTCTCAGCTTTAAAGCTTTCAGCGTGCTGTAAAAGCGCATTCAATCCATCAATGCCAGCGCCATAATTAATTGTCGGGTAGGTTAGGTCATCTGCCGTTCCTACAACCGAAATACTTAGTCTTTTGTTACGTGCAAGCCAGCTTTTTCGAATACGCGCATTCACCATCGTTGCTTCATAACGTGGGTTTGCACCGATTAGAAAAATGGCATCTGCTTCTTCTATGCCTGCAATACCAGAATTAAAAAGATAATTTGCGCGACTGGATGGATCAATCATGGCGCCATCAACGCGGCAGTCATAATGGGTGGACCCAAACGCATTCATAAGGTCTTTTAAAGCTATAATTTCTTCAAGCGCAGCCAAGTCACCTGCAAGAGCTGTAATTTTAGAAGCTGATGCCGATTTAAGCTTTTCAGAGATCACCGCGAAAGCTTCATCCCAGCTTGCGGCTTTCAACTGGCCCGCTGCGTTGCGTATATAAGGTGTATCAAGTCTGCGCTTTTTCAACCCATCTACAACATAACGCGCTTTGTCAGAAATCCATTCTTCGTTCACATCTTCATGAAGACGTGGCAATATTCGCATCACCTCACCACCACGCGCATCAATTCGTATATTCGATCCAACAGCATCCATCACATCGATTGATTCAGTTTTTCGCATTTCCCATGCACGGGCCTGAAAAGCAAAGGGCTTATTGGTCAGCGCGCCCACAGGGCAGACATCCACCAGATTTCCTGATAATTCTGTGCCTACGAGCTTATCGACAAAAGTCGAAATTTCAACATCTTCCCCGCGGTTGAGCAAGCCCAGATCTGGGACACCTGCAATTTCATCTGCAAAGCGAATACAGCGCGTGCATTGAATGCAGCGTGTCATAACCGTTTTGACCAACGGGCCAAGTTCTTTATCTTTTACCGCGCGTTTGCTTTCATCATAACGTGAACGATCATACCCATAAGCCACAGCCTGGTCTTGCAAATCGCACTCACCTCCTTGATCGCAAATCGGGCAATCAAGCGGATGATTAATTAATAAAAACTCCATGACACCCTTGCGCGCTTTTTGCACAACTTCGGTGTTGGTATAAACTTCCATACCCTCACCCACAGCCATAGCGCATGATGCGACAGGTTTTGGTGCACCTTTAACTTGCACAAGACACATACGGCAATTCGCCGGCACTGATAATTTATCATGATAACAAAAGCGTGGAATTTCATACCCCAGCATCTCGGCCGCTTGAAGCACGGAGGTGCCAGCTGTAACTTCAATTTCAGTATCGTTGATTTTTAATTTTGGCATTTCGTCTTTTCCTTGTGGTGCAGCCAACTGCGCATAAAGGCAATCTCTGCGCGCTGCTCTCTCATGATTTCACGCGCTAGGCCTTTAACTTCGGGATTACGGCCATTTTGCAAAAGCCAGCCAGACATATCAACCGCGCCTTGATGATGCGGGATCATCGCACGTACAAAATCATAATCCGGGTCGCCTGTTAAAGCGACATCCATCTTCAAGTGCATGCCATGATGAATAGCCAGCAAGCTTTGACGCTCAGGTGTATTTGCGGATTTTTCCATGGCGTTGTTACCCGTCTCCACGATCAAGGGCTGATCGGACCGCTTGAGCCAGCGTCGCATCCAGTAAATTTCTGCGTTTTGCGCTTTGATAATATTGCGTGCAAGCCAAGCTATATTTTTATCGTGACCGTGTTTCAAAACAACCTTGGCCATATCAATTGCGCCTTGATGATGCGGGATCATCGCGCGCACAAAATCTGAATCAGGTGTGCTGATAAAAGCCACGTCCATGGCGTGCACCATTTTAACACTGACATCATAAAGGTCTTTATCAGCAACCGTTTTCTTTGTTTTTGCCATGGTTTGCATGGGCGCACCCATATGATGACCTGCATGACCTGCATGACCCGCATGACCTACGTGGCTTTCCTTGGCGATGGCAGGCAAACTGAAAGTTATAAAAAATAGCGCAGCAAATACAAGTTTCTTCATCTTTAAAGCACCTTATCTGATTTGTTTTTTGTGATGACGTATTTGAGTAGCGGAATATCTCCAATTAAAATAACAATAACTGCATACACGTATGCCATTAAGCCCTTAACCAGCACTGGTACGCCTAATGCCGTAAGTGTGTCCGGACTTGTTTCTCCTAAAATAAAATAGATACCAAACATCATACCAGCCCATGCTAAAGGCAAACGCTTTATGATCTCTATATCAGGCTTTTGGTTGCTCTGTTTATGCATCTTATGCCGCCTTTGCTATTTTGCGGTAATCCAAAATTCGCCGTTCAAGTTCTGGCCTGAAGTGGCGCACCAAACCTTGTATCGGCCACGCTGATGCATCACCATGCGCGCAAATTGTATGACCTTCAATTTGTTTGGTCACATCAATCATCATGTCAATCTCTTCGATCGTAGCATCGCCTTTTACCATACGTTTCATCGTGCGCCACAACCAACCTGTACCTTCGCGGCACGGCGTGCACTGGCCACAACTTTCATGCATATAAAAATAAGAAAGCCGCGCAATGGCGTAAACAATATCAGTCGATTTATCCATCACAATCACACCAGCTGTTCCCAAACCGGAACCCGCTGCGCGAAGGCTATCAAAATCCATCGTCATCTTTTCGCATGTGTCTTTGGGCAGCAAAGGCGTTGAAGACCCGCCTGGAATGATAGCCAAAAGATTATCCCACCCGCCGCGCACACCACCCGCGTGTTTTTCAATCAGTTCTTTAAGCGGTACACCCATTGCCTCTTCAACATTGCAAGGGCTGTTCACATGGCCTGAAATACAAAATAGTTTTGTCCCTGTGTTTTTCTCATTCGGACCGATTTTGCCAAACCAGGCGCCACCGCGACGCATGATAGATGGCACAACTGCAATCGTTTCCACATTATTGATTGTGGTAGGGCAGCTATAGAGGCCTGCTGCCGCTGGAAAGGGTGGCTTATTGCGTGGTTGACCTTTTTTGCCTTCCAAGCTTTCAAGCAGCGCAGTTTCTTCGCCACATATATAAGCGCCGCCACCACGATGCAGCACCACATCAAAATCCCAACCCGAGCCTGCTGCGTTTTTACCCAACAATCCTGCGTCATAAGCTTCTGTGATTGCGCGCACAACTTCAGACCCCTCATGCACAAATTCGCCGCGTATATAAATATAGGCTTTGTGTGCTCCCATCGCGAAACCCGCAATTAAAGCGCCTTCTAATAATTTATGTGGATCATGGCGCAAAATATCGCGGTCTTTGCAGGTGCCTGGTTCTGACTCGTCGGCATTAATGACAAGATAATGGGGCTTGCCACTATCTTTGGGCATGAAAGACCATTTCATGCCTGTTGGGAAACCAGCGCCACCTCGGCCACGTAGGCCCGATTTTTTCATCTCGTCGATAATCCAGTCGCGGCCCTTGGCTAAGATATCTTTGGTGTTATCCCAATCACCACGTTTGCGCGCTTCCGGCAGGGAGAATGATTGCCAGCCATATAAATTTGTAAAAATGCGGTCCTGATCAGCGAGCATTTGCCACCATATTTTGTAGTGTTGTGGGGCCTGAAAGCGCTTGAGATCCTTTGCGACCCTTCATGGAACCTACTGTTGGCTTACGGCCCGCAGCTAAATCTTGCAGCAGCGTTACGATGTTCTCAGGCGTTAAATCTTCAAAGTAATCATCATTCACTTGCACCATTGGCGCGTTTACACACGCGCCTAAACATTCAACTTCCATCAGCGTGAACATAAAATCAGGTGTGGTTTGCCCAACATGGACACCTAAATGCTTTTCAGCTGCCTGCAAAACACCTGATGAATTACATAGCCAGCAAGGCGTTGTGGTGCAAAACTGAAGAAGGTATTTGCCAACAGGTTCTATGTTGTACATGGAATAAAACGTTGCAACTTCATAAACTTTAATTTGCGGCACATCTACAATTCGCGCCACTTCATCCATCGCAGCTACTGGTATCCAACCGCCATAAACAGGCGATGCGTTCAAACCATCTTCGCCTACTTGGCGCTGCGCTAAATCAAGAAGCGGCATAATTGCTGACTGTGCGCGGTCGCTCGGGTAAAGCGATAAAATCTCAGCCACACGCGCGGCATCACGGAACGCGAATGTTTTTGGCTGATAAGCCGCATCTTTTTGAAAATTCTTTTTCACCGGTCAATTTCTCCAAACACAATATCCATGGAGCCGATGATCGAAACTGTATCGGCCAATTGGTGCCCACGGCTCATAAAATCTAAACCTTGCAAATGCGCAAAGCCCGGGGCACGAATGCGGCACCGATAAGGGCGATTTGTGCCATCTGAAACTAGATAAACACCAAACTCACCTTTTGGCGCTTCAACCACAGCGTAAGTTTCACCTGCGGGCACATGATAACCTTCAGTATATAGCTTAAAATGATGGATCAGCGCTTCCATCGACCGTTTCATCTCAGCGCGCGGCGGCGGGGCGATTTTATAATCATTTACTTTCACCGGACCCGCTGGCATTTGTTCAATGGCTTGCTGCATAATCCGCAGTGACTGCCGCATTTCTTCCATACGCACCAAATATCGTGCATAGCAATCACCTGTTTTACCAACAGGAATATCAAAATCCATTTTGTCATACACTTCATAAGGCTGCGATTTGCGCAAATCCCACGGCACGCCCGACGCACGCAACATGGGCCCTGTAAACCCCCATGCGAGCGCCTGTTCTTTTGAAACAACACCAATATCAACGGTACGCTGTTTGAAAATACGGTTATTGGTGAGTAATTTATCCAAATCATCCAACACGGCTGGGAATGTTTTAGTCCACGCGTACATATCGTCCGCCAACCCTGCCGGCATGTCTTGATGCACACCGCCTGGACGAAAGTAATTGGCATGCAGACGCGCGCCACAAACACGGTCGTAAAATTCCATACCTTTTTCGCGTTCTTCAAAACCCCACAGCGCGGGTGTAATAGCACCGACATCCAAAGCGAACGTGGTGATATTGAGAATGTGATTTAAAATACGGCCAAGCTCGCAAAATAATACACGAATATACTGCGCGCGTGGCGGCACGGTAATGCCAAGTAATTTTTCAGTCGCCAATGCAAAAGCATGCTCCTGATTCATCGGTGCCACATAATCAAGGCGATCAAAATAAGGAACCGCTTGCACATAGGTTTTATATTCGATCAGTTTTTCAGTGCCACGATGCAGCAAACCAATATGCGGGTCAGCACGTTCAACAACTTCCCCGTCCATTTCCAGCACCAAACGCAGCACACCATGTGCAGCCGGGTGCTGGGGTCCAAAATTCATCGTATATGGGCGAATTTGTGTTTCTTTTTCAATGGCAATATTTGCGGTCATCTTTTGCCCCTGATTACTTTTTCAACTGGTTTCCAGCCAAATTTTGGCTGGACAGATTTTTCATCCCCGGGTAGCTGCACATCTGTCATTCCTTCCCAAGGGGATAAATAATCAAACGCACGAAAATCTTGTGTTAGTTCAACGGGCGAATACACAACGCGCTTTTGTTCTTCGTCATAGCGCAGTTCTACATATCCTGTAAGCGGAAAATCTTTCCGCAAAGGATGCCCTTCAAACCCATAATCAGTTAAAATACGGCGCAGATCTGGATGATCATCAAAATAAATTCCGTATAAATCGTAGGCTTCTCTTTCAAACCAATTGGCAACTGGAAACACCTCACAGGCACTCGGAACCGCTACACCTTCAGATGTTCTAACTTTTAATCTTACGCGCAGATTCTTGGTCATTGAAAGCAAATGATACACAACAACAAAGCGTTCGGAATGTGATGGCTCATCCATGCCGCACACATCAATAAGTTGGGAAAATTGATAGCGATCGCGCAAGGTTTTTAAAACCGTTGTAATGCCATCGCGTGCAACATTCAAAGTCGCCTCGCCTTTAGAGAACATTGTACCAAGTACAACCGCGCCTAATTGCGATTGTATGTCCCCAATCAACGCTTCAAGGGCCGTAGGCATAGATGCTGGCGTGGATGCCGAGTTTTGTGTTTTGATTTCTGTCATATCTATCGCACAATCCTTGTATCTTCGCGCTGAATTTTTTTCTGCAACGTCAACAAACCATAAACAAGCGCTTCAGCAGTCGGGGGGCACCCCGGCACATAAATATCTACAGGCACAATGCGGTCGCAGCCGCGCACTACGGAATAAGAATAATGGTAATACCCGCCACCATTCGCGCATGACCCCATGGAAATAACCCAGCGCGGCTCTGGCATTTGGTCGTACACTTTACGCAAAGCCGGTGCCATTTTATTGGTAAGCGTGCCTGCTACAATCATGACATCGGATTGCCGTGGGCTTGGACGCGGGATCATCCCAAAACGATCCAGATCGTAACGGCTCATATAAGCGTGGATCATCTCAACCGCGCAGCACGCAAGTCCAAATGTCATCGGCCATATAGATCCTGTGCGCGCCCAATCAAATAGTTTATCAGCACTTGTTAAAAGAAAGCCTTTTTCTTCAACTGTTTTACCAATGGCTGCTGCAATCGCATCATGTGCGCGTGTATCCCCGGGCGGCAACGCAGGCAGCGTGGTTGTTAAATCAGCAGCGGGCGATTGATAGACAATACGGTCATGTGACATGCGCGCTTATTCCCAATCAAGGGCCCCTTTTTTCCATTCATAAATAAATCCGACGGTCAGAACACCCAGAAACACCATCATCGACCAAAAACCAAACAACCCAATATCACGAAGACTAATTGCCCACGGAAACAAAAACGCAATTTCTAAATCAAAAATAATAAATAAGATCGCAACCAGATAAAACCGCACATCAAATTTGTGCCGTGCATCATCAAACGCATCAAACCCGCATTCATACGCAGAAAGTTTTGCGCTATCGGGTTTTTGCTTCCCCACAATCAATGACGCCCCAACTGCGGCCACAGAAATACCAACTGCAATCATCAGAAAAATCAGGATCGGAAAGTAATTAGCAAGCAAATCGGTTGGGGCCACGGCACACCTGGGGGACTCATGTAAATTCTTACCCTAAGGTATTGCCACGATTTGCCTTTCCGGCTCAAGGGGCTCTTACAGAATATATCTTTTTATAACGTTATGTATATTATCTAAAATATAATCCGTTGCACCGTCTTACAGCATCAGAAATCGATTGCGGTGACACACCATGTCCGATTGTTAAGTGATTATACAATGTACGTGCAGACAGATACCGCGCCCGACTTGCCTCGCCTCCATGCGCGAATGCTTGTTCAAACTGCAATAAAAAGGTTTGATTTTGATCTGTTGGCGCAAGCGTTCTCGCCCTGCTGGCTGTTGTAATAATATTTCCACGGTCATCACGGTCTGAAAGCGTGTTGCAATCAATCGGCACAAGCACTGTGCGACCATTAATAATGGTGTTTTGTACAAATTCAGGCCCATCATGCAAGCCATTCACATTAGGCAAAGTGGCTGCTTGTGCCGTTCCTGCCACCATCAAGGCAAATATAGGCGTTAATCTTATTTTTAATTTAGACATAATCATTTTCACATTTTTTCTGTTTGCATACTAAGAATTGTTACTTTATAACACTTATATCTGTTACTTTATAACACTCAAAATTGTCAACCACTTTTAAATAAACAAGAGGAATAAAATGGTCTCCGCAAAAAATGATTTTTCTATTGCATCAATGGCACTCGGTATTCTAGGCGGGGTTATGATGTGCGGCTTTGTGCACGCTTCTGCTTTCGCTATGAGTTTGGGAAATTTAATGCAGCCCATAGCCGCCATGGTAGATGCCGCTGTTGGTATGGGCGCGGCATCTGGCGTAAGTGCGGCAGGCGTCACTGCAGCTGCTGGCGGCGCACTCGTTCTAACCCCTTAATCTAATCCTTACAATCCTTGCACGATCCGTGCAGCTCAAGAACCTGCCGCTCAATCGAAAATCCCTGATTGGCGGCATCTTTTTTGAGTTGCTTGCTTACGCTGTGATCAGCAATTTCGTCTGCTGATCCGCATTGTTTGCACACCATAAACACATGTTCATGATGGTCTTCTGGATGCTGGCAAGGTAAAAAAGCATTTAAACTTTCTATGCGCACGGCTACGCCCAATTCACACAAAGCGTCAAGTGATCGGTAAATACTGGCTGGCTTTACATCTTTTCCACGATTTTTAGAAATCTCATCAAGCAGCTGATACGCTGTTACGGGCTTTTCATGTCCAAGCAATGTTTTATAAACTTCTTCGCGTATTTCAGACCAACGCACTCCATGCTCAGCAGATAGTTGCTTTGCATTTTTGATTTTATTTTGAATTGTTTTTACTGTGTGAGCCATCATTACTTCTTGTTACTCAAAACTATATAGGAATAACTTTATAAAGAAAAATGGCGCGAGCGACGGGACTCGAACCCGCGACCTCCTGCGTGACAGGCAGGCGTTCTAACCGGCTGAACTACGCCCGCGCAGGGCTGTTTCTGTGCCTTGTGGCAGGTGTCAATCTGCCTTCAGAAACGAAGAGGGCTCTATGTAGTCCAATTTGAGGTCTTGCGCAACACTTTCGTGCGTAATAGCCCCCAAGCACACATTTAAGCCGTTTCTAAGCCCTAAATCTTGTAAAAGGGCTGCTTTCCAGCCTTTTCGGGCAATTTTAAGGGCATAGGGCAAAACGGCATGATTAAGCGCCAAAGCCGATGTAAGCGGCACAGCACCGGGCATATTGGCAACACAATAATGTACAATACCGTCCACAATATAGATCGGGTCGTTATGGGTTGTTGCCTTGCTGGTTTCAAAACAGCCCCCTTGGTCAATCGCAATATCAACCATAACAGCGCCCGGCTTCATGGTCTTGAGCATATTGCGGGTAATAAGTTTTGGTGCAGATGCGCCAGGTATTAAAACCGCGCCGATCACAACATCCGCTTCTTTTATCATTGTTTCAATTGTATCGGTATTTGATTGAAGCACCGTTGCATTGCCATGAAAATAATCGTCAAGGAAACGCAAACGCTGCGGATGCCGTTCCAAAATTGTTACATGCGCGCCCATACCCACTGCAATACGCGCCGCATTAAAACCAGAAACACCGCCGCCCAATATCAACACGTTAGCAGCACGCACACCCGGCGCACCACTGATAAGCCTGCCAAGCCCGCCTTTATGTTTCATCAAAAAATCTGCGCCTATTTGAACGGATAGTCGCCCCGCCACTTCAGACATTGGCGCAAGCAAAGGTAATGAACGTTCATCTTCCCCTGTCACTGTTTCATAAGCAATCGCAATTGCTTTAGACTTGATAAGCGCTTCAGCCTGTTTAGGGTCAGGGGCAAGATGCAGATAGGTGAATAAAATTTGCCCCTCACGAAGCATGGCGCACTCATTAAGCTGAGGCTCCTTAACCTTGATAATCATATCTGCAGTTTGAAAAATCTCTGAAGCTGTGCTTATAATTTTTGCGCCTGCTGCTTCATAGATTGCGTCTGAAAACCCAATGCCGGCCCCTGCACTCGTTTCCACAAACACCTGATGCCCTTGCGTTACAAATTCCTTCACCGAAGCAGGGACCAGGCCCACACGATGTTCTTGCGCTTTTATTTCTTTTGGTACGCCTATTTTCACTGTGGATGCTCCCATTAAATATTAATGGCCTAAGACTATCCCCTTTTACTATCCGCTTTCAAGCAGCCGGCTTCGCAACTGCAAAACAGGATATATCCGGCAATGATCTGCTCAAATCACAGAAATCTCGGTATTTTTTGCAAAAACTGAAAACACTTGAAGCCGCGTCATAACCGCGCTATAACCCTCTTCGCCGCGCGGTTAGCTCAGCGGTAGAGCGTCTCGTTTACACCGAGAATGTCGGGGGTTCGATCCCCTCACCGCGCACCATTCATATACAAAAGATATTTGTATGTTAAGAATGCTTGAAATTCATATTGAAGTTGCTGATATAAATAGATCGAAAGATCTTTATTCTAAACTTTTAAATCATAAGAAAATTGATAGCTGGGATGATAATACAGCTTGCGCTTTTGTCTTAGAAGATGGAACTGCCTTTGGTTTGTGGACAAAAGGAAAGCGCGGGATTCATAACGGTCAAGGAGGGACACATGTGCATTTTGCTTTTCAGATATCCCCAGAAGAATATAGTCATTACCACCAGCTTATAAAAAATTGTGGATTGGATCCATTAGAGCATACATGGCCGAATGGCCAAAAGAGCGTTTACTTTTTTGACTATGACGGCAATCAGGGTGAGTTTATGACATGCGATTGGTTGGCTCTTTGAGAATAATTTACTAACTAAACAGCAAGAAAAATGCGGAGAAAATATACGCTTATCTAGGGGGCTTGAGGACTGCTGCGCAGTCTTTTCATGTCTCTGCACTGCTGTAATAAAAAAAGGGACACAAAAAGCAACGCCTCCCGTGTCCCCGATCTGTTTGCAATGGGGACACAAAAGCTTCGTTTTTTGTGTCCCTGATCTGTGTGTAATGGGGATACGAAGGCCTGCTACGCAGTCTTTTCATGTCCCCAAATAAAAGTTACTTGTTTACTGCGTCTTTCAGTTCTTTGCCCGCTTTGAATTTCGGCTGTTTGGAAGCAGGGATTTTAATTTCCTCGCCTGTGCGTGGGTTGCGGCCTGTGGTAGCAGCGCGGTCTGATACGGCGAATGTACCAAAACCGACAAGGCGAACTTCATCGCCTTTTTTCAGTGCTTTTTTAATTGTTGAAAGTGTCGCTTCAAGGGCGCTTGTAGCATCAGCTTTTGACATGCCTGTATCGGCTGCAATCGCATCAATCATTTCTTGTTTGTTCATAAAAAAACCCCATTGGTTCTAGGTGAAAATAAGCTTAAAAACCGCAGAAATCTGCGGCTTTTAGCCAAACCTTTCTAACTTGAAACGCACCTTATATCAATGCCGAAGTATGTCTTTTTGGCTGTTTTCTGTGGTTTTTTGGGGTAATTCACCCGCTTGCGCATCTTTTTTAGGCGCTAATGGAACAAGCGGGCGCAAAAGAGCCCTTGTGAGCACATCTTCGATTCGACTAACCGGAATGATTGTCAGGCCTTTTTTAACATTCGCTGGAATATCTTCCAGATCCTTTTCATTTTCCTGAGGGATCAGCACTGTTGTAATGCCTGCACGCAAAGCCGCCAAAAGCTTTTCTTTCAAACCGCCAATGGCTGTCACATAGCCGCGCAAATTCACCTCACCTGTCATGGCGATATCACGGTGAATTTCAATACCTGTGAGGGCTGAGATAATCGCAGTAACCATTGCCGCACCAGCAGACGGGCCATCTTTTGGCACAGCACCTTCTGGAACGTGAACGTGAATATTCGTTTCCTTGAGCATTTCAAATTCGATGCCAAACTGCGCCGCGCGTGATTTAATCAGCATCTCGGCTACAGTGATTGATTCCTTCATCACGTCTTTCAAGTTTCCGGTTGTAGACACTTTGCCGTCTTTGCCAGGCATCGTCACAGCTTCAATGGGCAGTAAATCGCCGCCAAATTCGGTATAAGCCAGACCGTTTACAACCCCGATGCGATTTTCTTCTTCGATTTCGCCATAACGGAATTTTTTAATACCTGCGAACTTACCCAGATTATCAACGCTAATGCGTACTTTCTTACGTTTTCCGACAGCAATTTCTTTAATGGATTTACGGCATAAGCCTGCAATTTCACGTTCTAAACTGCGCACACCAGCTTCACGCGTGTAATACCGGATCAGATCACGTATCGCATCATCAGTGATAGAAAACTCTTCTTTCTTCAAAGACGCTGCACTCATCTGTTTTTTCAACAAATGGCCTTTTACAATTTCTAGTTTTTCATCTTCTGTGTACCCAGAAAGGCGAATGAGCTCCATTCGATCTAAAAGTGGGCCGGGCATGTTCAGTGAATTGGCTGTGCAGATAAACATGACATCGGAAAGATCGTAATCCACTTCCATGTAATGATCGGCAAAGGTTTTATTTTGTTCTGGATCCAGAACCTCAAGCAAAGCTGAAGATGGATCACCCCGCCAGTCTTGTCCTAGTTTATCGACTTCATCAAGCAGGAACAAAGGGTTTGACGATTTTGCCTTCTTCATCCCTTGAATAATCTTACCGGGCATGGATCCAATATAAGTGCGCCTGTGGCCCCGAATTTCTGACTCGTCCCGCACGCCACCCAAGGCCATACGTACAAAGCTGCGCCCCGTTGCTTTGGCAATTGATTGCCCTAACGATGTTTTACCAACGCCAGGAGGCCCAACAAGGCACAAAATAGGCCCGCGCACCTTATCGGTACGCTGCTGAACAGCTAAATATTCCAAAATACGTTCTTTAACTTTTTCTAGCCCGTAATGGTCTTTATCAAGTACTTTTGCAGCTTCGCGTATATCTTTTTTAACTTTGGTACGCTTGTTCCAAGGCACTGACAAAATCCAATCCAGATAGTTGCGCACCACAGTCGCTTCTGCCGACATAGGCGACATCTGTTTCAGCTTTTTCAATTCGCCCATAGCTTTATCGCGCGCTTCTTTTGACAGGCGCGTTTTTTGAATTTTCTTTTCAAGCTCTTCAAATTCAGACGCACCTTCTTCGCCATCACCCAATTCTTTTTGGATCGCCTTCATTTGTTCGTTCAGATAATACTCGCGCTGGGTTTTTTCCATCTGACGCTTTACACGGTTGCGAATGCGTTTTTCCACCTGCAGAACGCCAATCTCACCTTCCATCGATGAAAATATTTTTTCCAGCCTTTCAGCGGTATTCGAAAGTTCAAGCAGGGCCTGCTTTTCTTCAATTTTCAAAGCAAGATGCGCAGAAATTGTATCGGCCACTCTGCCCGCTTCATCAAGCTGATTAATAGACACAATAACTTCAGGGGGAATTTTTTTATTCAGTTTCACATACTGTTCAAACTGTGTTGTGACCGCACGGATCAACGCTTGGGTTTCGGGCGTATCTGGCGTCATATCAACCAGAACTTCTGCGCTTGCTTCCAGAAATGGCGCCAGCGGATGGAAACTTTTAATCTGCGCACGCGACTTACCTTCAACCAAAACTTTTACGGTTCCATCAGGCAATTTCAACAACTGCAAAATTGTTGCAATCGTTCCAATACGGTATAAACCATCTTCAGAAGGATCGTCATCAGATGGGATTTTCTGCGTCAGCAGTAAAATCTGTTTACCTTCTTTCATCACATGCTCAAGCGCTTTCACCGATTTCTCGCGCCCGACAAAAAGCGGCACAATCATGTGAGGGAAAACAACGATATCGCGAAGGGGAAGAACCGCGAAACTTTCGCCTTGGAAGGATGACATATGAAATATTCTTTCTGTATTTAAGCAAGCTAAAAGCCACAAACGACTCTGCCACGAAACAAGCCTAAAGGGGAAGGTTTAAGGCCCCCTTAAAGCACCTTTATGAAATGGTGCGTAAAGTGCTAAAAATCAATAGACAAAGATATTTTATTGTCATATTGTTCTGAAATGACTTCATTAAAAGACATAGCCCATCGCATTTTTTGTGCCCTATCGCCAGAAGCCCGCAAAATTGATCATGCGGAAATGGCCCTTTTAAGTGCTTACGACAGAATTTTAGCACCCACAATTAATAAGCTTCACTTCCTTGCACGAAATTCACACTCATTAAACTTTGAACACGGAATTTATATCCCTGTCCTCAGACGCTTTTTCAATGAAGGTGCCCCAAACCACGCCGCTATTAAACGTGAAATTATTTTCAGCCCCGAAGGTTATTTTGCGCAAGCGCTCGGCGGGTTAGAGTTTGATATGCAAAAATTTCCGCTTACAAAGTCAGGGGAGCGGGACCCAGCAATTCAGGGTTTGTTTTATAACCAAACAGGCACATATAATTTTTTCAGATGTGGGCTCGTAGATGCCTTAAGGCGCCAAGATATCGGCCCTGATTTAATTAGAAAGTATAATAATCTTATAAACGGCTAAAATTATACCGCTCAGATCTACTTTTTATCTTTCTCAACTTCTTTTGGCAGGTCATCGCGCGAAGCCACAACATGGTCAATCAAACCAAATTCTTTAGCTTCTTGAGAAGACATGAAACGATCACGTTCCAGTGTCTCTTCAATTGTTTTCAGCTTTTGGCCTGTATGCTTGACATAGACCTGATTAAGCTTGCCGCGCAGATTTAAAATTTCACGCGCCTGAATTTCAATATCGGTTGCCTGCCCTTGTGCACCACCGGATGGCTGATGAACCATGATACGTGAATGCGGCAATGCATAACGTTTACCCGCAGCCCCGGCTGTTAACAACAAAGACCCCATGGATGCAGCCTGCCCGATACACACCGTAGACACCTGCGGCCTTATATACTGCATTGTGTCATACATCGCCATACCAGACGTCACAACACCACCGGGTGAGTTGATATACATGAAAATATCTTTAGTCGGGTTTTCTGATTCCAAGAATAAAAGCTGCGCGCATACAAGTGTCGCCATACCGTCATGAACCTGACCGGTTAAAAAGATGATCCGTTCTTTTAACATGCGGGAAAAAATATCGAATGAGCGCTCGCCACGATTGGTTTGCTCAATAACGATCGGAACAAGATCATTATAAACTTCAATCGGGTCGCGGTCTTTGATGGGGAACATGGGATTATCCTTTAGAATCGTGTGTGTTTGAAAAACTTAACGCCCCCTCAGGTTTCTTTCAAGGGAGCGTTTACTGAAGTTCAAAGATGCTCTTTTAAAAGCTTACTCGGCTTTTTTAGATTTTGCTGACTTTTTGGGCTTTTCTGTGCCTTCTTTCTTTTCCTTGCGCACTTTAGGGCTTTCGCGCTCTTCTTCGGCTGAAAGCTCTTCTATTGTAACGTTTTTCTCAGTCACTTTGGCGATTTTCAAAATATGATCGATCACCTTATCTTCAAAAATCGGAGCACGCAGGCTTTCAATAGCCTGGCGGTTTTTACGGTAAAATTCAAAAACCTGACGTTCCTGCCCCGGATATTGCTGTGCTTCTTGCATGACAGCACGTTGAAGCTCGTTATCATTGACTGATATTTTTTCAGCCTGCCCAACTTGCGATAAAACAAGGCCTAAACGAACACGACGCTCAGCAATGCTTTTTAGCTCTTCTTTTTCTTCAGGTGTCACAGCTTCAGCCTGATCGCCTTTTTCCGCTTTTGCTTCCTGTTCAACTTGCTTCAAGATGGCGTTATATTCCATATCCACCATGCCTTCAGGCAATTCAAAATCATGCCCTTCATCAAGCGCATCAAGTAAAGAACGCTTCACTTTCATACGGGTAAGACGGTTGTAATCTTTTTCCATCTGCTCGCTAATGGCTTTTTTCAAAGCTTCCAGATCCGCCATGCCCAGCTTTTGGGCAAGGGCATCATCAATCGCAGCAGCCGTGACCGCCCTAATTTCTTTTATAGTGACATCAAAAATCGCCTGTTTAGCCGCCAGATCCTTCATGCCGTAATTATCCGGAAAAGTGACATCCACAGCCACTTTATCGCCAGCTTTTTTACCAAGAAGCTGTTCTTCAAATCCGGGAATCATCGATTTTGATCCAAGTTTTAAAGGAAAGTCCGCAGACGCCATACCTGGAAAGCTGACGCCTTCCTTGGTTTTGCCATCAAAATCAATCACAACAACGTCACCATCTTTTGTGTTGCGCGCCTCGGCAACCGTTTCTTGATTTCCATAGCGTTCAGAGAGGCTTTCAAGGGCTTTTTGAACTTCTTTTTCAGGCGCCTTGGCCACAGGCTTTTCAATTTCAATCGTTTTTAGATCCATAACTGAAAATTCTGGCAGAAGCTCAACCGACATTGTGTAAATTAAATCTTTTCCTTCATCAAAAGACTTTACTTCAACTTTTGGCTGAAGTGCTGCTCTTAACCCTTTATCAGTCAATGCTTTTTGGCTTGTTTCATCAACGACTTTTTCCAACACATCGCCCATAACGGCGCGACCAAGCCTTTCTTTAAGAATTTTTAATGGCACCTTACCCGGACGAAACCCCGGAAGTTTATAATCTTTGCCATGAATTTGCAGTTGAACATCAACCTGACGGTCAATATCTGCCGCAGTTACAGTTATTTCTGCTTTATAATTCAAGCCTTTACGTTCTATTTCTTTAACTTGCATCTTAATTCTCGTCTGTTGTTAAAATCTGGCAAAAACTGCTGGTGCGGGTGGAGGGACTTGAACCCCCACGACTTGCGTCGCTGGAACCTAAATCCAGTGCGTCTGCCAATTCCGCCACACCCGCTAATTCCGGCGCATAGTCTTACCGGAAAAGCCTAACAAAACCAAGGGCCAAAACACAAAGATCTGACATAGACCCAAAATTCGCATTCTAACCCTGAACATGGTACTATTAATCATGGTTTGAAAGGAGTTCTAATATGAAACAAAAATTCAACCAAAACGCTGCCATACAAAGGCTTGTATGGTCTGGCCGCATCCCAAGAGGACTTATCCCGGGATTTAATTAAGGTCAGTTTTAAAGCATCAAACGAGGCAAAGCGGGAACATAAGTTTCCGCTTTTTTTAATTCAAGCTAACCAAGTCGGATGAAATTAAGCCTGCACCGATCGCCCATGCTTTGTGCGCATGTTTGTAAACTGCTGCGCACGACGCTTCAAACCCATCCATGCCCTGAGCCATAAAACCACCGATCATGCCTGAAAGAACGTCCCCCGTGCCTGCTGTGGCTAAATACGGGCACCCATTTGGATTTATCACACACCATCCGCCGGGGGCTGCAATAACTGTGTCAGGCCCTTTGAGGACAACAACAGATTGTAAAAATTCTGCAGCTTCGCGTGCAAGGTTAATACGCGCACCCTTCATATTTGGGAAAAGGCTTATAAATTCGCCGTCATGTGGCGTAAATACACAACGCCCATGCCCAAGCCCTACAAGCAAAGCCTTGTGGCCCGCAAAAGCCTTGATCGCAGCTGCATCAATCACGATTGGCTTTTTTGTTTGCAGCGCATCTAAAACCGCAAGCCTTAAAGACGCTTGATGGAAACTGACCGCGCCGGGCCCCACTACAAGCGCGTGGCGTTTAGAATCAGAAAAATGTTTTTGTGAAAATCTGGATAGCGAAGATAGTTTTTCAACCATCAGACTAGGACTTTGGCTTTGATAAACAGCTATCGATTTCTTAGGTGAAACAATACTCACAAGTCCGGCACCTTGGCGCAGCCCCGCAAGCGCTGCAAGTGTTGCTGCCCCTGTTAGCCTTTCATCCCCTAAAACGACTAAATGGCCGCTGTCATATTTATGACCATGAAGATTCTTATGTGGCAAACGTTGTTCCCACAATAAAGGGGTGTTTTCAAAAATCGTTGGCTGCACACTGTTAAAAACAGATTCTGGTATCGAAAGCGGCCTTACTATAATCTCTCCGGACAAAGTGCGCGCTGGGTATAACAAATGTGCTGGCTTACGGCGGAAAAAACATATCGTTGCTAACGCCTGAAGCGTTTTTTGATCTGCCTCACCCGTAGCGCCATCAATACCGCTGGGCATATCAATTGCCACAACCGCACAGGCCGCCATACGCACACGATCAAACAAAAATCCTGTTTCTTGTGGCAAGGGCATTCGAAACCCCGCACCGTAAACCGCATCGATGACGATGCAATCTTTTGCGACTGGAAGATGCGCAAAAGATTCAATGTCGCCCCGATATTCATCAAGCAAAAAACGCAAAGGCCCTTTGGTATCTTCTACAGGCACAGACAAAGCAATACGTATAGGCCAGCCACGCGCCTTAAGAATCTGCGCGGCCATAACCCCATCAGCACCATTCTTACCTGGGCCACATAAAGCGAGTATGGGCCCGTGTTGAAACCTAGAGACAATATAATCTGCAACATGGGCTGCCGCCTCGCGGATCAACGCCATTTCTGATTGACCTGACTGCGCCGCCAAAAGATCGGCAGCATTCATTTGTTCAGGCGTTAGAAGTTCAGGAAAATTCATTTGAACTGCTTAAAAAAAATGGGGCGACCGACGGGGCTCGAACCCGCGACAACCAGGACCACAACCCGGTGCTCTACCAGCTGAGCTACGGCCGCCATAAAGACAAGTGGGCTTTGTGCCCGAAAACTGCCTGCCCCGTCAATAGTTTGGATAAAATCAAATATTTTAAACCTACCCTCTGGACCGCTATTGCACTGCATGGTAAAAGATTTCCCGTATTCGCATGACTGGCCTGTGTTTTTTGCATAGGTGCAATGCACAACCTGACACTCGAACCCTAAACCAAACATCAAACCCAAACTCAGTATAAGGACAAACTCTCATGGCCGACGGCAGCTTCCCAAAATGTAAATCCGAAAAAGATTTTTTAAAAGCGCTTAAAGATTTCGATATCACTTATGTTGATCTGATATTTACAGACACAAAAGGCGCCTTGCAGCACACAACGCAACATATCAGCACAATTGACGCCGACATACTGGAAAACGGTATTTATTTTGATGGATCGTCGATCACTGGCTGGAAGGCTATTAATGAATCCGACATGATTCTGATGCCTGATGTTACAACTGCTATTCTGGACCCGTTTGCAGCACAAAACACAGTAAAAGTATTTTGTGTTGTGAGTGAACCTTCAACCGGCAAGCCTTACACACGCTGCCCACGCTCAATTGCCGTTGCTGCAGAGGCTTACATCAAAAAAAGCGGTGTCGCTGATGATGCATTCTTTGGCCCTGAAGCTGAATTTTTCATCTTTGACGATGTGCGCTTTAAAGTCGATATGAATGAAGTTTCTTATGCGGTAGACAGCATTGAAAGCCCTGCCAATATGGGCCGCGTTTATGAAGGTGGTAATATGGGTCATCGCCCGCGCGTCAAAGGCGGTTATTTCCCTGACGCACCACTTGATTCAGCTTCTGACCTGCGCGCTGAAATGGTGACGGTGCTTGCATCAATGGGTGTTCCTGTTGAAAAACACCACCATGAGGTGGCGCCAGCACAGCATGAACTTGGTATTAAATTTTCAACACTGGTCGCTTGTGGTGACAATATGCAGCTTTACAAGCATGTCGTAAAAAATGTTGCGCATGCTTACGGCAAAACGGCAACCTTTATGCCCAAGCCAGTGTTTGGTGATAACGGATCAGGTATGCATGTTCACCAATCACTCTGGAAACAAGGCAAACCTTTATTTGCTGGAAAAGAATATGCTGGCCTTTCAGACACCTGTTTGTACTATATTGGCGGCATTATTAAACACGCGAAGGCGCTCAATGCCTTCACAAACCCTACAACCAACAGCTACAAACGTTTGGTTCCGGGGTATGAAGCGCCTGTGTTGCTTGCTTATTCTTCTCGTAACCGTTCTGCATCATGCAGAATTCCGCAATCCCATTCGCCAAAAGCCAAGCGGGTTGAAGTGCGCTTTCCTGACCCGTTGGCCAATCCGTATCTAGCATTCTCTGCAATGCTGATGGCCGGTATTGACGGGGTCAAAAAGAAAATTCATCCAGGCGAGGCGATGGACAAAAACCTGTATGACCTACCTGAAAAAGAACTCAAGAAAGTTCCAACTGTGTGCGGTTCCTTGCGTGAAGCGCTTGAGTGCTTGAAAAAAGATCATGAATTTTTACTTCAAGGCAACGTGTTTACACAAGACTTCATAGAAAGTTACATCGATCTTAAAATGCAGGAAGTGCTGGCGTTTGAAACAATGCCACACCCAATTGAATATTACATGTACTATTCAAGCTGATCTTAAATATCTCAAGATCTGGGGACACGATATTATCGTGTCCCCTTTTTTATTAGCGTATACTTTCTACAACAGTCCTGAAAGCTTCGCGGTTTCTAGCCCATTCCAAAAAATCACTTTCCTGAAGCGGAGAAAAAAGTGAAACGATAAAGAAAAAGTCTTTTCCCTCCATGATAGCGATAGAATATTCATAGTTATTTACCTTACCGCTTTTATCCTGAAGCTCATATACATCAGCTTCAATGGGTTTCATACTAGAATGAAATTTATACTTTGGCTTACGCAGTATTTTTCCAAGCTCAAAGCCTTTTTTGTCAATCTCCGCTTTTAAGGCAGCTAATTCTGTATTCAGCACCACTCCCCCCGCTTTACTGAAAGCCTGAATTTCAATTTTACCTTCGAGTTTTACCAAGCGTTTTGAATCTTCAAAGCGGTCAATTTCGCGTGATGTGCTGAAAAGGTCCACAAAAAGCCTTTCAGGTGTTTCAACAGGTCGTGGCTTTAAAGACCAAGTTTCCGGATACAGAAAGCCAATAAGATCAAGAAAAGAGTATGCCTTAACAGGCTCAATCGGGTCGTCAGACGGGTGAAGCAGACGAAAACTTAGCGTGCTCCAAACCTGACCATCTTTTTTTTGTTCATACACCGACAATGGCAAAGCATATTCAGCCAGAATAACCCTAGGGCCATTGATTTTTACAACCGCCCGCACGATATAAGACCGCTCATTTTCAAGCTTTGTGTATTGCGCCTCAACAGATTTATCGGAAAGAACCCGCATTCCTTCAACAGAAAATCCATTTGAAACAGAATAATTTGCAAACCAATTTTCTGCTGTAATTTGTGTTTTTAAAATAGCGGCTTGCGCTGAAAAATAAGCTCTATAATCAATAAAGGGCGGACTGACATATTTAATCACCGGCGACAGAACATCACCCGATAATGTTGATGCACCAAATTGATCTTCAGATACAACAAACCAGTCTTTGGGAAGACGTATTGAAAAAGCCACAAGACGGTCAGCACTTGAAGGCGTTTCAACAAAAACAGTCTGCGCTTCAAATTGCTCTTTTGTTGTGCTCACCTTCCGGGACAACGGTTTGAACGTCGCAATTGTTACATCGGATTCGATAAAAGCAGCACTTCCCTCTGATGTTTGAGCCCCCTTTGTATCTTGAACCTGCGCACCCACTAGCTGTGAAACAAAGGTTAAAATGAAAACAGAAATAAAAGCAGCCCATAAAATTTTAGACATGCGCAACCCCTTCGCTTGAATGGCTGATAGGCTTCGGTTTTCTATTTTCATCAATCGCAACAAAGGTATATGTACCTTCCGTGACCTTAAAAGCCTGGCTTTCAGACTGACGGCGAACCCAGGCCTCAATTCTTATTGAAATAGATGTACGGCCTATTTTTACAATGTCCGTATAGAATGACACCTCATCCCCTACAAAGACGGGTTGATGAAAACTCATCGCCTCTACCCCAACTGTGACGATTCTGCCCCCAACATAGGCATAGGCCTTTGCGCCGCCTGCCATATCCATTTGGCCCAAAAGCCAGCCGCCAAAAATATCCCCACCAGGATTGGCGTCCGCACGCGTTGTCGTGGTACGAATAGTGGGGTACCGCATTGTTTGACTTGATTGCTCCATGGTAATCATTCTACCCTAATCAAATTAATTTCCAAACGATAAGAAAAGTATCATGTCTGACCTATTTTCCGCATCACAAAAAAAGCCACCACGTAAAGGGGAGAATAAAGGGGATAGTTATGACGCCTCAGCAATTGAAGTTCTGGAAGGGCTTGAGCCTGTTCGCAGAAGGCCGGGCATGTATATTGGTGGAACAGATGATCGCGCTTTTCACCACCTCGCATCTGAAATTCTTGATAACGCTATGGACGAAGCTGTTGCCGGCCACGCCACACGAATTGAAATAAACCTCTCAGGCGATGGTTCGCTTACAATCGCTGATAATGGGCGCGGTATTCCAACTGATCCCCATCCAAAGTTTCCAAATAAATCTGCCCTTGAAGTTATCATGACCACATTGCACTCAGGGGGCAAATTTTCAGGTAAGGCGTATGAAACATCAGGCGGCCTACATGGGGTAGGTATATCGGTCGTAAACGCTCTGTCCGACTGGATGTGGGTTGAAGTGGCCCGCGACCGCCAGCTTGTAAAGCAAAGTTTTTCACGCGGTAAAGCCAAAGGAAAATTAGAAAAAATTGGCCCCACAAACAAACGCGGAACAACAGTATGTTTCCACCCTGACCCCGATATTTTTGGGACAAAAATGTGCTTTAAACCCTCATGGCTTTATAAGCTTGCGCGGTCAAAGGCTTATTTGTTCAAAGGCGTTGAAATTAGATGGGCTTGCGATTCATCCATGCTTGAAGATGACAGTAAAGTACCGATGCAAGATAGTTTCCGTTTTCCAAATGGTCTGCTGGATTATTTACCCACCGTGCTTGAAGGCCGCGCCATACTGACCCCACAAGCATTTTATATTGCTGGTGATATTCCAGGTGGGCAAGGCAAAATTGAAGCTGTCATTGCCTGGCCAGAAGATGGTGAGGGATTTTCATCCACCTACTGTAACACCATACCCACCCCGCAAGGCGGTACGCATGAACAAGGTTTGCGTAATGCTGTTTCTCGCGCATTGCGTCAATATGGCGATATGGTAGGCAACAAAAAAGCATCTCTGATTACCGCTGAAGATGCCATTGGATCTGCGTGCGTTTTATTATCGGTCTTTATCCGCGACCCTCAATTTCAAGGCCAGACAAAAGAAAAACTTGCAACCTTAGAAGCAACAAAATTTGTAGACGCTGCTTTGCGTGATCATCTAGATCATTGGTTAACAAGCAACCCTGCTGCTGCAAAGCACTTGATTGACACGCTTATTGAACGCGCTGAAGAACGCCAAAGATCAAAAGATGACAAATTGATGGCGCGTAAATCTGCCACACGAAAATTAAGGCTACCCGGTAAGCTTGCAGATTGCGCCAGACAAGATTCTGCCGGCACCGAACTTTTTATTGTTGAGGGGGATAGCGCGGGCGGATCAGCAAAGCAAGCACGTAACCGTGAAACACAAGCCATTTTGCCCTTACGTGGAAAAATTCTTAATGTTGTAAGCGCCACGGCCGATAAAATCCGCGCCAATCAGGAAATTCAAGATTTAATTCTGGCGATGGGCTGCGGAGCCGGGAAAGACTTCAAGCTCAATAATTTACGCTATGAACGTATTATCATCATGACAGATGCTGATGTAGACGGCGCACATATTGCCTCTTTGTTAATGACATTCTTTTATACCCAAACCAAAGCGCTGATTGAAAATGGAAATCTGTATCTGGCTTTGCCGCCGCTATACAGGCTAACATCAGGAAATTTAAGCGTGTATGCCCGCGACGATGCTCATAAGGCGGAACTGTTGACAACCGTTTTTAAAGGCAAAAGTAAAGTGGATGTCAGCCGGTTTAAAGGTTTGGGGGAAATGCCCGCCGCGCAGCTCAAGGAAACCACAATGAGCGAGAAATCTCGATCCCTGATCCGTATTTCTTTGCATCACGCAAAAAATGCATATAACCTGATGCAACATGAGCCGCAAAACGATGATTTGGATGATCTGGTTGAAAGGCTGATGGGCAAAAATGCAGATGCCCGCTTCGCTTTCATTCAAAATAATGCAAATTTTGTTGAGGATATCGACATTTAATCATGAAAAAACTGGCCTTAGGTCTTTTCTTTTTTGCTGTTTTTTCTTGCGTCTCTTTCTTTGCCGCATCTTTTTTTGTCAAACAGGCGTTCCTTAAAACCTTGCGCGATAGCGGCGTGACTGCTCCGTCCTTCTCCAGCCTCCATATTTTAAAAAATGGTCTTGAGATCAAAAATCTAAAACTTGACCAAGAAGGATTTTCTTCGATTGGCCTAATCGGGATCAAGCTGAATTGGTTTAAACTTCTCAATGGTGAAGGTCTTGAGAAACTTGTTATTAAAGATGTCGCCCTTACAGGAGAAGTGACAACAGAACACGGCTTTTCATTCGCGGGCTTTAACCCGCCCCTTAATAGAAAACCGATCAACCTGACGAGCAAACTTATCCCATTTGACAAAATCGTTCTTGAGAATGTTAAGGTTGATTTAAACTCCCCCTTTGGGGCACTATTTTTGGAAGCAAAACTGGAATTAGAAAAAGATATTCAACAGACTGCGAATGTAACGCTCGCTTTATGGTCAAAACAAAAGCAGCTTGAATTTTCTTCCGATATCAAAGCAAGCCTAACAGTAAACGGCGATACAAAAATATCAGGGCAAATAAATGATTTTAGAACAGAAATATCGGATAAGAACTTTATTGCTTCTCGCATGTCTGGTTGGTTTGATGCGGATATTCCTTTGAATAAACCCTTAAAACTAGGGGGTGAGTTTACCGCCGGGCTCATCAGCACAGAAAGTTTCAAATTACAGAATTTTCAAACGCGATTAGATATACGTGACAATACAGTGCGCCTGATAGGCCAAACAGCCCTTAAAGATCAAGGGAGTCTTGATTTTTCTGTAAGCGGCCGCAAAGAAAAAACCTGGCGTATCGCAATTGACCGTTTTAATTTCCAAGGAGATGGCTTTACTTTGTCTGGATTAAAGGGGGATCTTGATTTTGTATCTTTCTCACCTCTTCAAACAAACGGCGAACAAACACTGACAATAGAAAATTTCCAACATCTTTTTCATGCAGCCCCCCTGTCGGCTACATTTAAAATTGATGAAGGAGATGTAAAGCTTCAATTATTAAAGGCGAAAATAGCTGGCGGATCTGCATTTTTGCGTCATTTAAAATTCTCTGATGCTGTTCCGCAGTCAACTTTATATTTAGATCAGGTTGATTTAAACGCTCTTTTAGAAAAAACCAATATAAACGGCTTTGCTATGAAAGGTGTTGTCTCAGGGGAAATACCCTTCCAAATCAAAGACGGAGATATTGTTATTTACAAATCTGCGCATTTGAAAAGTGTTTCAGGCAACCTTCATTACGCGCCTACTCCCATGCCCGCTTTTTTGCAAGGCGCAGATGAACGCATGACGACTGTTCGAAAAACACTTGATAACCTTGATTATGACAGCCTTGATCTAACTTTCGAAGGCCCACTTCTGGGTGAACTTAAAACAAATTTGACTGCAAAGGGCCGTAATCAGGCTGCTTTTGGCCCACGGCCGGTTCATCTTAATTTGAATATTGAAGGCCCGCTGGCCCCCGCACTCACGCAAATCTTGAATGTTTTTGGAAGCAGCTCTACTATCCCTTCAGAAGGAACATCACAATGAAATTTCTGATACTGGCTTGCGCCGCATTAACCGCCCTTACCGCCTGCACGCCAACCGTAAAGCTGGAAGCACCAGACAAACCCATTGAAATTAATATGAATGTAAAAATTCAACAAGAAGTTCGCGTAAAAATTGATCGCGATGTTCAAAATGAAATTTCATCCAACCCTGATTTATTTGGCATTCCATCCACATCAAAAGGAAAAAAATAACTATGCGCACCTTCATCCTATTCTTTTCTGCCCTGATTCTTATCGCCGCCCCCTTTTCAAGTGCTTTTGCTATGGATGTAGCCACCGCAAAAGCAGAAGGACTTGTGGGCGAAAGGCCTGATGGCTTGTTAGGAGTCGTAAACCCGCCCGGATCCATGGAAGTTCAGCTTTTAGTAAAAGATACCAATGAAGGCAGGATGCGTATTTATATTGGCATGTCCCAACGTCAGAAAGTGTCTCTACCGCAAATACAAGCGATCGCAGCAGAAAATCTGATCGCGCGCACAACGCCGGGTCAGTATGTTTTTTCAAATGGCAATTGGGTTAAAAAATAATCACGATAAAGCTTAAGGGTAATCGCAACTGTCATAGGTTACCTTTGCGAAAGACCGTGCACCTTCGGCAACGCTGAACCGGTATTCTTTACCGCCTGTAATCACAGATAACCTAATTGGCAGAACAGACTGACGCTTTTCAGGCGCAGCCCCTTTCGCTGTGAAGGTCACCTCAACAGGCTTGGTCGGGTCAAACCATGACTCTAATGCACCAGAAGCATTCTTGGATGACTCCCCTGTGG
The DNA here is from genome assembly GCA_964648505.1 of uncultured Pseudobdellovibrionaceae bacterium. Taxonomy (GTDB): domain Bacteria; phylum Pseudomonadota; class Alphaproteobacteria; order Micavibrionales; family Micavibrionaceae; genus CAZYMI01. The sequence goes on from CAZYMI010000001.1 coordinate 60,469, forward strand.
CACTGATAATAACCTGCCCTTCATCTACACTCATAGAACTTGCGGGGCCTTTATAAGACGGCGTGCTGACAACAAATCTTTTAATCTGCGGTTCTGTACAATTTTTAGGGGGGCGTGCAGACTTTAACGCCAAAAGCAAACGCTTAGGGTCAACGCCATCTGTAATCTGTTCGCGCGCAGACACTAATATGTCACGCAATGGCCCACCTTCTGGATACTCTTTTAAAATTTTACGTTCCATTTCTTCATATAAAATTTTTGCCGTCTGGCTTTCTGCACGAAGGGTTGTCAACTCATCTTGAAGTTGCTGCCTTTGTTTGGTCACGGCGCTAATTTGATTGTCAAGAATAATCAGCTTTTGTACTGCATATTGCCGCCCAATCATAAAGCCAAAAACCAAAGATACGACAACCAGAAAAGTGTACGTCATCAGCGTACGCCATTTTTCTGCTGCCCGTTCACGATATCTGTTCTTGGGGTTATACGCTGGTATTGTCATGGAGTTGATGTAGTTCCTGTTTTAGGCTCACTTTGTGTCGATGATGTTAACCCCGTCAAATCAAGGCCAGATGTTGCAAATTCACCAATGTTTTTAAGACCGACTGAGAAAATAATTTCAGTACTACTATCCCCAGATTGCTCTTGTGTCAGGTTACGATTAATTGTTGTTGAAAGAGAATAACACTGGCCCAAATAATCCAGCCCAAAATTCGCGCGCCGCAATCCAGTATCACCGTTCAAGTTGTAAAGGGCGCCCGTACGAAACCGCCAATTATCGGTAAAAAGATAATACGCATCACCACGCACCTGTTCACGATTAAAGCCAACCTGGTTACCCTCAATCTCATCTGCAAATAAATAGGTTCCATAGAAACCAACGCGCTTGCCTGTAATAAAAGCATCCACTTCATGACGCACGGAATGGAAATCGCTGTTATCAAGCTGGAAACGATAATTCAATCCGGCTTTATCTTTATATAAAGCTTCAATGAGACCTACATAATCAGACTGCTCTGAATTCAACCCTGAGCCAGCAGGAAAGGTTGTGTCATCTTTTTGAAAGCGGTGGCTTTGGCCTAAAAACATTTCAAACTTACTGCCTTTTGAATCATAAATCCCTGAGCGCACCCCGTATGTAGCACGCGATTGGTCTTCGACCTGATCAAAGCCCGGGAACCTGTTGTCTTTAAAAAGATTAAGCGCGTCTACCTGCACGTCACGCGAATCCTCGTTCGGGATCTTACTTTCATTCAAGTTAGGGATAAGCGTCACGCCAACCAAAGGCTCGATCACTAATTGCGAAGATGAAAAATCACGCGCAAGCGGATATCTGGTCGTGATATTGGTTGTTGGAAAAAAGCGGCTTTCAAGATTGGTATCGTTAACAGGATCATCCACATCGGTCAGGTAGTACACATCTCCTCGAAGGTTGGCAGAAACATCTGTTACCAGACCAAAACCGGTAATATATTTATCATCCCAACCCAAATCAGAGGTTACACGATTAACATCTTGTCCATTACCGCTACGTTGAAGCCCAAGCGCAGAAAAATCTGCACGCCACCGCCCGCCCAAAAATTCACCCGGCTCCCCCAGAAAAGAGGCTTCGATTTCAGGCAAAACGTCGGGCTGGTCACCGCGCCTGTCAGAAACACGCACATCTTGGAAGCTTAGTGCGCGCGTTACAAAGTAATCACGTCCTGAAAAACGCTCGGTATAAATTTCATTCTCAAGAACATCTTCACTGGATAATTTATATTGGCGAAGATACTGGTCATCGCTTGTCAGCTCCGAATGAAAGCCTGCGCGCCATTTGTCATCAATATCCCAACGTCCATCGCCAAACAAATGACCACGAAGACGTTCATCTGTTCTGCGCGAACGGTCACCAATACTGTCCACGTAATCAGAATACGTAAAGCTTCCAAAAAGCTCTAATTCGCCATTCTCAAAACGCTGGCGATATTCGTTTGATATAAGCGGGGCCCTATCTGTAAAAGCCTGAAGGCCAATTGTGGTGTCTTTGTCTGGGGCAATATCAATATAATAACGATTTTTTACTGACGGACCCAATTCACTATCAAGCGCAAAGCTAGGCGCAAGCAAACCTGACTGACGCTTAACCGTGCCGTCAGGATGCGAAAAATAAGGTGTATATAAAACAGGCACGCCTACAATATCGAAGGTGGCATCACGATATGAAATGCGGCGCGTTTTTTCATTATGCCTTACTTTGTCTGCTGATATTTGCCATGCAGGCTTTTTTGTTGGATCTGCCTTACACGGTTCGCACGGGGTGTATGCTGCGTCTTTCATATCTGTAATATTAGCATCTTCACGCTTCCCACTTTTTGCCCAAAAGCGCGACCCATCCGCAAGGGAACTTTGAAGCCCTGTAACAAAGCCATTACGCATTTCATCTTTTAATTCAACTTCATCAGCGAAATGTACATCGCCATTGACTTCCATCAATGTCACATTGCCTTTTGCTTTTACGCGATCTTCGGCAAGGTTATAATCAATCTGGTCGGCTTTCAAAACGCGCCCGGATTGAACAAGCTCAACATTCCCTGTGGCAGTCACTGTTTGAGCTTTATCATCATAGCTGACTGTTTTTGCCTGAAAATCAACGGGTTTGGATGTGTCAGCCGCCCACGCAGAAGTGCGCACAAAAACAAGTGCGACGAAAACCAGTAGGGCGTATGAAACAGCTTTAAATAATGTCATAATGACGAAAGAGGGTGTGGATAACTTAATCCCTCATTCTTTTGGAAACGCCCAAACAAGTCAAGAGAGTGAAACGATAAAAAACTATTATAAATCAGCGCTTTAAAAGAAAACTGGGTACATCATCACCAAAACATGATGCTTCTTCATCTTGCGCCTGCTGTAAGGCCCCCTTTTGCGGCTTGGGCGCAGGGTAACGATTAGGCGCATTTTTGGAGCCTGATACGTTCTTATCAGACGCAGCAGCTACGGCCGCCTTATGATCTGTTTTATGTGCAACTGCACCTTGAACACTGATTTTACGACCGATTAATTTTTCAATTGCCTCAACATTATCAACCTCATCTTGCGTGGCAAAAGTAATTGAGCAGCCCGACTGCCCTGCCCTGCCTGTGCGGCCGATACGATGTACATAATCTTCAGCATTAAAGGGAACATCGTAATTAAAAACGTGGGATACGCCTTGAATATCAAGACCGCGTGCAGCTACATCCGAACATACAAGAATAGTAACCAAACCCTCTTTGAATTTTTGAAGCGTTTGCGTGCGCGCACTTTGAATCATATCACCATGCAAAGCAGCTGCCTGAATACCACGGCCTTGTAAGAAACGCGCAAGTTCGGCCACATCTTTTTTGCGATTACAAAAAACAAAAGCATTTTTTACATCAGGCGTATCAATATGCCTAAGTAGTTCTGGTTTTTTTCCTTGATCGTTAAGCCACACAAGCGACTGATTAACAGTTGCCGCTGTAGTTGATTGCGGCGCAACCGAAACCCGCCTTGGGTTGGATAAAAACTTATTTGTCAGATCTTCAATTGCTGCCGGCATCGTTGCGGAAAACAATAAAGTCTGCCGGGTTGGAGAGATCTTGGAGACGATTTTCTCAATATCAGGAATAAAGCCCATATCAAGCATACGGTCAGCTTCGTCAATCACTAAAATACGAATATCAGAAAGTAATATGCTGCCGCGATCAAACAAATCAATCAGCCGACCGGGCGTTGCGATTAAAACATCAACACCGCGTTCCAGAAGCTTCATCTGGTCTGACATGCTTTCGCCGCCAACCAGAAGCGCCTTGGTTAGTTTGTGATATTTGCCATAGGTGTCAAAATTTTCTGCTACCTGCGCGGCAAGTTCACGCGTTGGTTCAAGCACAAGTGACCTAGGCATACGCGACCTTGCCCGGCCACCCGCTAAAATTTCAATCATCGGCAAGGTGAAGCTTGCGGTTTTTCCTGTTCCTGTCTGTGCGAGGCCTACAAGATCCCTGCTCATCAAAACATTGGGTATTGCCATGCGCTGGATAGGGGTGGGATTTTTATATCCTTTGTCATCAAGCGCCCTGAGCAAATCTGCGCTCAGGCCAAGATCTTCAAAGGTTGCTGTTTCATCAAGTTGAAGCATATTGTCTAAAAAATTAGAATTCAGAAAACCTGTACGGCCCCTTTTTAAAGCACCACTTGGGCTAATGGGTGTGATAAAACACATAAAGCAGCCCAAAAGCAAGCCTATTGATTAAATGTGAACTGCTTTTAAAGCTTTCAGGGGTCAACTCGCTGTGGCTAGGCGGCACGGGTCAAGCGTTGGTCATAGTCTCCGACATCTTTAAACTGGCGTAAAAGGTTGTCAATAAAATCAAACATATCATGCATTTTAAGGTCAGATACCGGGCTTTCCACAACCACCACAAGTGACGGCTTGTTCGATGAAGCCCGCACCAATCCCCATGTTCCATCTTGCAAGGTAAACCGAACGCCATTTACCGTTACAATATCAATAATAGTCTGCCCCAGAACTTTTTCACCAAAAGATTGCATACGCTTGATGATATCGGTGATCTCACCCACAAGCTGATATTTAATCTCATCAGGACAAAATGGCGACATGGTAGGAGACATCCATGTTTTAGGTAGGCTGTTTTTTAGATGGGATAAAGAAACACCCACCGCCCGATCCAGCATACGACATACAGAAATTGCTGATAAAATTCCATCATCATAGCCACGTCCAATCGGTGCATTAAAAAAGAAATGACCGCTTTTTTCAAAACCTGCAAGCGCATTTGCTTCATGCACTCTGCGTTTCATATATGAATGGCCTGTCATCCAATACTCAGTTTTTGCGCCGTGTTTAAGCAAAACTTGATCGGTCATAAAAATACCAGTTGATTTTACATCTGCAATAAAACCTGAACCGGGGTAAAGCGCAGATAAATCACGCGCTAGCAAAACCCCTATTTTATCGGCAAAAATCTCTTCGCCTTTATCATCTACAACGCCACATCGGTCACCATCGCCATCAAAAGCGAAACCAGCATCAGCGCCACTTTCACGCACGCGCGCAGCAAGTTTATGCAGCATATTCATGTCTTCTGGATTGGGATTGTAATGCGGAAACGTGTAATCCAGATCACAATCCATTTCGATTACATCACACCCTAAACGCCTGAATATATCGGGTGCATATGCGCCTGCAGTGCCATTACCACAAGCAATAACAAGCTTCAGCTTTCGCTGAAAAGCCCCTTCCTTAACCAGATCATCGCAATATGCTTTCTTGATATCAGGCACATAACGGTAAGCACCGCCAGGGGCATCAAAATAACTTTTTGTAAGAACAATATCCTTTAAACGATTCATTTCCTGCGGGCCAAAAGTCAAAGGACGCTCAGAACCCATCTTTACACCTGTCCAGCCGTTTTCATTATGCGACGCTGTAACCATGGCAACAGACTGGCAATTTAGATGAAACTGAGAAAAATAAGCAACTGGCGATAACGCCAAGCCAATATCCAGCACCTCGCATCCCGATGCCATCAATCCCACAATCAAGGCGTGCTTAATCGCTGCTGAATACGATCTATAGTCATGCCCAACAATAATTTTAGGGGGCGTGTTGGTTTGCGCCATCAAAGTTGCAATACCCTGCCCTAATGCACGTACGCCATTTAAATTCAAATCATCAGGGTACATCCAGCGCGCGTCATATTCCCTGAACCCTTTTGAAGCAATAACAATATCACGTTCATAACGTTCTGAATTTGGCTTTATCATAAGCGCCCTTATCAAACAGATGAAACAACATGATGGGCATGAAAAAATTCATGTACCAAAAAACTGATGGCATAGCCAATAAGAATATTAATAAAAAAGAATATCACAATATCAGCCAGCCTGCCCTTGTGGTCTTCATGCGCTGCGCCTTTTCCTGAAGCGCAGCAAACATGCTTGCGCTTTTCTGATCGGAGTAAAAAAAGCATATAGGCCGTAATGCAAGATGCTGTGATAAAAGGTACCAACAGTTCAAAGCTGTGCAAAAACCCTCCCGCAACAGCTGCAAACCCGTGCGCGCCAAGCACAGCAAATAATAATTGTGATCCACAGCAAGGAATATGCGCTACAACAACCGCAATAATATTGGCTCCAATAACTTTACGCCCTGTTGCGCGTTTGCCTGAAGCGTCATGGTGATGATGAGCAGACATGATTAATCCCTTTATCTTACGAAATATAGCGCCTGTACCATATAGACTGTTCATAAAATTTCAAGCATCCGCATTGACGCGGTGCTGTTTTTACGCTCATTGTGCTTAAATAATTGCCGCAGAAAGCAGGGCCTATGATCGCCATTTTAGAAGCATATAACGCTGGCCTTCTTAAAAAGGAACACTGGACACGAAATATCATCTCCGGGCTTATTGTCGGTGTGGTTGCTTTGCCTTTGGCGATGGCCTTTGCAATCGCGTCAGGCGCGAAACCTGAACAAGGGTTATATACAGCCATCATCGCTGGCCTCATAACTACTTTATTTGGCGGTAGCCGGTTACAAATCAGCGGACCTACAGGCGCTTTTATTGTTATCCTTTCTGGTATCACAGCGCAGCACGGTATTGCCGGCTTGCAAATTGCAACTGTTTTAGCAGGCATTATGCTGACCGTGATGGGCATCTTCCGTCTTGGGGCGTTGATGAAATTTATTCCTCAGTCTGTCATCGTAGGTTTTACGGCGGGGATTGGTATTATTATCTGGGTTGGGCAATGGAAAGATTTTTTTGGTCTTACATTGCCAAAAACCGGCCCTTTGCCGTTTCATGAAAAATTCATGATCTTAATTGATTCACTCCCCACACTGCATACAGCAACAACCGTGATGGCTGTTTTAAGCCTTGCAATTTTACTCATCACCCCACGTATTAAAACTTTGCGCCGTGTTCCTGCCCCTCTGATCGTGCTTGTACTTAGTACGGCTGCACAATCGCTTTTTCAGTTTTCTGGTATCAGCACAATTGGCACAGCATTTAATGGCATTCCCGGGACCTTACAGGGGTTTTCAATTATGCCTGGTTTTGACTTCACCCATATCGGAGATTTACTCGGCCCCGCTTTTACAATTGCCATGCTGGGTGCAATAGAATCTCTTTTGTCTGCAACCGTTGCTGACCGGATGGCTGGCACAAAATTCAACCCCAACCAGGAACTGATTGGGCAAGGCGCAGCGAATATTATTGTCCCCTTCTTTGGCGGATTTGCGGCAACGGGTGCTATTGCGCGCACCGCAACGAATATTCGCAATGGTGCAAACAGCCCTTTATCAGGCGTTGTACATTGTGTAACCTTACTTGGTATTGTTCTGGTACTTGCGCCGCTTGCCGTCAACGTTCCTTTGTGTGCTTTATCTGCGATCTTATTTGTTGTGGCATGGAACATGAGCGAACTTCCCCACGCACTTACTATTCTTAAAACAGCACCCCGTGCTGATGCTCTTGTGATGATCATCACCTTTGGGCTTACTGTTTTTATCGATCTTGTTGTGGCTGTTGAAGTTGGCGTTATTCTGGCTGCGCTTCTTTTCATGCGCCGTATGGCAACAAATATTGAAGTGCACGCCGCACAAGATGAGATTGATATTGCCCCGCTTCTTGCCAAAGAAGGTATAGAATATGTACCTGGTGAAGCCGTGGTTTACCGCGTTGAAGGGCCTTTATTTTTCGCCGCTATTGAAAGCTTCGAGTCGGCGATGAAGCGTTATGATCATACCCCCAAAACAGTCGTACTTAATTTATCAAAAGTAACTTATATGGACCTGACAGGAATCTCACACCTTAAAGAACTCATTGATTTCTTTGAAAAAAGTGGCTCTAAGGTTGCGCTTGTATCCGTTCACGACCGCGTTCAAAAGTATCTGGTTCGCGCAGGCATTATGAAATAATTTGCGCGTTTCTTTTTTAGGATTATAGAAACTGTACTGAAGGCGATATCCCTTGGCCTTCTGGTACCCTCACGAAGGTGGCTACTTTGCTTAGGAAGCTTAACTCGATTGAAATGGCTGGTATAACAAGCCAGATGGAAACTGATCCCTCGATTATCATGGAAATGATTGATGGGTTTTATTCGACCCCCTACAATCCTGATCTGGTCGTTCAATCTGATGTCGGAGTTTTATCGTGCATCGATTCACGCACCCAGACTGGCAGAATAATGGGCCACAATATTGGTCAGGCTTACTCTGTTAGAACAGTTGCGAATATAGCACCTAAAATTGATATGGACCTTTCCTTCCAAGATCAGCAAATTGAAGTTGCAGCTGCGCTTGAATACCTTGTGCGTCACAAAAGGATAAAAGAAATGTATGTCTTAGGGCATACGCATTGCGGTGGAGCGGAAGCACGCATCATGCAAGATCCGATTGTGCCTATTGTTAATAAATGGGTTCATCATGTTTGCCCTGACCTGTTGCCACATGCCCCTTCTGCTGAATTTTTATCTGCACTCAAAGACGTTCCCTTTTTTCATCAAGCTGCCCTTCGAGAAATGGAACGCGCCTGCCTGAGAACCAGTATCGACAATATTAAATCCTTGCCCTTTGTAGCCGACGCGCTTGAGAGGGGCGACTTATCCCTTGCGGGATTGATCTTGGATATGGATGCAAAAAGATTGTTGCTTGATTATGGTGGCACTGCTGCGCGTGTAGCCGCGCATGATGCCCTTAATAATTTTGAAGACTTTAAAAATCAAGTCTGGGGACCCGGCAGCGCGATGGAACATCTGGTCGAACATGGCCAACACCCAAAAGCCCTAATCATTACTGGTATCAGCCCCTATGTTGCGCCTGAAATGGTGTTTGGCCTGAACCCGGGTGATGCTTTTACTCATAGCCGTATCGGTGGGCATTATCATCATGAACGCACGCCGGGTGGCCTTGCCGCTTCAATTGAATTTGCTGTTGCGGTAAAACGCGTTTCATCTTTGGTGATTGTAGGGCACCGTGATGACGTGAATTACGACTACGCGAATGGCGATCTGGACCATCTCCCAATTTTAACTTCTTTTTTGGAAAAATCGACTGAGAGACTGCGTGAATGGCGCCACGGTGGAATGCACCCCGACCGAATGCATGAAAGAAGCCTCAGCTCAGCATTTTATAATGTGATGTGCCACCCTGCTGTACGTCAGGCTATAGAAGAAAAAAGATTATCTGTAACTGCGCTTTCTGTCTCTCATAGAGGCGGAGAAAATTTGTCGGAATATTACAACCCATCAACAGATCGTTTTTTAAAAATACAGCCACCTCGTAATTAATTAAAAACCTCAATTACAAATCAAAATATTACAGACCAAGCGCGGCACTATCAGTACTCTTAATTTCTCTCTAAAGCGAAGGTTTTACCCCCTCTGCCTGAATTAAAAGCACCTTCAGAAACTGGCTTTAGTGCTTCCAACGGCTTAACTTCTGCCATCATTGGCTGAGTTGAAGTATCTATATCCCCCGAACTTTTAAAAAACGGTGTTAAATTTTTTTCATACCAACTCGACCCACTCGCAGATTCCAGAAAAGTGCCCGCTGTTAGCGCTGACTGCAGCTCATCAGCGTTTAATGCCTCCGCCGTTTGTAACGGCTGCATTGAATCCGCAAACAATGATATCTCTAGCTTATTGTCCAAAACTCCTTCCATGCGCGCAACTATGTCGCGCACGCGCAAATTCTCCAATACTGAAGCTTCATGATCAGTAGAGACAGGTCCAAACAGTTCAGTGACGGCTCTTATTTGAGGTTGCAGATCATCTAAAACAGGCTTGATCCGACAAAAAACTTCAAGAATTTCTTCGTCTGTTGGAATAGTATAAGGCTCAAATTCTTCTACACCATTATTACCCGCAGGAAAAATATTCTGTTCAGGATTATTGGTGCTATACGCATAGACCTCGCCTTTGTTTGTCTCAACTTTCCAATCCTCGGAAGGCCAATCTTCTTTTATAACCTGAACGCCGCTTTTTTGTGCTGCTTCTATTATATTATTAAGTTCAAATCCGTTGGCTACCCGTTGTTCATCTGTGCTTCGACCAGTTTCCTTGCCCATAAGCCATGATAAAGTTCTGATCAGGTTTTCACCTCCCAAAAAAAGCTCAGCTCGTTCTTTTACAATTGTTTTAAACCCTTCCTGTGTCGCAAAATATTCTGGCTCTGTCGTAAAGGAGCCTGGCGATGCTAAAGCTCTTTGAATTGATGTTGTGAATGCTTCAGCTGTGCCGTCTCCTTGATAATACTGATCTAGAACCGGCGGCCTATTAATAACTAAGCCATAGATAACGTGCGACATATCATGCGGATATGGCGTGGCATCATCACCAAACCAAAGCTTCACATGAGCACGGCTGGCTTCACTTAAGGTTAAATCCCTATTCAGCCAATCAGAAACTTCTTCAAATGATCCTTCATGGGTGCGTGTTGCACCCGGGCGCACATTCGCTATTATCCGTTGATTAGGAGTAATTTCATTCGCAACCATGTAAGAATTATAAAGAACGCGGCTTAAAATTGGATAAAATATAAAATTTTATATAATGTTGCTAGAAAGCAAAAAAAGTTTGAAAATCTTTCGATTTTAGCTCTACGGAAGAATATTTGGCCCCTACGGAATACGAATTAGATCGATAATTTATTGATTTAATTATATAAAATAGTTCGACATTCGATCATATGCCCCCAATTTTGCCCCCATTTTTGTTTTCTGCCTTTAAAAACCTATTAATAGCACTCAAAAACATGCTGATAGAGGATCTCGGATTTACGGCTAAAGATGGTGCGGTCATATACGTCTGGAAGCCCATCATCCATAACCTTCTCAATGCTCACCTTAATATCAGCCCGTATTTGTTGCCGAGCCTTCCACCCTTCTCGTAGCCCCAATTCTTCAATGACCTGAACAAGGCGTTTGGCCACTGACTTGACCTGCTTCTCTTCTTTCTCGCTCAGCTTTGGTTCTGGGTTGGTTAAAAGGTCAAATACCGCCAACTCCTCTTCTGATAGCTCATTTTTAACAGCTCTTTGCTCTTCTTCATTCAGCAACGCCGAAATACGGATCAACTCTTCAAAAAGCCTTTCAACATTCAGGCTTCCCGAATTGTATTCTTCAATAAGCTTTTGAAATTTATCAAGATAATCCATGCGCCCACGGTTTTTTTCTACGAGGGCGTTTATCTTTTCCTCTACGGCAGTACGAAGCTCTTGGGTGGCTGTGTTCTTATGGCCTGACTGAAATTTCTTTTGTAAGGCCTCAAAATCAATTTCCGAGAGATTGATACGCTTGGCCTTATCGCCATCATCCCCTTGACGGATAACATACCCCTCAGCCGCGATAGACTGATCAAGGATAGCGTCAATCTGCCCTATAACCTCCGAAATATCGGCTGGCGGCATCAAGGCTCTTATGGATTGGGCCAGCACAGAATGGATAACCACATCTGGCATAAATTCGTTAGCCGCAGGGTGTGGCTTAATATCCTTATGAAGACGAACGACTTGAGCCGTCATAGCCAAATACTTACTGCGGATTTCATCACGCTCGACTAGCGCATCCACAGCATCGTACTTCAACGCTTCACGCTCCATGCCTTGGGAAGACATGATCCGCCCGATGTTAACGCCTACGCTGGCACAAAACTCCTGTGTTTCGCCTAAGGCTACTTTCAAGCGTTCTACTTGCGCCAGCTTGTCTTCAATCGGGCTGGCGTTATCGCTGTTGCCCTCACGGCCAGGGCCGTAAATTGATAGGGCCTCCTCAAGTTTGCGGAATATCCCCACATAATCAACAATCAGACCGCTTTCTTTACCTAAAGCTACGCGGTTTGCCCTTGCAATGGTTTGCATGAGGGTATGCCCACGCATCGGCTTGTCGAGATAGATAGTCGAGCATGTAGGAACGTCAAATCCCGTAATCCACATAGCGCAAACAAACACCAGACGCAGCTTGCTTTTCGCATCCTTAAAGGTTTCTTCAAGGTCTTCGTCCTGCATACGTTTACGATGAGGCAGAATATCGAGCCCACGCTGGCGCAAGTCGTCTATCTCGTTCTGTGACTGCGAAACAATCACAGCCATATCCGTTTCCTCCATGTAGAGGATTTGCGCGGACAAGGCCTTACGTTCCTGCTCGGTTTTGGCTACCTCAATCTGGCTACGAAGCTTTTGCTGACAAAGCTTCCAATGTTTTTGGACTTTATCGTACATCCTCAAGGTGGTGGCCTTGTCGATGCTAATCATCATGGCTTTGCCCTGATAACCACGTCCCATAAAGTGCAAAACAATATCAGCCGCCACCTGTTCCAAGCGGTAATCACGGGTCAGTATCTGGTATTCACGACCAAAGTGTTGTTCCAGCTTTTCTTGCTGGTCTTCATCCAACTCTGCCTGCTCGATAATCGCTTCAATATCTTGGGTCAGGTTCAAGTTTGTAAGCTGTAGCTCGGGAATACGCCCCTCATAGTACAAGGGGACTGTAGCCTTATCCTCTACGGACTGGCGGAAGTTATAGACGCTTATGTAGTCGCCAAATACATCGCGGGTGGTTTCATCCTCCCCTTTAATCAAGGGGGTACCTGTAAAGGCAATGAACATGGCATTGGGCAAGGCCGTTCTCATGTTCATGGCATAGGTATCGTATTGGCTGCGGTGGGCTTCATCCACAATCACGATAATATTATCGCGTTCAGATAATACGGGGTGCGCTTCACCGCGCTCGGTACGAAATTTCTGGATGAGCGTGAAAACATAGCGGTGGTTTTCACTGAGCAGCTTACGCAAATCAACGGCACTTTCGGCCTGAGCGTCAGGGTCTGTCACTATGCCGCAACTGGCAAAGTTTTTATAAATCTGGGTGTCCAGATCATCCCTGTCCGTCACAATGACAAAAGTCCAGTTGCCTGCCAGCTTACGCAAAACCTTTTGCGAAAAGTTGACCATAGAGAGGCTTTTACCTGAGCCTTGCGTATGCCAGAAAACCCCAAGGCGGCCTTTAGGGTTTGCGCTGCCTACAGCCTGAATGTTTTTCAGGTTTTCTATGGCATTATTAACACCTAAGAACTGGTGGTTTTTTGCCAGTATCTTGGCAAGCCCGCCTTTGGTTTGCATGAAGAGGGTGAAGTTTTCTAGCAAATCCAAAAGACGCTTCGGCTCGCAGGTGCCTTGGATCATCGTATCAAGCGAGATGACCCCTTTTTCATTTTCATTGCTTATGCGCTTCCAGTCGGCAAAATGCTCATATTCGCCTGTGATTGATCCAATTTTGGCTTCGCGCCCGTTGGATAGAATGACAAGGCCGTTATAGGTAAAAAGGTTCGGGATTGTGTCCTTGTAGTCGCGCAGATTATCTCGATACGCAGCCTCTAAAGACCTATGCGAGGCCTTGAGTTCCATGAATACAAGCGGCAGGCCGTTGATATAACCCATCAAGTCCGTACGGCGGGTATGAAGCGGCCCCGCAATCCAAAGCTGTTGGGCTATAAAAAAATCATTCTGCGTATGGTTGTTCCAGTCAATTACAGCAACTGCAGCATCCACATCCCCTGCACCTTTTGGGTTGGGATAGCGTACTTTAACCCCATCGCGGATCAGCTTGAAGACCTCGCGGTTGCCTTCAACCATACCCAACAGCACACGGTCACGGGATAGCTCTTCAACTGCAAGTTCCAGCGCAATATCAGGCAAAGCAGGGTTTAGCTTTTTGAGGGCTGGGCGCAAACGGGCAAACAGGATGACTTCAGACTTATTATCCCGTCCCAGAAAAGATTTGCCTTGATCAAACTCGCTGTAACAATCGCGGGCAACCCAGCCAAGGGATTTGAAAACCTCTAGCGCGGCAAGTTCAAGCGCGGTTTCGGAATCGGGACGGCTAACCATTTAATTTTCCTTTGTTACCAAAAAGGAGAGTTGGATATTTTTGAAAATCATCATGGTCGAAATCTACAAAAGAAACTTTCTCTTTCTTAAGAAGCTCAAATACTTCGTTGTTATGAGGGTCCTTACCACTGGTGGCCACATGAGGCTTGTAGGGCGGGAATTTTAAAATGTCGTCATGATATAGTTGATACAAAACAAGCCAGAAACGGTCTATGTCGTACTCAGTCAGGCTCTCGTCTTGAGCGCCCTTTACTTTTTGATTGGCCCATGTAATCAGAGCATCAATAGATAGATTGTTTTTCTTTGCGTAAACATAACCCATGAGTATCACCATCGGGTCATCTTTGGTGCAGCATTGTTCTAATAAGTCAGCCTTGGTGAAGGCTGGAATTTGAAGTAAGTAGTACATGCACCAGATAATGTTATCTGATTGTCCTTGCTCAAAAGACCGTTGAAGCAACGCGAAGAGCAGCTCAAAGGAAATCGCCCCCAATATGCTAACCCTGCCTATGACCCTTTGGATTAAAGGTATAAGTGCTGGGAAGTAATAAGAGTATCGAAACAAGGAGTCTATGAGATACTGCTCAGCTCCTTCATCAGCGGCATCAACGCCAATATCAACAATTCCTGAAAAGGCATATTTCATGACGCTACCGTCAGGATATTCCTTACTTAGCGAAACCGCTTTGTCGATGATCATCTTTAGCTGCTTATATTTTATGGGCGAACGCACCAACTCTTCTTTTTCATTGAAGGTTCCATTTTCTTCAAGCCCAAAGAACATGTTTAAATCGATGACCCAGTTCTCACGATTAAGGACTGGCATCCTAGATATACTGGTTTTCTTGGGATTCAGGCTCAAGGAAAATTTTTCTAATTCCTTGGTCAAATCCATGAGGAAGGTATTAGCCTGCACTTCATTGTCCACATAAACAGTGTAATCGTCGATATACCGTGTGAACTGATAGCCCTTATCCCTCAAAGCCTTATCAACCTGAAACATAATTGTTTCGCTCAATATACTTGAGGTTGCAGGGCCAATAGGGATTCCTTTGGTTTCGTTCCTTTGGCAAAGTGTGACGCTATAATCGATTTGGTTAAACCATTCATCTTTATGCTTCTGGCCTTTATGTTTCTTGGCATGTTCGTGGCCTACCAAAGCCCAAGGTAATGAATGGCTATAAACACTATGGAAGAAGTTTGTTATATCGGTTTTGACTCTATACGACTTGCCAAAGTCAGCGCGCGGATTTTGGTTCTCAAGCGTACCGTCAGGCGCGACATGATCATATTTATGAACAACAATCCTGAAATCATCCTGCACCTCAAATTCAATCTCTGAATTGGGGCTTTGGCAGCATTTGGATATGTATTGATCCCAATTATCACCGATAACCTGCACAAGCTTGGCGTAAGCGCGAGGGTGTGGAATACCCATCATGCGCGGGATATTTGGGTGGCGCGTCCTTCTGAAAGGTAAAACATCATACCCTTTATCGCCACGATAGCTGAGGGCATTGATTTTGTTTGCTACATCAGGAGTGAATTTCACACTGCTAAAAATAGGTGGCAACTCTTCCTTGTGGTCGTGAGTACGCGGGAAGTAATTATATTGTAGCAGCCCAATAAGCAGATTGTCCTTGTTTAGCTCTAAGGTCATGCTGCCTTCCAAGCTTTTCTGGTTTTGAAGTATTTATCTTCATTATAAAATTTTCCGAAAAAATCACCTGTGTCTGGAATAAAGTCGTATTGCAGCTCATAGGCCTTGTATCCCAAATCCATAAGCAGAACAGCAAAAAATCGCACTATTCTCAGAAGGTACAGTTGCGCCCATTTGTTACCAATTTTAGCCGTGTGTGCATGTAGATTCAGATCATGAAATTTATCGATTGGACTTCCGTCTTCGGCAGTAAATCGCACCATAACTACTGAGTCCCAGCCAAAATTTCCAAGCACTCTGAATCTTGCTTCATCCTTGTCACGAGCTTTCTTTGAATAATGTTTAGCTAACGCTAGTTTTATAACGCTTTCATACCATAGCTTAACGGGGTCTGTGGCCTGCTGGGTTTTACCGCCTGTGATATAATCAAGATTGTAATAGCGCGTACCATCCGCAAATTCCGAAAGGCAGACGATGATTGCTTTTTCTATGTCGTTTTCAATCCAGTTACCTAGATTTTTGTCAGTTGGATACTTTGCCCTAACTTTCTTTGCATGATCGATAATATCACTCAGCTTATGACCAAAATTTCTTAAATCTTTGTCCGTGGGGAATGTGCCGTTGTTTGAGTAGCAATAGTCGAGCATGAAAATCAGCTTTCCCATACGCTCAAGGCCTATGGAGAGGTTAAAAAATGCCTCTGAATATGTGCCGACCTTTGATAAATCTGCCTCACGAATAGAGGTAAGGCCTGTGCAGATTGTTCTATCTGCCAAAGCCATTTCACGGGCGAGTGCTTGAAAGGTGGGAGAGTACATTATGCCGCCTCCTGAAGGTTGGCGGTGGCGGCGGAAAGGTCGATTTCTCCTGAGATGAGTTTAGGGAGGAGCGTGTCACGCATATTCTTTAGACGTTCCTGAACATGATGTGCGTTCAGTATCCATTCAAGATTTTTGGCTACGCCTTTTTCAAAATCTTCTACGATATGTTCTGGTGGGAAAACTACCTTCATTTGCGCCATGCCGTCCTCCCAGCTAGCGTAGGGTATCGTCGCTCCTTTTGAATGTGCATTTGCAAAATCAACCGTTTCTTTTTGGAAAAGTTGCATGGTTGACCATGCCCAATACGCTGGTTTTAGAGGCCTAAAAACAAAGCACGTTGCACGGGTTACTCCATCGAACGGTGCAATAACAACCTTATGGAAGTACGGACGCATTGAACCAAATAGAATGTCTTTTTTATCGAACAAAACTAAACTGCTTTGAGCTTCCTCGATGGGACGATACTCAGAAACAGAGAGACACTCCCGAGGAAGACAATCTATTGGCAGATATTTTCGATGTTGTTCGAGATTTTCTGGCCGTACTGTTTTTTTGACAAACCTTACAGCCTCTCCAAGATTTCTGACTTCCCACCCTTGGGGGATGGGGCCGAGGGGGGATTGAACCATCGGTGTGTTTTCGTGGTTTGGGAAGCGGAAGTGTACAAACCACTCGCGGTAGAGGCTTTGCGCCATCTCCTCCAAAATCTTGATCCGCCGTTGATTGTTTTCGATCAGGTTGTCGTAGGGTGATAAAGCGTCGATTATCTCATCTTGATAGCTTAATTCAGGAATACGAATCTCTATTCGTTTAAGATTTTCTTGGTTAAGCTTTGGCTGAGCAGCCCCTGTAACATAAGCGGAAATATTCAGGTTGTTTATGACATATAACAAAAACCTGTTTCTTGAAATTCCTTCTTTCTCTCGGATTATATGGGCGTGATTGTTCACCCAAAATTTTCCATCTACCAAAGAAGCTAAAGGGAGCTTTCTGCTATTTAGATTTTCTCCGTCTTCTGCGACTAAAATATACTCACCATCAAAAATATAATCATCGATATAATCGATAACTCCTTGCGCCCCGTAATACCTGAATTTTCCTTTGCGTTTTTCTCTCTCTGTGGAACTCAGAGGCACCCGACGATTGTCGTGGATTTCAATTACATCACCCAATCTTTTTTCGTTCCAAACCGTCATGTTAGGATGCCAATCTTACTATATTTTGATTGATCGCATCTTCAAGCTCATGCGCCTGCGCTGTCAGTTCCTGAAACTCTGTATTCAAAGCCGTGAGGCGTTCGTAAAAATCGCCGTCATCATTGGCTTTGTCTGTCACCCCTACATATCGCCCTGCGTTGAGTGACCAGCCTTGCGCCTCTACCTCAGCTAATGTCGCCACTTTGCACAGGCCTGCTACGTCCCTGTATTTACCATCAGGGAAGTGTTGTTGCATCAGGGCATCGCTGCCATTTTCAACTTCTGGCGTTTCACCACGGTAGAGGCGGGCGATATTGGATATAAACTCGATTTGTTCGGGCAGGAAATTACGGATGCGGCGGTTGACCTGATTGTAGATGTTGCGGGCATCGATAAAGAGGATTGCATCCTCCCGCCCCGTGCCCTTTTTGCCTTTATCCAAAAACCAAAGAGTTACGGGTAGGGTTACGGTGTAGAACATGTTGGAGCCTACGGCCACCATCACATCCACCGCTTTTTCCTTTACCAATTTTTCGCGCATCTGGGTTTCCGACCCGCGCGCATCACTGGCGGAATTGGCCATGACAAACGCGGCACGGCCTTTGGCCGATAAGCTGGCATAGAACAGACTGACCCATAGATAGTTGCCGTTATCCACGCTTGGCAGGCCAAACGGATAACGGCGATCATCCTTCAAACGGTCTTTATCAATGCCGTTGACGTTGAAGGGCGGGTTGGCCATGACGTAATCGAATTTACCTGCGGATTTGTGCAGGTCTTCGTAATACGAATTGCCGACCCGCACATCACCCGATAGGCCATTGATTGCCAAGTTCATTTTGCAAAGCTGGGCGGTAGCAAGTGTTTTTTCCTGCCCGTATATAGCGAGTTTAAGCGGATTGTTTTTGTGCCGTTCAATGAAACGGGCGGATTGCACGAACATACCGCCCGAGCCGCAGGCGGGGTCAAAAATAGTGCCGCTTAGCGGTTCCATGATTTCAACCATCAGGCGGACGATAGATTGGGGGGTGAAGAACTCCCCGCCTAGTTGCCCTTCCTTCATGGCGAAGCTGCCGAGGAAATATTCGTAAATCAGGCCGAAGGCATCGCCCTCCAAATTTCGCGGGATGCTATCCATCAGGCGCATGATTTCGGCCAGTGTCGCATTATCTATGCGCTGGTAGGTTTTAGGCAAAATGCCTTTGAGGTCGGGGTTCTCGGCCTCGATTGCTTCCATCGCGTCTTTGATGGCTTTGCCGAGGTCTGAGCCTTCGGGCAGGTTAATCAGGTGGCTAAACAACGCTTTTTCGGGGACATACATAATCCCTTTTGCTTGGTAATCTTCCTTGCCGATGGTGCGGCGGCCTGTGGCCTTACTTTCCAGTTCTTTCTTGGCTTCCAGAAATTTATGTTCAGCAAAAATGAGGAAGATGAGGCCCAGGATGGGGGTTGAATATTCCTTGGGGGTGAGGTCGGTATTCGCCAAAAGCTGGTCGGCAGCCTTCCAGAGCCTGTCTTCAAGGTGGGCGATGGTTTCTTTGGCGTTCATGGTCTTCCTTAGCCTTTATAAAACTGCATTAAACCAAGACCATAGCAATTTTGCGCTCTTTTTCACATGGGATTTTTGCTTTGTTTTACTTGCGCTTACGTAATTCTTCCAAAATGGCCTGCATCGTGGCTTTTGTATCGCCTTCTTCTGATTTTCCTAGGTTTTTAATCACATCGCCCTGTCTGTAGGGGTCTATCTGGCCGTAGCTGGTGAAAGTAGTCAGTACGTTTTCATGGCCTAGGTTCTGGCTCCATGCCTTCATTTGTTCAGGAGTTTTGCAAAGCTCCTGCCCCATATGCGTCAGGGTGTGCCTGAATAAGTGCGGGTTGAAGTATGGCAGGCCTGCGGCTTCAAACTCATACTTGAATATCTGGCGGATGGGAGTTGCGTTGCTCCAACATTGAGGTTGCAGCCCTTGCAGGGCAAAAGATCTGTTTTCATCATGGCCAATCTTTGACTTTGGAAAAACAGGGTCATTCATGCCATAGAGTTTTTCATCCCGCAGTTCTGTTACCCAATCCAGCACGATTTTTTGCAGGTCATCCCCTACAGGGAAGAAGTACGTCATGATTTGTTTGCTGAACTTGGTTTTTACCAGATCAGGTTCCTGCCGTACTAGTGGCGGGGTGCGGGTCAGGTCAATGTGTTTCAGGCGTAGGGATGCTATCGCGCTATCCCTCATGCCTGTCAGGGCTGTGAAGGCTATCAAGGCACGGTCACGGCGTTGTGTATCGGTTTCGGTGGGCATCAACAGAATAACCCTGCGGATTTGTTCCAGCGTTGGGTAGTTTTTGTGCTTGGCGGCTTTGGCCACGCTGATTTCCTTGGTGGTTAGGTTCAGATACTCGGTATCTGGCACATGCAGGCGGGTTTTGTAGCCTGATTGCCATGATAGCCAAACGAAAAACTCCTTCAAGGCGTTCAGGGTGGTAAGCATTGTGGCTTTGCTAATTGGCTCGTTTGTGCGCTGGGCTTTTTGGACTGAGAGGTGCTTTTTAAAAGCCACGGCCTGATCTTTGTTAAAGGTGGCGAAATCCTTGTGGCCTGTATAGTCCTCGTATCGCGCCAATGCCTTGCGGATACCATTGAGTGTAGTATCTGCCCTTTGCTGGGCCTCTTTTAGGTAGCGGAAATACTCGCGCTTTATGCGTTCATTTTTAGGGTTATATTTGCTCATGGTTCCATTCTCCTTTGCGTGTCACACATAACGATGGGTTGGTTGCGGTCTGTTATGTGTTGTTCCCGCAGCGTTTGTACTGAGAAGATTTTTTGATATTCAGCGAGCTTTCGGACTGCCCCAGCACGGTGCAATGCCGTGTTGCAAACGGCACATATCGCGGTGATAACCAGCTTACTTTTGTTTTTAATTACAATGTCGACTTGGTTCTCCCATGCCTTGCGGGAGGTGCGGCATTTGCAGCAGTAAAATTCATGGGGCTGGCATTTATGCTTCCGCCCAGATTGCCGCTTTTTTATGAAAGCTGCCAAATCAGCCCCGTGGATGAGATAGGGCTTACGCTGGTCAATGACGGGAAGGCCGCTCTTTATCCATTGCAGAACACTGTTTTTGTGCAATCCAAACAAACCAGCGACTTCCTGCACACTATAGGACAACCCCATGCGTATCAGGCGCGTGTTATAAGTGCGTTTTTTGAAAGTCATTGACGACCAGCCGAGTTTTCGATTAGGGCACGAATGTCCTGCACCCGCCAAGCGGTTATTCTCTCACCTAGATTCACTCCTCTAGGATAGCGCCCAGATTTAACGCCCGCCCACCATGTTGATTTACTTACAGGATAAAACTGAAGGACTTCAGGAAGTCGTAAGAAACCAGTTTCAGGAAGTGTTTTTTGATTGTTCATTGGAATATGCCTCCGTGTTGTTAAGAACAGGGCAATCCAATCATGTGTAAGAGGTATCTAGGACGAACTCGGTTTCAGCAAAACCGAATTCGGTTTATGCATCATCTCTCGGCAATATCTCAGCCGCTTCTTTTATCCATTTTCTAACAGTGTCTGCATCAAGAGAAATTCCTAACGAGTCCAAATCGTCTGTAATTTCTTTTATGGAAGTATTTTTTAAAGCCTTTGGGTCATACCGATACCCCTTAATAGCCATACCAATAATGAGTTTCAAAAGTGTGTCGCGCTCTCTATTACCCAAAGATTTTTGACCCTTTTCTTTACTAATCAATAAATTATGGAATGAGAGCTTCAAGCTTTCCGCCCAAACCATAAAGTCATTTGGCTTAACTTTATACTCCGATCTATCAAAAAAACTAATCTCCCCTAGTTTGTTAGCATCCAGTAAATACTGATAAGTTTTTTTCATACTGCTATCAGATTTTATAATTGATAAGTTTGGATTGTGATCTGGGAAGGATAAGCCACTGCCCTCAGCTGGCTGATAACCATGCAAATACAAGATTGCATCACAAACAAACCACAACGGCTCACGCATTAGTTCAGCGACAGCTTCTTGTGATATTTTATAGTCTTTATAGTTTTTTATCCTTAATTCTTTTTCTCTTTGGTCAACGTTCCACTTTACATTGAAAGTAAATAAATAACCTTCTTTCTGAGCCCATCTAAAAAAGCTAACTGGCTCAACGCATATATTGTAAAAATTAGAAATGCTTAACTCTTCACTTGAGTATTTTTTATCCGTAATTAAATAACCATTTTTTAGGCTACTCAGAATTAATTCAAAAAGTTGATTGTTTTCATTTGATTTGCGGAGATCAGATAAAAGTTTTTCTTTATCTGAGTCATATAAATTATCAAGGGAGGACTCATCTTTGGAAGCTTCTTTATTAAGCAATAAAGAAATCAATAGAGGCAAACATTCAAAATCGTTGAAACGCCAATCTAGCATAAAAAGATATTAAACATTTCTGATAAATTTTCCAACTATTACACTTTCGTTCTGTGCAGTTTTATTTATAAAAACAAACTTACACGACTGTTTGTCTTCTTAAATTATCAGCCACTGACTTAACCGCTTCTGCTAAAGCCTCAGCAAATGCTGAGTTATAAGTAAGAGTGACTGTCTTTTTTTGATCAATTGGATAACGCCAATTTACAAAGGCATCACTAATTATTTCAATTTGCTCAATAAATCCATCATACGGGTTAAAATTACTAGAAAACCCTTTCGCTGAATAAATATGGCCTCGGGTGTGAAAAGGATTTTGACTAATTGAAGGATGAGAAAAAATTTCTTGCCTTATTGGCTCTGGTAGCTTCTTGAAAAGTTTATAAATATTGTGTCCGAAGGGTGCCTTGCCTTCCAAGGCAAAATGCAGATCCTTCATATAAAGTTCAACAGAAAATGCCAAACAGACAATACTTGGCCCCATAATCGCAAGCGTTTTAGTATTATAATTATCCTTTAAGACTTGATAGGCTTTATAAAAATCATCCGCCTGCATTCGCATCTGGTAGGTCATCAATCTAGCCCTAATAAATGCCAAGCGTCGCGATACTTTTCCAACCAACCTGCTTTATATTGGCTTCTCTCCCCTAAAGTTTTTGAATAATCAGGCTTTAGCATTCTCATAGGCCCATCTTTTCTTTCTTGACCCTTTTTACCCAAAGCGGATAACCAAGCATTGTGATCAGACGCAATAGCTTTAGCGACAACCTTACTTGGAATTATAAAAACTGACGGAGTAACAGACTCATCCTTGCCAAAATCTACAAAACAATACAACAAATGCTTTGTAAAAATATTTTCATGCTTATCTTTTAAATGCCACCCACCACCCGTTCCAATATCTCTTCTAGTTTTCACCTGAATTGTGCAAAGTTTGTCACCATCTACGCTGGTGACTATTATATCAGAATTAGGGACTCCTTGAGGGGCGAGAGCCGCTATGTATCCACGCCTTAAAAGTTGAGACATCACATAATGCTCACCTGCAGAACCAATAAGTGTAGTAATAGATTTTGAGGCCATGCCTAAGCATAGATGATTTTATAATTTTGGTAAGTTATTTATGAACTCCTAAAATTACCACGAATAACGTTTCTTGTAGATGCAATATTTTCCAGATAATCGGCCCACTCTTGCATCATCTTTTTACGTTCATCGAGGAACTGAGCGCGGTCATAAGCAGCATCAATTTGGCTTTTGTGAGCATGAGCTAATTGACGATCTATAACTTCATGTCTGTATCCCAACTTCTCTTTGATCGTGCTCATTGCCAAGGCTCTAAACCCATGCCCTGTATGTTGCCCTCTATAACCCATTCTATCCAAAGCAACTAATATTGCATTGTTACTCATATGATTGCGCGGAGTTCTCTGACTGGCAAAAACATATTCCCAACGCCCATTTATCTCTTTCAATTTTTTAAGCTTTTCAACTACTTGTTTTGATAACGGCACAATATGGTCTTTTCGCATTTTCATGCGTGACGCTGGGATAATCCAAACTTTTTCGTCAAAATCAAACTCACTCCATTTTGCCTTAACCAACTCACCTGTGCGCACGAATGTTAACATCATGATTTCAATTGCAAGCTGAGTAGTAGGGAAAAGTCGCCCTTCATTACTGTATAACTTGCTCAAAAACTCAGGAAGGTCTTTTGCCTCCATAGCGGCATAATGCCCCTTTTTATAAGGTTTCAAAGATCCTTTAAGGTCTTGGGTCGGGTCACGATCTGCTTTACCGTGAATAACAGCGTATCTAAATATCTGACCACTCATTTGAAGAGCGCGGCGTGCCATTTCAAAAGCAGATCGTTGTTCAATTGCCCTAACCACTTCTAAAATAATTGGTGGGGTAATATCTCGGATTGGTTTTCGCCCTATGACAGGAAAAACATCCTGTTCCAAACGTCTTAAAATCGTTCTTGCGTGATTCTCACTCCAAATACCCTTATTGTGCTGATACCATTCACGCGCAATGACCTCAAAAGTATTTTCGGCATTTACGGCACGCTCGCGCTTTGTATTCTGTTTTTCTTGAGATGGGTCTAAGCCTTGCGCAACTAACTTATGAGCTTTACGGTGCATCTCGCGCGCCTCGGCTAAAGAGATTTCGGGATATACCCCCAACGCCAGAATCTTCTCTTTGCCCAATACACGGTATTTATAACGCCAATATTTGCTACCATTCTTATGTAATTCTAGAAAAAGCCCGCCCCCATCAAAGAGCTTGGCTCCATCCTTTTCGCGGGTTGCCGTTTCACACTTGCGGTTTGTAAGCTTCATTGGGGGTATATCCTTTCCCAAGAGTTTCTTATACCCCCGCATATCCCCCCAGAAGTCCTAGACTGGGTAAAATGATATTGGATGGTAACAGACAATTATATGCCTGAAATGCTATATTTTTCAATGATTTTCTGGATTTTATTGGACTGTATGAAACAGCAAAATGGCGTCCCCTACGGGATTCGAACCCGTGTCGCATCCGTGAAAGGGATGTGTCCTAGGCCTCTAGACGAAGGGGACTTTTGACCAAAAGAGGCCCTGTTATAGGGGGGCGAAAGGCAAAAATCAAGCGATTTTCAGCAAGCCCCCGCAACACGCTAATTCCCTCATCCGTTTTGCGGCTTTACACTCTAAAATGTTGCAAAATAAGCAAAAAAGTTAATCTTAAGCGGCATCCGTTACTTGCGCCGTTGCCAAGGCCGCATCTTCAATTAAGAAAGACGGGCTTTCCGTCCCGTTCCAGCGATCCACCTTAACCCGCCCTGCCAAATGCAAAGGCCGTGCAGCCCCAACTGTTGATTTAAGCAATATTTCACCCAGTGGCGTGCCTACACATCTAAACGCTATCGCTTTTGCACGCGCGCCGCCTTCCCAATCGCTCACCATGCACCGCACATGATTTTCACCCACAATAGAAGCATTCCAAATCCGCACCGACGGTAAAGCGAAAACAGGTTCAGCATTTGCGATACCAAAAGGCCCCAAATGATTTTCAATGATACGGGCAGCGGCAATATTCAGCCCGCGCACTGAAGCCACCGCATCAATTTCAAAAGGAGAAAGCGAAGGCGCATCAATCATCTGTATGCTGATATGTTCGTGTAAAAACGTTCTGAATGCCGCAAGGTTTACTGGATCAATTGTAAAGCCGCCAGCCATCGCATGGCCACCGCCTTTTATCAAAAGGCCTTTATCCATCGCTGCTAAAAAAGACGCTGCAATATTAACACCCGGAATAGACCTGCCCGACCCGCGCCCTTCACGCGCACCATTGACGCCTGTTGCATATGTGACAACGATCGCAGGGCGGCCATATTTTTCTTTAAGCCTTCCCGCGACAAGCCCTGCAAGGCCTGGGTGCCAATCCGGATGATCTACAATAATAACAGGATGGTTATGATACCCATGCGCTTCTACAAGTGTTGCAGCAGCGCGCACCGTTTCTTGTTCCATCTGCCGGCGCTTGGTGTTGCACTGATCAAGCGTAATTGCAAGAGCCTGCGCCTCTTGCCTATCGTCGGTTGAAAGAATTTTAACGCCCAGATCCGGTAAATGCACGCGTGAACCAGCATTGATACGCGGACCAATGGCAAAACCTAAATTTTCAACGGTAACCGCATCCTTAAGATTACTGATATCTGCCAGCGCCTGAATGCCCGGGTTTACTTTTTGATTAAGATAACTCAGCCCGTTTTTTACAAAAAGACGGTTTGGCCCTGTTAAAGGTACCATGTCGCACACCGTGCCAAGCGCGACAAGATCCATATAACTTTTTAAAACAGGTTCAGTGGCTTTCCCCGCCTGATAAAATCCACGCTTTCGTAAAGTTGTATTAAGCGCAACCATCGTCATAAACGCAACGCCCACAGCAGCCATCATATGATAGCCGCTTTCATCTGCCGCAAGCTTAGGGTTAATAATATGCTGAGCGGGGGGCAGAATATCGCCCGGCTCATGATGATCAAGAACAATCACTTCAAGCCCCGCATTACACGCTTGCGTAATAACGTCAACAGCACTGATCCCGCAATCCACCAGAATAACTGTCTTGCACCCCAACGATTGAAGCCTGAGCAAGGCTGCCAGATTTGGGCCATATCCCTCGCTGACCCGATCAGGAATGTGGAACGCCACATCAAGTCCTAAATGTCTAAAAACGCGCACCATAAGCGATGTAGATGTTGCGCCATCAACATCAAAATCACCAAAAATACCGAGACCAGATTTTTGTTCAACAATTTCTGCAAGCCTGTAGGAAAGCGCTCCCATTCCAAAAAGTTTAAATGGATCAGGGAAATCACGTAAAAGTGTGGGGTTTAAATATGTATCAAACTGATCTTCACCAACGCCACGCGCGCTCAATAACCGTGCGACAATTTCTGGCAAACCGTGAACTTGAATTAAGCGTGATGCAACAACGCTATCGTGATCTTTTAAGACCCAACGCGTATTTAAAAGCGACCTGTCAACAGACAGGGGCTGCATCATAAAGCCTTGCGCTTTAAATTGTGACGCGATTCAATGTGGCGTACTGTCCCCGACTTGGATCGCATCACAATTGAATCAGTTGTGGCACCACCCGGATAGCGACGCACACCGCGCAACATTGTGCCATCTGTAACGCCTGTTGCTGCAAACATAACGTTCCCGGGCTTCGCCAGTTCATCAAGTGTATAGATTTTGTGATGATCGGTTATGCCCCAGCGCTCACCCCGGGCAATTTCATCTGCATTTCGAAATTTAAGACGACCAAGAATTGCACCGCCAACGCATTGTAAAGCTGCTGCTGCAAGAACACCCTCTGGTGCGCCACCTGCTCCCATATAAACATCGATCCCACTATCAGGATTTGTTGTTGCAATAACACCAGATACGTCGCCATCTTGAATAAGCATGATACGCGCACCAGCCGCACGCACCGCATTTATCATACTTTCATGACGAGGACGGTCTAAAATACATACAAGCATTTCTTCAACACGAGTCTGCTTTTCCTTGGCTATTCGGGTCAGTAATTCCGGCACCGGACGATCTAGGTCATCAGGATCAAGCTTAACACCTGGGCCAACAGCAAGCTTATCCATATACACATCAGGCGCATTCAAAAAACCGCCTTTGTCTGTCATGGCAATAACAGCCAGCGCATTTTGCCCGCCACGCGCTGTAATTGTTGTGCCCTCAAGCGGATCAAGTGCGATATCAATTTCAGGGCCGTAACCTGTGCCTACTTCTTCCCCTACATAAAGCATCGGGGCTTCATCGCGTTCCCCCTCCCCGATCACCACACGTCCACGAATGGCAAGCGAACCCAGAGTCTGACGCATACTGTCTACCGCCGCCTGATCCGCTGCTTTTTCATCGCCACGCCCTACCAGCTTTGACGCCGCAAGAGCCGCCGCTTCAGTTACCCGAACAGCTTCTAGTGCCAAGTTACGGTCCATCAACTCTGGTAATTCAGAGGTGTCTATTTGTGTCATTTTTACCTTTGCTTGTTTCATTGATTGCATTTTATGGGGGCTGAACGCTTATGGGCAATGATAAAATTATATATTGACATAATTTTATATTGTAAATAGTTTTCATAGTTATATAAAAATGTTAATGAAAGCGGGATCCTTTGACGATCAGAAGATTTTTTACAGCCGTTCACGGTACGATCAATCCTTATGATGCCGTGAACACAGCGCAAATACCCGAGGACAAAAAGGGCTGGGGTAGCGAGGATCCTGCCTTAAAAGACGTCATCAACATCGTGCGCCCAAAACTGATTCTTGAAATTGGAACTTGGAAAGGCGCCTCTGCCCTTTTTATGGCCGCCTGCGCAAAAGAAAGCGGAATGAAAGATATTGAAATTGTTTGCGCCGATCCACATGTTGGAAGTGCTGGTTTGTGGTTACACAACAAGCCTGCCATGCATTCAACAGACAAAGGAGAATGCGGAACATATGACATTTTCCTCGCTAATGTTATCAGGGCAAACATGACTGATCTTATTACGCCCTTCAGAAGCACCGCTACAATCGCATCGTCAATTATGGAAGAATTGGGCATAAAGCCTGATCTTGTTTACATTGATGGTTCTCATGACGAAATAGATGTAAGGAACGATTTGTCCCATACACAAAAAATCAGCCATCAGGATACCGTCATTATCTGTGATGATTATCAGCACCCAAGATTGCATGGTGTAACAAAAGCGGTTTCAAGCTTCTTGAACATACACCAAGAATTTAAACTTACTGCTGCGCCTGCAACACCACGCAGCACCTATACAGAGAAAATTAACGATGATGAAACAGGTAAAAAAGCTATTTTGGTTCACAGACAAAGTCGTTTTCTAAGACCACTTCAGTCAATCCTTTAAATAATGCGCATTGAACTGGTTGGGCCACGAATATCCGCAAGTTTATCAAGCGCAGAAATAGCTGATACTATAGATGCTTGTGACGTGGTATGAGTCGTCAATAAAACGGAAACACCTTCAGGTGTTGCACTTTTGGCCGGCTGTTTTAAGCTTTCAATCGAGATTTTTTGATCGCGCAGCACACTTGCTATATCTGCCATCACGCCCGGCTTATCTACCACGCGTAAATGCAAATAATAGCGCGCCATAATATTGTGTGCGCCTACATATTGGGGGGATTGCAACATCTGCACAGGACGTCCAAAAACATCGCTGTAGCGGCCTGACGCTAAATCTAAAATGTCTGCAACAACAGCAGAGGCAGTAGGCCCTGCACCTGCACCACGCCCTTGAATCATAATCGGACCCACGGCATGTCCTTCAACCACAACAGCATTAAAAACACCCTCTACATAAGCAATTGGATAGTTTTTAGGCACAAGGCATGGTTCGACACCTTGTTCAATCGCGCCAGCCTGAAGACGCGAAATACCAAGAAGTTTGATACGAAAATCATTTTCTTCAGCATACGTAATATCAAGATCTGTGATTGAGCGAATACCCCGCACAGGCAAATGTGCTAAGTCTGGTGCGCATCCATAAGCAAGGGCTGTGAGTAAAGCAAGCTTATGAGCAGCATCAAAACCATCAATGTCAAATGCAGGATCTGATTCCGCATAGCCTTTTTGCTGTGCATCAAGAAGCGCGGCATCAAAGCTCATATTCTTTTCGCGCATTTCGGTTAAAATATAATTACAAGTGCCATTTAAAATGCCGTAAATCACTTCAATATGATTCCCTGCCAGCCCTTCACGTAAGGTCTTTATAATGGGAATCCCGCCTGCAACAGCTGCCTCAAAACGAAGTGATGCATTTTTTTTCTCCGCCAACACAGCTAAAGACTGCCCGTGATATGCCATCAAAGCCTTGTTTGCTGTTACAACAGATTTGCCGTTTTTCAATGCACGTTCAACCAGCGTTCGGGCCACGCCTTCCGCGCCGCCGATCACTTCAACAATCGCATCAATATTGGGATGCGTGGCCAGATCTTCAGCCTGTTCAATCCATGTAATGCTTTTTAGATCAATATTACGCTTCTTTGTTTTGTCTTTAGCGCTAACGGCAACAATTTCAACCGCCCTCCCTGTTAGCTCAAATAATCTGGCTTGTTCAGTGCGCAGGATATCAATCACGCCTATCCCGACTGTACCCAGACCTGCAATACCAAGACGAAGCGGTTTACTGCTGCTCATGGATCGTATGTCATCAGCGGACGCTGGCGATAAGTTGATCCCTCGGGATTGTTAAAAGGCGCGATGGATGAAGAACGCCTTGTCTGAACAGGTGGTGGTGGTGGCGGCGGAATAAAACCGTCATTTAAAATAGCATTATCCACCGGATGTACTTCGATTGTGTCAACCGGCGCTGTTGGCATGGATTGCTGATAAACAATTTCAGGAGAAGCCACATCAACCGACAAAGCAGGGTCATAGATATCAACCCGCCCCTCCGACATGGCATGACCAAGGTCATACATACTCATGCCTGCAATCTGGGTCATATTAGGGGAATTTCCTGCCGCATAGGCTTGGGGATCGGTCAGCATTGTGCTGCGCCCAGCCGGCTGGCAGCTTATAAGCGCACAAGACACCAACAGAATAATATATTTCATGGGGCCGATCTCCAACCTTTTATAAGGATGCAAGATTAGCCCGACTGGCCTTGTCCTTCAAGCACCCCGTGACGAAGGCTTAAAATAAGGGTAGAAACAGCTATGACTGAAAAACAGCCGTTTGACCTGATTCATTTTTCCCGGCGGATGGCCGAAGCGCTTGACCGCGCCTACCCCATATTGATTGAAACGCTGCAGCAAAAAAAGATGCCGCAGCCGCCCTCTTCCGATACCCCTTTTGATCCGTTGCGCCTGCGCCATGCGGGTGCAGAATTTTGGGCTTATGCCATGCGCAACCCCAGCAAAATTGCTGAATGGCAAATGACATGGTGGCAAGATTTTGGTCGCATCGTACAAAATAGTACTCAACGTTTTCTAGGATCAAATCCAGAAACCTTGTTTGAACCTGAACGGTCAGACCGCAGATTTCGTGATCCGGTGTGGTCGGATAATGTGATGTTTGATGCGCTTAAGCAATCATACCTGATGACTGGCAAATGGATTCAAGATGTTATTCACAATGTAGATGGACTTTCTCCGGCAGATCGTCGGCGCGTTGAATTTATTTCGCGTCAGATTATCGACGCATTCGCGCCAACAAACTTTGCCATCACTAATCCAGAAGTGCTTAAAGCAGCCCTTGAAACTGGGGGCGAAACACTCATTAACGGCTTTGAGAATTTTGTAGAAGACCTGCAGAAAGGTAAAATTTCTACAACCAGAAATGAACTATTTGAAGTGGGCCGCAATCTGGCAACAACACCTGGTGATGTTGTCTTCGAAAATAAACTTATCCAGCTTATTCAATATAAACCCACAACAAAAACAGTGGCACAGACCCCGCTTCTCATTGTGCCCCCTTGGATTAATAAGTTTTATATTCTTGATCTTCGTCCTGAAAATTCATTTATTCGCTGGGCACTCGACCAAGGGCAAACCGTTTTTATCATTTCGTGGGCCAACCCAGACGAAAGTTTTGCCACAATATCTTTTGAAGATTATATGAAGCTTGGCATACTTGAAGCGCTTGATGCGATTGAAAAAGCAACTGGCGAAACACAAACCAATGTGATTGGCTACTGTATTGGTGGAACACTTTTATCTATTACTCTTTCATGGCTTACAGCAAAAAAGCAGCAAAATCGGGTGAAATCAGCCACCTTCTTTACAACACTTCTTGATTTTGAAGATGCGGGGGATCTTACGATCTTTACATCAGATGATCAGATTGCCGCGATGACAGAAAAAATGAAGCAGCTCGGCTATCTGGACTCAAAATCCATGCAGACCACATTCAATCTTTTGCGCGCAAATGATCTGATATGGTCTTTTGTGATTAATAACTATCTTCTAGGGAAAGACCCTTTTCCATTTGATTTATTATTCTGGAATGAAGATTCAACAAATTTGCCAGCAGCCATGCAAAATTTTTATCTGACAAAAATGTACCGTGACAATCTTTTAATCCAACCAAACGGTCTTAAAATTGACGGTATCAATATAGACTTATCAGAAATTAAACAGCCAAGTTACTTTCTTTCCACACGCGATGACCATATTGCACCTTGGCACTGTACTTATAAAAGCGCACAAGCCCTTAAAAATGCCGATGTCACTTTTACCTTATCCGGATCAGGCCATATTGCAGGCGTTATTAACCCGCCTGATGCAAATAAATATGGATTCTGGGTTTGTCCCGCGCTTAAAAAAAGTGCTGAAGATTGGCTAAAACATGCACAACCTGAACAAGGGTCATGGTGGCCGCATTGGATGGCATGGATCAAACCGTATCTGGGCAAGCAAGTGCCCGCACGGCAGCCTGAAAATTCAATTGAACCTGCACCAGGCCGTTATGTACAAAAACAAGGGCTTTAAGTTAAGACTGGTACTTATTTGAAATATCCACGTAACGCTGTGCGAAGAAAATAAGATCTTTCTTTTCCTGTTCGCTAATATCTCGAATATATTTTGCAGGTCTTCCGGCCCATAACTGACCCGATGGTATTTTTTTACCCGGTGTCACCAAACTGCCTGCACCAATAATCACGTTATCACCAACTTGAACATCATCCATGATGCAAGCTTGCATACCAACAAGAACGCGACTGCCTATCGTACAGGCATGCAACAAGGCCATATGCCCAACAGTCACATCATCGCCAATATAAGTACCTTGTGTTGTTGAGGAAACATGAATCACAGTGCCGTCTTGAATATTGGTACGCGCGCCAATGATGATATTATTCACATCACCACGCAGCACGGTGTTATACCACACCGAACTATCCGCGCCGATTGTCACATCGCCAATGATAATTGCATTTTCTGATACAAAAGCTTTTTTATCAATCTGTGGCGTTTTATTCTCAAATAACTTTATCATGGCTTTTAATATCAATACGGAATAGGAAACTGGCGATAAACCGAATCAATTTCTGCCATAACATCACTGGAAAGTATGATCTCAAAAGCATCTATATTTGATTTGAGTTGATTAATCGATGTTGCGCCAATAATTGTTGACGTTACAAAACTTTGCAGATCCACATGCTTAAGAGACATTTGTGCCAGATCAAGGCCATGTTTATCGGCAACCGCTGCATAAGCATCAACGGCTTGGCGCAATGGAAGGCCATCGCGCCAGTGGCCTGAATTGAGCCCCAGCGCTTTTTCAACCTGCCATCGACTGCCTTGCGGATACTCGCCTGATCGATATTTGCCTGACAAAGCACCCGTTGCAAGTGGCGACCACGGCAAATACGCCACATCTTCGCGCACACACACTTCAACCAGATAAGGATCGTCTGACCTTTTAAGCAAAGAATATTCGTTTTGAATTGAAGTCATGCGTGGCAAATTATGGGTCTTTGCCAAATCCAGATACTTCATAATTCCCCACGCTGTATCGTCCGACAAGCCAACGAAGCGAACTTTCCCAGCTTTTACAATTTCATCAAGAGCACGTAAAACATCAAGAAAATTATCAACTTCTTTTTGTGTGTCTGATTTTGTGAAATCAATTTCACCTGCATTGTTTTTGCCAAAATGCGGAAAAGGCCTGCTTGGCCAATGCAACTGATACACATCAACATAATCAGTTTGCAAGCGTTTTAAAGAAGCTTCAATTGCCTGGCGCACATTTGCACCATCCATCTTATTGCCTCCCCGGATCCACGGAAAAGAAGGCCCGCCAATTTTTGTCGCAAGAATTATTTTATCGCGGTCTGACCGGTCTTTTAGCCACGCGCCTATATATTGTTCTGTAATGCCGTATGTTTCTGCACGCACCGGGATAGAATATATTTCAGCTGTATCAATAAAATTAATTCCGCGTGATAAGGCATAATCAAGCTGTTGATGGGCTTCTGCTTGTGTGTTTTGTTGCCCCCATGTCATTGTACCCAAGCAAACACGCGACACTGAAAGGCCGCTAGAGCCCAATTTAGAATATTTCACTATAAAATCCCCTTACTAAAAAAGCCGACTTATAAAATAAGCCGGCTTTTTTGAAAAACAAGTATCGAAAAATAGAATTAACGCTTGACCCACTGTTTGGCACGGCGCGCTTTGTGCAAGCCCACTTTTTTACGCTCAACTGTACGGCTATCACGGGTCAGCAAACCTGCTGCTTTCAGTGGCGCACGCAAGTCAGGCTCAAAAATTTGCAAAGCGCGGGAAATACCATGACGGATCGCGCCAGCCTGGCCCGAAAGGCCACCACCAGCTACCGTTGCGACAACGTCAAACTGATTGACCCGATTTGAAACCAGAAACGGTTGATTCAAAATAAGCAGGTGTGTCGGACGACCAAAGTAAACTTGCTGTTCACGGCCATTGACAACGATCTTACCATTGCCTGGCTTGATCCAGACCCGAGCCGACGCATCTTTACGACGACCGGTTGCATAAGAGCGGCCTTGCGCATCTTTTTTTGGTTCACGCTTGACCGGCTGTTGGTTTTGAGGTGCCAGTGATGTTTTTAGATCAGCGAGTGTGCTAGTGTTTGCCATTATATTAACCTCTTTTGTTCTTAGGGTTCATCGCTGCAACATTTAAAACTTCTGGCTGTTGAGCTTCGTGAGGGTGTTTGGTGCCTGCATAAACACGCAGGTTGCTCATGATCTGACGACCAAGAGGGCCACGCGCCAGCATACGCTCAACCGCTTTTTCAATGACACGATTAGGAAATTTTGAATTTATCATTTCACGCTTGGTGCGGGTTTTAATACCACCCGGATAGCCCGTGTGCCATTGAAACACTTGCTGATCAAGCTTACGCCCTGTCAAACGCACTTTTTCAGCATTCACAACAATAACATTGTCGCCGCAATCAACATGTGGCGTGTAGGTGGCTTTATGTTTGCCTTTCAGGCGTGTGGCAATAATTGTCGCAAGACGACCCAGCACAACACCTTCAGCATCCACAATCACCCATTTTTTTTGTACGTCGGCCGATTTAATCGACGTTGTAGACGTTGTATACATGGTAGACCTCGTTTGTTTATATATTCGATGGCGTGTTGTGCCTTATTAGGGCTCACTGTGTCAACATAAATAATATTCAATTTTATAATTTTATCGTTTAATAACAGATGTTTAAAATAACGGTATTATTTTACCTTTATTTTTATTGTTTACATAGTTATCAAAGATGGGTTAACTTTGCGCATTATTATTATGAGGGGCCATGCTTAGACATTTTAAAACAGCCACAATTGCTTTTGGGCTTGCTTTGGCTCCTATAGTAACTGCCCGCGCCGAAGTTGGAGATTACCCTGACGATAACGCGCCACGTTATGGACGCATGGAAGCCACTTATTGCCGCCCTAACGGCACAGGTACAAAAATGGTTCTGGAATTTGAAGAACAATCTGCGGCCACTATGGCACATTCTTCTAAATATAAGCCCGTTGTTATGCGCGCACTTCAAGCAGACGCAAAACGTTACGTCGAAAAAGGCGATGCTTTTGATGAAGGCGTTAATAAAATAAACCCAACTTTAGTCGAAAACCGTATTACGAAATGGGGTTATTACCTTCAAGCTGTTGATACGCGATGCCCCTCATAAATAAGGATATTTAAAAATGAACTATCCGATCCCAATAAAAAATATTGCTATTGCGACACTTCTTGCCTCTGTGTCTATCCCATCTGCTCAAGCTACATTACCTTCTTTACCGCAAGCTGGGACATCACTTTCCCCAGAAAAAAGACAACCTGAAACACTCGCAAACATTCTTTATAGCCTTGATAAATGCTATGTTAGCGATCAGGGAAATTCTTATGATGTAAGACTGAGCGTTAATTTTAATATTCAGTCAAATAAGCCACGCAACCAAATCGGTATGCCTTTAATCAATCTTGGTAACCGCATGCCGCTTCTGGCCGAAGAATTTGATCGGTCTTTTATTAAAGCGATACATGATGCTTATGAAACGACCCCTACTCTCAAGCCAGAAACCCAGCGACTCATTTTCAGCCATTCATTCCGAACAGCTGTGCGGGAAAATATGCTGCCTATTATCGAACAAGATGGCGTGTTTCAATCCAGTGCTCAAATAAATGGCTCAGTACAAAAAGGCTGCCAGGAGCGCAAAGATGCCGTAGCCCCCACCCAAAAGCCTGCGTCTGCTCAACCTCTCATTTAAGTGTTTTCTGTTTTTTCTTTGCGCTCACAAACTTTTTAAACGCCTTAAGTGTTTCAAGGCTTACATGGTGCTCAATACCTTCTGAATCGGCTTTCGCAGTATCTTCGGAGATACCAAGTGCAAGCAAAAAACTTAAAACAATATCATGCCGTTTTTTTGAGGAACGCGCCAAATTCCTACCCTTTTCGGTTAAAAAAACAGACCGATAAGGCTTGTTGGTGACATAGCCATCACGATTAAGACGCGCAACAGCCTTGTTAACCGTGGCATGAGATACGCCAAATCTTTGAGCTAAATCAACAACACGCGCTTCCCCTTGTATGTCGATAAGATCAGCAATTAATTCAACATAATCTTCAGCTGTCTCACTTAAATGAGCTTCACGAATTCTGCCAAACCACTTGGCCTGCGTTTGTGCAAGTTCAAGATTATCTTTTTTTGTTCCTGTCATTGAAAAATTATATCAGATCTTAAATGTAGCTTCTATATATATATATTGTTGCCTAGGCTAAACCTTTATGATTAAACTACATCATGTCTCCTTCCAAAAATCAAATATCACCTAGCCTTGAGGAAGTGTATCGTTCTGTTCCTGTGCCCACGGACGCGGGGTTTTGGCGTAAACTTATGGCATTTTCAGGCCCTGGTTATTTGGTGGCTGTGGGGTATATGGACCCTGGCAACTGGGCAACCGATATCGCAGGCGGCTCCGCATTTGGTTACACATTACTATCTGTCATTCTTCTTTCAAATATAATGGCAATTATGTTGCAAGCATTATGTGCGCGACTTGGCATTGCCTCTGGCATGGATTTAGCTCAAGCCTGTCGTCAGCATTACTCAAAACCTGTCAATTTTTCACTTTGGTTGTTATGCGAATTTGCTATCTGTGCATGCGATCTGGCTGAAATTATTGGAACAGCGATCGCCCTACAACTGCTCTTTGGTTTGCCCTTAACTGCAGGTATTTGCTTAACGGTACTTGATACGTTCCTAATTTTAATGCTTCAGGCAAAAGGATTCAGATATCTTGAAGCTTTTATTTTAGCGCTTATGATTTTGATTGCGTTGTGCTTTGGCGTGCAGCTTTTTTTATCTCAGCCTGATTTGAGCGCAGTGCTGAGTGGTTATATTCCAAGCACAGACATCATCAAGAACCCGGACATGCTTTTTATTGCCATCGGTATTCTAGGGGCAACTGTTATGCCCCATAATTTATATCTTCATTCTTCTATTGTTCAAACCCGCGCATATGGCCTTAGCCCTGAAAATAAAAAAGAAGCCCTGAAATTTGCAACAATCGATTCAACGCTTGCACTCAGCATCGCGCTTTTTATCAATTCTGCTATATTAATCTTAAGCGCATCTGTTTTTTACAAGGCCGGACTGTTTGAAGTGGCTGAAATTCAAGACGCCCATAAACTTCTTACACCGTTACTTGGCACCTCGCTGGCAAGTTTTCTTTTTGCGCTTGCCCTATTGGCTTCAGGGCAAAATTCTACCGTTACGGCCACCCTTGCAGGGCAAATTGCAATGGAAGGCTTTCTTCATATAAGGCTGCCGGCATGGCTTCGTCGCCTTATCACGCGACTAATTGCCATTATTCCAGCCTTGCTTGTAAGTATTTATTACGGAGAGTCAGGTACTGCAAAGCTACTTGTTCTCTCTCAAGTTATTTTAAGCATGCAGCTTCCCTTTGCTGTTGTTCCACTTATTCAATTTACCCGAAATAAAAAAATCATGGGCACCTTTGCTATAGGAAATAAACTTCTGTTTTTGTACGGGTTTATTGCCGCTGTCATTATCATGCTAAATTTAAAATTATTACTAGACTTCTTTGTATTTTGATATTCGCTTAAGCTTTACCCCATCAGCGCCTGACGCAGACGGGTTAATCTCTCTTCATGATAGGTCATCGAGTCAACAAAACGTAGATCTTGAATGTCTTCTTTATGCGACGTCTCAGCAGAAATCACTTTTCTGATATCAGGAAGATCTGATGATGACCTTTGTTCCGGATCATATTTTATATTCTGATTTTCAACGTTTTGCAAAAATTCTAACGCATCTCGTAAATTCGTGAATTGCCTTTCTGAAGCATTTAATACTGACAATTGCTCAACAATTCCAAAAGCTATATCATCTGTACTTATATTTTGGCGAAAAGCTGTGGAATCAGTAACACCATCTTTCAGGTCATCTAACATATACACAACGTCTTCTTGAATAATCTGCCTGAATGAATCTTGAGCATAAAATAATTCGCTTTGCGCACGATCACCACCAGATAATGAAAGCCCAAGCAGATTATCAGGGGCTAATTCATTGTCAGACTGAAAATTCAAAATACGACTTTGAAACAAAGGTTGATTAAAATTCTGCAAGAAAAACGGTGATTCATTTAGATTAGATATGTTGACTGAAATTGTTGTTTCATCAAACAATGTGCCTGCGCCATTATCAGTTGCGCGTACAACTATATTATAGTTATTACCTGTCTCATAATCCGGAGAAGCTGAAAAAGACAAAGCCCCTGTTAAAGGATTAATCGCAAAAAGACTCCCCGTATTTCCGGACACAATACTGTATGTTAAAATCTGCCCACTATCTTCATCGC
>CAZYMI010000001.1:98979-214985 GCA_964648505.1 uncultured Pseudobdellovibrionaceae bacterium
CTGATAAGAATGTGACAGCTGTGCCAGCCGTACTATTTTCATCAAAATTTAAAGGTGTAACTGCCGCAAGCACAGGCGCTTCATTAAGATCGTTGATATTTATGGTTATCGTTGTTGTTGAAAACAAACCTGCCAAATCCTGAACACGCAAATTCAGGGTATAAAATGTCGCCACCTCATAGTTAACAGCACCCGTAAGTCTCAGCTGCCCTGTTGATGAGTTGATTGAAAATAACCCCGCACCTGTGCCGCCCGTTATACTGTATGTGCGTATATCTCCTATATCTCGATCACTGGAATTAACTTGACCCACAATTGTATTTGGCGCTGAATCTTCATCAATATTATAAGGACCATTTTGTAAGCTTGCTATTATATTTGCGCCCGTCCACTCAATGACATAGCTGGCATTTGTTGTGCCCTGAGCATCATTCCAGAAACCGTTAGTTAAAATCTGGGCAAAATCTTCATTTGAAGTGTTATTGGGCTCGCCTGCGCCCCAATTGGTATAAAATCCATTCTGAGCGCTGCCGGCAGCTGCTCCCAGCCAGAAAAGCTGGCCGGATTCTGGGCCACCGGAATGGCGCCACTGCCCTTCTATCGTTGCATCATTGCCGCTGATCCATGCATTGGTTGTTATTAACCCACGTACAAAAGTATTTTCTGCGGCAGATGTGATTGTTGTGAGGTATCCGCCAACACCATTAAGTAAAGTTGCATTTGCAGCGGTTTGCGCAGCTGTAGCAGTCGCAGTTACTGTTGAAAACCTGTAAAAGTTACCTGTAGCTGCATTATAAAATGTATTAGGATTAGTATTTAATATTGTTTGCACAGGATCAAAAGTTGGCGCTTCATTTGCATTGTTGATATTTATTGTAATATTAGTCTGACTAAATAATGCACCAAGACCGTTATCTGTTGCCCGAATCTGTAAGGTATAAGAATTTTGTATTTCAAAATCTAAATTAGTAGTGTTACTGATACGGATCGCGCCTGTAGAAGCATTAATTGCAAATATATTAGCGGTGTTACCGGCCTGAATAGAGTAAGTAATTGTGTTTAATTCCGCATCCGTTGCTGATACCACACCTACAACCGTGTTTACCGCTGCCGCTTCAGAAACTGAAAACGGACCTGTGGTTGTAATTGTTGGCGCTGTATTTTCTGCGATATCGATCAAATTTATTGTAATAGTTTCAGAATCCGTTGCTATCGGTGTGCCATTATCTGCAACTTGTACGACAAGTGTAAAACTCGGCGTTGCCTCAAAATTTAATAAACTTGCATTTGTAACACTAATAACACCTGTTAAAGCATTAATCGTAAATGCCCCTGCGCCTGTGCCGCCTGTAATACTATAAGATAAAGCTTGCCCAATTTCTGCATTCGTTGCCGTCACTTGGGTAACGTATGTTCCATTAGCAGAATTTTCTGCAAGAGAAATTGGGCCAGGCGCACCCCCATTCCCTACTTCATAAATTCTAACGTTATCAACCCCCCAAGATTCATCTGTGATCGCCTGATCAAGTGTTGAACCAAACCCAAGCTTTAAAGACGTGGCATTACTATTAACAACAAGTGTTACGCGATAAGTTTGATCCACAAAAGCACTTGAAAAGCCCAGATTGGTGTTCAATGCGCTTAATTCTTGAATGCTATATGACACAATGCCTGTTGTGCCATCGAGGGGCTGATTAAAAGTTGTCAGCGAAAGGCTGGCACCAAAAATCTGCGCGTCATTTACAAACAGCCTGAATTGTTCGCCATCCCAGCTATCAATTTCATAGAAATCAAAGCTGACTACAGAATAATTCTGAGTACCAGATAAAGCATAGGTTTTGGAATTTGACTGCGCTCCACCATCTTGAGAAAAACGGCCGAGAAATGTTGTAAAAAAAGGATTCGAAGTCGTCGTTAAGTTATTCGTCCACCCTGTCGCACCAGTTTGAAAATCTTCAAAATAAACCTGATTCCACCCACCAATAACTGGCGCATCATTAATAGGGCTGATCGTAATATTAAAGGTTGATGCTGATGTCGTAGCCAGCCTATCATTCAAAGTAAACCCGAATGAATCAGATGATGTCTCTGATCCATTATGGGTGTAAACAATGTAATTATTATCAAGATCAGCTTGCGTAAAAACAGACCCCAAAATAAGTGCCTGCGCTGTATTTGTATTTACAAGAGACCCATTATCAACTGCATCTGTCAGCGTATATGTGATACCTGATACTGTATTATCGGAATCAATTGCGCTTAAAGTTGCATTACCAATAATAACGGAAGCCCCCTCATTCACACTTGTACCTGTATTTACCCCAACAGAGGGCGCAGCATTTGTAACACTGATACCCCATTTAAATGAAAGGTAATTTTCAACATCGTGCCTTTCAGTGGCTGATAGATCGCGATCATAAACAATAATCTCTGCAATATTTCCCTGAAGTTGATCCCCACTGGTTGAATCATCGCCAACAAAAATCCCAGAAGTATCCGTGCGCACACTACTTGTAACATTGCTTTCATTGATACCGTTACGAAACAAACTAATTGCTGTTGTATTCGTAACTGCACTAATCAGCTGGTACGAACCTACAGTATACACACTGCTATAATTATAAAATATACCATTATTGTAATAGCCGATGCGCCCCGAACCCGTATCATTCACAAACAAACCGTTACGACTACCGGCTGTGGCAAGTTCAAAAACAGCATCACGCGCAGAACCCGTTGTTCTGTTGAACACGATAAACGTTGTTAAATCATCGCCTGAAATTGTGGCCCCGGAAGCGCGGATCAAGCGATCATTAGCTCCATCAAATGTGATGACACCGTTTCCGTTTAAAGCACCCGCTGTATAAACAGGACTTTCTGTAGCAGCAGCAGCAGAGACATGATATCCACTCGTACTTTTATCACGCCAAGTAGCAACTGACCCAGAGAAGGCTGCGCCACTTGCGGCATTGTCACCCTCTGCATCCAGAACAGTTGAAGCGTCTTTCGCATCCAACCAAAGAACCTGGCCAGCAATAACCGGGGCCGATGCATCGAACATCAAACGCTTTTCAAGATGCGTTAGTTTGGGTGGCCTTCGTTTTGGTAAAATGTCTTTCATCCTTAATATTGTAGCCTTTGGCAGTTAATATTTCCTAAGAAAGCATAAAAATTTTCATTTAGTATTGCGCTGCTTCATTTCGCAAAAATTTATATAAGTTATTGATTTTACTGTATAAAAAACTTTTGCGCTGCGCCGATACAACAAGGTAACCCACTTGAGCGTTATTTGGCTTGTAATCCATTTGGTTTTTATCAGCAGGCTTAAATGTAACGGGGTAAAGGCTTTGTCTGGATATAACCGCGCCACGCGCACCATGAATATCTCGATCAGCCGCGATAGGCCCGCCATAAGGTGATGTCAATTCCTGCCATAAAACATTTGATGTTGATACATCAGATATAAATTCCACCACAAAGACTGCTTTTTTTGAAAACTCATTTCCCGAATAAAAAACAGCCTTATCACCAACTTTAATTCGATCACGTTGGTTTTCTGTTAGATATGCCGATACGCTAATATCATTTCTATTAATAAGTGTAAAAAGTGGAGCATATGCAGATATATCCTGTCCTGAATGCAGTAATGGATCAAGATCAACAATGCTGCCATGAAAAGGGGCTGTTATTTTAAGCTTCTCTTTTTGCTTTTTATATCCTTCAAGAACCAAACGGGCTTTTTCAACCATATCTTTTGTAATAGTGGTTTGCCCTTGATTCACGTCTTGAATAATACCAGAACGATTAAACATTAACTCAAGCTGATCAAGTCTTAAAGCTGCTAAACGCAAATCACGCTCAAGCACAGGAGATGAAAGTTCAGCAAGCACCGCATCTTTCTCAACCGTTTGCGCCGAGTGAACTGATAGGCTTGTTATTAAAGCGGGAACAGGCGAAAAGAATTCCTGCTGCCGGGCATGAAGAACAGCAGGCAGACTAACCGATGATGAAAGTGGCAGAAGACCCAGAATAATCAAGGCGCATAACGTGCCTATTAGAATATAGACACGACTATTTCTAAAAATATCGTGCCTCATTCTCCACCAATCTTTAATTTCGTCTAAAAAGGGCAACCCAATAAAGGCCACAAGCTCTATGATCATCAATATGAGTCCTAAAGGCTGAAAAAACGCATGATAAACGAAAAATGCAATCCCCATATATAAAAAGAACCGATAAATAATTAAAGCTGTGCCAAACCAAATAAGCACTCTTTCCTTTTTTAAGGTGACGAATTCTGGCTTTTCACGATCCATATTGAACAAAATTCTGCGTAAATTCCATCTTGCAAATGCGCATGCTTTTTGTTGTAAATTATCAATTCCTAACGTTTCACTGAGAATGTAATATCCATCAAACCGCATAAGTGGGTTTAAATTCACCAGCACAGAACCCACAATCGCAACGCTGACCACAAGAAAACAAATTGTCTGCGCAAGGCTACCAGCGGGAAATAGATGCCACAAAGCAAGAAATACGCCTGCCAAAGAAAGTTCCGCAATAATACCTGCAAGAGCAATGTTGCGTCGTGCGCTGCGAGAAGAAATCTCCCAACTTGCAGTCGTTTCAGTATATAAAACCGGATACATGACTAAGAATGCAATACCCATATGAGGCACATGGACGCCATATTTAATAGCAGCATATGCATGCGCAAATTCATGTACGATTTTAATACAGAAAAATACAAAACCAATTTGTAGAATTCCTTCAAACGAG
This sequence comes from uncultured Pseudobdellovibrionaceae bacterium, assembly GCA_964648505.1. Lineage (GTDB taxonomy): Bacteria > Pseudomonadota > Alphaproteobacteria > Micavibrionales > Micavibrionaceae > CAZYMI01. The sequence continues at coordinate 103,759 of CAZYMI010000001.1, forward strand.
AATACATCAGAAAAAGTGGTGAAAAACTCTTCTACTCTGGGTATGGTTAGTGCAATCATTGCAAAAAGAAAAAGTAAGAAAGCTTTCACGGTATAATGGTGAAACAGAATATCAATAGAAGGAAAGGTTTTTTGTAAGAAATTTTGTGGCCTAAATAACGGTATAGTAAAATACAAATAACTTTTAAGAATTTTTTCTATCCATCCGATTTTTTTGGGGGCAACAAAAGGTACCGCGCTATTCTTACCTTGAACCAACAAATTATGACGATGTAAAAACAAAGTAATATTACGTATATCGTCATCCTCAATGATTAAAGTTGTCTCGGTCATTACCGCTGCTTTCAAAGCATGCGCAGTCTTATAAAGATGAAAACGCGACAGGCATTCATAGCTTATCCAGTCAATTTGAAAATAAGAATTTGTGATCGGATGATGCAAGATCCATTGTGGTTCCCCATCTGAAATGGGGGCTGTTAATATTTTAATGTTTTCACTCAACCTTGGTAGTGGAAAGTCTTCCCCTTCCATTCTACAGACCCATAAATTTTCTAATAGACAAAATAGGCTTGCGTAAAATCGCGTACGATAACACGGTCCAATTGCCTTCAATTCGTGCTATACCTTTCCAGCCAATGCGAGGCGCTTCATGACTAGGGTCAATATCAGCAAATACTTTATAGCTGAAAAGCCCGTCGGGATCTGCGCTGGCCCTGTATCCGGCACTGCGAACAGTAGCAGATTTGGATGAAAGCGGGTTTACATTCAAAAAAAATTTAACCAGCGCACCTTCCTTAATATCAATCATTGATTCAACAGGAACCCTAATGAGCAATTCATATTCGCTCGTATCAGCAATCAGCATAAGCTTGTCGCCAGCAGAAACAGGCTTTCCCCTCAAGCTTTGCTCACCTTCGAAAATAGCAATGCCTGATCGCTTTGCCCTAATCTGACTTTTTTGTTTTAAAGACAAGGCATAGTCGCGTTCAATTTCTTTGGCCAGCATATCTTGGCGAATTTCTAAGAGTTTGATTTTTTTTGTAGGGTCAACCAGAGATTCCCGTTCAACCCGCGCTAATGATGCTTGCACAGTCAAAAAAGCTTGTTGTGCAATTTCCGCCTGCGATACCAGCGCATCGTTATCCATTTCGGCTACAACATCACCTTCCTTAACATACGCGCCTGGAATAACAACTGTGTTTCTGATAATACCATCAAAAGGCACTGTAATAACGTCTGCTTTACGGGGCACAATTTCGGCTGGTCCAGATACAGAAAGATGAACGGGAAAAATTAAAAATAGCACAAAGGCAACGATTGCCCATTTTTGCAAACGTCCGCGCTGTAAAAACCCAATTAACTTTGAGTGGTCGCGACGTCTCCAGACCCCAAGAACTTGGCTAAAAACAACAATCAGCTCGTCAAGTATAACTTGCTCCGCCTCATTCATTTTTACCGAACGCTCGAACCATATTGCCCCGAGAGAACCTTCTTGATCCGTTTTTAAGGGCAGAATAATTGCGTAAATATCGCCATCTGTGACTTCAATAACGTGTTGCGCCTGAGACGATTCCTTTAAAGCTTTTTTGAGTAAAGTTGTACGCTTGGTTGCATATTCAGCCTGATAATCAAGCTGCGTATTTCCTGATCCTCTCTCAAGGGTAAGCGCAAACCCTTGTGTTTTAAAAAACAGTGCCTGATCGTAGGGGATTATTTTTTTACTGTCATTCAATATTAGGTGTAAGACATGATCGCGACTTTGTGCTTCAAAAATACGACGCTGAAGCTCAAGCAGGGAAAACAGTTTTTCCATTACTCTTCCGCCCGTGTCGCCTGCAAATATCCTTTTATACCCGCCTCTTGTATACGGGATAAATCGACGCTGACCTTCCCGGACATTCCAGGTAGTAAATTATCTTCATAAGGCATTAATGTTGCAACCATCTGAATAGACTGGCTAACAGGATCAACCTGCCCATAAATACGAGATATATTTGCTTCATATACTCTTTCAGTTTCTGAAATTTTAACTGAGATAGGAGCGCCCTTGTTAACCCACCGCAACCATTTAGAAGGCAAAATAAATTCAACCTGAAGCGCATCATCAGAAACAACTTCCATCAAAACACGATCCGTTCTTGTGTATTCTCCAGTATTTGCAAGTCGTTTTGTAACGCGTCCGTTAAAATCGGCACGGATCTGGCAACTATCCAGCTTTGCATCGATTGCTTTCTTTTTCGAAGCTGTTTGCGCATCTTTACCCTCAAGATCCATCCGCTCAATATATGAAAGTACGTTAAGGTCAAAAAGTTCTTTACTGCTTTTAGCTTTCAAGTAACTTATCTCACGTTCTTTGGCGATAATTTCAGCTTCCGCCTCAATATCTTTGCAGCTGTATCGCACAAGCACATCACCTGCTTTAAATGAATCGCCGTGGCTGTATGGCATTTCAATTATTCTGCCGTCATGGCTGCTTGATACAATTGTCAAGCGTCCGGGCACAAGAACAGCTTCAACATCAATTGATTGCTGGTCAGCAACCCAGCTTTGCTGTTGTTGTATTGGACTCAATTGATTAAAAAGACTAGGCGCTTGTTTGGCTTCAGCACTCACTTGCCAGAAATGAGAAATGCTAAAATCTGGAAAATCCATTCTCGGGTATTCAATATCGGGCAGATTAATTTTAGGAAATTGAACCTGAGATAAAACTGAAATTTCATGCCTAAACTGGGCCAAAGCTCGCTGCGCTTTTTTTTCTAGACCTTGAACGATTATTGGTACCGTGACAGACCTATCAAACGAACCCTTGGTTTTAGATTCTTTAAAAACAAATCCATTTGGTAAAGCAAGGGCCGCATACTCAATGGTATTATTGGCTAAATTGGTATCTGCGTCTTCAAACACGCCCCTAAAAGCTTCGTTTGGAATAAAGCCCTGATCTGGTTGTACACGGGCGTCGGCAGAAATCACAGAAAATCCTGCTGTGTAAAGCGATACAACCATCAACATAATAAGCAATGTTCTCATCATAGCTCACACCCATTCGAAATTTGGGACATGACTTCTGATAGAACACCACAACCTAACGCATTTTTCATCGCGGCATAAGCTTCAAGATACTCCGCATAAGCAAGGCCAGCGCGCAAATCAGCGCGTTTGGCTTCAAGCCCGCTTGAAACAATATCCTCACCCGACGCCAAGCCGTTTATACGGCGTAGCTGTAAACTACGCGCTTTACGATTTGCACTTTCAGCTGCCTGATAAAGATATTGATAAGCCGATTGCGTTGCCAACAAACGTTGCCTGCCAATATGAATTTGCGCAACAATAGCCGCATTAAGCGCTTGGCGACGCGCGTCGGCCACATACTGCCTGCTTTTTGATGCCTGATAACGCGCAGGTAACGTCAATAAATTTGTAACACTCTGTACAATTGAAAGCGACAAAGTGTTCCAAACATTATCGACAAGAAAATTATTACTGTCATACTGGCGCGAAAGCGCAATGTTTAAACCTGGGAATGTTTGTAAAATCTCGCGACGTGTGTCCTCTATAGTGATATTACGCTTCAGAATTTCTTCACGCATTTCCGGCCTTTGACGCAAAGCCAACCACTCCAGCGATTTAATATCACCCTTCACAAGTTTTCTTAAATTGGAAAGAGACCCAGGTTCTTTGGTTGTAAGAACCAATTGCGTTGCGGCAGGGTAAGATAAAAGCGATTTTAATTCAACTTGGGCAAGCTGGGAACGATCAACCAGTTCGCCATAAGATTGAACACGTTCCAACAGTTCTAAAGTTTTAGAGGCCGCTAATTCATCTCCCAGCAAATGTTTTTTACGCGCAACTTCAATCTGCCCGATTTGCATTTGCGCTTCGCGCATAGCGGCCTGCGCTGCATTGGCTGTATTTTGATAAGCGAGTGCACGCCAATAGGCGCCATAAACATCACGTTCAACGTTCTGAATAACTTTTTGCAAACGTTCTTGTGCGATTTTTTCATCATCACGCGCCTTTGCTGTGTCGGAAAGCGCTATCGCCGCATCAATCAAATTCCAATCAAGCTTCAACGCCCCGAGCCTTCGCTGGCGATCCACCGATTGTGATGCCTCTAGCGATTCAAGCCCCGTTGCAACCGACCTGCTGGAAGATGCCCCCTCGTTAGATCTGTTTGTATATTCAGCCGATGCCGCAACCGTCGGCAACGCACGCAAAGCAGTAACGCTGACTGATCGTTGCTGACTAAGTGCTTCAAGCGCAGCTACACGTGCATCAAGGTTTTTTTCCATCCCGCGCTTAACGGCGTCAAGCAGCGATAATTTGATTTTTTGCGTTTGATCATCAAGATCAACCCGATCAGATTGAAGCATCTGCGTATGACCTTGAGTGTCCAGATCAACACGCGCCCCACAACCCGAAAAAAAGCCAGCCAAAATCATTGTTACAAACGCTGTAACAAAAGCTTTTGAATAATCAGGCGTTCTGGTTTTCATCACAAAAGTCGAACTTGGTTGGTTAACATAATATTTGATTCGAATCATGCAAGAATTTGCACAATTTATAATACTTTAAAAAAATCTGTGCGTAACCCTTTAATCCCTCATTGAATCATAAGCTTAGACTGTGGATTGTCATTTTTATAAAGATATTTTCTATAATATAACAAAATCAACCTTGCTTAAAACAAGCTTGCTTTTCTAAGCTTGGGAATACTCCCAACGCTCCATGTGCCCTTCCCATTCGAGAGCATCGGACTTAACATGAAAAGATCGGCAAACCGTAGGAAAGCCCTTACGTCTTATAACGTCCTGATATTTACCGCCTCGTTTTATGAATGTAGCCATGAGTAGCAAGCTCCAATGTAGCGTTATTGTAGCAAGCTGCTTTCATCATCATTTTTTGAGTTGGGGTTATAGCTGATTAAAAATCGGGGTCAAACCACAACAATAAAGCATGAGCAATTAGTTTCACGCTCATTTTTATGGCTCAAAATTTTAAAATATGGAGCACGTGGTTATTATTGGGCTCTGTAATTGTTCTTACAGGCTCGTAACCAGCATCATGCGCTGTGCGCAAAAAACGATCTGGTGTCATTTTGAAAGCATTGTGAAAGAAAAGTTTTTGCCCCTTCTTGAGCGATACAGGCTGCCCTTCAATAGTAAAATTCATATTTTCAGTTGGCGAGAAGTACATAGAAAAAGCAGATGTCTCAGGAAAAAATTGAGTGCCGAAGTCAAAAGCATCCGGATCGTAGTTTCCTGTCACCTGAAAGTCACGAGCAATTCTATGAAGTAAAGGTTTGAAATATTCTTGGCACGCCGTGTAAGCTGTAACAAGCTTATCAACATTTTGGGTGGAGTCTTGCGTTAAAAGCATATAATTATCGCGTGTTTTATGATGTCCTTTCAAGCGTGTGAGGCTTGATGCTAAAACTGACTCAGGCAAGCCAGTTATACGTGGATCAATTTGTAGATTAAAAAGTGTAAGACCAAAGAAAGTTGAAACCGTTCTACTTGCTGTTGCTGCATAAGTGAATTTTTCTTGTAGAAAATCTTTTCGCACTTGCTGAACAGCTATATCGGGGAATATCGCATGAGAGGCGCTCTCTACAACATCAAGAGAGAGCGTTGAAACATCAACTGGAATATACTTACAAACGCTGCCCCGTAAAGAACGAATAACTGGAGCAACCTTATTATTAAAAGCATCAGCAGATCCAGGTCCTAGGTCAATAAGCGATATAGGCCTGCCCGATAAAGCGGCTATGTCTGGCAAACTTTCACGAATAATCCGTTCTTCCTCAGAAAACACATAGTAATCACTGCCATTCTTCGCTTCCTGCACAACCTTTGCCCATTCAACGGATCCGTTTGCACGATCGCCGTCATATTGAGGGACGGAATATAGCCACGGACTCATATGGCCCGCACGTCGTCCCGTGAACCAATCAACCGTATCTTGTAAGAAGCATGGATTAACGTCTCTATACGCTTGCAATAATTGAACGTTGCGTCTCATGGCTATTCTTTAGCCTTATTCCAAAGGCGTTCAAATTCGGTTTGATAAAAACGCGTTATTGCTGGGTTTGAAAATACAAAAGCAACAAATTGGCTATCTGCAAACGAAATAAGCGCTGTCTTGTCACCATATATATAAAAAGAAATCTCACCAAAAATGTCTTCTGGAAGCCAGCGATATGACGCATAAGCTGATCCTGTTAAATATTGATCTTTTTCTTTTACTAAAATTCTAAAATTAATTTCCTCTACTTTCTTCATCTCAGAAACATAATGTTCGTTCACTTCACCTTCGCCCCATTTATCAAATTGGCGCTCATCTACATTGCTTACAGAAATCTTTGTTGGGCCTCGCTGCGCTGTTGAGAGAACGTCCAAGCGAAAGGCTGCAAATCCCTCACGTCCTTCAAACTGCTGAATCTTATTTCGTATAGGCCTAACCCCTCCATCAGACGTAAACTCAACGCCTGCGGTTAGAAAAGCGGCCTCAATACGGCCAAAAAGCTCGACGGACCCCTTAGATCGCCCCGTTTCCACAGCCGAAATAGTGGTGCCTACCACCCCGACTTGCTTGCCGAGGTCATGAATTGACCAGTTTATGAGGGCGCGAGCGGCCCGAATTTGATTTGAATTAATTGTCATATTGTATAAAAAATGTCTTCTTGTGTATTTCTAATGCACTCTTTCATAAAAAAACAAAAAAAACAATACAAAATGCAAAAATAATAGATTTAATCGTTGACATACTTTTCATATATTTATATTGTCTAACCATGTTAGATTAAATCTAACAAATAACAAACTTAAAAAATGGGGAAGACAAATGACAACACTTATGAACACTTTGAACCAAATCGACGCTTATTACTTTAGCCACCCGATGGAACTGGGCTTGCTGATGATTTCCGGCTTTATGGTCGGACAGATCATTGGTTTTGTACGGGCTTCCAATAAGGGGGGAGTTTAAGGCCGCGCCTTTGACGGCCTAGCCGAATGTTTAAAGTTTTGACGGCCTAGCCGTCTGGCTTTGGGTTAACCAAGCATCGTTCCAATATCACAATTGCGCTCTTGAAGTGACTGTCTACCCAGACCAGTTGCATCTCACACACGTGCATCCCCGTGAGGTTGGCCTGTGCTTACACATACCAAAGTCAGACGACTAGGCCAGCAGAAGGCCTCAATAAATTCCTGATCCGAAGATCGGCCAGACGTAGCATGACAGCGCGTGCGCATAAACACGCCTAACCTTACTGGTGGCAGGGCCTATTTATTGGTACACTGGATTGTACACTGTAGAAAAAATGATGACTTTTAAGAGAGGCCAAAATCTCCTAAGTCATTGATTTTAAATGGTCGGAGTGACAAGATTTGAACTTGCGACCCCTTGCACCCCATGCAAGTGCGCTACCAGGCTGCGCTACACTCCGACTTGGCGAATGATTAGTGGTTCTGGGCGTTATTGTCCAGTTGCGTCTTTAAGTAAACGGCGCAATTCCTGCAAATCACCCATAATTGTATGAAGTGCGCGTTTTTGCGCGTCCGACAATGCTGTGCTTACGGCCGCTGATGTTACGCCCACAATCGCTGTACCAATTTCAACATCTGATTTCTTTGCAGGCTCTGCCATAAACTGCGCACGCGAATTGGACTTTAAAAGCTTCTGAACACCTTTAATTGTATATCCTTCAGAATAAAGTAAATGATGAATGCGGGTTAAAAGCGCAATATCTTCCGGACGATAATAACGGCGTCCTCCCCCGCGCTTTAAGGGACGAATTTGAGAAAACCGTGTTTCCCAAAAACGCAATACATGCTGCGGTACATTTAAATCTTCTGCAACTTCAGAAATTGTTCGAAACGCCCCAGGCGCCTTACCTGGAAGAGCAGTTGAAGATGCGGTCTCATGGTCATGGAATGCACGCGCTGTTGACATGATTATGCCCCTTTATTGATACGGTCTTTAAGAACGTGCGAGGCACGAAACACCAGAACTTTACGGGGCTTAATTGTAACTTCAACACCCGTCTTAGGGTTACGTCCAACCCGTTCGCCTTTTTGGCGAATAGAGAATGATCCAAAAGATGATATTTTAACTGACTCCCCCGTCACCAGACGGTCAGCAATTGTATTCAAAATAACCTCAACCAGATCGGAGGATTCATTGCGAGACAGCCCGACTTGATTATAAACAGCCTCGGCCAGATCAGCTCTTGTGATGGTTTTGTTGGTCATATCAAAGCCCCCGGTAATATGTGCTATATCAAAACCTTAGCTCTTCAGGCTGCGCGTGGTCAATGATAAAACAGCTAAAAACTGATTCAAATCAAGGGTATACACATTTTTTTTGAGGTTTGAGACACCCTTAATCGCCTTAATAGCGAATAAGCGTGGCGCCCCATGTTAAACCTGCGCCCAAGGCTTCTAAAAGAAGAAGCTGCCCTCGCTTGATTCGACCATCCCGCACCGCCGCATCAAGCGCCAAAGGTATGGATGCCGCAGATGTATTGCCCTGATTTTGAACAGTAACAACAACTTTTTCCATGGGCATCGAAAGCTTACGCGCGGTACCTTCAATAATGCGTAAATTTGCCTGATGAGGAATAAGCCAATCAATTTGAGATGAACTTAAATTATTAAATTTCAGCGTTTCTTCAACGACTTCTGCCATACGCTTAATAGCTTGCTTGAAAACATCTTGCCCAAGCATAACAGTAGTGCCAATAGTACCTGTTGAAGAAATGCCACCTGTTGTGTACAAAATATCGCGTTCATTACCGTCTGCATGCAGATGGGATGATATGATTCCAGAATCAGCATCTGTTTTTGCTTCTAAAATAACAGCACCTGCCCCATCACCAAACAGGACACATGTTGTGCGGTCAGTCCAGTCGATCAGACTTGAAAATTTTTCAGCCCCGATCACCAAAAGCCTTTGAGCCTGGCCGTTCTTAATCAACAGGTCAGCCATGTTCAAAGCATAAATAAAACCGGAACACACCGCCTGAACATCAAAACAGGGCCCCAGACCAACCCCAAGCGCAGATTGCACCATCACCGCAACGGACGGAAACGACTTATCCGCACTGGTTGTCGCAACCACCACGCCGTCAATATCTGCCCCATTAAGATTTGCTGCTTCAAGGGCTTTTTGGGCTGCCTGAATTGCCATCATGGATGTAGTCTGATCTTTGGCTGCAATATGCCTGCTTTTAATACCGGTGCGTTGAAAGATCCAGTCATCAGATGTTTCAACCATTTTTTCCAGATCAAGATTGGTCAAAATTTTATCTGGTAGATACGACCCCGTACCTCTCACAACACTAAGAATTTTATTCATGGCGTACCTGAAACAGAATGCGAAATAAACTCTTCCTGGCCTACAATAGCATTAATCTCGGTTGAGAGTTTTTCATTAAATCCACCCTTTACCAAATCAGCTGCAACTTTAATGGCCTGTGCAAAACCAATATCATCAGCGCTGCCATGGCTTTTAACGCATATGCCATCAAGACCTAAAAACATGCCGCCATTATATAAGCGTGGATCAAGCTGCGCTTTAAGCTTTTTGAAGGCGCCTAAACATAAAAGAGCACCAAGCCTAGACAACCAAGATGATTTAAGAGCATCTTTCATAAAAAGAACGGATAATTTACCAACACCTTCTGCAACTTTTAGTGCAACATTGCCTGTAAAACCATCTGTGACAACAACATCAACAGTCCCTGCCGCAATATCATTCCCTTCAATAAAACCATGAAATTTTCCTGGGAATTGAATATCGGATAACACCGCATAGGCATCACGCAATTGTTCGTGGCCTTTTACTTCCTCTGATCCAACATTTAAAATTCCTACGCTAGGTTGCTTTACATTACGTACAACACGCGCAAACACCGCACCCATCACAGCAAACTGAACTAAAATATCAGAATCAACCTGAAGGTTCGCACCCAGATCCAGCATTACAACGCTGCCTTTAGCTGTTGGTAAAACGCTGGCAATCGCAGGTCTTTGTATATCAGGCAGGCATTTTAAAACCATCTTGGCTGTCGCCATAAGCGCACCTGTATTACCCGATGAAACAACCGCCTGCGCCCGACCTTCAGATACAGCATTAATCGCCAGACGCATGGATGAATCGCGCCCGCCGCGCAAAGCAACCGAAGGCTTATCATCAGGGGCGATCATTTTAGCTGTGTGAATTATTTGTGATGCGCAGGCAAGATCAGGATAGGCGGCAAGCTCGGCTTTAATTTTGGCTTCATCCCCAACAAGAATAAACCGCAATGACGGGTCGGCGTTGAACGCAAGGGCGGCACCGGGAATAACAGCTTTCACGCCGAGATCTCCGCCCATGGCATCGAGTGCAATAATGGTGTGCGTTCCGGACAAGGTGCTTTCCGGTCAGAGGGAATAAAGACTATTCTTTAATATCAATGACCTGACGGCCTTTGTACATACCTGTTTTTAAATCAACATGATGACGGCGCACAGCTTCACCTGTGTTTTTGTCTTCCGTCCAGTTAAAAGGGGTCAAAGCGTGGTGTGACCGGCGCATGTCGCGTTTTGATTTTGATGTCTTCTTCTTTGGTACAGCCATGGCGGTAATCCTGTTAAAATATGAATCTAAGGCGGCATAAATAGCCCAAACCGCGCCTTAAAGGCAAGGATTAATTCAGCTACACAGCCCTAAAATCGATTTGATTTGAATAGCTATGTTTAAAAGTAAGCCATAAAGTGCTTTTTAAAAATAACATAATAATAATTTTAAAGCCGCAGCAACCTGCCTGAGGGAAATATCGTGCCTTTACTTATATAACGAGGTGGTAATTGTAATAAGATAAAAAAACATTATGTAAATTATTATATTCTTCAAAACAGTCTGGCTTCATAAAGACTCAAGCCACCGCGACCTATTTCTTCAACTTCTTGAGAACTGAAAAAGGATTAAGCTTGTCGCCCCCTTCTATTTTTTTGCTATCAAAACACGCATCATCTTTTTGCGGGTAAGGATTAATAGAAAGCGACACAAACTGCGCTGTCAGTTCACCTAAATCAATTTGCCCGTCAATAACAGCTTCCGGATCATCTTTTTCATCCAAAATGGGGGCTTCATGAAAACTTGGTTTTTGTACCCCTTCTCGCTTGGCTTTTGCTTTCTTAAAACTAATCGCGGCATCAGGGTCTGCAAAAAACGCTTCAAAATGATCGCTGATATGGCTGGTAAGCGGCTCAAGTGTCAGCACACAATTTTGCGTGATATCAGCTTCAAACATACCTGATGCATGAACAACCAATCCGCCCTGCTCTCGAGATAGCGTGATTGTGGCCTGCATATCTTCAATCGACACAATGTCAAATCGCTTCGCCAGATCTTTGCGCTGCTGCGCATTCGGTGAAATTTTATACGTCATAGGCCTGTTTGCATTAATTTCATCTGCTGCAACAGTAAAAGACCATTCATGTTGTGTTGGTAAGTTTTTCTTATTCATATCATCACTTTATTATGCAGCTATTGAATTGTTTTGGTTTTGGTTTTTGTTAAATTCGCTTCGCATATAACTTATAAAATAAGAAATATGGCGAGGGTCCGGACTCTCAACCGTACCAAAAATATTGCGCTTAATTGCATCATGCAGCATCACGTCATTTTGCTGCGACAGGGCATCTTGATACATTTTTGCACGACCATGCAAAGCCTTCATCATTCGTTTCATGTGCTTTGGTACAGAAAGGTCCCCCACGCCTCGCTCGCGCGCACTGCGGTCCATATCGATGAACATGGCGTCAAAAAGTGCTTGAGCCATCTTTGGGCTACTTTTATTAAGCCCGCTCATTTCCAAAAAAACATTCATCGCAATCATCTCAAACCGGCCATCTAGGGTGTCGGGCACACCATAATCAGCATAAAAAGCACGATGACGCGACTTTAAAACAATATCCTTATACAGGCTTTCGGCCTGTTTTTGAACTTTGCGACTGCCAAAAATCCAGTTGAGCATTGATCCCTCGTCTAATCCATTCTAATTTAGGGTCCTAAATCGATTTATAAAGGTCTTTGATGAAAAAATCACGAATTTTTGCGGCCCTGCTTCTCACTGGCTTTATTTTAACAAGCTGCGCCCCCACAAAAGCGGTGCGCGGCAACCTTGTGGAAGAATTTCAGGAAAAAGAAATTCAGGCCGGCGTTAGCACCCGCGCAGATGTGGCGCGCGTGCTTGGGTCTCCGACTACGCAAGCACCGTTTGATGAGAATATCTGGTACTATCTTGGCCAGAAAACTGAAAAGACTGGCATTTTTGATCCAAAAGTTGTTGAAGAGAAAATCGTTACCGTCACCTTTAATGAACAAGGAATTGTTGAAACGGTTAAGGTTTCAGGAAATAACCGCGAGAATATACCGATCAGCCAACGTAAAACACCAAGCGGCGGTTCATCTGTTACAGCGGTTCAGCAGTTTTTAGGAAACCTTGGAAAATACAATCAGAAAAAAGCTTCCCCAACCGCAATTGGGAAGGGCACGCCAAACTAACGGATAAATTTGGCCACCAACTCTACATGATTTGACCATGTAAACTGGTCTATGATTTGCAGCGTTTCAAATACGTAACCTTCCTTTATTAAAGACTGCACATCATCAACAAAGCTTCTCGGGTTACACGATACTGCGACAATGGTTTTCACACCTGATTGAGCAATCTCCACCGCTTGCGCTTTTGCACCAGCGCGCGGCGGGTCAAAAATAATTCCATCATAGGATTTAAGTTCTTTTGCTGTTACAGGGTCTTTATAAAGCTGGCGTTTAATGGCTTTGATATTGCCGTTTGCGCGCACTGCTTTTTCAAGTGCTGCAATAGCTGCACCATCTGCATCATAAGCATCCACCTTGCGCCCCTCTTCGATAGTAAGCGCGAAGGTGCCTAGCCCTGAAAATAAATCAGCCACTTTTTTTGCTTTGCCTAAGCCTGTTTGCACAGCGTTTACAAGCGCAGCTTCCCCCGTAACGGAAGGCTGCAAAAACACAGCGGGCGGCACAAAAATATCGGTACGCCCAAAACGCATGGTCATAGGTGACTTTTCGATGATGATGGACGGTGTTGAATATGCATCAAGTTGCCCTGCGACCCGACCAATTACTGTACCTTCCAACATTTGCGGTATAAGCATGCGGGTTTTAAGCGTGAGCTTGCTTTCATCAAATGGCATAATCAGCACATCAAGCATTGTGCCCATCCACAATACAGATACATCAACCTGCTGCGCGCCTGCTAAAATTACGCCTAATAGTTTCTTAAGCGCAGGCATCGCCGCCATAATTTCCGGCACAACAATGTGGCATTCAGAAATCCATTCCACATCGTTTGATCCGCGCTTGTTGAAACCTATTTGTACCAGTGTTTTGTCGCGCCGCGCTGCAAAAGTTGCGCGCCTGCGCGTATGGGGCTCAATAAAAACACTTGGCAAAAGCTGCTGCGGCTTCAACCCTACTTTATCCAACAGCTCCAGTGCCATTTTCTCCTTATGAGCTTGGTAATCGAGTGCAGCCATATCTTGAAGGGCACAGCCCCCGCACACACCAAAATGGACGCAAGGTGGCTGAACTTTGTTTTCTTCGAGATTTATCATTCCTCACCATACAAAATGGGGACACGATACGCTAACGCTTTATCATGTCCGCACACTAAAGAATTTGGGGATACAAAAAATGTAGCTCTTGTGTCCCCAATCCAATAATAAAAAAGCCCCGCCATTTCTGGCAGGGCTTTTCATGATTATAGTATGACGCTTACGCGCCGATAACAAACTTCGCCACAATCGCTACCAGCAAAATTGCAACAATATTTGCAATTTTAATCAGCGGGTTTACAGCTGGTCCTGCAGTATCCTTGTAAGGATCACCAACAGTATCACCGGTTACAGCGGCTTTATGTGCCTCTGAACCTTTGCCGCCAAAATGGCCTTCTTCGATATATTTCTTGGCATTATCCCAAGCGCCACCACCCGATGTCATCGAAATGGCAACAAACAAACCTGTTACGATTGTGCCCATCAGCAACGCGCCGAGTGATTGGAATGCTGGTACCCATGAACCGGAAACACCATACACAACAAAAAACAATGCGATCGGCACCAGAATTGGAAGCAAGGAGGGAACGATCATTTCTTTAATAGCCGCTTTCGTCAGCAAATCAACTGCCTTGCCGTATTCCGGTTTAGCTGTTTCTTGCATGATCCCAGGAATTTCCCGGAACTGACGGCGCACTTCAACAACAACAGATGCCGCCGCACGGCCAACTGCTGTCATTGACAGCGCGCTGAACAAGTATGGCAACATACCGCCAATGAATAAACCAATCACCACATAAGGGTCTTGAAGCGGGAATGTGATGTTTGCAATTTCAGGGATCTTTGCAAAATAATGCTTAATCTCCTCTGTATAGGCTGCAAACAAAACAAGCGCCGCCAGACCAGCAGAACCAATAGCATAGCCTTTGGTAACTGCCTTTGTTGTGTTGCCAACCGCATCAAGGGCATCGGTTGTTACACGAACATTCTTAGGCATATTGGACATCTCAGCGATACCGCCAGCATTATCTGTTACAGGACCATAAGCATCAAGGGCTACAACCATACCAGCCAATGAAAGCATGGTGGTTGCAGCAATCGCAATGCCATATAAACCAGCAACGCTAAAGGCAATCCAGATACCCGCGCAGATGATCACAACCGGAATTGCTGTTGCTTCCATCGATACGGCCAAGCCCTGAATAACGTTTGTGCCATGACCTGTTTCAGACGCTTTGGCAACCGACTGCACAGGACGATAATTTGTACCTGTGTAATATTCAGTAATCCATACAAGCAAACCTGTTACGCCTAAGCCTGTTACAGCCGAGATAAGCAGGTCTTTTGCTTCTATTGTTGATTTACCATCAGCCAGCAAAAATGATGTGTCAGCACCGATCATGTAAATAACGCCTACAATCAATATGCCGCTAAAAATTGCCGAGGCAATAAAGCCACGATACAGCGCACGCATAATATTGCGTGAACCATCTAGTTTCACAAAAAACGTACCGGCAATTGAACCCAGAATGCTAACTGCACCAATGATTAAGGGCAGAAGCATCATGGCATGTTGTGCGCCGGGCGCAAAAACGCTCGTTGCGATCAGCATTGTTGCAACAATTGTAACGGCATAAGTTTCAAACAAATCCGCTGCCATACCCGCACAATCGCCCACGTTATCGCCCACGTTATCAGCGATAACAGCAGGGTTACGAGGATCATCTTCAGGGATCCCAGCTTCGACTTTACCAACAAGGTCAGCCCCCACATCCGCGCCTTTGGTAAAAATACCGCCCCCCAAACGCGCAAAAATGGAAATCAACGATGCACCAAAACCCAAGCCCACAAGCGCTTCAAGCGTTCCTCGGCTATCAAGGTCGGTCATCATGTCCAGATAAATCGTGTAGCCGCCAACGCCCAATAGACCCAGCCCCACAACCAGCATGCCGGTAATGGCACCAGATGTGAAAGATATATCAAGCGCCTTATCAAGCCCCTCAGTTGCAGCCTGCGCGGTGCGCACGTTTGCGCGCACAGACACATTCATTCCAATAAAACCTGCAAGCGCTGAACATACAGCCCCTATCGTAAAGCCAAGTGCAACATGAAGACCAAGTAAAACATAAAGGCCCACAGTAACAACAACGCCTACAATACCGATGGTACGGTACTGGCGTGTGAGGTAGGCCGAAGCCCCTTCTTGAATAGCGCGGGCAATTGCTTGCATTTTGTCATTGCCAGCAGGCGAATTCAAAACGCGGCGAGCTGCAACCTGAGCATATATAAGAGCGATCAGCACACAGCAGGCGATCATCAGATAAACGCCTTCTGTGAAGCCTAGATTGGCCCCTGCAGCAAGCGTTTCAGTTGGTGAAGGAGTTTTCATTTTTTCTTGTATCCTCTTGTTTTATTTGGGTAAAAATAAGACTGTCGAAGAGGTTACAGGCCAAGCTTGCCCCATGCAAGGGGATGGAGCGCAGGTTTTTGTTGACAAAATGATAAATATATAGGAATATAATCCCTATCAAGGCAATAATTGCGCCTCTTTACTACTAGGGACCAGATGCTTCGTTTTTTGTGTCCCCGCAAAAAAATCACATACGAGATTTAAAGATGACCATCACCCAAACGCTCGGGCGATCCAGCCCGTCTGCGCCCTTTGACGTGCGGCGAGTGAAAAAACTTTTGAACCGGCTGGGCTATTACCTGCCCTACGCAAAAACAGGCATCACGCAATTCACCGATGACACGTTGTTCGATGCCATTAAAAAATTCCAAACTGATCAGAGTTTGCCCGCAACCGGAATCATAAAGCCCGATGACGAAACACTTGCAGCACTAAATGCCGCCAATGAAACCGCGCCGGATGGGGCCTATATCTGGCGCATTGTGGAAGACGGCAAAGCGCGCGCAGAACACGCAAAGCTGAACGGCACAGTGCGCAGCTTTGCGGACGCCCCCGACCCGGGCGATGATTTCAACTGCCGCTGCTGGGCCGAACCTGTGCCGCGTACCACAGCCAACATTTACGACCCGCCGATTGAGCCTGTCTATCCGGAATTAGTCTTCCTACCCTTTTATAGACTGGGACGTAAAGCGATAGCTATTGCTACGCAGGTTTTGAGATCAGTAAAAAGCACGCGAAGATCAATAAAAAACGAAAAAATAACAGAGCATGGCAAATTCCGCTTGGATCAAAGAAAAATTTCTCAATTAGAAATCTCTGAAGCCATTAGAAGCGCCAAAGAAACAGGCCGCATCGTAACCAAGACTGGAAAGTACGGCACCCCACAAAATGTTTATACAGGGTCCAACGGTATAACAGTTATTGAAGAAACAACTCGAAGAAACGCCGGAAAAATTATAACCTCTTGGCACCATTAAGGATATAAAATCATGAAAATATCAAAAGACATTATAAATTCCCTTCTCCAGCAAGAAGATATAGAGGGCTATATAAATTTGGGCGCTCCTTCTGACGAATATTTATCAGAGGCAGAAAATATTACGGCCGCTATTTCAAAATTAAAGGCAAATGAAATCACGGAGGAAAATCTAATCGCACTTTTGACGCTCGAGTGGATGCAAAGCTTTGACCTGTCGGAAAAAGAAGCTATTCTGAGAGCCCCCGCTCTTCAAAAAATAGCCCGGTCGATCAAGGCCTACTTGTAACCGGGATCATCAAAACCCTGCCACCCACTACTACAACCCTAAAACAGGTGTGAATGTGATGCGGGGTAAGGATGGAGAATTCTTATCTCTCTGGAAATTGAGTGAAGACCAAATAATGCACACAACAACAACCGGAAAATTAGGAGGAATAGGAAAATGACGCACCCCTTGAACAAATATATCCAACTCATTAAAGAATTCTTAGAAAAAAAATAACTGTTCAAGAATTTGAACAAACCTATATCGATACGTATCTCAACGATGATAAAAAACGACCTTGGTCAGAAGATGAATTCGAATCTCTCGATTGGCTGTTTGCTGAGGTGGATGCTTTCACTGATATTCCATTTGAAGATGGCGAAGATCAAGCAGATTACATTAACGAAGACCAGCTTCGCGAAAGTGCTCAAAAAACGCTGGAAGAATTAAAAAGGCTGATCTTAACTGATCAACAACCGGAATCATAAAGCCCGATGACGAAACACTTGCAGCACTAAATGCCGCCAATGAAACCGCGCCGGATGGGGCCTATATCTGGCGCATTGTGGAAGACGGCAAAACGCGCGCAGAAAACGCAAAGCTGAACGGCACAGTGCGCAGCTTTGCGGACGCCCCCGACCCAGGCGATGATTTCAACTACCGCTGCTGGGCCGAACCTGTGCCACAAGAACCTCGTCATAATAAAAGGGGAAATTGACGAAAGAAAAAATGAATATTATTGATGATTATCCAAGTTTAATTAATCGTTTTCTTGAGAAAGAAATAACCGTTCAATTTAAATCGGGCGCTGCTGAACGACCTGAAGAAGAACGTCAGAAACCTTGTCTTCGCCCAGAACTTTGTTGGTGATCATGTTCAATCTCTTTTTAATCATACCCACCTGAACGGCGCCGCCTTCCAAAGCTGCTTTTCGATTAAGCACACCATACATATCTTGCAGATAGGCATCCTTGATTTTAGGTGCCATAAACTGCACTTCCTTGGCTGTTTCTTCATCTTTAACTTCCAGCGCTACCACAAGCGAGATAATCTGTGAAACACCATTTTCATCCATAATCGGCAAAATAAGCGGATCCATTTTTACAAACGCCATTTGCGGTTTTTCACCGTGGCCACCGCCTTCTTTTTTATCTGCTTTGGCTTCTTTTGGGGCATGGTCGCCCTCTTCGGTTATAGCGGCCTCAGCGGGCTGCTTAAAAAAGTAATAGGCCCCGCCGGCTCCTCCACCTAGAACCATAAGCGCTATAATACCCATCAGAGCTTTTTTCATGCTTTATCAGAACCCTACAAAATGGCCTTTTACAGGCTTTTGTTTCCTTGCTCTTTAATTCTAACGCGCAGGGGCTTAACAAAGTGTTACAGGGCCATTTTAAAGGTAAATTTAGGCCGGACGGACGGTTTTTGCAACCGAATCAAGCACACCATTGACAATTTTAGGCTCCGCCATGTCGAAAAAAGATTTTGCCACATCCACATAATCGGAAATGATGATCGGGGCATCAATATCAACATGCGCCAATAATTCGTAAGCGCCGCACAGTAAAGTTGCGCCTAAAATAGGTTCAGCAGTAAAAACTGTATCTTTGTTGTTGTTTAGATGACCCGATACAAGTGCGCGCACATCATCCATGCGCGCACCAACGCCTGTGACAATTTTTGCAAACAGCACACCATCGGGCGTAACCAGATCCAGCATTTCTTCATCAATACCAATACGATTTTCAACATAATCTTCAATCACACTTTGCGCATTTTGGTTCATCACCAGCATTTGATAAACAGCCTGTGCAGCAAATAAACGCGCCGATGATTTTTTTGCAAGTATATTGTGATTCATAGTGATTCATATTTCTGTTTAATAGCAAGCAACTGCAAGGCTGCATAAGCCGCATCTGCCCCTTTATTTAACTGTAATGGGTCTGCGCGTTCTTGCGCTTGGATCATCGTATCAACAGTCAAAATACCATTACCTATAGGGACGCCTTCTAAAGTAAGGGTCATGATACCGTGTGCGCTTTGTGTGCACACAATTTCAAAATGAAAAGTATCGCCCCGAATAACGCACCCAAGTGCGACATAAGCATCATATATTCCTTGACGTGAAGCGAGAGCGATTGCCCCAGGAATTTCAAGTGCGCCGGGTACTTGCCCGCGCTCAATGATAGCGCCGGCTTGATTCAAAACCGCTTGTGCGCCGGCATAAAGCTGATCGGTGACATCATCATAAAATCGCGCTTCGACTACCAAAACTTTTGGTGCCGCTTTAAAAGCTGGAACAGGAAATTGATGCTGTGTCTTCATAGGGGTTCAAACCTGTCTATTTCTATACCGTACCCATCAAGGCCTATCACAGTTTTAGGAGTGTTGGTCAGCAAAACCATTGATGTAATTCCAAGATCCAACAAAATTTGAGCCCCCACCCCATAATCACGCAAAATATTAGGGTTTTGATTTCTGCCTCGAGACATACAGTCGCGCAAAACAACAATTGCACCTGTTCCCTGCTTTGAAATTTTTATCATGGCTTTTTCGAGTGTCGCATCACCGCCACCCATTGCATCTTGTAAAATATTTAATGCGTGCATACGCACATAAGGCTTCTGAACCGAAGTTAAATCGCCTTTAATTAAAGCCAGATGTTCATGCTGATCCAGCTTGTTGATATAATGTATAATTTTAAACTCACCACCATAACGGCTTTCAAAAACACCTTGTGAAAGGCGCTCAACATGCTGTTCTGTTTTACGGCGATGAGCAATCAAATCAGCAATTGTGCCGATCTTTAAGTGATGTTTTTGTGCATAAGGTATCAGATCATCAAGACGCGCCATCGTACCATCATCTCGCATAATCTCGCAGATTACACCCGCTGGAATAAGTCCTGAAAGTCGCGCCAGATCAACCGCCGCTTCCGTATGGCCTGCCCTTGCAAGCACACCGCCATCACGGGCCCGCAATGGAAAGACATGTCCGGGGCTTACAATATCAGCACTTCTGGCCTGCGGATTAATCGCAACCTTTATTGTCTGCGCCCGATCGGACGCCGAAATACCTGTGGTAACCCCTTCACGCGCTTCTATTGAAACGGTGAATGCTGTTTCATGACGCGAACCATTCTGCCTTGCCATCATACGCAGACCTAAGCGGTCTATCATCTGGCCATCCATAGCAAGGCAAATTAATCCCCGCGCTTCGCGTGCCATAAAATTTATAATATCAGCTGTTGCAAATTCTGCTGGAATAACCAGATCGCCTTCATTTTCACGATCTTCGTCATCAACCAGAATAACCATACGCCCAGCTGCCGCCTCTGCAAGGATTTCCTGCGCGGATGAAAGGACGAAACCGAGATGTTGTGCTTTATGCTGTGGAGTCATGTTTGTAACTGGCGTGCAACATAACGTGCCAGCATATCAATTTCAAAGTGCATTTTTTCACCATTCTTTAAGGCCCCTAAAGTCGTGTGCGTCCATGTATGGGGTATAATATTTACACCAAAGCGCGGGCCATTAACCTCGTTCACAGTTAAAGATACACCATCAAGGGCAATGGATCCTTTTGGGGCTATAAACCTAGCATAGGCCTGGGGCACTTCAATTGTAAGTCTGTGTGAACCGCCTTCGGGCTTAATCGCGATAAGCGTTGCCAAACCATCCACATGGCCTGATACAAAATGCCCGCCAAGCTCGTCCCCTACCTTCAATGAAGGTTCAAGATTAACCAATGTGCCTTGCATCCATGTTCCAAGACATGTCTTTGAAAGGGTTTCGCCAGAAACATCAACAGCAAACCAGTTGCCGCCTTTTTCAACCACGCTCAAGCAACATCCGGAACAACAAACCGATGCCCCAAGGGCCATAGATTCTGTATCAAGTCTGGTCTGGATGATATAGCGGGCATCGCCGGGCCCTGTTTCAATTTTAGCAACAGCGCCGATATCCCGAACAAGCCCCGTAAACATCAGGCGGCATCCTCGTGCCTGTCATCTTTACGGATCTGCAGCTCTTTTAGCTCTTCTACAAAATCATTAAAATCTTCTGGTGCCCTGAAGTCTTTATATACAGATGCATAACGCACATAACCAACCATATCCAACTGCACCAGCGCCTTCATCACAAAAGCGCCTACATCTTTTGATGCCACTTCTGTTTCGCCCATTGTTTCCATCTGCCTTGCAATGGAATTTGCAGCCTTATCAATTTGATCTTCAGTGACAGGACGCTTGCGCAACGCTGTACGCATCGACTTTATAATTTTTTCACGATCAAAATGTTGCTTTCGTCCATCCGCTTTAATAACAATCATGTCCCTTAGCTGAACCCGTTCAAATGTTGTGAAACGAGCCCCGCAAGAAGGACATGCGCGCCGCCTGCGAATAGATGCACAATCGTCAGACGGACGACTGTCTTTCACTTGCGTGTCATCATTTCCGCAAAAAGGGCAGCGCATTTTTAAACCTTACATATCCACATAAATAGGGAAGCGGTCACATAACGCTTTTACTTTGGCGCGAACAGCTTTTTCAACTTGCGCATTGTTATCAGGTCCATTTTTAACCAGGCCATCGACAACCTCAAGAATTAGGCTTGCAATCAACTTCCATTCTTCAGGGCCAAAACCGCGAGTTGTGCCCGCAGGTGTTCCCAAACGAACCCCTGATGTCACAGTTGGAGGCGCCGGGTCATAAGGAACAGAGTTTTTATTACAAGTGATCCCTGCATGTTCGAGCGCTAAATCGACATCTTTTCCTGTAAGGTTTTTTGGACGCAGATCAACCAGCACAATGTGACAATCTGTGCCGCCCGATACAATCGCAAGCCCCCCTTTTGTTAAAGCTTCGGCTAAAATGCGCGCATTATCGAGCACAGCCTTGGCGTACATTTTAAAATCTGGGCGCAACGCTTCGCCGAATGCCACTGCTTTTGCCGCAATCACATGTTCAAGCGGGCCGCCTTGAATACCAGGGAAAATTGCTGAATTCAGTTTTTTACCCAACGCTTCATCATTGGCCAAAATCAACCCACCACGCGGACCGCGCAATGTTTTATGCGTCGTTGTGCACGCCACATGTGCATGTGGGAATGGTGACGGATAAACACCTGCCACAATAAGGCCTGAGTAATGAGCAATATCCGCAAAGAATATTGCGCCCACTTCATCAGCAATTTTGCGGAATCGCGCAAAATCAATCGCACGCGGGTATGCAGACCCGCCCGCAATAATCATTTTTGGTTTGTGTTCGCGGGCCAGCGCTTCCATTTCCTCATAGTTCAATAAACCATTTTCTTTATGCACACCGTATTGAACTGCTTTAAACCATTTACCTGATTGGTTGGGCGCGGCACCATGCGTTAAGTGCCCCCCTGCTGCAAGCGACATACCTAAAATAGTGTCGCCTGGTTGCAGCAAGGCCATCATCACGCCTTGGTTGGCTTGCGATCCTGAATTTGGTTGCACATTCGCATATGAACAGTTGAAAAGTTTTTTTGCGCGCTCAATCGCTAAATTTTCAGACACATCAACAAATTCACAACCCTGATAATAACGCTTACCCGGATACCCTTCTGCGTATTTATTGGTCATGATAGACCCTTGCGCTTCCAAAACCGCGCGCGATACAATATTTTCAGAGGCAATCAGCTCAATCTGATCCTGCTGACGACGCAGCTCATCCCGGATTGTTTTTGCAATCTCAGGATCAGACTTTGCAAGCGTTGCACCAAAAAATGAATTATCATGTTCCATATTTTTCTCCGCTGCTTGTGCCATATATTGCTCCTATCCGCACGTTGTTAACTTGGTAACTCGGCCCGCATGGCGGCCACCTTCAAATTCTGTTTTTATAAAAACTTCTAAACATTCTGCCGCAACAAGCGGGCCGATGATACGTGCGCCAAAACAAATCACGTTTGCATCATTGTGCTGGCGACAGGCTTTTGTGGTTGTAATATCATGCACGAGTGCCGCGCGTATATGCTTAAAGCGATTTGCCGCAATTGAAATCCCAATGCCCGTGCCACAGATCAAAACGCCCTTTTCAACTTGGCCTTCTTGAATTGCGTACGCTAATTTTTGTGCATAATCGGGATAATCAACGCTGTCTTGGGAATGGGTACCTAAATCCAGCCATTCAATCTTCAAATTCTGTGTAGACGAAATAAGAGCCTGTTTGAAAATATATCCTGCGTGATCTGAGGCAATTGCCAGTTTAAGAGTCATATCAGGTATTTAAAGCCCGAATCTCAGGCAATCAACCCTTTTTTACGCAAAACATAAACCAATCGCTTTAAAGCATTGTTTTTAAGCTGTTCGGGACTGGCTGAAGCCGGCCCCTGAAGGGTTATTTCTGTCAAAGACACGGTATCCATTGCCACAATCTTAACATAGCCCGAGCCCATGGGGGTTATTTCGAATAAAATCTCACGGCCCTGTAATGCATCTTTCATTGTGTTGTTATACTCTAAAATCAGGAGATTTTAAAATGGCTGGACCCGAAAAAGCAGAATTTAACTGGCAAGACCCCTTTTTGCTGGAGGGTGAATTGAGTGATGAGGAAAAACTTATCCAAGACACCGCGCGTAAATTCGCAACTGACCGCTTGTTGCCAGGTATTGTACAAGCCAACCGCCATGAAACATTTGACCGAAACGTCATGCGAGAGATGGGCGCCTTGGGTTTGCTAGGCGTCACACTCGAAGGTTATGGCTGCGCAGGTGCGTCCCAAGTTGCCTATGGTTTGGTTGCGCGTGAAATTGAACGGGTTGATAGCGCCTATCGTTCTGCCTTATCGGTTCAGTCATCGCTGGTGATGTATCCGATCTATACATTTGGATCTGAAGAACAAAAACAAAAATATTTGCCTCACCTCGCATCGGGGGAGCTGATTGGCTGTTTCGGTTTAACGGAACCTGACGGCGGATCTGACCCGTCCAATATGCGCACAGTTGCTAAAAAAGTAACAGGTGGTTATAGCGTTTCAGGCGCGAAACAATGGATTACAAATTCGCCGATTGCAGATGTGTGTATTGTGTGGGCTAAAATGGATGATGGCAAACTTGGCGGCTTTATTCTTGATAAAAACATGAAGGGTTTAACTGCTCCAAAAATCGAAGGAAAATTTTCGTTACGCGCATCTGTCACTGGCTCAATTGTGCTGGATGATGTTTTTGTGCCCGATGAAAATCGCCTGCCGCTTGCAAACTCTCTGCGTGGTCCTTTCTCATGCCTTAATTCTGCCCGCTACGGCATCGCTTGGGGTGTAATGGGCGCAGCTGAAAACTGCTTTCATATTGCGCGACAATACACGCTGGACCGTGTGATCTTCGGCAAGCCGCTTGCAGCCCAGCAACTGATCCAAAAAAAGCTGGCCGATATGATGACCGAAATAACCTTAGGGCTTCAAGGCGCATATCGCTTGGGCCGTATGCGCGATGCTGATACTGCTGCACCGGAAGCTATTTCAATCATGAAACGCAATAACTGCGGTAAAGCACTTGAAATTGCACGCATGGCGCGTGACATGCTGGGCGGCAACGGCATTGCAGATGAATACCATGTCATCCGCCATATGATGAATTTGGAAGCCGTGAATACTTATGAAGGCACACATGATATTCATGCCCTGATTTTAGGCCGGGCCATGACTGGGATTCAGGCTTTCTCGTAATATTATTATCCAAAATTGTAATTGTCGTAACCATGTGGACTCGTATAGCTTTCTTGTATGCGCACAATACAAAAACTGATGACTATTTTTTCGCTCGCATCTGCGGGGCTGATAGCTGGCGCTTATCAACATGACGATACTCGTACTTTTTTAGAAAAGCAGACTTATCTCTCAACTGGAAGCTTTTTAAGTCCGGCACAAAAAAGATCATTTTATAATTTTATCAAACCCGATTTAGTCGCTCAGCAACGTCGTGCCCTTGCGCTACATGGCCTCGAGGATATGGTTGCTTTCGATACAGCCCGCGCTGAGAGTTTTTATATTCAAACCAACGCAGACCATGTCATATCCTATAGCCCTGAGCTGACACGACCCCTTGATGAAAAGATCCGTTTGGGTCTGGACACCCTGCCCTATTATGTACGTTCTGCTTTAAGTGATTTTAATTATCGCGTTAAAACCGGCGCCCTGATTTCAACTGTCGATGAGGATACGGGGAAAGCTGTTGGTAAAGGTATGAACGGACAAACACATGATGTTGGTGCAGTTGGCGTAACGCAGGCCCACGCAAACTTAACGATTATACCTGTTTACAATTCTCGCCCTGGAAATGTTCTGCAGCCTACAAAAACGCAGACAAATCTTGTTTATGCTGTAAACGTACTTGATCATGAAATTGGGCATTATCTTGATTATAAAACAGGATTAAGATCTATGGATGCCACGTTCATGGCCTCTGTTCGCAAAGACCTAACTGCACTTAACTGGCGCACAAGATCTTTTGCGTTAAGGGAAGCACGTCGCGCCGGCCTTCCTGAAGACCCTGATATCATTTTAAATATGCCCGATCGACAACTTGCGCAAAGCCTTGAAGGAAGTAGCATTACACCATCAGTCTTAAAAGAATCCTTTACAGATGGGTACATGAATGTACGCGCTTATTTGCGGTCCAGACATTTTGGCAAAGGCCAGCAAGAAACACTGGAACGATCTGCGCTTGAAATTAAGGCTGCCCTTATTTCTGTTTACCTGTTTCGGGAAAGACAGCTTAACTCTACCAAGCATCCTGAAGATAAGCTGGCTGATGAGCTTACCCATTCATACGCGATCGTGTCTCGTGAAATGCAGAATTTAAGACGCTACTACGCTGTTGCCCGGCAACCTTTTTTATTACCACCGCCGCAATAATCAGGCTGTTGTGTCAACTTGTCCCTTGGGTTTACCGCCAACCAGACCGTTATCTGTATTAGGGTCACGCGCAAATTCACTGATCGCGCTTTTAGGAAGGCTTGCACGCAAAGCCAGAATTTTCTGATCACTTCCCGCACCGCTTGCGGATGTACCTAAGGATAAGATTGTATTCAACCCCGACTGTGCTTGGTCAAGGTAGCTTTTGGTCAAAGATCTGGCACTCGCAGAAAGGCCAATACCTTTTGCACGGTATTGACCCGCAATATCCAATAAAGAAACTGATACGCCTTCAAGTAAACTTGCCATTCTTATATCCTAACATAAAAGCCCCAAAACAGCAAAAAGGTGATTAAAATTCATAATATTTGACATTTATGACAAAAAAATAATAGCGTCCCCCATGACAATAACAAGCGCCCCCATCATGCCCACCAAAGAAGCAATATATTTTTACTTTATGGATCTTCCAGATGCCCAAAGGGTAGAACTTGAGGATTTTAACGATCACTGGGCCCAGATTCGCCATTTTCAGTTTAATCCAAACCAGCTTTCCGCCATTTTATTCAAAGTTTCCCGGGCCGCAAAAAGAAAAACAGCTTTGTGCAGAACCTCCCTTCATGAATGGGAAAAGCAAGCCCTTCCTCAGCTTCATCATTTTGACAGCAGGGGGCTGGCAAATACCATTTTAGCCTTCGCAACGCTTAAGCGCATACCGAGCGATGATTTCATGCTGAAGCTTTTTGATGTAGTTCGCGATAAAATGTACAACTTTAACGCCAGAGATATATCTCAGATACTTCAGGGTCTTACGAAGTTGCGTCTTTTGCCCGACGATTCATTTATGCAGCTTTGGAGTGATACGATAAAACCGCTTTCACAACACATGAGCCCGGAAGATTGCGCAAGAACACTTTATGCCTTAGCCATTTTTGATTCACTTGATCCTTACGAAGGCTTTAAAGATCTTGCTTCTTATTTCAACCATGCGCTTGGGTCAACTTATGGTGATATAAAAATTCGTAGCATGACTTACGATGCTCGTTTATGGTTTGGCTTTCCACAAATATTTAGTCGACCAAACGAAACACCATCAAACAGTCTTTTTGAAGGCAGACTTCTTGATAACTTTAGAATTAATGGGCTCGATATTTCAAAAGGCTTTTCTTCAGAAGCCTTGCCGCATCATCACTTTGATTTTTATGCAGGGCAAAGAAAAACAGAGATTATGATTGAACTTGATGGTGCTCACCACTTTAACAGAACATCAGTGAATGAACGTTACTTTGATGGCAGCACCATGTTTCAATCCGCGCTGATACAAGCCTTACATCCAACATCTGCCCTCGTCAGGATTACTCCAAGCGCAGGCGATTTTTTAATAGAAAACTTATCCTATGAAGGTACAAGAAAAGTATTTCGCGATTTTCTTGATGCAGCCAGCGCGAAACCAGGCCGCTTTTTTGTGCCTGATCTTGAAGAAGACGGCACGATGAGTGCCAAACCTTTATTTCCAGACTGGTTGTTTGAAGAACAGCAAAGGCTGCGTTGGCCTTTGATGGCTGTAAAGTAAGGACGCTTAGTCCCAGTCTTCGCCAATCGATGCCATGCCCGAGAATGCTGACTGTGATGTCCAGAATCTTTCTAGTAGCTTCATGGTCTGGATCGTGTCAGCAAAGCGTTTGTCTGTAAGATCTGTGCCCTTTAATTTTTCTTCCTGCCTTTTAAACATATCATCAAGATATCCGTAAAGCTTCAATCCTTTTTCAGATAATTTAACGCGGATGGATCGTTTATCGTGCACAGATCTTTCTTGCATGACAAATTCATTTTCCACCATTTTTTTAAGATTATAAGAAACATTGGATCCCATGTAATAGCCGCGCAATGTCAATTCCCCGACCGTCATCTCATCACGGCCAATATTATAAAGGATCATCGCTTGAACGTTATTGATATCAACAATGTTACGACGATCAAGCTCGGCCTTGACCACATCAAGCGAATAGCGGTGCAGGCGTTCGATTAACTGGATGGTTTCATAATACGGTGTGGCCACGACGGTTCTCCGGCTTGTTATCTTCTAGCATTATCATCGAAGGGTTAATAAAAGGTGTCAAGCCATAAGGCGCAGCCTTATGGCACTTGGCTGTTTTACGCCAAAATATCCTTCAAAGCGTAAGCGGCAGGCCCCAGATGCTCAAAAATCAAGCTTTCTGGCACCTCATCCAGTGTAGCCGGGTCCCATTTGGGGGCCTTATCTTTATCAATAACCGCTGCGCGCACGCCTTCAAAAAAATCTGCACGCCCCATAACATGCTGAGCGATTGAAAAATCTCGTTCAATCACGCAATCAAATGTTTCTGTTTTAGCGCGGCTTATATGCTCAAAAGTTAAAAGTAAACTGACCGGACACCTTGTCTTTAAAACAACAAGCGTTTCTTGTGCCCAAGGGTCACTTGAATCTTCAAGCGCTTGAAAAATATCTCTGACACTTCCTTTTGAAAAAAAAGCATCAATTTTATTTTTCTCTTGTTCGATAATCCCTTTGGAGATCAAGGGCCTCTCTGTCGATAATACAGATAAAGGATCCTGCGCTATTGCTTCGTACGCTTCATCAAAAACAAAATGCGTTGCCACACCCAAATATAAAAGATCAGAAGCACTGGCCACAGAAATGCCTGTTAAACCAAGATACATGCCTGTTGCCCCAGGAAAGCGTGCCAGATGATACGCCGCGCCGACATCAGGGAAAAAGCCGATCGCCGTTTCCGGCATGGCAAACACGGTTTTTGATGTGGCAATGCGTATTTTGCACTGTCCGGCAACACCGTAACCGCCACCCATCGTGATCCCGTTCATCAAGGCAATTGTGGGCGTTTCATTAAGATGAAACAGCGCGCTATTCATCGCATACTCAGATCCAAAATACTGGAAGATAACATCATCTTTACCACGCGCAGCATGTACAGCTTTAATATCGCCGCCTGCACAAAATGCGCGGCCCCCTGCGCTATCAAACACAAGCGCGCGTGCCCCATCAAACAGACGCGCAACTAAAATGTGACGAATCCATTCAATCATTTTATAAGATAAGGCATTTAAAGCGGTAGGCCGGTTTAGCGTAACACGCGCATAATTTTGCTGATCTGTTTTAAAAATCAGTTCGTTGTCTTGCTTTAAGTGATCGAGAGTCATTGTGAACCCTAACCGAGAGATTAGATTGTTTCCAGTATTCTGTTTTTTATGTCTATTTATAAAAGACTGTTTTTGTCCTTTATGCTATTGCGCTTTTTAAAGAAATATTTTAGCGTCCGTTTCGATCGAGAATAATTCTCAGTTGCATGTGGTGCAGGCTTGAACTTAAAAACTTTCAATATTGGTAAAATAGCCTATCTGGCAATTG
Source organism: uncultured Pseudobdellovibrionaceae bacterium (assembly GCA_964648505.1). Taxonomy (GTDB): domain Bacteria; phylum Pseudomonadota; class Alphaproteobacteria; order Micavibrionales; family Micavibrionaceae; genus CAZYMI01. Next base: position 133,276 of record CAZYMI010000001.1, read on the forward strand.
GCCATATAACATTTGGCATTGGCTTTGTTGCAATTTTTATCCCCGGCTTACCCACCGTGCCTTTGTGGCTGATTGCTTGCTGGGCTTACAGCAAAAGTTCACCTGCGCTTGAACAAAAACTGCTTCACCATCCACATTTTGGCCCCTATCTAAAGGCGTGGAGGAATCATCGCGTGATCCCACAAAAAGCAAAAATTTTTATAACTATTTTCATGGCCGTCAGTTTTTGCATTCTGATCACTCTCTCAACGCCCCTGCTTATTTTAAGTATTACAGGCAGCTGCATGGCACTTGTGCTTTTTTATATCTATTCCAAACCCTCCACTTACACCACTAACGATAAGGTACAATCATGAAAAAAATTATTTTAACACTGATGCTGACTTGCGCCCTGCCCCATGCGGCTTTAGCTGAAAATGCAGCCCCCAAAAGCCTAAAAAATAGCTATGTGAATACACCGCTTGTGGCCAATAAAGCATCCTACAAGCCGCAATTCCAAGTTGATGAAAAATTTATCAATGGCTGGGGTATCGCCATTCGCCCTGCAGGGGCTGGCGGCCATTTCTGGGTTACCGCAAAAGATATCAGTTTTGAATATGTGGGCGATGTGACACAATCTTCTGATCCTCAATTACGTGGCCTTCATACAGACGATGTAAAATACGTGAAGCTACCCGTTGGTGGAGACGAAAATTTTGCAACCGGCGTGGTCTTTTCTGGCAGCGATAAGAATTTCGTTATTACGCAACAATTTCCTGAAAAAACGCCTATCACTGCGCCTGCAAAGTTTCTTTTTGCAAGCGATGGCGGCATCATATCGGCCTGGACAGAACGAAAGCTAGAAGACGGTACGTTTGATCGCCCTGCAGAAGCTGTTAGTGTTATTGATTATTCGCAGCAAGGATCGCAGTTTTTTGGCCTTGCGATTTCAAAAAACTTTGATCGTCTTTATGCGGCTGATTTTGGCAAAGCACCGACCATTCACAGTTTTGACAACAACTTTAAACCTCTGACAATACAATTTGACCAACCTTTTGATGATAATAAAAATGGCAAAGTTGATGCTGGTGAATATGCACCATTCAATATTCAGCATCTTGGAGAAAGCCTTTTTGTTGCCTATGCTAAAACGCAAGCTTGCCCTGATGCTGAAATAGCAAAAGGCACTTGCGAAAAAGGGGCGATCTTTGTAGGCGAAGAAGATACGTCCAAGCCCGGCTATGGTCGCCTTGCAGAATTTACCGAAAATGGGAAACTGATCGCCCTATGGAACGATCAAGGTAAACTCAGTGCACCTTGGGGCGTTGTTTTTGCGCCGGAAAATTTTGGCAGCCTTTCAGGCCATCTGCTTGTTGCTAATTTCGGGGACGGCACAATTTCGGCCTTTGACCCGGTTCACAGAAATTTTAAAACTACGCTAAACGATTCGAATGGCAAACCTATCGTGGTCGATAAAATCTGGGGTCTTCTTTTTGGAAACGGAGAAAGTCTGGGCGATAAAAATGCACTTTATTACGCTGCCGGGCCCGAAGATGAAACAGATGGCGTTTTTGGGTCCCTGCGCTATAAGCCATAAGGCATTTAGACTTGTCCGAAGGTTAAAAAAAAGCCATACTTATCCCGTTGATATTCTTCAATTATGGTATGGGCAGAAGGCTCAATCAGGCAGGATAATTAGGTTAATATGAAACTCGTCGGTCTTGCGCTGGTTTTTGTTGCGACTTTTGGCGGTCTTTTGATCGCCATGCATTTTCATTTCGAACATTTCTTTAAGCTTGTTGGGATCATTCTTGGTGCTTTGCCCGGAGAAGCCACGATCATTTTAGGATGCGCTATTGCGGCGTTCTTGATTTCAAACAGCAGCCATACGGTCAAGGCGACGCTCAAAGGCTTCAAGGCGCTTGTTAAACCTTCATCGCATTCCAAGCAATCTTATGTTGAATTGCTGTGCATGATGTTCACTTTATTTAAGCTGGCGCGCACAAAAGGCTGGCTGTCTTTAGAACAACATATTGAAAATCCACACGACAGCGCTTTGTTTTCTCAATTCCCTGAATTTCATGCTGATCACCATGCCACTGTCTTTTTGTGCGATTATCTTCGCATTATTTCGCTTGGCAACGAGGACCCTCATAAAATAGGTGATTTGCTTGATGAAGAACTGGAAACGATATCGGCCGAAAAAATGCATCCTGCTCATGCGGTGCAAACAATGGCCGATGGTATTCCAGCACTTGGTATTGTGGCCGCTGTTTTGGGGGTTATTAAAACCATGGCTTCCATTTCAGAGCCGCCTGAAGTTTTAGGCCAGTTAATTGGCGCGGCCCTTGTAGGAACATTTTTAGGTGTGTGGTTTGCGTATGGCATGTTCGGCCCGCTTGCAAAAGCCATTGAAGGAAAAGCTGAGTCTGAAATTATGTATTATCGTTGCATGAAAATTGGTCTTGTTGCTTTTCTAAATGGTTGCGCCCCACAGGTTGCTATTGAATTTGCGCGCAAATTTCTGCCGCATGATGTTCAGCCTACCTTCCAGGAACTTGAAGAAGCTACAAATGCCTTACCACCCCCATCTGTATAAAGGGTAAAGCACATGGCTAAAGGTTCAGGCAAGCAAGAAGGCGAAGAGGGCAAACGCCCAATTATTATCAAAAAAATCAAAAAAGGTGGCCATGGTCACCATGGCGGCGCTTGGAAAGTTGCCTATGCCGATTTCGTGACTGCGATGATGGCGTTCTTTTTATTGCTGTGGCTTTTGAACGTTACAACTGAAGAACAAAAACTAGGCATCTCAGATTACTTTAACCCAACCCCGCAAGTTTCAAGAAGTGAAACAGGCGCAGGTGGCATGTTAGGCGGGCTTTCTATTTCACCTGATGGCGCTATGGTTACCGATAGACAACCCCCGGTTCAGCCGCCGCCCCAAGAAGCCGATACGCAGCACGGTCAGCAAGTTGGGGCAGCTGGTGCTGATTTGCGTAAAGTTGAACAAGAGAAAATGGAAAAAGAAATTCAGCGACGTGAAGAAAAGAATTTTGATGCCGCAAAAAAACAGATCGAAGATGCGCTTGATGCAGATTCCGAGCTGAAAGACTTGAAAAAGAATCTGGTTGTCGATATGACCCCAGAAGGCTTACGTATCCAGATCGTTGACCAAGAAGGGGAAGCCATGTTTCCATCCGGTTCAGCGCAGATGTTTGATAAAACGCAAAAATTAATGAAGCTTGTGGGCAATGTGATCCGCAATCTACCCAATCAGGTTTCCGTTCGTGGCCACACAGACAGCCAGTCTTATTCTGATGGGGCTGGGTATACCAACTGGGAGTTATCCGCTGACCGGGCTAATGCTTCCCGTAAAACCTTGTTGGATTCAGGCCTGCCGGAAAAAAGAATTAACAACGTTGTAGGCAAGGCTGATACAGACCATTTCATTAAAGATAAGCCCTTAGACCCCAGAAATAGGCGGATCAGCATCATTTTACTGCGCGATAGTCTTATAAAACAGCAAGGGGCTAATGCATCCAGTGTATCCCCAGCTGTTCCAGAAAAAGCGGATCCCGGCTACAGGCCTTCTGAGGGTAGCGTTAACTTTCCCTGATTTTTCTTGACTGTTTTTGATTGTTTTTATATTTTCATAACCATGAAAAATTGGCTTTCCGAACCTGTAGCCTGCCAGATTTTACCCGGGCGTACCGCTCGGCACGAATTTATGGAACCAGAAAGTCGCTATGAAGTTTCAAAAACGGTTGCACGTCAAGACAGTTTTTTTGAAGCTGGTTTTACAAAATTTTTTGTCAATTTTAGAATTGCCGCCTGCCCGGCATGCTTTGCGTGCAAGCCTTCAAGGATAAATCTGAAAAAATTTTCATCAAGGAAAAGAAAAAAGGAACTGGACTACCGCAATCAAGACCTTACAATTATGCGCAACCATCAAGATGTGCTTTCACATCAGCATTATGATTTATTTTATCGCTTTAAAAAACATCGTTTTCCCCATCAAACAGATATTATAGATAAAAAAACATTTATAGAGTCTGCTTTTGATAAGCTTGCTGCTTGTCAGACATGGGGGTTGAGTGACCCAACCGGAAAGCTTGTTTGCGGAATTATTTTTAATGAAACGCCTGCCGCCCTAAACCTTGTTCAATTTTATTATGACCCAGACTCCATGCGCCGATCGCTTGGCATTCATGCCGTTCATATTATGATTGATGAAGCCCGCAGGAAAAGAAAACTATATGTTTACTTGGGATCCGCCACCTTTGAAAAATCGCCTTATCACTACAAAACTAAATTTTCTGGCCTGGAAGTTTTAGTTGATAACCGGTGGCAGGCTTTAGGCCGCAATGTTGTCGATCAAACGGGCGCGCCCAAGCCAGCCTGCAAATAAAATACGCTTTACATCGTTAGGATGCGCGGGCTGTAAAGTCTGAGCATGGCGTACAGTACAATAATCAATTTTTTGAAAGCCCTGCGCCATTAAGGCTGACTGGCCCCACGCCTCAACAGCCTGTATGTCTTCGCCCGATAAAATTTTATCGCGCATCGCAAATAAAGTTTTGTTGATTGTTTTTGCAATCTTTAATTCTTGATCCGATAAATAAGCATTGCGTGACGATAAAGCCAGCCCATCTTTATCGCGCACTGTTGCTGCGCCAATAATCTCAACCGGCAAGTTCAAATCACGCTGCAAGGCTTTAATCACCTGTAACTGCTGGTAGTCTTTTTCACCAAAAATAGCTATGTCGGGCATCACTTGCAGCAACAGCTTGCTCACAACTGTTGCAACCCCTTCAAAAAAATGGGGCCTGAATTCCCCTTCCAGAGGTTGTGATACATGAGCAACTTTCACAGATGTTTCAAAACCATCTGGATACATGACAGGCAAAGGCGGATGCCATATGGCATGAACCCCTGCTGTCTTCAGTTTCTCTAAATCTTCATCCCATGTGCGTGGATAGGCGTTATAATCTTCGTGTGGGGCAAATTGTTTGGGATTAACAAAAATACTAACAATAGCAACATCTGCTTTGTTAATTGCGTCACTCACAAGGGCCAAATGCCCATCATGTAAAGCGCCCATCGTGGGTACAAAAGATATTTTTTGTCCCTGCGCTTTTACGCGCGTTGCAAATGACCGCAGATCCGCTAAATCCTGAAAAACTTGTGTCATGAAAATAAGTTATTCTTTGGAAAGCCGTTTGGCGGTAATTTACCCGTCTGCGCACGCTTGCCAAGCCAGGGCTTCATATCATTCACAACAGTTTCCCCTGCACCATATTTAAAGGAAAGACCTTCCTTCATCTTAAAACTACGCGCATCCGATAATTGGCCATCTGTAAATTTTTGTAACGACACACCTTTTCCTTTGTTCATTTCAGGTACTTCAGAAAGTGGTATCACCAGCATTTTTCGATTTGTACCTACCAAAGCCAGATGCGTATGGTCAGGTTGAATGGGAACACACACAGCCGCTTCCGAACCATGGTCGACGCCTAAAATGTTCTTGCCTGATTTTGTTTGGGCAAAACATTCGCTTGAAGGGACGATAAATCCGCGCCCATCTAATGTTGCAACCAGAAACTTCTGATCGCTGTTATATAAAGTCATTGTTACAAAATCAGCATCATTAGGCAGATCCACCATTAAACGAACAGGTTCACCAAAACCGCGACCGGGTGGCAATTTATCACACGAAAATGTATAAAAACGGCCATTGGTTGCAAAGGCAATAATTTTATCTGTGGTCTGACATTCAAGCATAAACCGGGACCGGTCACCTTCCTTGAATTTCAATTCCTTTTCATTCACGCCGTGGCCCTTCATAGCACGGACCCATCCTTTTGCAGAGCAGATCATCGTAATAGGCTCACGCACCGTAAGCGCATCTTCTAGATTCTCAACAACCATGGGCGTGGGGGGTTTACCGATAACTGTACGCCTGCGCCCCAGATCTGTTTTAGGTCCGAATTGTTCGCGCAGTTGAACAGTCTGATCTTTAATGCGGCCCCATTGCAAAGATTCTGATTTTAGAAGCTTGTTAAGATCATCACGTTCTTTGCTGAGATTTTTATGTTCCGTTTTAATTTCAATTTCCTCAAGCCTGCGTAAAGAACGCAAGCGCATATTAAGAATAGCTTCTGCTTGCACATCACTTAAGCCAAACTTTTTCATCAGCTTTATTTTCGGCTCGTCTTCTTCGCGGATAATTTTAATAACATCATCAATATTAAGATAAACGATCAGATATCCATCGAGCACTTCAATTCGATGTAAAATTTTCTCCAGCCTGTGATGTGAACGCCTGACAAGAACATCCTTGCGGTGATCCAGATAGGCCTGAAGAACCTCACGCAAAGTCATTACTTTTGGTACGCGGCCCCCTTCAAGCGCATTCATATTCAATGAAAATCTTGTTTCCAGATCTGTTGAGCGGAACAAAGCTTCCATCAAAATTTCAGGTTCAACATTGCGACTTTTAGGTACAAGCACAAGGCGAATATCTTCCGCACTTTCATCGCGAACATCATCAAGAATTTGGATTTTTCGCTCTGTAATCAACTCAGCAATTTTTTCAATCAATCTTGATTTCTGCACCTGATACGGGATCTCAGTCACCACAATCTGATATGAACCACCCTTAAGTTCTTCTTTTTCCCACCGGGCGCGAAGTCGAAAGGATCCCTTGCCGGTTTTATATGCCTCAACCACATTTTCCTTGGGTTCAATTAAAATTCCGCCGGTTGGAAAATCAGGCCCGGGTATGCATTTGTACAATTCAGCAGGGGTCGGATCAGGTTTATCAAGGATAAGCAAAAGCGCATCACAAATCTCCGCCACATTGTGGGGGGGTATATTTGTGGCCATACCCACTGCGATGCCCGATGTTCCATTCGCCAAAAGATTGGGGAAAGCCGCAGGCAAAACAATAGGCTCTGCCGTTTCGCCATCATAAGTAGACCTGAAATCAACGGCATCTTCTTCTATGCCTTCAAGCAGAAGGCGTGATACAAGGGTCATCCGCGCTTCCGTATAACGCATAGCCGCTGCGTTATCGCCGTCGATGTTACCAAAATTTCCTTGACCATCCACAAGCGGATACCGTACGGCAAAATCTTGCGCCAACCTTACAAGCGCATCATAAACAGACTGGTCGCCATGCGGATGGAATTTACCAATCACATCACCCACAACCCTTGCGGATTTTTTTGGATGATTTGCGGGGTCCAGCTTCAGTTCCGACATCGCAAAAAGAATGCGACGCTGTACTGGCTTTAAGCCGTCTCGTACATCGGGCAAAGACCGCGACATAATAGTTGAAAGCGCATAGGCCAGATATCTCTCCGACAAAAGCTTGCCAAGATGCTGGTCTTGAATTTCGGGGGGAAGCGAATTGTGGTCGCCTGCTTTGGTGGTTTTACGTGCCATCTTAAGAATCCTAAACTAGCCTCTATTCCTATTCGGCGGCAGATGATTTTTCAAGGGTGTGCACTAAACGGGCCTGAAGCTGGCTTCTTGCATCCGGAACACCTTTGGAATGATGGGCATACACCCAATTCTCCAAAAAATGCCCGGTCAAACGCAGGCCCGTTACAATATCACTGTCAGAACCTGCTTGATTATTATTCACACGGGCTGGCTTTAAAAATTCAGGTAATTTCAGCAAGCGGTTCTCGTAGCCTTGTGCTTTTTCTAAACTGACAGCGCGACCAGTTCGAGGGGACACATAAGCAAGGTCATCTATATTGCCGCCAAGGGCACAACGGGTCAAATCAAGTGAAAAACCAAGATCCTTGAGAAGCGCTAATTCCCACGCCACATAAACCGCACCCCAATGATCTCCAGAAAGAGAATCAAATAAAGCAATCAAGCCGTGATACAAACCCGGATGCCCCTCGCGTTCAGGCAGGGCCGTTTCACACAAAGAACAGGCTGACAAAACAACACTTAGCTTAACCGGATCATCCATCACAGTGGCAGCATAAGACCGCACAGGTTCCAATGTATATGTGCCAAGCTGTTCATGTGTGCGCGCCCGCCATTCAACTTGCACATGTGTGCCGGGTTCAAGCTGGCCACGTTTTTTAGATGACATGCCGCCATGCACGTATCCTGCATGCCTTCCCTGTTCTTGCGTTAAAAGCGCGGCTACGGCACCATTTTCACCGTGTGTGCGCAAGCCTAAAATAATGGCCTGATCCGTAAAATATTCCATTCATGCCAAGCTAAAGCTGTTCGTTTAAAAGTCATGTAAAAATATATTGACATAATAATATTATATTGCTACACAAACAAATGATTCAAATACTCGAAAAATTTGATTTTGCCCAAGGCGGAGTTTTCCTGCTTGATCTGAACGGGCAACGGAAAGTTGTGTCTGTGCAATTATCGCCGGAAGCATCCCCTGACCGCATGCAAAACATGCTGCTTGCAGCTGAAAAAACAAATGCACTATTTGCCACGCACGCAGAGGCAGCGCGCGCAACAAAACTGCCTACATCCAAACCTGTTCACCCGTTTAAATCATCCGATGATAACGCCGGCGAGGTTTTGCATTACCAACTTTTAAATAAAGATGTAAAACGCCTAAATATAATTTGTGATGATTGGGGATCTTTTGTTGAAGCTCTCACACGTTTAGGCTTATCCAAACGCGATTTTCTTGATGTTGCAAACCCTGCGTACCAGCCCGATCTTGGTATGCGTAAAATATCGGGTGCTGTACCGCTTTTATTAGATACGCTTGCAAGTGACAAACTCGATATAATGCCAGATCCCAATATTGTACATGATACCGCACACCCAGAATATGCTGCGATCAAAAGGCTTTTAAGCCCTTCCATGCGGATTCTTATTACGAGAGCAGAAAAATACCGCGTCCCCGTAGGCGAGTCTTTTGAGCAAAATTTTATAAACTCCCCAAGTGGTCGTTATTTCATGCCAAATGACCCCACTGTGATTGAATACGCTGGCGCGCCTGTTGATATTGGAGACGGAAGAATTGTAACCCCCTCAAACATTGTCTTAATAACAAAAGATGAAAAAGAGAGCGCAGAAAAAAATATATTTACTGCCTTTCTTTTTACAACGGCTGATATCAGGAGCGCCCCTTTCAGCCTTATGCCCTACTGTGCTGTCATTGAGCCAAGAGATGACTTTTCAAATTATGAAGCTAAATTTGAAGCTGTTATTCCTGCAACAATTATGGACCGCAACAAATTTATTAAAGATGACGCCGCTTTTTTCATGCATATTGTTGGCCACGGGCTTGAGATTATTAATGCCCCCGGCGCCCAGTATCAAAGGGTGTATGCAACTGGGAGACGTTTAACAGGTTTAAAAACAGCTGGTGTTTTGCGCAAAACGCCTTACTGCGATTATGTGCAAGTCAGCTTGCCTTGCGATATTCGCGATAAATTTGTTTTGCTTCAAAATTCACAACCCACGCATATTGGCATATCGCCATCACTCCATATTCGCTCAGCCCATTTGCGCGCACGGCCCTTTAAGCCGGAAGAAGGCAAGGTGATATTGGTACGCGAAACTGAAGTTGGAAACCCCTTGTCTGGTATAAAGGGTACACAACGTATTGCGAAGCCATCACCGGATCTGAAATAATGCTGGGATGATTCTACCTCTCAAACCTTTTTATATCATCCGCCATGGCCAGTCGGTTGCCAATGCGCAATCTATTTTTGCAGGGCATCTCGATTCACCACTAACCGATCTGGGTCGCGCTCAGGCTGCAATTGCCCGCGATATAATTCGTGATCTTGATATAAAACCAACGCGCCTTGTGTCATCCACTCTTTCCCGCGCCTACGAGACAGCCTCTATCATCAATGAAGTATTGGGCCTGACCCACGAAACCCGCGACGATTTAAAAGAAATGTTTGTGGGCGATTGGGAAAGTGCGCCCTTCGAACCTTACCGCGAACGTTTTTTTGCGGGCGAAAATCCACCCAAAGGCGAAACCCATGACGATTTTACCAAAAGGGCAGGTCAGGCCGTGGGGGATATATTAAAAGGGCCCGCCCCTATTCCTTTAATTGTCTGCCATGGCGGTATTATTTTTAAACTAGGAAAACTTTATGGCCATACGCTTGGCCATGTTGATAACGCTATTTTATACCGATTTGACCCGCAAACTGAAACTTCCGCCTTCCCGTGGACCATTACAGAATTTTCTGAAAATGGGATAAAAAAGAACGCCCTTTTAAAATAATACGGTCTTAAATAACACGACTTGGTCTTAAAGCCTGCCAGACCGCAATGGCCTGACGAGTGGCGGCAATATCATGAACGCGTAAAATTTTTGCCCCGCAATCAAGGGCATGTAATACTGATGCCAACGACCCCCCCAAACGATCGCGAACCGATGCCTGACGATCCAAATTTGTAATAAAACTTTTTCTGGATGTGCCGACAAGCAAAGGCACAGACAATTTTTGAAAAACTTCAAGGCCGCGCAAAAGATCAACATTATGATCGACTGTTTTACCAAAGCCTATGCCAGGATCCGCAATGATAAATGACTTTGGCAATCCTGCATCAACCAAAGCATTAATACGATTGTCCAAATACTCAACAACCTCTTCTAACACATTGTTATAAAATGGTTTTTCTTGCATAGACTCAGGTTGCCCTTGTTTGTGCATCAAACATACCGGAACATGGTGGCGCAATATGACAGACATGCTTTCAGAGTCATCCGATAGAGCGCTGATATCATTGATGAAATTAGCGCCTGCATTCAAAGATTCTGTCATAACTTTAGCGCGGCGTGTATCAACAGAAATAAGACATCGGCTTTTCACAGCTGAGCTACGCAGCCCCTCAATCACCGGCATAATGCGATTAATTTCAACCTGCTCATTCACAGGGACAGAACCCGGCCTAGTTGATTCACCGCCAATATCAAGAATCTGAGCCCCTTCCTCAATCAAGCTTAAACCATGATCAATTGCAGCCTGCGGGTCTTCGAAGTCTCCGCCATCTGAAAAGCTGTCAGGGGTTACATTTAAAACGCCCATTAAAACAGGGCCAATTGGCAAAAACGGAAAAGCTTGCTGATCGGAAGGCAGTTTTTGCAAAAGATCTGAAAGCGGCTGCCTTAAAACCGGATGCACCCAGTTTTTATCTATCTCACTAAGGGGCCGCAAAACAAAAGCTCTTTCAGCCATACGCGGATGCGGCAAGGTCAAACCTTGCTCATCCATCACCATGTCATGATACGCAATCACATCCAAATCAAGAACACGGGCGGCATTACGTTCAGACCTCACGCGGCCAAATTTTTGTTCTATTGCAAGAAGGGTGCGCAATAAATCTATAGGTAGCCGTTGCGTTTCTACACTCACAACAGCATTTACATACCAAGGCTGATCCGATTTTGGCACAGGATCAGAAAGCCAGATGCGGGATTTTTTTATAAGCTTTATTCCTTCAGCTTCAATATGCCTGACTGCTTCATCAATCGTCCGGATTGCAGAACCATAAACAGGAGAAGGAAGATTGGCGCCAATACCTATTAATATCATACCTTATTTTACCTTGAATCATTCTTATAAAAAAGGCCGGAACAATCCGGCCCTTAAAAAGTGATTGTTGAAGCCCTTATTCACCAGGTACGAAAATCCCCTGAATCCATATGGACAAAGCCGCTACGCGGATAAAAACCAACACCACCGGCCTGAAGGCGTTTAGCGGCAGCTTTTATTGACGCGGGCGTACGATCAGGCAGCTGAACATCAATGGCCTGACCCGACATATGTAATGAATTGCGCGCAACACCTGTGCTGGCCCGACGCAAAAGCGCGTTGGTTTGCGGCGAACGGTAGCCCGATAAAATATCATAAGGCGCGCGTGAACCCATCATACGGTGAACAACATAAATGATATCGATCACACGGGGATCAATTGGGAAAGCTGTATTGGTCCTATAATCACGCAAGACATGGGTGATCTGCTCAAAAGCTGCGGGAAGATATTTATCTCCTACACGATAAACGCCCGAAAAGCTTTCATTGGTATGCACGTTACGAAAAGAAATACGGTGAGCACCTTGTGTGCTGGCCGCCATCGCAGGCTTTATAATACCCGCAGAAAAGAACCCTGCCATAGAAAGGCCAAGGGCTGTCTTAAGTACATCACGACGCTCAATCGACTGGTTTTGAATAGAACGAACATTATCCAAAACGTATCAGAAGCATTTTGTGTGGTCATGGGGAAATCCTGAAGGGCTTGAATGGGATGGACGGTGAACTCAACTGTTGTTGGTGCCGACGGGGTTGATGAAAATATTTATCTTATTAACTCCGAATAGTCCTTAGTTACATCTGTCTCGACCCTTCAAAAGAATCGAAACAAATCATCCTTAAGATATTTGTACCAGAGTCAGGGGCTTGGTCAAACCCCAAAAGAAAGTAACGAAACGAAGTTACAATATTATTATTAACTCAAACGTTCTTAAGAAGCTCTGATTTTTGCCTTTAATTTTATGGAATTAGGCGAAAAAGCTGGTCTCCTTCCAACAAAACACCCTGCTTTTCTTTTCATGCCGATGCTATTCATGCCGCTTCTGTGTAAAAATAGGCACTTCGCCTTTTTTCTCCAAGGCGTTAAAAAGCTTGATGTCTTCGTCATACAAATCATTAGCAAAAACAACCGACCCGTCGCCCTTAAGCCACGTTGTTTGGTACAAGAGATAAATTGGGAAAGTTTGCGCAACGGCAATTTCAGATGTTTTGCCAGTTGCAATACGTTTCTCCAGCACCTCATCAGACCAGTTTTCATTATGTTCAAGCACAAAATGGGCAATACGCTTTGGGTCAGAAAGCCTTACACAGCCTGAACTGACAGCTCTGTCCCCCCGGTCAAAAACAGATGGTGTGTTTGTGTCATGTAAATAAATATTGTAATCATTAGGCATCAATACGCGTATCTGGCCTAAAGCGTTTCCGTTACCTGCTTCTTGCACCATATCAAATTTCTGTATTTCTTCTTCCGTTACATTTTCCCAATCTATAGTTGCAGGATCTATCAGCGCGCCGTCACGGTAAATTTTTACATCACTATGCTCATCAAGCAACGCGCCATTTTTGCGCAGTTCGGGCAAAAAATCCTGTTTCTTGATTGTGGGGGGCACTGTCCATGTCGGATTAAAGCGAATGCCAGTGACAATAGCTTTAAAACTGTTTGTCTGTCGTGCTTTGCGGCCAACAGCGACGGGCATTTCAATTTCAACTTTATTGTTATCAACTGCCCATAATGTTTGCGCCGGAATATTCACAACAATATAACGTGCCGGCTTTGTTGGTTCCAGCCAGCGAATGCGTTCCATATTGGCAATTGCTTGTATAAACCTGTCTTTCAAAGACTGATTTAACGCATAAGCTGTTTTAGGGCCAATAATAGCATCGCCTCGCGTGCCGTGATCGATTTGATAATCCATAACGGCTTTAGCTAACTTATCGTCATACACAGTCGGATCAAGCCCTTTTGGTGTTTCCTGGCCCAACCTTTCACGAATTAAAGGAATTGCGGGGTCCCGTTCACCCGGATAAATCTTGCCTTCCACTTTAATCGGGTTAACAACCCAATTACCTTTTCCTTGCTGCATATTATCAGACAGGTTTACAAGTTCGCGCGAAAGTTTTTCGTATAGTTCGCTTTTAGGGACAAGCAAATTAAACGCGCTTCCAATATTTGAAGATTTTACAAACAAGGTCAGCACTTCAGACACCGTTAGTTTTTTGCGCCAATCCCGATCCCGTAGACCTATTACTGATGCACGAACGCGCAAGCCCGTCATATCCTGACCATAATGCGCGACCGCATCTGAAATAATGCGGTCAACCCGGGCTTTGGCATCTGCGCCTAAATCCTCCTTCAAAGCCTGGCGAATAATATCGATATGATAATTTTGCGGATTTAAACCTTGCTTCCACGATAACTCTAGAAACTTGAGCGCTTCTTGTCCACGACCAATCCCGCCTGAAAGCCAAAGCAAATTGCCATTACGCGCGGTATAGAACGCTTCAATATCCTCGGGGTTGTAAAGCTTAACACCGGCAAAGTTAGGGGCAGGTTCGATCGCCACTGAAGAAGCCCGCTGCGCATAAGAAGGGAGAGGCATAAACATGGCCACAATCGCCAAACCTAAAAACCCTGCTTGAAATAATTTTACCATGACCATCCGATTCATTCTTTATTGCTATCGCTATCATAAGTCAGGATGAGCGCTGTTTCAAAGTCCCAATCTGCGGGCTTGAATTCAGGCAAAAACCATTTGCCTTTAGATTTTCGCCACCTTGCTTTTGCCAAAGCGATTCCGTCTGGTGTGGCATCCTCATAACCAAACTCTGTCCCGCAACAAGGGCAAATGGCAAAGCTGGGATTTTTGCCGTTTTTACCCCAAGGCGGAAATCCAACATCAAAAGCGCATACGCGACAAAGTGATAATTGTTTCATATTTAGTCCTGCCGATCAAAGTAGGCGCGATTACTTGATGCGCCATGAACATCTGGTTCTGGTATAAAAAATGTCCGGGGGGCACCATCGGCACGCATCACACCAAATCTGCCTGTTTCTTCCTGGTAGCGTAAAATATCGCCGTCTTTTTCAATTTTAGTTTCTGTGCCCTGCGGTGGCCTGCGTAAAAACTGCTGCGCTTCGCGTACATAATCAGCTGCGTTTTTAAACCCCATCTCGTCCCCGTGCTTTTTAAAATGCGCAAGCGCATTTTCCTCATCTGTCATTGTTTTTGTAGAACTCCAAAGCGGGGCTTCAATGCCAGGTACATCAAAAATATTATGACTGTGAACTTCGGGCGCACGAATAGAACTTGGTACAAACAGACGAATAAAATCAAAAATGATAAGCAAAATGATCGTAAATAAAACCCATCTTAGAACGCGCAAACGTTTAAGCAACAAAGTACGCATGTTTTATAAATCTGCAAAACTATGCATTTCAGAAGCAGCGCCCGGATGTGTGACCGCTCCTTTCAATGCGGGTCCTACAAGCTGCGCATATTTCCACAACGCACCAGACTGGTATTGATGAATGCGGGGCTTCCAATTTTTACGACGCGCCTGAAGCTCATCATCTGTCAGCTTAACTTCTATTGTGCCTGCAATGGCATCGATACGGATAACATCGCCGTCACGCAACAAACCAATCGGCCCGCCTAAAGCAGCTTCTGGACCAATATGGCCAACACAAAAACCGCGCGTTCCCCCTGAAAAACGGCCATCTGTAATCAAAGCAACCTTGCCGCCCATACCCTGCCCATAAAGTGCTGCTGTCGTCGAAAGCATTTCACGCATACCCGGGCCCCCTTTAGGGCCTTCATTACGGATCACAAGCACATCACCCTCACGGTAGGTGCGATGAAGAACAGCCCCCAGACATTCATCTTCGCTTTCAAAGACACGAGCCGTGCCTTCAAAGACCAGATCCGTCATGCCTGCAATTTTTACAATCGCACCATCGGGTGCTAAATTGCCCCTTAAACCCACAACACCGCCTGTGCTTGACAGAGGATTATCTATCGGGCGTATCACATCTTGCCCATGCGGAAATTGGGTATCTGCAAGATTCTCAGCAAGGGTTTTGCCTGTAACCGTTATGCAATCACCATGCAAATAGCCACCTTTTAAGAGTTCTTTTAAAACAACCGATACCCCACCTGCTGCAAACATATCTTTGGCAACGTATTTTCCACCAGGTTTTAAATCGGCTATATAAGGTGTGCGGCGCATAATATTGCACACATCATGCAGATCAAAATCAAGCCCTGCTTCATGCGCGATAGCCGGTAAATGTAAGGCTGCATTGGTTGAGCCGCCGGTTGCAGCAACAATCATCGCGGCATTTTCCAGTGCTTTTCTTGTGACAATATCGCGCGGGCGCGGACCTTGAGTGCGCAGCAGTTCCATCACCGCGCGGCCCGATGCAACTGCATATGCGTCGCGCGTTTCGTATGGCGCAGGTGCACCCGCAGACCCAGGCAACGCCAGTCCAATCGCTTCTGAAACGCACGCCATGGTATTGGCCGTAAATTGTCCACCGCACGCCCCTGCCGACGGGCAGGCAATACATTCAAGTTCATGTAAATCATCATCAGAAAATTCGCCGCTGGCGTGTTTCCCAACACCTTCAAATACATCAATAATTGTGACATCGCGCCCACGAAATTGCCCGGGCAAAATCGATCCGCCATACATGAATACGGAGGGGACATTTAAACGCACCATAGCCATCATCATGCCCGGCAGCGATTTATCACACCCCGCAAGCCCCACAAGCGCATCATAACAATGCCCCCGCATTGTCAGTTCGACAGTATCTGCAATAGCATCACGAGACGGCAACGATGAACGCATACCTTCATGCCCCATAGCGATTCCGTCTGTGACTGTAATTGTTGTAAATTCTCGCGGTGTGCCTGCCCCCGATTTAACACCCGCCTTCACCGACTTGGCCTGACGGCTTAAAGCAATATTACAAGGGGCGGCTTCATTCCAGCAGGTTGCAACGCCAACAAAAGGTTGGGCAATTTCATCTTCCGTCAGTCCCATGGCATAATAAAAGGCACGATGCGGCGCGCTTTTGGGGCCCACACTGACATGACGCGACACAAGCTTAGACTTATCCCATGTCATTTAAATTATCCGCCTGCCCGGGCCTTATGCAATTGCTGTTCAATATCATTTCTGATTTGCGCTGGGTGATCAATATAAGGGATAACAGAAATTCTACTGCCCGTTCCCGTTACAACAATATCGGCATAGCCAAGCACCTGCCCGATGATAGTGCGCCCAATTTCAACGCTTTCAACACGATCAAGATTAATTTGAATTGTATCAATACGAATGATACCACTGCGCAAAATCAACCGCTTGTTTGTTAAAACACAAAGCAAAAACATTTTTGTGGTATACGCATAAAGAAACTTCATAAAAGCAATGAAAATAAGGAAAAATGCTAAGTTCTGTATAGCTGGAAATATAATCACAAGCACCAGAGCGAGGATAAAGATGGCGCACGCTTTCCAGTAAATTCCATTTGAAATCTTTGCAGCGCGTAAAACGGTCTCCCCTTCCAACAGCCTTACATCTTCTGGCAAAGATATTTTACCTGATGTTTTCATCGCTCAGCTCCTTGGCTTTTTCAATTGCCTTACGAAAGGTTAACGGGTCAGCAATGGGGGGTAATATAACTTCACCAACCCCTAAGCCGCGGATCACAAGACGCCCATAGTTAAACACACGACCCCAAAAACTTTGAAAAACATTTATACCTTCAATACGGTTGATGTTAATTTCTGCAACATACCGCGATATCATACCGCGCTTGTAAATAACCCGTGATGATGTGACGGCAATTTCGGTTGTTGCGCGCACAACCATGATGTGTGCAAATCGATACAAAGAGTATACAAAAACCACAAGAACACCGACCTTAATAATAGGATGCAGTTTGCGTATACTTGCAATCCAACTATCGGTTGTTAAAATTTTATCTCCGCCAAAGGTCCAGCCTGTTTCAGTTGCTACTTTTACGCCAGCCCATAGCATAATAATACACATGATTAGTGATATAACCACGCTCATGATTGCTTTAAATGTGTAAAGCCAGTGGAAGCTTCCGGCATGAATAAGCTGCTCCTCGCTTCCTAAAGACTGGCGCACATACAGCATATCAACTCTCCCCAAACGAAATGCCCAGCGAACGGGCTGTATTGACCAGCCCGCCAGAGACATCCACCGCTGCATATCCCGCAATTGCATCAGCAAGCGGTACATCAATCACACCGCGATTAGACCAAGCAACCATACGATCAAATTTTCCTGCCGCCACCAGATCAACTGCTGCCACACCAAAAGCAGACGCAAGCAGCCTATCATTCCAGTTGGGCGGCGCGCCGCGCTGCATGTGACCAAGCACCTGATGGCGTGTTTCAAAGCCTGTCATCTCTCCGAGCTTTTCAGAAAGATACTGGCCGATACCCCCATAACGAACCTGCCCGTGTGTGTGGGCAATTGTTGCTTTTTCATTTTCTGGCGTTTTGGCAGCTTCTGAAACAATCACAAGGGCAAAATGACGACCGCTTGCACGAACAGCGCGTATTTTTTGAGCTACAGCTTCAAGCGTGTACGGAATTTCAGGAATAAGGATAACATCGGCAGCCCCTGCAATACCTGCATTAAGTGCAATATGGCCCGCATCACGCCCCATGACTTCTAAGATCATAATCCGGTCATGCGACGCTGCGGTGGGTTGCAAATAATCAAGCGCCTGCGTTGCAACGGCCACAGCTGTATCAAATCCGATTGCGGTTTCTGTTTTACCCACATCGTTATCGATTGTTTTTGGAATCCCTACCAGATTAATTCCGCCCTTGCTGGCAAGGCGTCTTAAAATATCAAAGCTACCGTCGCCACCAATTCCGATTACCGCATCAAGACCAAGCTTACGCACCGCGGCTACAATTTCATCTGTGCGGTCTTTGATCGACCCATCAGGCATCACATATTTTGTTGGATTGTCTTTGTTGGTTGTACCTAAAAAAGTGCCGCCTTTGCGCATGACATCAACATCAACATCCACCGGTTTTAAAACACGATAGCGTGGCGGGTCTGCCAAAAGGCCAAGCGTGCCGTCTTCAATGCCGTACACATCAAACCCCAAAAGGTCAGCCCGGCATACAACTGCACGTATTGCCGCGTTCAGGCCGGCGCAATCACCGCCACTGGTTAAAATACCGATTCTTCGTCTTGCCATGGTTTTGGCCCGAATCCTTAAAAGTTAAAGTGATAACATATTGAGGATGCCCGATTTTTTTTCCTTATCAAAGGCTAAAAATTCTGTTATTTTAATCCCTTAACATGTTTACTTTATTCATAATATAGCCGGTCGTCGCCATGGAAGACGAAGATGATTTGCGTGCAAAGATCGATGATCTGAAACGCCAGCACCGCGAGCTTGATGATCGCGTTACGGAAATTATGAGAACACCCCCTGTGAACATGATCCTTCTGCAGCAGATGAAAAAAGCCAAATTAAGGGTCAAGGATGAATTAAACCGTCTTGAAAGCTTGCTGTTGCCCGATATTATCGCCTGATGAAAAAAGCAAAACCGTCTGCCAAGCCTGTGGTTGGTATTATTATGGGTTCCCAGTCAGATTGGGAAACAATGAAGGAAGCTTCAGACATTTTGAACTATTTTAAAGTTGAACATGTTGTCGACATTGTTTCTGCTCACAGAACACCTGATCGTCTTTATGATTATACCCGTACTGCTAAAGACCGCGGATTAAAAGTAATTATTGCAGGTGCGGGCGGCGCAGCACATTTACCGGGCATGGCAGCCGCGCTCACCCCTTTACCGGTTTTAGGCGTGCCTGTTGAAAGCAAATCATTAAAAGGGCTTGATAGCCTTCTTTCAATTGCGCAGATGCCGGCGGGGGTTCCGGTTGGTACGCTTGCGATAGGTAAAGCAGGTGCAAAAAATGCAGGCATTCTTGCTGTTCATATTCTGGCCGCTTTTGATAAAAATCTATCGAAAACGCTGGATAAATTCAGGGCCGTACAAACCGCATCTGTAAAAAAGAAACCAAAATGAAAAACAAAGATAAGAAAAATAATGTCAAAATTCTCGGCATTCTAGGTGGCGGGCAACTTGGCCGCATGTCTGCACTTGCTGCTGCCCGCTTAGGTATTGAATGTCATATTTTCTGCCCTGAAAATCATTCCCCGGCGTCCCAGGTTTCCTCAAAACACAGTTGCGCTGATTATACAGATAAGGCAGCGTTGCGCCGCTTTGCAAATTCAGTGGATGTCATTACCTATGAATTTGAAAATATTCCCGTTGAAACTGTTCGTTTTCTCAAAAAACTGAAACCTGTCTGGCCGGATGATTTACTATTAGCTATTTCCCAGCATCGCTTGTATGAAAAAATTTTTCTCAACGAAATAGGTATTCCAACAACACGTTGGCGTCCAATTTACAATGCAAGAGATATTGAAGATACGCTAACTGAATGGAAAACTAAAAAAATTATTTTAAAAACAACGCGCTTTGGCTATGACGGCAAAGGGCAATCTACCTTTCAAAAAGGGCAGGATGCACATAAGGCTTGGAAAAACTTCAAGGCCGATGAACTAATTGCAGAAGAAATAGTTGATTTTAAGCATGAGGTATCGGCCATTGTTGTGCGTGACAAAAAAGGCAAAATTGCCTGCTATCCTGTGTGCTTAAATGAACATAAAAATCATATACTTTCGCGCACGCTTGCGCCCGCCCCCCTGCCCGCCTCGCTTACACGCAAAGCACAAAAAATGGCGACCGATCTGGCTGATGCGGTTGGGCTTGTAGGGGTCTTAACATTAGAAATGTTTGTTACAAAATCAGGTAAACTGCTAGCCAATGAAATTGCCCCGCGTACCCATAATTCAGGCCACTGGACTATTGACGCCTGCACCACAAGCCAGTTTGAAAATCATGTACGTACAATATGCGACCTACCTATTGGTAATACCACGCCGCATAGTCATGCCGAAATGTTAAATCTGATTGGACAAGATGTCGCGATTGTCCCGCGTTTTCTTGCCAAACCGAATGCCTGCGTTCATCTGTATGGGAAAAAAGAAATCCGCGCTGGCAGAAAAATGGGACACATCACTCTTCTTACAAATCTTACAAAAGGAAAATAACCATGACCGCTTCAGCAAAACAACCCATCGCCACCAGTTCAACGCGTACCGAAACGGATTCTCTGGGGCCTGTTGAAGTGCCTTTAAACTGCTACTGGGGCGCTGTAACACAGCGCAGCTTCGATAACTTCAAGATCGGCGGCGAAACAATGCCAGCAGCCCTGATCCGCGCTTTTGGGGTTCAAAAAAAGGCAGCGGCACTTGCGAATATGGAACTTGGTATTCTTGATAAAAAAATTGGCGACGCCATCATTCAAGCCTGTGAAGAAGTGATTGACGGCACTCTTATAAATGAATTCCCGCTTGTGGTCTGGCAAACAGGGTCAGGAACACAAACCAATATGAATGCCAATGAAGTTATTTCAAACCGCGCCAATGAAATTCTGGGTAGCGCGCGCGGGACAAAAAAACCCGTTCACCCGAATGATCATGTGAATATGGGCCAATCATCCAACGATAGCTTTCCAACTGTGATGCATATTGCAACTGCTGAACAGATCATGCATGAACTGATACCAGCACTGGAAACCTTCCATTCCGCCCTCGATGAAAAAGCAAAAGCCTATAGCCACATCGTAAAAATTGGCCGCACACACTTGCAAGATGCAACGCCAATGACATTAGGGCAGGAATTTTCAGGTTATGCGCGTCAGGTTAAACTTGCAATTAATCGTATAAAATCAACTTTTCCGCGCTTGCTTGAACTGGCACAAGGCGGCACGGCTGTTGGCACAGGCATAAACTGCAAAATTGGTTTTGATGAAAAATTTGCTAAGCATGTCACCGCAATCACCAGTATCCCTTTTTTAACCGCAGAAAATAAGTTTGAATCTTTGGCCGCGCATGATGCTTTGGTAGAAGTATCGGGCATGCTCAATGTTATTGCGACATCTTTCATGAAAATTGCCAATGACATTCGTTTGCTAGGATCAGGCCCGCGCTGCGGAATTGGAGAACTTATTCTTCCTGCCAATGAACCCGGCTCATCGATTATGCCAGGAAAAGTTAACCCTACCCAATCAGAAGCCATGACCATGGTATGCGCACAAGTGATGGGCAACCATGTGACTGTAACAATTGCAGGATCAAACGGCCATTTTGAACTGAACGTTTTCAAGCCTGTGATTGTTTATAATGTTTTACAATCCATCCGTTTGCTGGCCGACTCGGCGCGCAGCTTTACTGATCATTGCCTTGTTTCCCTTGAAGCCGATGAAAAACGTATCAACAAACTTATGCTTGATTCACTGATGCTGGTTACTGCATTAAATCCGCATATTGGCTATGATAATGCTGGTAAAATCGCAAAGAAAGCCTTTGCAGACGGTACATCATTAAAAGAAGCCGGTATAGAGCTGGGTCTTTTAACATCCGATCAATTCGACAGCTGGATAAAACCTGAGGAAATGGTCAAGCCCACGGCCTAAATAAATGACCGGCATTAAAAAACGATCAATGGTAATCGCCGGGCATTCAACCAGTGTCTCTTTAGAACAAGAATTCTGGGATGAACTCAAACGTATTGCAGATGAACGAAAGATCAGCCTTGCTGCCCTTGTTCGCGAAGTTGATACATCACGCCCGCGCACAAATCTTTCCAGTGCGCTGCGCGTTTATGTTTTAAATAAAATTCGTAACCCTTAACGGATCAAGCCCTGTAAAAGCCCGCGCACCGCATCTTCGGGTTTCAGTTTCTTTTGTTCGGGCTGCGGCTGCACTGGCGCATCTGGCTGAATTTGCTGCTGTGGTTCTATAGTTTCTGGTGCTTGCTGATCGGAAGCTGCCCGCCCTGCGCCTCCTAAAAGCCCCCCAAGACCCAGCTCATTTAGTTTTCCGCCAAATTTTTTATCAATTAACTTCGTTGCCTCACCTTGTAACTTGCTGGAAAGATAACTATTCAAAGCGCCCCCTAAAATATTTTGCGCAGGGTGATCAAGCGGTCCTTTGAAAGTAAATTCAAAGGCAGGAACATCGGCAGGCTGCTTAACAATAATTTTATGACGCGTATCAACCGTCCATCTCGGTAAGTTAATTGTACCTGTTGTTGAAAGTTGCGAATTCGCCCCATCAAAAATATTTCTATCAATATTCACAATACCATTTGCGATACTGAATGTTCCTTGATGGGTTTCAAAAGTTGTTTGCCCGCTTGTAAGGGCTGACTGAAGCACAAGCGCACGGTCAATCGGCTTATAAGAACCCGTTGCTGTTTGCGATATTTTTCCAAGATCGATGCCGGTAACTGTAATATTCTGCCCTGAAGACCCGCCTTTACCTGAAAGCGCACTAATCAAAGCATTCGATGATCCGCCATTGGAGGCCACTTCAATATTAAATGACACAACGCCACCAATACGATTCATGGTTTTGTTGCCCGATAAGGCATTAGTCAGATCACGTGCATTAACCCCATTCATAGTGGCCTGCATCGACATCTGCACAGGTGTGTTATTACTTGCGCCTGAAGCTAATCTGCCCTGCCCCTGAATAGAACCACCAAACAAGCCAGCAGAAAGGAATGAAACTGACATAACACCTCCTTTTAAATTAAAGTCGATTTTTGGATTTGTCAGCCGCCATAAATTGTATGTCAGACTTTCTGCTTTAATATCAAAATCGATATCCATGGAACGCATCCAGTCTGTATTGATGGGCGCGCGCGACCAGCGTTCAGTGCGCACACGTCCTGATGATGCCCCCGATGCCCCCGATGCCTCTGACGATGCCTCTGACGATGCCGCCCGAACACCCATCAAATCCGATAAAGGTAAAGCTCCAAAGTTCAGCGCACCAATCAAGGATGGTTTGCCTGTCATGTCAGCTGTAATATTACCTGAAACAGCTACAGGCCCGGCCTGTCCCTTCAGCCCATTGATTTTATATGTTTTACCTTGTGTTGAAATGCGCGCAGATACATCAACCGGACGCGCCATAGCGGGCGTGCCCGAATAACCCGGCTGCGCAAGTTGTACAAGTTCAATCAAGTTGGAATGTCTGATCCTTAAAGACATGTCATTTAAAGCTGGCGTGCCCAAAGGGTCACTTAAAGGACCAGAAATAGTAAAAGTGCTCCCATAAGCTTTAAGATCAGTTGTGGTTTCTAAAAGATTTTTTGATCCCTTTGCCGCAATCGTTACTGAAGCGTTTCCAAGTGGCTTCGGTAGTTTTGGCAAGGCGATCTTAAATGATTTCAAAACCTGTTCAGCGTTCTGGGCTGAAGCGGTTATATCAATATCAAGACCTGACAGATCTTTTAAATTACCAACAGTCCCCCGACCCGATAAAGATGCGTTTTTATAATTACCCACATTAAACCGGCTAACCGATAACCGGTTTGATACCAGAGATGCTTTTAATGCCGCATCTGAAATAACATCACCTTCATAAATAAGTTTATCAAAAGCCAGATCAACATCAGCATCAAGGGGAAGTGAAAATGATTCCACTTTTGAAGCTGCATCTTTTGCTAAAACTGCAGATGATTTGCTATTTGTTTGTTTTTGCGCGGGCGACTTTAGTACAAGACGATCAAGATCAAGCGAGTCCCCACGCACTTCAAGCGACAATTTTGGCCGCACGCCTAAAATGGCATAATCGCCAGCAAACCCTATAGTGCTACCTTGCATTTTCAATGATCCGTCTGCAAATCCGACAGATTTACGCAAAAGTGCAAATTCTGTTTTAAGTGTTACGGGTTGAAGCTGGAAAAGAGCCGAATGATCCGCCCCTGAAAGCGCAAGCCAATCCACCAATAAGGTTTTCAAATTGTTCGACTGGAAAGAAATTTGACCCGTAATTTTTGTAGGATTCGGATAAAGAGAGCCCGCAAAACGAACTTCAGAATTACCGGGAAGTTTCTCCAGATCAGTTTTGATAATCGCTTGCGTTTCAGAGAACGTAACACTAAAAGTCGATGGCCCCGTTGGCTGTTTTTTATAAACAAATCCTGGTGCCTGGAGCGAAATCACCCCATCAAACGGAAAGGCATCAGCCAGCTTTGCAGGTAGAAATTGTGCGGCTGATCCCTGTTGATTGTGACCGCTGGAAACTTTAGACGACTGGTTGTTATCTTTAGACGCCCCCCCTTTTGCGCTTTCCAGTAAACGATCTAATGGCAGGACATCTTGCGCTGTAATAGACAGATTGATTTTTGGCCGTTGCCCGTCTTGAATATTTTCAACGCCGCCAGATCCCGCTAAAGAAACGCCAGCAAGATCCCCCGTAAAGCCATCTAGTATAATTGACGTGTCTGTTGCTTTAAGAGTGGTTTTTATATCAAGCGGAAAATCAGCACTCATACCAGCAAAGCTACTGAGCGATTTTGTTTTTGCGCTAAAATCACCATCAAGCAAAAGTGGTGAAAAAGAACTTACCTGACCTTCATAGGTTGCTTGTGCTTCTTGCGCAGGCAGGCGAACAGCAATTTTAACGGGCACCTTTTTTGAGCCGTCAGGAACAGCCTCAGCATAAACATCAAAGACAACATCTCGCCCTGTCGTCTTTAAGCTGCCGCTCAACGAAAATGGGCCTTTCAGTGTTTTGGCATCAAGTACGGTGTTTATAGATTCGGCTGTAAAAACACTTCCTTTTGAAGCATCTATATAGACCAGAGACCCCTGTTCAATCTGCAGATTCTGCAATGAAAAAGATTCTTTTGTCTTTGAATCAACAGGTTGATTAGAAGAATTATCCGTCTGTGCTGTTGTTGATGTGCTGGATGTGTCGGGCGTAATAACAGCATTAGACCAAGTTGCAGACCCATCTGCTCGTTTACCTATGGTGATAACCGGTTCGATCAAATCAACGCTTGCCACTTCCACCTTTCCGGCCAGTAAGGGCAAAAGCGCAACGCGCACATCGGCTTGTTTTAGTTTAAGCAAGGTATCTGAACCGTTCATCACCGTAATACCTGATACAGAAGCATGCGGCATCGGCAAAGTACGTACTGATAAATCGCCATCAATTGTAATTGTAAAACCAGTTGCTTTTTGCGCGGCATCTAATGCAGGTTGTTTATAAACAGACCAGTCAATAAAATTAGGAACAACAACAAGCGCACCCAACACAACCGTTAAAATCGACAACCCAACTGCTGTCTTGCGAAATGCCATTTTATCCATCCTGTTAAATGAAACATAAATCTTAAAACAGGTTTTAGCCTATTCGCGCAAAATCATCCAGAGATGTATTGGCCACCATTAGCAGAAAGAACCGCCCCTGTGATGAAAGCGGCTTTCGGAGATGCTAAAAAAGCAACCAGATCGGCTACTTCCTCGGGCCTGCCCATACGCGCCATGGGAATAGATTTAATAATCGACTCCAACACTTCAGGTCTAACAGCCGCTGTCATATCGGTTTCAATATACCCTGGGCAAATACAATTGACGGTAATACCCTTGGCAGCGGATTCAAGCGCAAGCGCTTTAGTAAAACCAATAATGCCTGCTTTTGCAGCTGAATAATTGGTTTGCCCAAACTGTCCTTTTTGCCCATTGATGGAACCGATGTTAATAATGCGGCCAAAATTGCGATCACGCATGCCGTTAATCACGCCACGGGTCATATTAAAGCAAGATGATAAATTGGTCTCAATCACGCCATGCCATTGTTCCGGTGTCATTTTATGCAATGTTGTGTCTTTTGTAATACCAGCATTATTGACCAAAACAGCCACAGGCCCCATTTCTGCTTCAATTTTAACGATGGCACTTTGGCAGGCGTCAAAATCAGATACATCAAATTTATAAGGGGCAACATTTAATTCCATTTTGGCTTGGCGTGCTGCTTCATCATTGCCGTGATAAATAGCAGCAACAGAAAACCCACAAGCAACCAGCTCACGGGAAATCGCATATCCGATACCGCGCGTTCCCCCTGTTACAATTGCAACGCTAGACATCAGGCAACCTTCCTCAAGTTTAGATCAGAAGATCTTTCAACGCATAAAGCAATACCCATGCCACCACCGATGCATAATGTTGCAAGACCTTTCTTGGCATCGCGCCGTGCCATTTCATGCAAAAGCGTTACAAGAACCCGCGCACCGGATGCCCCAATCGGGTGCCCAAGTGCAATCGCACCGCCATTCACATTGACTTTTTCAGGATCAAACGCCATTTCCTTCATAACGCAGCAAGCCTGCGCAGCAAAAGCTTCGTTGGATTCAATTAAGTCAAGATCCCGAGCTTCCCATCCCGCTTTTTCCAAAGCCTTGCGTGATGCCGGTATAGGGCCAGTGCCCATGATCGCAGGATCAACCCCGGCTGTCGCCCAAGATACAATTTTTGCAAGAACTGGAAGCCCGCGTTTTTGCGCTTCAGACGCACGCATCAACAACAACGCTGCTGCACCATCATTGATACCCGATGCATTTCCTGCCGTCACCGTGCCGTCTGCTTTAAAAGCAGGACGCAACGCGCCCAACGATTCAGCTGTGATGCCTGACCGTGGAAATTCATCACGGTTAAAAACAATTTCTTCCTTGCGGGTTTTAATTGTTATAGGGACAATTTCTGCTACAAATTTCTCCGCCTTGATTGCTGCTTCTGCACGGTTTTGCGATGTGGCCGCAAATACATCCTGATCTTGTCGGGTGATCTGATATTGTTGTGCAATATTTTCTGCTGTAATCCCCATGTGATAGCCGTTAAAAATATCCCACAAACCGTCTTTAATCATGGTATCCACCATTTCAAGCGATCCCATTTTTGTTCCTTGACGCATGGAAGCAGCATGGGGCGACTGGCTCATACTTTCTTGCCCGCCCGCTATTACAATGGTTGAATCCCCTGCCAGTATGCTTTGCATGCCAAGCGCAACAGTTCGCAAACCAGATCCGCATACCTGATTGATTGTGATCGCTGTTTTTTCTTTTGGCATACCGGCTTGTATTGCAGATTGACGTGCTGGATTTTGACCGCAATTTGCTGTGAGTACCTGACCAAAAATAACTTCGTCGATTTGATCGGCCGAAAGTTTTGTATCCTCCAAAGATGCTTTTATTACAGCCTTACCAAGATCAACCGCGCTTTGTGTGCTTAAACCGCCATTAAATGCCCCAATCGCCGTGCGTTTAGCCGAGACGATAACAACCGGATCTGACTGTACCATGTTTACCCTTTGTGAGATGAAAAATTACTTTCACAACCTATTGTTTTCTAGGCTTTTTTGCAAGCACAAGACTTTTGCGCGGCGCAGCACACTGACGCTTGAGCCATACTTCGATAGGCTTCCACACCATCGCTTCACTACCTTCGCTCGCCATCAGGCCCAGATGACCACAATCAGGGGAAAATATTTTAGCCTTTGGTATTAATGTTGCCATAGGTGCACTGGATTGCGCAGGCACCAGCTTGTCTTTTTTAGGCGATACAATCAAAGATGCCGCCTTGATCTTTTGTAATATAATATCACGCCCCCCCAACTGCCATTTTCCAAGGAAGGGTTGATTCCCTAAATACCAGTCCTCAAAAGCAACTTTGGCTATAGATGTCGGAAGATCGCGCCCGTCATTAACCCAGTCTTCCACGGCAATAAATAGTTTTTCTGAAGCAGACCCTCGCTTCATCCGCATAAAAGAAGAGAATTTTTTTGCCGAAAGCGAAGGATCAACAGCCGCAAAAAGAGATTGCAAAAATTCTGCCGGAACATAATCAGCAATCGCAAGGTTGGCCCTTATCTGAAAAGCCTGCATTTTAACAAGTGGGAACAACCCCCCGCCTCGCACCTGAAAATCCCACGGCGTGGCAAGGTAAACACAAGGGCCTATCGCATCACCTAAAGCCTGAGCAGCGGCTGTTAAAATTGTGCCCCCCATACAATACCCAATGGCACTGGGGCGAAGGCCATGACGGGCTTGCAAAAATTCAAGTGCCGGAATTAAGCCTGAATATATCACGCCTTCCAAGGTCTGATATGACGGGTCCTTCTTCAAGTGGCCCCAATCCAGAAGATAAACCGGCCAGCCTGAGTTAGACAGAAACTGCATGAAAGATTTTTCAGGTAGTAAATCCAACACAGATGATCCATTAATCAAAGACGGCACAAGCAGAATAGGCGGACGTGTTGATTTATCCGGCACTTTTGCCGCATAAAGCCGAATGCAGCCCGCTCGCCACACACACGGGCGGGCGCTGGCCGGACGTTCAAAACGGTGCGTTTGATATTTTCGAATGCCTTTGATCATCGCGCGCCACAAATCAACACCACCCGGTTCTCGCAGCAACGGGGCTGCAAGCCCTAAATGAAGCGCTAAAGGCTGTGGGCCGTGGCGCGGCAATTTTGATTTATTTGTCATGGCTGAATATTATACGACTTTCCAGAAAAAATGCGATGCACCACGCTTTTGAATTGGCCCAAAATGTGCATAATGTGAAATATAAACCCTTTTTATTTTACGAAATTTAGGTGAGCCTGTGACCACAAAAAAACGCTCTGACAAACCAACGGTTGTAAAAAAATATGCGAACCGCAGATTATATGACACAGGGCGCAGTGCCTATGTGACGCTTGATGATCTTTGTGAAATGATAAAAGAAGGCCATGATTTTATTGTGTACGATGCCAAATCTGGTGAAGACCTCACGCGGTCTGTTTTAACCCAGATCATTGTTGAACAAGAAGGTCGGGGGCAAAATTTGCTACCCATTAATTTTCTTCGTCAGCTGATTGGCTTTTATGGTGATAAAATGTCGCCCGCTGTGCCAAATTACCTTGAACAAGCTTTCGATATGTTTACAAAAAGCCAAGATGAATTTCGTACCCAGATCAACAAAACGCTGGGCGGTGTTTTTCCACTTCATGCGCTTGAGGATATCAACAAGCGTAACGTTGAAATGTTTCAAAAAGCTTTCCGCAGCTTCAACCCTTTTGCTGCTATGCAAAACAACTTTGGCAAAGGCGGCGATAAAGCAACTGCTGTTTCAAAGCATGAACAAATTGAAGCACTCAAGCAAAATATTGCCGATCTGCAGCGCGAACTTGAAAAACTGAATAAAAACTAAAATCAGAAACAACTATATTGCAGCACTGATCTTTTTTTCACTGGGTGCTACAATGCGCATGGAATGGGCTTCTGGTAACCAGATCCGGTCAAGCGATGGCCTGCCATACACGTACCCCTGAATATTCCAAATACCATTTTCAGCCAAAGCATCTGCGATATCCATAGTCTCTGCACCTTCACCGACCGTATCAAGCTGCAATCCATCAGCAAGCTGGGATAATGTTTTAATAAAAAGCTTATGATCGGACCGATCGCCAGACCGCACAAAACCCTGATCGATTTTCACCATATCAAGATGCCAGTCTTTTAACTGCGCGAATGCTGTTTGCCCCGCGCCAAAATCATCAAGCGCCACCTTGCATCCCAGATCTCTGATCATACCAATCGCACGGGTTGAAAATGTAGGATCAGCCATGGCTTCGGATTCGGTAATTTCAACGATTAATCTGCGTGCAACATCTGTATGATCGCGCAGCATTGATTTTAAGCCTGAAAGCCAAGTTTCATCTTCAAGCGTATGGCGCGATACGTTAACAGACAATATCAATTCAGGGAACATCGTCAGTTCTTGAATAGCACGGGTTACACAAAACTGATCGACAAGCCTTGTCAAACCCAAATCTTCTACTGCGCCCATAAACGCACCCGCAGGGATAATGCTACCATTTTCATCTTGAAGGCGAACAAGGCATTCATGAAATGATGCATTTCCTGTGCGGTAATCAATAATTTGTTGGAAAGCCAAATGCAAACGGTTGTCTTTAAAGCCCTTAAGAAAAGCATCGCCCATATCAAGTAAGTTTTGCGCTTTTGATACATCGGTTATATGGCCAGGCGCAGTTGTTACAAATGATCCACGACCTTTCGCTTTTGCATGGCGCAATGATGACTCCGCTTGCAATAACAGCAAGCCTGGACGTATGGATTTTTGGATTGGAGCACCGCCAACTGATAAAGCAACATGGATTGGTTTTGCACCAACCACAATCGGGGCGCCTGAAAATTGTTCAATAATTCTGGCGGCGTGTTCATCAATTTTTTCAGCTGTTTCATCAGCGTAAATAATCGTAAAAACATCGCCAGAAAGTCGCAAAACCCTACCTTTTGGTGCAGCAATTTCAGACAAACGCATACCTGCCCTTACAACAACTTCATCCCCCACAGCCTCACCATAGGCCTGATTGACAAGACGCAACCGGTCAATGCCGCAAATCAGCAAAATGCCTTTTTCTGTTTTGTATCCTTGAATGCGCTCAATTTCACTTAAAAGCCCTGCACGCGCCTGCGCTTCAGGGATATGAAAGCTTGAAACACTTGAAAAATCGTCACCTGATGCAACCTGAGCAGCCGTCATTGGCTGTAAAAAGCTTTTTGAATACCGCAAACCTGAATTCACATCACGAAAAGCAACACCCTTTTCCTGAACGCGAATTTGTGAACCATCGCGGCGTGAGATACGAAACTCAGCAGCATAAGGCACCGATTGATCGCCCGATGCCAATCGTAATGCGTCATGAATAGTGACCAGTCGTGGCACCAGATCTTGCGGATTAATCCTTTCCAAAAAATCATGCGCATGAACGGATTCTGCGGAATTAGGGTCGTACCCACCTAAAATGCCGTGTATATCGCCCATCAATTCGATACGGTTTTCATCTAAGGATTGTAAAAGGGCGATCTGACCGCTTTTTGCAAGCGCTGACGATAAATGCTTGAGCCATAGTTTTTTTCCGGACATTGATTCGCCTTCCCCCTACATCTCATTGTAGGCAGCAAAAGTTAACAAATTTATTAAAATTTTAGATAAAATCGATGGAAACCTTAAGAAATATGTCGAAAATATGACTGCGGCCCAAATAACTCAAAAAAATTTATAAAGTACGTGCGAAGGATTTCACAAAAATCAGTTCACACGCCCCCGCCCCAATATCGCTGCGGCTTAAGGATGATTGCCAGTGCCAGCCATTATCTTTTTCCACGCGTACAAGATAGCCGCTTAAATGGGCAACCCCGCCAATAGGAATATCCTTGATAATATCCTTAATATCGTCATTAGCCGGAATAAGATGCATGTTTGCACTTTGCAAAGCAATCGTTTGCAATGGAATTGGTGGATTTTGAGTGTACCAATGATAAAAACGATTCCTTTGAATAATGTCAATTTTTTGTATGACCGCATAATTAGACATGTGCTGCCATCCAAAAACAATATCAACTGGCGCGATACTTGATTCTGTTCCCACGCTGTATTGTTCACGCCGCAGCACGCGTGCCGACATGTCAAACTTTGCCAAAGGTCTAATGATAAAACCTTTAAATCGAAACGGCATGGCACTTAGTAATGGCGTTTGAACGGGTGCTTGAGCAACAAGAACAGTCGCACTCTTATTAACTTCTATTGAATTTGATTCATTCGAATAATAAAAGAATCCAAAAATCAAAACCGCGAGCACAAGAATAAATTTCATACTTTAATCTGTCCCGCTTATAAGAACGAATTATCCTAATGGATTACTTTTGAATCCGATGGTGTATCAAGCGAAAATGCAGGTATAGCCACATCAAATAAAATTCCTGTGTCACTTATCATTTTATATTCACCTTGCATGATCCCGCTTGGGGTGCGCAAATTAACCCCGCTGGTATAAGCAAAACTTTCGCCGGGTTTTAAAACAGGCTGCTGGCCAATGACACCAGATCCGCGCACTTCTTGTACATGTCCATGCGCATCTGTAATCACCCAGTGCCGGTCTTGCAGACACACGGTTTTATCGCCCCTATTTTGAATAACAATATGATACGCCCAGACAAAATGCGCGTCATCTGGTGATGACTGTTCTTGTTCATAAACCGGCTTCACTTTGATGTGAATATCTTGTGTGACGGCTTCAAACATACGCTAAAAACCACTTTCTTTATTTTGCTCTATTCTTGGAAAGTAATGGTTGTTCTTCTGTTGGCAGGCTCACGCACATTATCGCCTGTCGGCACCATTGGTTCATCTTCACCTCTGGCATCAACGGCAATCAACGCTGCGTCTACGCCTTGCGCTATCAGCTCCTGACGCACTGCATTCGCGCGCTTAAGCGACAAACGCTGGTTGTAACTGCGTGAACCGGAACGATCAGCATGCCCTGTCACATTAACAGCCTTTAAAGCTGCGCGCGTTTTAATTTCATCTGAAACGGCATCAAGTACATTTTCACCACCGGCATTAATATTAAATTTATTGAAGTCAAAAAAGACTAGATAAACTGCGTCTTGCGCTGCAAGAGGCCCTGACTCATCAGGGGGCCCAGAAACAGGCGGCTCAACAGATCTCGGCGCGATTTCAGAAAGCTTCTGCTCAATAATCGTGACAACTTCTTCAAACCCTGCTTTGCATTTTGAAATATCTTTTTTCTGCCAGTTTTCTTCTTGCTGTTCGATCCAGCAATCATAACGACCCTGCGCCATCGCCGCTTCTTTTGGTAAAGATTCACGAGCGCCCATCATAAAAGTTTTCATCAGCCGCGCCCGTGCCGCTGAGAGTTCGGCTGACTGATCGGGTTTTAAATTCCAGTCTGTGACAGGTTCGGGCAGCACAACCTCACCCGCGGCGGCGGCCAGGCCTTTGCGCGCAAAGTGAAGAGAATCCGCATAATCAAACATGACATTTTTTTCTGAATTGGCAAAATCACGATATTCAGCCGCCAGTTGCTGAGTAAAAGGAGAGCCAACAGCTTTGGCTTCATTCAAAGCTTCAACTTCCTTGTTGCTTTGATACGCCGAGCAGGCCCCCAAAAATAATGCAAAAAATGACAAAAAGGTAAAACGCACAAAATTCTGCATATCGACTGCTCCGGAAAATTAACCACACACCCCGCTTTTTTTACTTTGCGAGTCTGCTTCAATGTTTAGCCCCTTTGCCTATGCCTTGTAAAGAAAACTGATCGGGTCGAAGGGCCGGTAATGCTGGTCAAGAAGGTAAGATTTATGCTCGTCTTAAAAATATTTTCATAAAAATGTGATCTAATAGTCTGCTCAAACAGAATAAATTATGAGAAATAGCAAAATCGGGAGCTAAAAGATGTTTTTTGGCTTAGGCAATCAGCCTTCAACAAGTGGCCGCACACTTGTTGAACAATTTAGGCAAGATGAGGCTTTCACAAAAAGCCTCACTTTTGCAATTCAAACATTTGGCAATAAAACACTTCAAGACGTGCTTGAAAAATTGGATACAACGGCTGCGTTGGCTGAAATGCATTCAAATATTTTAGGAAGTGCACCAAAAAGCCATGGTGGAGAGGGCAATTCACAGGCCTTAAGAGATATCGTAAAACTTATGAAACTGCTTGAAGATATTGTTAAAGAAGCAAAAAATGACGATAGTGCTATCCAAGGAAGCTTTGATTTATCGCGTGGAACAGGAAGATTAACTGTGAAAGTTAAAAAAAATGAAGATCAAACTTTTAAAATTACAGACCAACATGGACGCGTGTTAAACGACCTTCCTTTGGGAGAGATTATTGGCTTTTCCAACCAAAACCATGATCTGTCGAATAATGTTGGGGGCGATGTTACGCAATCTAAGCCAAGGCGGACAATTTGGCAAAAATTGGGCCTTGCTTAAATTTAAAGTGATAATACCCAAAGGAACGGATCTGCTCTTGTAATTTTCCTTGACAAGAGGGCGTAGAATCTGGCTTTTTGCGCACCACTCTTCGCGCCTGCGCTTGGTTTAATCCACGCAAATGCCAAGACCTCGTCCTTATTCACAAACAACAAGAAGAGACCCCGTTCATCATGATGCCCTCCGTCAAATCGTCAGACAAAGCTTTAAGCGGCCAAAAAATTGCAATCCTGCTTGCCAATGGCTTTGAAGAACGCGACCTTTCAGAAACCCAGCGCGCTTTAATGGATATGGGGGCCACCACACGCATCGTGTCTGTAGAACAAGGCCTTGCCAATAGCTGGGCTAACACAAACTGGGGTCATTATTTTGCGGTTGATTTAAATTTAGCCTCTGCCCTTGCGGCTGATTTCTCGATGCTGGTTATTCCAGGCGGCCAACGCAGCATTGATAAACTAAAACTAACAGCGCACACAAAAAGATTCATCGGCGGCTTTATGCTGGCACGCAAGCCTGTGGCTTTATTTGCTGAAGCAGCTCAGCTGATGATTTTTGCCGAGCAAGCCAAAGGCCGGACTTTTAAATCAACCGAAAAGCTGCAACCCCTTTTACAAGAAGCTGGTGCAACTTTATCAGCTGAACCCATTTGCATCTCTGGAAACCTGATCTCATCATGCCCTCAATCGCAAGATGATACTAAGGCTTATGCTCTTGCTATTTCACAGCATTTTGTAGCGTCTCAGCCCGCGCTTGCACAGGCGGCGTAATTAGACATGCGCGCAGAAATCACCAATTTAAAAGAGGATATCGAAGCGGCCCTCGCGCTGCTGAGGAGGTCGCTTTGACTGGGATAACGCACTTTTAAAACTTGCCGAACTGAATGCGCTCGCAGAAGACCCCAAGCTGTGGGACGATCCCAAAAAAGCGCAAAACTTGATGCGCGAAAGAACGCGGCTTGATCAAAAAATCAACGCGGTAAAGGGCATTGAACAACGGCTCCTTGATAATCTTGGCCTGATCGAAATGGGGGAAGAAGAAGGAGATCACGCAATTGTCAATGAAAGTGAAAAAGCACTGCGGAATCTTGTAAAAGAAGCACGTAAAAGGCAAATTGATGCCTTGCTTTCAGGTGAAGCTGACGGCAACGATGCTTATCTGGAAGTGAATGCCGGCGCAGGCGGCACCGAAGCACAGGATTGGGCCAGCATGCTGATGCGTATGTATACGCGCTGGGCAGAACAGCATGATTACAAGGTTTTTCTGGTGGACCAATCAGACGGGGAAGAAGCCGGTATCAAAGGCGCTACCATCAAAATTGAAGGCGATCAGGCTTACGGATGGCTGAAAACAGAAAGCGGGGTGCACCGCCTTGTGCGCATATCACCTTTTGATTCAAATGACCGCCGGCACACAAGTTTTGCATCCGTTATTATTTCGCCTGTCATTAATGAGGACGTAGAAGTCGTCATTGATGAAAAAGACCTGCGTGTAGATACTTACAGATCATCAGGCGCGGGTGGCCAGCACGTCAATAAAACAGACAGCGCGATCAGGTTAACCCACTTACCCACAGGCGTTGTTGTGGCGTGTCAAAATCAAAGATCCCAGCACGCAAACCGAGCCACCGCCATGGAAATGTTGCGTGGAAAACTTTATGAACTGGAACTCAAAAAACGTGAGGCTCATCTGGCTGGTTTTCAAGCAGAAAAAACCGATATTGGCTGGGGCCATCAGATCAGGTCCTATGTATTGCAGCCCTACCAGATGATTAAAGATCTGCGCACAGAAGTTGAAACCACCGATTCGCAAGCCGTTCTGGATGGGGATATTGATATGTTCCTTGAAGCTGCGCTTGCAGCAGGGCTTAAAAATAAGTAATTGCACCCTTGCTTGAAGCTTTCTAAAGTAGAATCTATGCGCCTAACATCATTGATTATATTTTTCAGCGTTCTAACTTTTCCGTTTTTTGCCAGCGCAGGCTTTGAGGGAAATTTCCAATCATTGGAAGTAACTGACGACCCTTTTATCGTCTCCACTCAAAAAGCATCACTGCCTCCAAGCCCACCTTCGGCGCAGGCCGGTACGTTCGTGCAAAGCTGGCGGGGGCGCAAGGGCGAATCTATCCACCTTGTTTTAAAACGCTGGGCTGAACGCGCTCATCATGATTTGGTTTGGGATTCTAGCCGCTCGGTAACTTTAAAATCCGATTTTACTGCCTTTGGCACATTCGAAGACGCCGTCTCCGCCCTTTTAGCCAAGAATAACCTTCAAGATATTCAAACTGAAATTCGACCTGAAGGTTTGACTTATTCAACACAACCTGATGCTCAGCCTGTTTTATTATCCCCTGAAATTGAACCTCTGGTCACAAGCGCTTTTGGTAAAATGCAACGCTGGCGGGGCCTGCGTGGGGCAAACTTGAAAGAAGTTTTTGAGGTATGGGCAGAAGATGCGGGCATAACCCTGATCTGGGGGGTATCTGACCAGTTAGCCTTGCAATCTTCTATCAATGAAACAGCGCGTTTTTCCGATATCGTCAATAAAGCATTGGAACAATTCCAAAAACTGCCCGGAAGGCCTGTTGCAAGGCTTTATACGGCTGGCAACCCCACACTGGTTGTAGCCCCTGAGGGGGCTGGCATTTAAGCCCCTTTATGTACATAATAGAGCCAGATTTTTAGATGAGGTTTTAAAATGCGCGTTCCAATTCTTTTTGCATTACTCACAAGTATTTCGCTTGGCGCACTCTCGTTACCGATTCCTGCGGATGCTGCCTCTACTTTGCAAAGCCCGTCAGGGCCCTGGACAATTACAAAATCTGAGAAAAAAAACGATGCGCGCGCCTCTTATTGCACCATAAGCCGAAAATTTTCTGGCGATGTTGTTTTTAATTACGCGCGCAATGGTGACGGTGCTTTATCTGTTGCTTTTGACTTTTCAAACAAGGAGCTGGATAAAAATGCCAGCTATACCGTTAATCTGGATCCGGGTGGAAACAAAGCGCGTGAATTTCAAGCGCGTCCCATTACACCACGCGTCATTCTGGTTAGCCTTGGAACAGATGAAAAGTTTGAACAGGCCTTGATGGGCACAGAAGAGCTTTCCGTGACAATTGCAGGTGAACCTGTAAAATTAGCCGTTGATGAATTTTCAACTCAAGCTTCTAAACTTAAGGAATGCGTTGCCAGTCTTGCCCGCAAACCTGCTGAAGAGAAAATTGCTGCGGCCAACAAAACGCCTGCTCCCACACCTCCATCCGATGATGAACCTGAGCTTACGCAAAATCAGCCTGCGAAGGTGATGCGTATGACAGATGATGCGCCTTTGAAACCATCGCCTGATACTTTACTAAAAGACCAATCGGCCCCTGCAATAAATGCAAATCCTGCTGTCAGTTTTGAGGCGACCGAACGATTGTCTATTCTTGAAAAAGAAAACAACGAACTTAAAAGTGCGTTGGCAAAAGCATCCCAAACAGTCCCGCAAACGCCGCCTGTTATAAAAGAAAACAATGATGCTCTTAAAAATGCACTTGCTGAAAAAGAAGATCTTGAACAAAAACTTGCCGCGCAATCACAAGAACTGTCTGCGATAAAAGAAGCGCAGGCAAAAACTGTGCAAAGTGAAGATCTGACAGCATCGCTCAAAGATAAGCTGGCTGCTCTTGAATCTGAAAATACATCCCTTAAAGAAGCGCAGGCAAAACTTACGCCCGTAGAGCCTTTAAAAGCCCAAATTGAAGCCCTTCAATCAGAAAAAGGGGCTCTGGCAAACGCAGCGGCTGAGCGCGATCAGCTTAAAATCGAGCTTGCAAAACTAAAAGAAGATGCTGCCAAGGCATCAGCTGCGCCTGTGCCTACCAGCGCGGAACCTGTTGTAAAGCCTGACCCCGCACAAGCCGAAAAAATTCGCCTACTTGAACAGGAAGTCACCAACCTAACAAGTGAAAATAAAATGTTGGCTGAAAAGGCAAAAATTTCTTTGCCCGATAACGCCATGAAGGACGCTGAAATTAAAGGGCTTAAAGATGATCTTCAAAGGTTAAAAGAAGCCAATGGTCGCCTTGAAGACGATTTGGCGGCAACCCTTGTATCGTCTAAATCGGGTTCTCCCATGCCGCCCCCTTTGCCGATTGGGGATGACGTGAACGAGCAGGCTATTGCCGCCCTCAATGAACAAGTCGCAGCTTTGGAGACAGAAAACACAGCCCTAAAAGACCAGATCAGCAAAATTCCGCAGAATGAAAAATTAAAAGATTTGGTCTCTATGGAACAGCCTTTACGCGAAGAAATTCGCAGTTTGCGTGCCCAACTTGATGAATCGCGCGCTCATATTCAAGCTGTATCCTCAAATATTGATCAAGCCCGTGCCAAAATTAATGCGGACCAGATGAGTGTTTCAAGTAAAAACTGGGATCTTGAACAGGCCACGCGCCGTTATCAGGAATCAGAACGCGAAGTTCAGCGCCTGTCTTTACAACTCGAACAACAAAAAGTTCAATGCACCAATTCAAAACGCGAACTTGAATATATGATGTTCGACCCGCAAACCGCGCCAGCTGCTCAAACCGCTTTGCTCAATTCGCTGGAAGATAAACTGGCCGCGCAAGAAAAACAGCTTGCATCATTAGGGGCACGATCATCCGGCAACACCGCAACTTTGCGTATGCTTGCAAAACCTACTGCGCCGCCTTCTGAACCTGCGCTGGTATCTCTGGGCCCTGCATCGGGTGCAGATCAAGGTGCCGATAGCATGAATGCTGATAACAGCGTCTTAAGTGTACCTTTACCTGCTTTGCAGCCCCAGCGTGTCGCCCCTGTCCCACCCGCTTCTGAAAGGTTACCTTCAACCGCATCATTAACACCGCAAAATGTTCCTACTGGTCGCGCGCACTTTTTATCTCCACAGGAATTTCAAACCGTTCTGGTTGATGCGCAAGTGGCCGTTTCAGGCCCGGTTCAAAAACTTACAAAATCAACCGCGCCAAACGCATTGCGCTGGGATACCGGGCAAACATTTGGTTCACTTGAACAACGCGAAGCAAAAGACCCGAACGCATTCAGAACACTTGTGCAAGGGTATCTTGATCGCACAAAAACACGCTGCAAAGGTGATTTTGCTGCATCCCCTGCCTCTGTTAGTGCAAGCGGTGTTTCGGCTTATGATATTGCGTGCGTCAGCGGCAAGCAAAGCTCATCCGCTGCTGTCGCCTTCTTTTTAAAAGATGGGATCTTTAACGTGATTGCCCATGAAGCTGCGCCAGCGCAGGTGAATATGGCGATGGAAGCACGCGATAAAATCGTCAAGCAAATCGTACGATAGATATCAGTTAATGGTTTTAGGGCTTTCATCTTCCTGACGAATTGACTGCGGATCAAAACAAAAGTCACGGCTGCAAAATTCACAATGCATCACAATTTGACCCTCAACCGTCATATACTCAAGGTCATCACCCGACATTAAATTTAAAATACTGCGTAACTTTGGTTCCGTACACCGGCATCCTTTTCGAACAGGCATCGCTTTATAAACCCTAACGCCTTCTTCATGGAACAACCTAAATAATAATTCATTCGCAGGTATAGCTGCACTAGTCAGCTCATCATCCTTACAGCTTGCAAGCAGCATATTAGACCGCACCCAGTCTTCTTTTAAAGAATGGTCAGAACGCTGGGCACGCTTGTCATCTTCAGGCATGTGCTGAAGCATGATAGCGCCCGCACGCCAGCCTTTATCTGTTCTTTCAACGGAAAGCTTTATGCCCGTGCCAATCTGTTCAGACTGGGTAAAATAATTGTTCATGCTTGCAAGCAGTCCGGCATCGTCCATTTGCACGATACCTTGATATCGTTCTGCATGGTCACCTTGATCCACGGTAAATGCCACATACCCCTTACCAAGAATATCAATAAAAGAAAATGACTCGCTTCCCGCCGCTTTTAGTTTTTCAAGCATACCGTCACGAAATGTTGCGCAAGCCCTTACATCGCCTGCGCTTGTAACATCTGCAATCAGCATTGAGACCGGCCCATCACCTTGCGCTTGAAACGTAAACACCCCCTCATACTTCATCATCGAAGATAAAAGCAGGGCCAATGTAGCCGCCTGCCCTAATAAATGCGCTACAGGCAGAGGATATTGATGAGGGGTCAGAACATCATCAAGCACTGACCCTAACCGAACAATACGTCCGCGCAGGGCTGTGTTTTCCAGTTGAAAGGGCTGGATAATATTATCACCATCATTGTCATTTGCGTTCAACAGAACGTAATCAATTTT
Organism: uncultured Pseudobdellovibrionaceae bacterium; assembly: GCA_964648505.1. Lineage (GTDB taxonomy): Bacteria > Pseudomonadota > Alphaproteobacteria > Micavibrionales > Micavibrionaceae > CAZYMI01. The sequence continues at coordinate 173,889 of CAZYMI010000001.1, forward strand.
TGCCATAGGTCAGGTTTTTATTTTATAGCCTTTTTCAAGAAGCCACAATGTCAGGAAAAACACAAAAATAATGGCGACCAGCAAAATGCCAAGACCAATTTTCCAATCGCTTTCAGCAAAGCCAATAAAACCTGACCTAAAACCATCGATCATATAAAAAAACGGATTGATAAAGGCTAAATTCTGCCATGGTTCTGGAAGGGACCGAGCATCATAAAATGTACCGGATAAAAATGTCAGGGGCGTAATAATAAAATTTGTTACCGCAGCAATATGATCAAACTTCTGAGACCATAGCCCCGCTAAAAGCCCAAGCCCTGAAAGTAAAAGGCACCCCAAAATGCCAAATGCCAGAATTTTAAAATAATTATCGACTTGCAAATGAACAAGTGGCATCAAAACACACACAGCTATAAAGCCAACCAGTATGCCCCTTAAAAGCCCGCCTGTAACAAAGCCAATTAAAAATTCAAGCGGTGAAATGGGGGGCATCAGCACGTCAACAATATTGCCCTGCACTTTTGCAATCACAATTGAAGACGATGTATTAGCAAAAGCATTTTGTACCATCGTCATCATAATCAGGCCTGGTGCCAGAAAAAACATATAAGGAACATCCGCAATCATGCGGTTTGCCCCCCCTAACGCCATTGCAAAAATAGCATAAAATAATAAAAGTGTGATAACAGGGGCGATCAGGGTTTGTGTATAAACATTCAAAAAACGGCCCGTTTCACGACCAACCAAAGTTCGCAGCCCAACCCAGTTTATAAGCCCTATTTGCCTTGGCGGAGAGAATTCGATCATGCCTATTTTACCCGAAAATATTGAGTTTTAAGTGATTTAAAGTAATCTATATACGTGGAGTTTCAAGTGAAACAAAGAACAAAAGATCGGACGCCAAAAAATCGTCTACCCAAGCGCATTACCCTTGATTATCTGCGCAACTCAGGGCTGTTTTACCTTGAACGTTATCCGGCATCGGTTGCCCATTTCCGCTTTATTATGGCACAAAAAATCCACCGGTCCTGCAAAGCACATCCTGACCTTCAAGAACAAGAGTGTTTAAAGCTTCTAGAGGGCCTAATTCCAGACTTTATCAATAAAGGCTATTTAAATGATACGTTATATGCCCAAGGCCTTCTGACAACACTGCTTCAACGGGGCCTTTCCAAACGCATGATAAAACAGCGCCTTCAGCAAAAAGGTGTCCTTGCACCAAATCTGGAAAATAGTGATTTGCATTCAGCTCTTCGGCTTATGCGCCGCAGAAAGCTTGGCCCCTTTGCCCGCGCGCAAGATGAAAAATTACTAAAGCGTGCCTTTGGCGCATTGGGGCGTGCGGGGTTTGATTACGACACATGCCGCAAGGTCATCGATACATCCCGCCAGCATGCAGAAGATCTGCTGAGTGAAACTGATATTTAACGTTGTGCTTGTACTCGTTTTGCCGGGAAAATAAGCGACACTGTTGTGCCAACGCCTTTTTGTGAAATCATATCAATATGCCCACTATGTAATCGCATCAAAGCAATCACAAGCGTAAGCCCTAAACCTGCGCCGCTGTCCGATCTGGTCATCGCATCTTCAGCGCGCCCGAAAGGTTGAAGAATTCTTTGAATTTCCTCTTCCTCAAGCCCAACCCCTGTATCGGTTACACTTAAACGAAAATCGCCATTCACCTCTAGGCCTGCTGTAACAGATATACGCCCGCCTGCAGGAGTGAACTTTATTGCGTTGGACATTAAATTCATGAGCATTTGCCTGACAGAAATTTCTTCAGCAATCAGCGTAGGTAAATTTTCAGGTAAATCAATTTTGATGATTTGCTGCTGACTATCGGCTTTAGATTGTGCACGTTCAACACAAACTTTCACAACTTTTGAAAGATCGATTATGCTATCGTTAAGCTCTCTCTCTCCGGCATCAATACGGGAAAGATCAAGAATGTCATTGATAACACTCAGCAGACGCTTGCCGCTTTCATGAATATCTCGTGCATATTCCCAGTATGATCGCTGTTCTATTGCACCAAAAACTTCGTTTTTGATAATTTCAGAAAATCCGATGATTGCATTCAAAGGTGTCCTGAGTTCATGGCTCATATTAGCCAGAAATTCTGATTTTACCTTGCTGGCAATATCAGAAGATATTTTTGCTTCTCTCAGGGCTGTTTCAGCATTTTTTCTGTCTGTAATATTCTCGATACTGCCTTCAAAATAGATGATGTTACCTAAATCATCCTTCACCGCCCTTGCGCTTTCACTAACCCAGATTGAAACACCATCACGCCTGACAGCTTCACTTTCAACATTCACAATCAGCCCATCATCAAGCAATTTTTGTACAATACCCTGACGGTCTTTCTGCCTTGCAAATAAAGTTTTATGTGCGTTGCGTACCTCGCGCATCATTTGGTCAGTATTCTCATATCCAAAAATTGAAACCATAGCCGGGTTTGCAAGCAGAATCTGACCATCAGGGGATATCTGATAAATACCTGCCGGCGCGTTTTCCCAAATGCTACGGTATTTTTTTTCTGCTTCAGAAAGAGCTCTTTCAGCTCGACGCCTTTCTTCAATATCCGTGATTGTACCAACAGCTCGTGATTGTTGATTTTCATCTTTACGCAGCATCGAAAAAGCAAGTTCTACAGCGTGGTACGTGCCATCAGATGTACGCAAACGCGTGATGGTGCGATAAGCTGTACCAATACCTGTGACAAGCATAGAAAATTGACGACGCTGATCTTCTTGATCGCTTGGATACAGCATATCAAAAAGATTGAGACCAATTGTACGATCACGTTCAAACCCGGTTGTACGGCTCCAGGTTTGATTCACAAATCGAATTGTGCCGTCCGTATCTGTTTCAAAAATAATATCACTGATCGAATCGATGATAGCCTTATGTTCCCGTTCAGATTTGCGAATAGCGTGGTTTAATCGATCAGTTTGATGAACCTGCGAATTCAGCTCCATGTTTTTTTGTGACAAGGCTTTGTTCATAGACCGCAGCCGTAAAGACTGGGTTTGATTGTTATGAACATATAAAGTGCCAAACAAAGACAACACTGCGCCAAATGCCAGCATAAACAAAGGCACCTGTTCTAAAACTTCCAGCTTCCCGGATTGCCAAAGTTCCAGCTTGACTATCAAGGGCTGCTTACCCACCAAAACATTTCGACTGGTACGGTGCCCAACAACCTTGCCATGATCGTTTCTTTCCATCTTCAGCAACACTTCACCTTGCGGTGCTGTAATTTCAAGAGAACGAATAGATTCTTTTCCCGTCAACCATTCCAGATCAATAAACCTATCCATGCGTGTTAACGCCACGACCACATCTTGTGAACTGCGAAGATTTTTATGAGGCATCATTAAAGCAAAAGGCCTTATTTCAATCAAAGGGTTCTCTCTGATCTTTGCAAAACTTGTTTGAGGAAGATTAGAGATGATAACCATATCTTGTGTTAACGCCTGTGCTTTCTGAAGGATTTGAACGCGCATATCGCTTGAAAGGGCTCGCAAACCTGTTTGATACGCTGGATAGGGATCAACATTAGAAATAAGACCGTTGATTGTTGATGTTGAAGCAACACTGCTTGGAAACAAAAAAATCTGATCAAACGATGGTGATATGCGTCTGATCGCTTCAAACAAATCTTTCTGAGCATTCGGTACGTTGCCCGACATTTTTAACGCTTCATTGAGCGAAGTAAAATCCCGCGCTAAATCATTTGCTGCAAATGTTATTGTCTGCACATAGTCTTGCCCCATTTGCGCATATTCTTCTTTTAAAACGCCTTGTATAAAAAGCGTCAGTACCAAAAACGCAGTGATGGTTAAAATAACGCCATTGATAAGAACAATCATCTGCGCCGCACGCGCTTTCACCCATCCTGCAAAACCGGGTGGATGTTCAATGTGTTTTTGGGTTATTTTTGTCTCAGAAACCATAATTGATAATACTTCACCCCTGAAATTCATTCTAGCCTGACAGCAGAGAGTTAAACATTTAATAATATTGATAGATTCACATGATTCCTAAAATTAGAGGCCGATTTGACCAATTGGTCGGAATTCCTTAATATTGGGTCGCTTATCACCCTTTAAGGAAAACACATGTCAAAAAATATTAATGTTTTTATGTCACCAGACGCGATTAAACTGATGCCTGCCTTCAAACCTTTTCCGTTTGACGCAAAGCTAGTTATGGAATCGTTTCGTAAGAATATTCAGGCTTTAAGCGATGCACAACAAATGACCTTGGAAGGTTTCCAGACAATTGCGCAACGTCATTCCGGTATAATGTCTCAGGTTATTGAAGACCAACTGCGCATGGCGCGTGAATTAATTGCTGAAGGTACACCCGAGGAAAAAATTGTAAATCAGGCAGAAGCTTTTCAAAATTTTTATGAACGCGGCATCAAAAATATGCGCGAAATAAAAGACATGATGAGCAAATCATCAAGTGCAGGCATGGATATTATCAATGACAGAATTGTAGCTACGCTTGATGAAGTGAAGTCTTCTCTCAAAGTATCAAAGTCAAATGTAACACCGCTTAAAAAGGCAGCTTAAAGGGGCAGCCGTATCATAACACGAAGCCCGCCAATCGGACTTTTGTGAAGTGTAAGCGCCCCGCCATGAGAATGTACAATATCAAGCGCGATGGGTAATCCTAAACCAACTCCACCAGTTTGAGGATTACGCGACGGTTCAAGCCTTGAAAAAGGTTTGAACACTTCGTCATAAAACGCCTCTTCTATGCCCGGCCCATCGTCATCAATATAAAAAAGTGCGTCGGTACCCTCTTCATCTATTTGGATGGATATCTCAGCCCGGCTTGCATATTTACGTGCATTTTCAAAAATATTTTCTAAACAACGCTGTATGGCTATTGGTTTTATGGGCACAAAAATATCTTCAATATGCATAGCCTTTAGATTCAAACCTGACCGCTTCGCGCTTTCAATGGCATCTAGAACAAATGCCTTAATGGCAATCGATTGTGTTTGTTCTTGGCCCGCACCACGCGTAAAAGATAAATATCCTTCAAGCATTTTTTCCATCTGGACCACATCAGATCGCAAAGCGATCGTATCTGCGCTTTCTGGTAGCATAGATAAGCCAAGCTTAATACGCGTTAATGGTGTTTTCAGGTCATGCGAAACACCAGCAAGCATTGTTGTACGCTGATCAATCTGACGACGAATACGATCACGCATATCCTGAAAGGCGCGACCAGCCTGGCGCACCTCCGAGGCCCCTTCAGGTTTAAAATTTGAAACATCACGCCCTTTACCAAAACGCACAGCCGCAATAGCCAGCCTATGTATAGGGCGGATCTGATTGCGCATAAATAAAATAGCAATTGCAAACAAAACAATAGAAGCAGATACCATCCAGATCAGAAAAATATACGTGGTGGAAGAAAAAAGCCTGCGTTCTAAACACACAACATGCAAAACCCCTTGGCGTAGTTGAATAGAAATCTCAACTTTTTTTTGCTCCTGCCCCACTTGCAATGTGTAGGGCCGATGCAAAGCTCTGTCGAGCTGATCTTCCAGCGGATCTGCCACCAAAGCGTGCCACGGGCCGCGATACGCCTGAACGGGCTGCAAAGTTTCGCCTTGCTTAAAACTGATCAATAGATCTAGATATTGCGCGGTATACTTCGCTATTCGATTGATTGTCTGAGGATCCGGATTCGATTCAATGGATGATGCAATAACGCTCACCTCGCCAGCAACAGCATAAGCCAGACGGTCTGTTATTTTTGACCAGTGACGATCTACAAAAATATAAATGCTGATAATTTGTAAAAGCAAAACGGGCGTGATGATAATAATTAATGATCGCCAGAAGAGAGTTTTTGGCAAGAATGCTTTTAATAATTTTCGTACTTTTGTTATCATTCGTGCATATCAATCTGCAGCATATAACCTTGCCCACGAACAGTCTGAAGTAATCGGGGCATCTTGGGGTCTTCTTCGATTTTACGGCGCAAGCGCGTAACCTGCACATCGATTGTACGGTCCCCCACATCATCGATACCGCAGCGTTGTGCCAATTCCTCACGGCTCATGGACTGCCCAGGCTTAACAGAAAGCGCCTTGAGAAGATTAATTTCAACTGTCGTCAGGCCAATCGTTTCATCTTTATCCGTAACAATTCCAGCGGAAAGGTCAACCAACCATCGCCCCAGCTTGAAGGGTTTGCTTTTTAAAACAGGGGGTGGCCGCCGGCGCATAACAGACTGCAAACGCAGCAGCAATTCCCTTGGTTCGAAAGGTTTTGGTAAGTAATCATCCGCACCACTCTCAAGGCCCGATATACGATCTTGCGATTCTCCAAGGGCGGTGAGCATCAATGCTGGCGTGTCATTATAGGGCCGAATACGCTTAAGCCAGTTTATTCCTGTTTCCACTGGCATCATCACATCGACAATCATGGCATCAAAACTCATTTGCTTTAAGATCTGATCAGCAATTTGTGTTGAGGGAGCCGTTGCAGCAATCATACCATGGTCGCCTAAAAAACGAACAATAAGGCCTGAGATGCGATCATCATCATCAATAACTAAAATATGGGGCTTGCTTGCATGTTCAGTCATGTAAAGTACTTTTTTTTAATCGTTATTCTTGTTAAACTTATCAAAATTAAAACCAAATCAAAAGGATATAACGCATGACTCTGGTGCCTTTTAACGATCGGGATGGCTGGATCTGGCTTGATGGCACCTTTGTCCCTTGGCGCGATGCAACAATTCATGTTCTAACACATGGATTACATTATGCCAGTTCGGTCTTTGAAGGCGAGCGCGCCTATAACCGTAAAATATTCAAATCACAAGAACACACACAAAGGCTGATGCGGTCTGCTGAAATCTTGGGCATGAAAATACCTTTTTCTGCTGAACAACTGGAAACTGCAAAACAAGAAGTGTTAAAAAGAAATAATCTGATTGATGCCTATATCAGGCCCTTTGCTTGGCGGGGGTCAGAACAAATGGGCGTTTCCGCGCCCTTGTCGCGCACACGCGTTGCGATTGCTGCGTGGGTTTGGCCAAGTTATTTCTCACCTGAACTTCTTGAAAAAGGTATTTCACTTCAAACTTCACACTGGCGTAAACCAGATCCGAGAACTGCGCCTACATTAAGCAAAGCCGCTTGTGTGTACACCTTAGGTACTATGGCAAAACACGCTGCAGAAGAAGCAGGATTCAATGACGCCTTGATGCTTGATTACCGTGGCAGAGTTGCTGAAGCAACTGGCGCCAACTTATTCCTGGTTAAAAATGGGAAAATACTAACACCGGATCCGGATTGTTTTTTAAATGGTATTACCCGCCAGACGGTTATAGAGCTTGCACAAAATATGGGTTACAGCGTTGATGTTGCAATCGTCATGCCTGAAGATCTTAAAGACGCGCAGGAAGTTTTTGTGACGGGCACCGCAGCTGAAGTAACAGCCGTTGGTCGTATTGATGATATGACCTATAATGTAGGCCCCATCACGCGCAAAATACGAGATGCGTATTCAGCACTCGTGCGAAAATAATTATTAGGCTTGACGCAACGCCCTTACAGGCGCTGTGCTTGTTTCAAACTGCTGAGCAATATTATCGAATTTATTCAAAGTTTCCGTAATGGATTGCAACCTTTCCCTTTTCTGTGCTGTCATAGGAACAAAATCAGTTATTTTGCCTGCATTTTGTTTTGCAGTTTCTATGAGCGCCAGAAACTCTTCTTTGGAAAAACTATATGTTTTTGAAGCTCTATCACTACTTATGTGCCAAAAAGTAGCCCTCCCTTTTACAACACCCACATATGTATCAGATACTGGGTTCTGACCATCAAGCGTCGGAAACAGTTCTGCTACATACGCCAAACGTTTTGCGCGCGCCCTTGCTGCTTCCTTAAAACGCGCGTTCATTCGATCCGCTAAGACCCCTCGTTTCTCTGCTGTGTTAGATTCTGTCATATAGGCCTCATTATCATCAGATGCTATATAATATGAAAAACTAATTTTGTCAAACATTAAAACAGCAGTCAGCCTATAAGTGTTTGATATTCAATCAACTATTATTGATTACACTCTTTAAAAAATCAGGGTCCCGTAAGTGTAAGAGCGCCATCCGCAGCAAAACCAACGCCAGATGTGCCCACCGCTGCACCTTGAAACCCAGCAGATGTTCCTAATGCTGTGAGACCCGTTGCGTCATAAATCCCTTGAATAGCAGGCTCAAACTGAGAGAGAAGATATTGGCCACCGGGATTATTATGAAATAAAGCATAATCAAACATACCACCAACAAAAAAAGCACCTAATGCAAGGGTAAACTTTGGGCCACCGACAAGGTAGCTCACGCCAAATACAAGGCCTACGAGAGGTATTGCGCTCATAACCGTAGCAACTGCTCCCATCGCAGACGCGCCAAATATGCGGGTTAATCCTCCCCCTCCCTTGCCTGATGAAGCTTGTGCCGCTGCTGTCGCCATTTTTAATACCTCTAAAAATCTGTTCGGTTGACAGTAATAATAAGAGTCATTATCACTGTCAATGCTAATAAGAATGATTCTTATTTAAAAATGTTGACCATAAAAAAATAGAAATGTCTTCCTATGCACCTATCTGCAAAAGTTTTACTTCTGAGTTCATTTGCCTTGGCAGCTTGCTCCACCGAGCGCGCGCCTGACAGAACTCCTGAACAGCAAAATGCTTCACCCGCTCCAGCTGCTTCTATGCCAACACAAAAGAGTGGCAAAACTGTCTCGCTGAAAGTTCCAGATGGCCGCACCGTTACCTTTGATTGTGGGAGCCTGTCACCCGAAGGTGCACTCACTGGTGCATTTATATCGCCCCTGGATGTCACGACAGAAGAACAGATCGAAGAAATGCGTCGAAATGGTACTTTCCAAGCATGGGAACAATCCCGCAAAGATATGACATCGACCCGTTCAGGTTTTAATATGCTCCTACACATCGCAGGGCATATGCCACCCTATCAATATTGTCCCGATCAGGCAGATCAAATCCGTACTGGCACATTCCAAAATACTGGCGCAGCCTGCCCTGCAGCTGATGCCTATCAATTATGCCGACCACAATCGCAATAACAGTGAGTGTGTCTCAGCAGAATCTACTCTTAAATTATGCCCAAAATATCGGCATAATTCATGCGCGGCAAAAAGATGGGACGTATAAAATTGACCCCGCAAGCTGCGCTGTTGACGCCTTATGCCCGTCCTTCATATCGCGAGGCAATAATGGCGGCTTTTCACCACAAGCGTTTTATACCTTTCTTGAATTTTTACATCAACCCTTGCGCGTTTTGGCAAGCCGCGCTGATGCAACTGTTTCAGGCCACAATTACAATCACTTACAGCAACTTTTATCGAATACATCCAACCAAGCTTCTCTTGTCTTTGCAGATGATGAACACGAACGTGTCGAACATGGCCTTGCAGCTTATATAGAAGATGAAACAACGCCTGATCTGAAGCTTGATCCTATGGCTGGCTTTGTGTTTGAAAGACTGCCGATAGAAAATGAAAATACCTCAGGCCCTTTATCACAATGGTATAACCACCACCTCCCCCGAAAAGAAAAGCACTCTGCGCGTGATCTTGAAAAAATTGCTGACGCTTTTTTCAAAACGCCAAAAATACTCGGCTGGCTTCAAGATGAAACCCAAAATGTAAAAGTTGCGCATCACATCAAGGCTATTAACGATCAAGCCTGTGAACTTGCCTTAACAAGCATAAATTCCTCAGATGCGCCTGAAACAGCGAAAGCGATTGATACGCTTTTGGCTGGCCTGGAACACCTGCTGAGAGATGAAGAATGGACCAATGCGGGCCACTATCTACACAGATCCAGGCCCTACCCACAAATTTTGCAGATACTACAAGACGATATAAAAATTGCGCGCGCAGTTTTAAAGCGCCTTGAATTGCAACCTCTGACATCTGGTCATTTGGCTGCTTTCGGTGCGTCTTTTATGCCGCTTTTGAGTGTTGCGCATCGCCTTGCTTTTGGCGCAGACGGACATGCTTTGACACTTGGTGGCCTTACAGTTTCCACTGCCCCCCAACATTTACCCGAACACTACAAAATCTTTGATCACCTTTTAAAAACTGTGGAAGCAGAAAATAAACCTCTCGCGCGGGAGATTGGATCCGCAACGATCGAATCTCTCAAAGGCTTTTTTGGTGACATGGTTCATTTTGTCAGTGGATCACGTACATCTTTCGCTTTGTTTGCAGCCCTTACCGCCTCTTTATTGATCTTAAATCCTGGCAAGGTGGTCGACACACAAAATACAATTGCATCAAACTTCAATGAAGCCGGTGGATTTACATTTGGCCCAAATGGCGAAGTCATTCCAGTAAAAGTGAACCCAGAGCTGAACAAAAACGCCCAAAGCTGGCATTGGGATGTAGGATTTTTTGGGATGTATAAGCATTATACATCCGATGTTTTTGTCTCTGGCCCTGCGCACGCCGCGATTGATGCCGTTGATACAACGCTCAAAGCAACCGGGGATGTTTTTGGCCAGACACCTCCTGAAGAATCGGTTTTCTCTAAAACGGCGAAAAAAATCATCTCTTCTGTCGCTGACTTTCTGTTTGGCCTCAATATGTTGCAAAATATGACCCATGCCGCCTTTTGGCTGTACATGTTTAACCATGGCAGAAGAAGCGGCTTTCGTGGTGCGTCGCACATTCTTGGTTTATTCTCTCCCCTGCTTGATCTTGGTTATCGTGGCGTGCATCGACTTTCAGGCGTTTGTCGCTTGCCGTTTATGAAAGACCTGCCTGGTCATGGCGCCACAAAGGCCCACCTACGTGCACAAATTCGTCAGATCAGCGAAAGAATGAGCCAGCAAGCGCCGGATGAAAATATTTCTGCAATAACAGCCCTGCAAAACAGGCCTATAATATTTAAAGCGCGCGGACTGAGCCAAACATTTGAGCTTGCCGCACACAACCTCAATCCTTTGCTTGATATTTTAGAAAAATTCGAACAAACAATCACTGTGGCGTCCAATCCAGTAGGTGTAGAGAATGATCTTATGCGTGATCAATTGATCGAGCGCATAAAAGCTTTCCGAAAAATACTATCTGGAGAATTAGATAAGCCTGCAAAACAGCTTGGCGCATTATTTTCAAAAATTGCTGCTGCTGAAACGTACCATACGGGTCGCACTGATATTTTTAAGACTGTTGCCACAAGGCCCGCAAGCGTGCACGAATATAAAGCCCTTCAATCACTTGGTGGCCTACATGCCAAGCGAACAAAATCCTCAAATATAACTGGTAAGCTGCGCCAAATCAGTCGCGAGAGCGCCTATACGTTTCGTGGTCTGGCGACAACGGTTTCAAATTCTATACCGCACAAATTACCCCTTATTTATGGCCTGACAGCGATATCTGCGCTTGCGGCAGGCCTTGAAGTCAGCGGCCTTTCAAAACACCTGCTCTTACAAGCCCAAGAGCCTATTGGTTTTCTGTCTCAAGGTTTTGGCGCGCTGGTTGGAGCGATCGCGCCTTTACCGCCCTTTGTTGTCTATAATTTCTTTGAAGATATTCTAGCTGTGCATCTTGCTGGTGGCACAACCCTGCTGACCGCCGGCGCAGTTTTGCATTATGGACTTAAACTCGCCCGCACACCCTCACCCAAAACGCCTTAGACGTTAAACCGGAACAACATGACATCGCCGTCATGAACAACGTATTCCTTGCCTTCTTGGCGCATTTTGCCAGCTTCTTTGGCGGCTGCCTCACCTTTGTAGGTTTTATAATCTTCAAATGAAATCACTTCAGCGCGAATAAAACCACGCTCAAAATCGGTGTGGATGGCACCGGCGGCTTCAGGGGCTTTGGCACCGATGCGCACAGTCCATGCGCGGGTTTCTTTGGGTCCGCAGGTAAAATAAGTTTGCAAACCCAATCGCTTGAAGCCTGCGCGAATAATACGGTTCAACCCAGGTTCATCAAGGCTGAGCGTTGATAAAAATTCGCGCTTATCTTCTTCTGTTGGCAGTTGTGCAATCTCCGCTTCAATCGCAGCAGAAATAATAACCGCTTCTGTGCCTTCCATTTTTGCGCGCTCAGCTACCTTTTCACTCATTGCGTTGCCCTTAGCCGCATCTGTCTCAGCTACATTACATACATATAACACAGGCTTGGATGACATAAGCTGCAACATTTTAAAAGGCTTGATCTGGTCATCATCAAGCGTGACGGTGCGCGCAGGCTTACCCGCGTCCAGCGCAATTTTTACCTTACCCAAAATATCAACGAGAATTTTTGCATCTTTATCGCCGCCCTTGGCTTTTTTCTCGGCATTGTTAAGCTGACGTTCAACGCTATCCATATCAGCAAGCATCAATTCAATTTCAATTGTTTCAATGTCACGGATAGGATCAACGGATCCTTCCACATGGGTAATATCCGCATCTTCAAAGCAACGCACCACATGAATAATGGCATCCACCTCACGAATATTGGCTAAAAATTTATTGCCCAAGCCCTCACCTTTCGATGCGCCCTTCACAAGCCCTGCAATATCTACAAATTCTAATTGTGTCGGCACTGTCTTGGCCGATTTTGCCAACTGGCACAGCAAGTCAATACGCTCGTCCGGCACCGCCACGCGGCCCACATTGGGTTCGATCGTACAGAAAGGAAAGTTCGCTGCCTGTGCGGCTGCTGTTGCTGTCAGCGCATTAAATAAGGTTGATTTACCAACATTCGGTAAACCTACAATCCCGCAATTAAATCCCATCTTTTGTATCCTTTTTTGTTTCTGCTGCTATTTTTGTCATGAAGTCATTATCGCGGCCACCCGTAAGCAAGCTAATATTTTTGGCGATTGCTTTTAACGTTGGGTCTAACCACATCTGATCATCGGCGGTAAAATTACCAAGCACATAACCCGTCACACGATCTTTATCACCCGGATGGCCAATACCAATTCGCACGCGCCAATAATCAGGCGTGCCCAAACAATCATCAAGCGAACGCAAGCCATTATGCCCCGCAGCCCCGCCGCCGCGTTTAACGCGCACTTTTCCTGCGGATAAATCCAACTCATCATGAAACACAAAAATATTTTCAGGGGGGATTTTATAAAAATTGACGACCTGCTGCACCGACTGGCCCGATAAATTCATAAAAGTCTGTGGCATTAATAAGCCTATCTTATTTGCACCCTGCCGTGCTTCAGCCCATAAACCTTTGTATTTTTTTGTGAAGGCTGGGGCTGATAAAGCACACGCAATCGCCTCAACCGCCATAAAGCCAACATTATGGCGATGGCGCGCATATTCTAAGCCAGGATTACCAAGGCCGATTAACAGTATCATCGGCGTTTCATTTTCTTTGAGGGGAAATAAAAAACGGGTGAGGACGCTGAACATAACAGCACTCCCTCACCCGTCAAAAATTTACTTCTTCGCCGCTGGTTTAGCAGCTGGCGCTTTTGCAGCACCTGCAGCAGGCGTTGCGGCTTTTGCACCCGCAGCCGGAGCCGCTGTTGCAACAGCAGCATCAGCAACAGCTGCCACTTCTTCTTGAACAGTCGGGGCTACAATCGATGCAATTGTAAAATCACGATCATTGGTAACCTTCACACCTTTTGGAAGTGGGATTTGGCTGATTTTGATGGTGTCACCAATTTTCTTACCCGCCAACGACACTTCAATATGCTCAGGAATATCACTTGCAGGAACATAGAGGTCGATTTCATGGCGAACAACGTTCAAAACACCTTTATCAAGTTTAATGCCCGGGCATTGATCTTCATTACTGAAATGCACTGGAATTTCGATGCGGATCTGCGTTTTTTCTGACACACGCATAAAATCAACATGCACCGGACGATCTGTAACAGGATGAAGCTGAACATCACGCGCGATCACCAGATGCTTCTGGCCATCAACAGACAAGTCGCACAGATGCACGAACATGCCGCCTTTCATGTGTCTAAGCTTAAGTTCCTGCTCATCAAGCGCGATGGTCACAGGTTCTTTTTTATCGCCGTAAATTACGGCAGGGATCATTTTATTGCGGCGGAGTTCGCGTGCCATCCCCTTACCGGCGCGCTCTCTTTTTTGTGCCGCGAGTGCATAACGTGACATGATATTTTCCTTTATGTCTTGTGTGGCAATTGCGGTGCCCGCCTCCAGGGGTGCGGACGGCGCATGTTTAACCGATTTAGGGGTGAAATAGCAAGGAACAAATAAAGAGGCCCTTCATAAGCATAAAAGGGCCAACCCACATAAAGGGAATTCTTGCTTTAGGCTGGCCTTGCCTGAAAGCCTCCCCTGCGCATGGATTTTTCAGCTTGTGTGATTGAGATTCCTTCACGATTAGCGATCACTTTAGCCGCCGCTCTTTTTTGATCAAATTTAGCCTTATTGGCAGCTCGGCGCGCAGCGGCAGCAGCTTTTCCTTTTATATTAGAAGAATCTTGTTTTTTTGACATATATGTCTCCTGTGTTGGAGGCTGGTTTTAACCGACAGAATCTGTATATGTCAATATAAATTTCAACGAAAACCTGATAATTTGTTATCCTTGAATTATACAGATTCAGAATAGTTATTATAATTCATGCTTTTACTAATATACATCTGCCAAGCTTCAAAAAATGTATAAAGCGTGGATTTTGAATCTCTATACAGAGCTTTTTGATAGAATAAACCTTAAATACCAGCCTTGCTGCGACTCACATCACCACCTAAAGATGTTGTTGAAACAATGGCCACTATATTGCAAAGTTTAATTATCTAAACAAAGCTGAAATTGAACGATCTTCGTGAATGCGCTTCACAGCTTCGCCCAGCAACGGGGCAATCGTCAGAACATCAATGTTTTTTGCTGCCTTCACGCTATCAGATGCGGCAATACTGTCTGAAACAACTAAGCGTTCAATCGGTGAACCTGAAACCCGCGCCACAGCACCACCCGATAAAACGCCGTGCACAACATAAGCTGCCACTTTTTTTGCCCCATGATCCATCAAAGCTACCGCTGCGTTACATAGCGTACCAGCACTATCAACAATATCGTCAACCAGAATGCAGGTTTTACCTTCCACATCACCGATCACATTCATGACTTCAGAAACGCCTGCTTTTTCGCGACGTTTATCAATAATAGCAAGTTCAGCCCCAAAGCGCTTGGCGATCGCACGGGCACGCACAACACCGCCCACATCGGGTGACACAACCACAACGTCATCATCACCGTAATGTTTTTGCATGTCTGGCACAAAAACAGGGGCGATAATAAGGTTATCGGACGGAATATCAAAAAAACCTTGAATTTGCCCTGCATGCAGATCAAGCGCGAGCATGCGGTTAGCACCAGCAACCGTTATCAGGTTTGCAACAAGCTTTGCTGAAATAGGTGTGCGGGGGCCTGTGCGCCTGTCCTGACGCGCATATCCAAAATACGGGATAACCGCTGTAACCCTACGCGCAGATGACCGGCGCAACGCATCAAGCGCCACCAGCATCTCCATTAAATGGTCGTTCGCAGGGTAAGAAGTGGATTGAATGATAAAAACATCTTCACCCCTGATGTTTTCTTCGATCTCAACAAAAACTTCCATATCGGAAAATCGACGAAAAGTGGTCTGACATAAGGGGATTTGCAAATATGACGATATGGCACTGGCCAGTGGAAGATTGGATGTTCCGGCAATCAGCTTCATGTGGCCCTGTTTTTTATTATTGTGTTTGGATATCGAAATGCACTTAACCTAAGGCACTATAGGGAAAAAACGGCTTTAAAATCAAGGGATCATAATTGCCGAGATTTGACGTCCATAATCCGCTTCTTTGCGATGGGTTGTCCTGCGAAAGGAAAAATAATCATTTTCCTTTGAAAACGTATCTAAATCACTTAAAGCGACATCTTTTAAGCCAAAGCGGGACAGACGAGCCGCTATGTAACCGGGTAAATCGAACATCAAATGGCCCTCAAGTCGGGCTGGCTTGAAAAAATGATCGTCATCCGGATTAAGATCTAAAAACGGCTTTTCAAACCCAACTGACACTTCATAACTTTTCGGGCCTATGCAGGGGCCAACAGCCGCTTTAATTGTTTCAAGTTTTGCACCAAGTAAAATCATGGCCTTCACTGTTTGTTCGGCCACCCCTTTAAGCGCGCCGCCCCAGCCTGCATGGGCCGCTCCAATAACGGGAGCCCCATCAGATTTCTGGCCTTCAAACAAAATAGGTCCGCAATCTGCTGTTAAAATACCAAGAAGAAAGCCTGGGCGATCTGTTGCCAAAGCATCACCTTGCGGGCGCGGATCCGTATTATCAAAAGGCGCTGAAATAGAAAAACATTGAGCAGAATGGATCTGATGCAACGTGAAAAGTCTTTCATAAGGGGCTTGAAAGTGCTGACAGATTCTTAATCTGTTTTCTTGAACAGCAGCGGGGTCATCCTGCGAACCCGGCCCACAATTCAAACTTGAAAACAATCCTTCGCTAACCCCTCCTGCGCGGCCAAAAAAACCGTGCTGAATTTTTGAAGAAAAATTGTTTGAAACAAATGGATTAAGAGTGTTTTTTAACATGATTTATAACCTGAATAAAACCCTTCAACCTGTCCTGTTAACCCTGATGACACCGCCAAAACTTTAAATAAACGCCCCATTTGATTTTCATCGATTAATCTGTCCGCACCACTTTTTATTAAGGCTGCCTGCTCAGCATTAGCTGATTGTAACAGGGCTGACAGACGGGCGTGAAGCCCAAGGGCTGTTAAAAATTTCGCCTGCGTTAAAGGCCCCGCCACATCCAGTCCTTCGGCCAAGGCCTGATCACAAAGGGCTTTAAAATTTACATGCGCTGTTAGATCAGCCTCACCCACATTTTTTAAAACCTGTGCATGCTTGTTTTGCATAACGGCCTGAAGAGTGTCTCCGCTTGCTGATTGCATGTAACCATAATCAATTATTAAAGCGGCCCCCCTTGCTTGCTTGATTTTAGAGCATAATGTACGCCAGAACGCGTCCCGCAAAGGGGCTATTTCAAGAATGCCGTGCGTATTTTCGGGTCTATTTTCGGGGCTTGATGAAATCGCCGGCAGATCAACAAAGCTCAAAACCCCTTGTTTGCAAGTTACAAAACGCTGCAACCATACCCCGTCTTGAAAAAGCATTTGTTCAATGGGCAAAGCATCAAGAAATTCATTGGCAATCATAATCCATGGGGCATCAGTTGGGATGGATGATATATCTTGATGCCATACAGGATGAAACGACGATAATTTCCCTGCTTGCCTTTGCATCAAAACGCTTGACGTTTCAAGAAGGTGCAACGATATGGCCTTTTGAAAATCTTTTATGTTTCCAGTAACCCGCAATGCATCTTGCATCAGCGTGCCGCGACCCGGCCCGCATTCAAGCAAATAAAATTTTTCAGGTGTCTTTAGTTTGTGCCATGTATCAACGATCCAGGCGCCCAGAAGCTCTCCAAAAATCTGGGAGATTTCTGGTGCGGTTGTAAAATCACCTTTTACGCCAAAAGGATCGCGCGTGGCATAATAATAAGAAACAGCCCGCGCCATAAATTCGCCAAGCGTAATCGGGCCGTTTTTCTCAATTGATTCACCAAGTGATTTTTCAAAAGGCTGCACGACGGCGCAACGCAATAAAATAAAGTAAGGATGCCGCAAGCATCATAGGCACACAAAGCCACTGGCCCATTGTAAGATGTGCCGCCAGAAAGCCGATCTGCACATCCGGTTCACGTACAAATTCAATGCAGAAGCGGGCAAGGCCATACCCCATTAAAAAGGTGGCAGAAATAATGCCAGGCTTTTCACGGACCGATCGCACATGGAACAGAACTGATAAAATAATAAACAACACCAATCCCTCAAGCCCGGCTTCATAAAGCTGGCTTGGATGGCGTGGTTCAGGCCCGGCTTGCGGGAAAATCATACCCCATGGCACAGCCGTGATACGTCCATATAATTCCTGATTAACAAAGTTTGCCAACCGCCCAAAAAATAACCCGATGGGAACAACCGCACAAACCACATCGGCAAAACGTAATGTTGGTATTTTATATTTCCAGCAAAAAGCAAAAATGGCGCAAATAACCCCCATCGCCCCGCCATGAAATGACATACCACCCTGCCAGACCTTAAAGACAGCAACCGGATCATGTGCATAGGCCGGGAAATTATAAAATAAAATATACCCAAGCCGGCCACCAAGAAAAATGCCCAGAAAAACCCAGATTATAAAATCATCAATCTGAATTCGGGTGACCGCTTTTGCATGAACGGGAAGCTTGATTAAATACAAAGCATATCGCCAGCCCAAAAGAATGCCTGCCAGATAGGCAAGCCCATACCAGCGTATAACAATTGGCCCTGCTTCAAAAGCAATGGGGCTTAAATCAGGGAATAAAATCGCCATTATCTGTACTGATCGGCTTTCGCCAGAAAATTCTGCACGTAATCTGCAATACCGTCTTCAAGTTCTGTCATTGGCTTTGTGTAACCAACCGCGCGCAGTTTTCCCATATCCGCTTGTGTGAAATACTGATATTTGCCACGTAAGGTTAACGGCATATCGATATAGTTTATTTTCTCTGGCTTATTGGCTGCTTTAAAAGTTGCTGCTGCCAGATCCTTGAAAGAACGCGCTTTGCCCGTTCCCACATTGAATAAACCCGAAACATTCGGATTATCAAGCAACCACAACATCACATCAACGCAATCACGAACATATATAAAATCACGCAATTGCCCGCCATCACCGTATTTTGGATTGTCTGATTTAAACAACCGCGCTGCTGCCCCTGCAACGACTTGCGGATAAAGCTTGCATGTAACGCTCATCTGCTCACCCTTGTGATACTCATTAGGTCCATAAACGTTAAAAAATTTAAGGCCCGCATATTGTGGAGGAACAGGCTCAGGCTTCGCCTTTGCTTTTATAATCCGGGAAATGCGCCGATCAAAAACATGTTTGGACCAGCCATAAGGGTTAAGCGGCAAAAGTTTGGTTAAATGTTCAATGCTGTCATCATCAGCAAAACCCTGAGATCCATCCCCATAAGTAGCGGCAGATGACGCATAAATAAATCGGACATTATTTTCCGCACACCAATTCCAAAGACGACGCGAAAGCGTGAAGTTACGTTCAACAATCAAATCGACATCCGTTTCAGTGGTCGACGATATTGCCCCCATATGAAAGACGACTTTCACTTCATCTTTACGCAAATTAAGATACGAAAAAAGATTTTCAGGGCGAACAATATCGCGTATTTCATGCTTGGCTATATTGCGCCACTTATCATCCGAACCCAGCCAGTCGCAAACAACAACATCACCCACACCCTTGGCATCCAGCCCCGCCAGCAAATTAGACCCGATAAAGCCTGTCCCGCCCGTCACTACAATCATTTTTAACTCCCTCATAAACCTTATCTATTGATAAGGTTTTAAGCGTCTGTCGACAAGGCCGAAAAACTATCCACAGAAAAAATCTAGCCATTGCTTGCGCTTAGCATAAAAGGGATGTTAGGAGTCCGGCTTTAAAGGTAAAAATTAATCATGAAACCTGATTCCAAACTGATGGATGATCTGGCCCGTATGGCAGGGGGCGCTGCGGGCTTATTGTCGTCCGTACGCCAACAGCTGACCGATGATGCAAAAGATCGGGTCGATTCTTTTATCGCCCGCATGGACCTGCCAACGCGCAAAGAATTTAATTTCCTTCAAGCACAGATCAAAAGTTTGCGTGCTGAAATTGACTCCTTAAAGTTAAAGTCTGTAAAAGGCGCAAAAGGTACCACACCTAAAAGTTCAAAAGTCAAAACGACAAAGCCAAAAAAGAAAGCCAAAAAATGAGAGAAGCTGAACTTGAAATGAGCCTGGTCGAAGACATGGGTAATCCTCTCGATTGTATCGAAGAAGTGCTCAGCGCAAATGATTGGTCTTTTAGTCGCGTTGCTGAAGACGAACTGGCCTTAACTGTGCATGGTGAACAGGGGCTCTATTCTCTTTTCTTTACATGGCATACACATGAAAACGCTTTGCAGTTTGTATGCGATTTCGACCTGAAAATTCAAAAAGATCACCACTCGCAGCTCATTCGCTTAATGAACGACGCCAATAAAAGCCTGTGGCTTGGGCATTTTGAACTGCCGGAAGGTCAACTGGAACCGCGCTTTCGCTATACCGGCCTTTTTCGCGATCAAAGCTTTGCATCAGGCATGGATCAAATGAAAGACCTGATGGATTGGGGTCTTCAGGCCTGTGAAAAATACTTTCCTATTTTTAAAATGCTTGCCCAAGGTATGCCGCCATCTGACACGGACTTTGCTTTAGCTTTTGCAACACCTGCAGGAAACTCCTAATAAATGAAAACACAATTTTCTGCCCTGCCCGCCCTTATTATGATTGGTTGCGGTAAAATGGGAGGCGCGCTTTTGCGCGGCTGGCAGAAAGACCCGCACTATAAATCACTGAGTATTATTGACCCAAACAAACCCTCTTTTTTGCCGGATCATTGTCTTCATTACACTGATATCCACGATCCGGCCATCTGGTCTAACACAGTTGATATTGTTTTGCTTGCAGTGAAGCCAAAGATGCTTGATATCTTGTGCAAGGAACTTGCGGCGAAAATTGAACCGCAGACTCTTGTGGTTACTGTTGCTGCAGGCTGGACACTGGAAGACTATGCCACCTGCTTTGGCCCTCAACATCCTGTTATCAGGACTATTCCAAATACACCTGCTGCTATTGGTAAAGGTATCACGGCTTATATTGGTAATGCATCAGCGTCTCAGGGTCATTTAGATTGGGTACAAAATGCTTTTGCTACCGTTGGGGAAACCGTTGCGCTTTCTCATGAAGACCAGATGGATGCCGTCACAGCACTTTCAAGTTCTGGCCCAGCTTACATATTTTTATTAACTGAAGTTTTAAGCGCAGCTGGTATTTCACTTGGGCTTTCAATCGATATGGCGCAAAAGCTGGCCCGCGAAATGGTGATCGGCAGCGCTGCACTTTTAGATCATTATCAAGATGTTTCGCCAGAAATTTTAAGACAACAGGTAACAAGCCCGAATGGCACAACGCACGCCGCCATTACATCGCTTCAAAAAGACGGCCAGTTGCAAAAGCTTTTTGATATCGCCTTAAAAGCTGCAGTTATACGTGCACAGGCCATGCGCACTGAGACTTAAACCACTCTGCCTCTACCGCGGGCTTTACGCCCTGTTGTACCAAGGCCTATGTTTTTTGCCAGCCGACTACGCTCATCCGCATAATTAGGCGCAACCATAGGATAATCTGCTGGTAACCCCCATCGTTCCCGATATTGCTCAGGTGTCATTTTATAAGCCGTCATTAAATGACGCCGAAGCATTTTAAGCTTTTTTCCATCTTCAAGGCAGACAATATAATCAGGCATCACCGATTTTTTAATCGATACAGCTGGCTGTGGGCGATCAACATGCAAAGAAGACGCGCCACCCAATGATGAAAGGGTACGGTAAATATTTTGAATAATAGATGGTATTTCAGCTGCATTGACCGTATTTTTTGTAACAAAAGAAGATACTATTTCTGTTGTATATCCTAAAATATCGCCATGTTTTTTTTGATCTGTCATCGTGCTGCCTGTTTGAGTGTCACATCTGGTTCCCTAAGATAATATGGGCTTAACGGCTTTTGGGCAAGCACGCCCCCACTGGCATAATGCTTTAAAATCTCACCAAGGGGGGGGATCGTTACAGCCTTATTGTGCCAGTGCGCTGGCACTTTTTCACCCAGATACGAAAAAAAGCGTTCAACACCATCCCCTAAGAACAACAAAGGTTGGTTTTCAAACTCTGTCAGTAACGTCTGGGGTTGCATCAAACAATCTCGATTTAAAATACTGGCATAAAAATCATCGCGACGGCTTTCAATGATAATTGCAGTATTCTGATCGGGGATCGAAAAACGAAACGCATCAAAACCAGAAAGACCTATACCTAAGCAATTGGTTGTTTGCACAATGGTGCGGGCCGTTGAAAGCCCCACTCTTAACCCTGTAAAACTACCAGGACCATTGAGCGCAATAACCGCTTTTATATCGACAAAGTCCAAATCAGCTTGCGCCATCATCTCAACAATCAAAGGAACAAAACGCTCACTTTGGCCGCGATCCATCTGCTCATGCTTTTCAAAAAGCTTTCCTGAAGCAGCATGAAGAACCGCAACATGACATCCTGATAAAGATGTATCAAGCGCAAGATAAGACATCGTCAAACAATCTTGCAAATATCATCAAAGTCAAAACGCGGACTGCGCGGAAAAAGCTTGGATGGATCACCGTAACCAACATTACAAATAAAGTTAGGCTCCACACTGGGTTGATCTTCAAAAAAAGCAGCTTTAACACCTGATTTATTAAAACCGGACATCGGTCCGCAATCAAGGCCAACAGCGCGTGCAGCCAGCATAAAGTACGCACCTTGTAAGGATGAATTGCGAAAAGCGGTTTCCTCAATCAAAGGCTGATTACCGACAAACCAGGCTTTAGCATCGGTATGGGGGAAAAGCTTTGGCATAAAATTATAAAATAATTTATCCATGCCTAGAATTGCCACAACAGGCGCTGTCATTGTTTTTTCAACATTACCTGCAGCAAGATGAGGCTTCAATTTTTCCTTCGCTTCTTTTGATATCACAAAAACGATCCGCATGGGCGAACAGTTTGCACTGGTGGGGCCCCATTTGCACAAATCATAAACTTTTTTTAGCACATCGCTTCCAACAGGCTTATCAAGCCATGCATTATGTGTGCGAGCGCCACGAAATATTGTATCAAGGGCTTGGTCATTCAAAGCATGTTCCATTGAAAAGCTCTCCTTATTAAGAGTTATAATAGACTTTAATCCGATGAAACCCAGCGTCAAGAGGCTTCCCCTAAAGCCTTTCCTTTCGTATGATCCACCTATGCGCTTTAGCCTTTTTACAGCTTTGTTCACAATTATTTGCTTTGCTTTTTACTTTGGTCAAAAAGTACTAGCACAGCCTGTGAATTCTGATTCATATACGCTTCCTACATTATCTTACCAATTCATTGGTGAAGATGATCTGCCTAACGCAAGCTTGCGGCAAGAACAGTTTTTAGAACAACTGTCAGTTATCAAAAAAAATTTCAGGCCTGTAAGCGCCAGTGTAGCGCTTGATATTATTTTGGGTAAAAAGAAATCGCTTCCTGGTGATGTATTCATCACCTTTGATATGGGGTTAAAAAATCAGTTTCGATCTGCGTTCCCGCTTTTAATAAAACAAAAAATACCTTTCCTTGTTTTTATCGATCCGCAGGTCATCGATCAGGCTGATCCCCTCTTTTTGACGTGGGATCAAATTTCAGACCTGTCACGCAACTCCGATATTTCTTTTGGCTATCTGCCTGTAACACCATTGCCACAAAATCCAGAAACGTTATCAGCCCGGTTGAATGCTGCTCAGGCCCGCTTACGTGAAAAAACTGGTCATAGCGCCCGTTTCTTTGCTTTTACAGATGGGTTTATTGATGCCTCTATTTTTTCAGCCCTAAAAAAAGCTAATTTCTCAATTGCTTTTACGCAAGCCTCAGGCCCTGCATCTTCCCAATCCAGCCTCTATGCACAGCCGCGCTTTGTCATGACGGAAAATTATGGCGATCATGCCCGTTTTATACGCGCGCTTCATTCTCTGCCCCTGCCTGTGACAGATATAACACCCCAATCCTCTACCCTGAAGCAGAACCCCCCTTTAATTGGCTTTACGCTTGCCCCTGAATTTTCCAGTCGCTTTGAAGAACTGACCTGCTTTGCATCAGACAATATAAAAACGCAAAAAATTCGTATTGAAAATAACAGAATTGAACTCAGACTTGAAGAACCCTTCCCTGCAGACCGCGGGCGGGTAAATTGTATTATGCCCGAAGGGGAAGAAGGCCAAGATCAACGCTGGCGCTGGCTGGGATTACTGTTTGGTAACTAGTCTTCAACCGCGCGAACTTCCAAAACTTCAGGCACATAATGATGTAACATACGTTCAATGCCTGATTTTAAAGTTGCCGTTGATGATGGGCAGCCCGCACAAGCCCCCCGCATACGCAAATAAACAATACCTTTTTCAAAGGACTGAAATTCGATATCACCGCCATCTTGTGCAACAGAAGGTCGCACCCTTGTATCAAGAATATCTTTTATTTGAAGAACAAGCTCTGAATCAAGATCATCCTGTTTTGCTTTGTTGATCTCTTGCTTTACTAATGGCTGTTGCGAAGAAAATTGTTCCATTATCGCTGATAAAATAAAAGCTTTAAGCTGCGCCCATTCTTTATCATCTGTTTTGGTAACCGAAATAAAATCTGCGCCGTAAAAAACTCGGGTGATTCCATTAAAAGAAAAAAGTTTAGATGCAAGCGGTGATTGTTTTGCTTCTTCAGCATTCCGAAATTCTGCAACGCCCGAAGGCATAACAACTTCCCCTGGAATAAATTTCAGGGTTGCTGGATTGGGGGTTGGTTCTGTTTGTATAAACATAGCTTCTAAAATAGGGCATTATGCCAGATCGTCAATCCTGCTCATATCAATCCCGGCGGGCACCACTACAAGCGGCACGGCAAGCTGGTTGCGGCCTTTACCGGTAAAATAACTGATCAGTGGCCCCGATGTAGCCCCCGAGGACTGGCTGCCAAGTACAAGCGCCATAATTGTAGGGTCGCGGTTAATCACATCAACAACACACTGCGCTTTTTCCCCTTGTTCAATAATGATGCCCGATACCAGCCCCGTCAAATCATGCACAATATGAGTGATACCGCTCAAAAATGCTTCAGCCCTAAGGCGCATATCGTGATTAATCCGCGCTTCAACCTGGCTCCAATGCTGAAAATCCCCCGGCTCTAGAACATGCAAAATTAAAACATGTCCACGTCGTGCCGAGGCCAGATGTGTTGTATATTTTAAAGCCAACATAAATTCTTGAGTTTCATCTGCAACAACCAGATAAACCCCACCGTCACCAACGCGTCTTTTTGATGGTTTTTCCAAAATGTCCATGCCCTAATCCCTCCTTAAGGCAATATTGGCGATCAGCCCGGCAAACAAGGCCAGCATAATCGTCCCCAAACCATAGAACAAAGCATGATCTATTGCAAAACTATGCACGGATGCCGAAAAACCCACCTGTGCTACACGTACATCCACACGGTCTTGGGCAGCCACCTTACCGTCTTGAAACAAATAGGCTGTAACATCATAAAATCCGGTTGGTGCATTGGCGGGTATAGAAAAACTGGTTTTAAAAAAACCTTCTGAAATGACTTTAATCTGCTGAGGTTTTTGCGCCACAAGCTTTTTCTTTTGCTGGCCTTGAACCAGTGCAGATAAAAACATTTTACGACGTTCACCAACATCTCGCTTTCTTTCGCATTGAAAATCGAAAGCCTCAGGGCCAATGCCTTGGTTTTTTAAAAAATTCCCGCGTTGCAAGGAACTGGTCGCGGCATAATCATAGAATGTGGGTACATCTTTGAACGTCACATCATCAGCGTTCATCCACATACCCATCGCGTTGCGCTTCTGGCGCACCGTAATATCTGATTGCGGCCCACGCACAACCACAACAATATCAGCCGGAGAATGATACGTCCCATACACATTCAGCGTGGTGCCCGAAAAACCAAGGGTAATATCAACATGATCGAAAGGCAGATCAATTTTAATAGGGGCTGCCTTTGCATAGACAGGAACGCAGACAAACAATAAAAATACACTTAAATATATGCATAATTTTACATTCATCATTCAACCATGATTGTAAAAATTTCCGTTGGCCTAACCAGCAGATCAACACCCAGCTTTGCAGCCACCATTAAAACAAGTAAGGCTAGCGCAAAACGCGCCCTTCCCCCGCGTAAATATTTTGCCGCACGCGCACCAATCTGCGCGCCAACAACGCTTCCAGCAATTAATAATGAAGCCAAAACAAGATCGACTGTGCGGTTAGAAAGCGCGTGCATCAATGTTGAAAAAGCCGATGTGACCACAATTTGATAAAGCGATGTTCCCACAACAAGCAAAGCAGGCATGGATAAAAAATACAACATGGCGGGCACCATGATAAAACCACCACCCACGCCCATAATAGAAACCAAAAGACCGCCAACAAATCCAATCACAGCAGGGATCAGTGCGCTTGTTGTAATGCCTGAGCGTTTATATGTTTTTTGATAAGGAAGACGTGCGATAAAATTTGAAAACCATGTCAATTTTGATGTCGGTTTTGAGGCTCTACCACGGGTAAAATACGCATAAGTTGATTCCCAAAACATGCTCAGTCCAATAAAGCCAAGCAAAATCACATAAAGCAAAGGGATAACAAAATCCATCTGCCCATAAGATTTGATTAAGGCAAAAATACCAATACCAATAACAGAACCGGCTACAGACCCAATCAGCATGCTGTGCCCCATTTCACGGTCAACATTACCTTTACGCAAATGATAAAGTGTTCCTGAAAATGATGATGCTAAAAGCTGCGCCGATTGCGTTCCCACGGCTATCGCAGGGGGAATGCCCATAAAAATCAAAAAGGGAGTCGCTAAAAACCCGCCCCCCACACCAAAAACGCCAGAGAGAAAACCGACAATCACGCCAAGGCCAAGTACCGCCTGCGCACTGATCGCCATTTCAGCAATAGGGAGATAAATATCCATAGCGCATGATCGACTGATTGGCCGCATCACGCAATACCCTGCAATGCATCATTGCGAACTTTTTATCAATTTAATGATTTGATATTATTTAATATACTGTGTTTGTGATGCCGTCCGGATTTTCAAGCCGAACCCGCTGATTAGTGATGAAATCACGATAATCACCTGTCGCCAGCTCATGATGGGTTTTGCGCATATCCACCGATTTTGCAATGCTTTCAAATAAAGGCAGCCACTTGTTAAAGGCTGATACTTCTGACGAACAATCAAAAACATAGGCTTCATCAAAGTAAACCCCAGCAAACATAATGGCTGTGCGCTGAATAAAAGGATCAGGGTTAACAGGCGTATATGAAACCACAGCCCTGCTGGCAAAGGCCTTGCCTATACCTTTATGATCTTCAATGGAATGAAACTGAACATTATCAAATTCACCCGTATATTCTTCCCAAAAATCTTTTGAATACGCAAATTGCTGAACCGCATCTGAAAGCCACACTGGATAGACCGTGAATCTGTTATCTGCCCGGGCGCGCAGGCGACAAATGGGCTGGCCTTGCGTATCGGGGCCGGCTAGGCGCACGAGTTCGTCGGGTTTGCGCGTGCTTAATCGCTTCCATGTATCAGGAAAAGTGAGGCTTGCACCTGACTGAGGGTCTTGCCAGACAAAATAATCAGCCTTTGCGGGCGCGGCGCTGGTCAGAACAATGCCTGTTAAAACAATACCCGAGATCAAAATACAAATCAGCTTTTTCATACCCATATTGTGCCTTGGAATAAACAAAAAGGCAAAAGCTCTATTTGCTCCAAAACCCCATGATTTTTATGACTTCTTGTATAACCGGCTCGGCTATTGCATTAGCTTTGTCTGCTCCATGGGCTAAAATACGGTCAATTTCGGCTGAATCTGCCAAAAGTCCGTTCATTTTTAAAGTGATCGGCCCAAGCGTGGACACAGCAAGATCTGTCAAAGAAGCCTTAAATTCTGAAAAACTTTTCCCGGCAAATCGGGCCATAACCTGCGCCCGGCTTTCCCCCGATAAAGCAGCATAAATTGTCAAAAGGTTTAACGCTTCTGGCCGCCCTTCAGCTTCAGCATCTGTGCCGGGCACCGGAAGAGGATCCGTTTTTGCTTTTTTAAATTTAGCAGCAATGTCATCGGCAGAATCTGTCAGGTTGATACGCGAATAATCGCTCTCATCCGACTTGCTCATTTTTTTTGTGCCGTCACGCAAGCTCATAACCCGGGCTGCTTCCCCCAGAATAACCGATTCAGGGCGGGGGAAAAAATCATGGCCATACCTATGGTTGAACGTGTCGGCAATCTCGCGTGCAAGCTCCAGATGCTGGCGTTGATCTTCGCCAACAGGTACATGTGTTGCTTTATACAATAAAATATCAGCTGCCATTAATACCGGATATGAATATAAGCCCAGTCCGGCTTTTTCTTTGTCCTTGCCCGCTTTGTCCTTAAACTGGGTCATACGGTTAAGCTTACCAATCTGGGTCATGGTTGCAAAAAGCCACATCAACTGGGAATGCGCCGGCACAGCAGACTGGGGAAAAATTGTAGCACGCAACGGGTCAACACCTGCGGCAATATAGGCTGCAGCAATTTCGCGGGTGGCCTGCTTAAGATGATGTGATTCATAAGGCGCGGTAATTGCATGCAGGTCAACCACACAAAACAAACAATCATAATCATGCTGCAAACGAACCCAATTCTTAAGCGCACCTAAGTAATTCCCTAAATGAAGGCGGTTGGTGGGCTGCATGCCCGATAAAATTCTATTCGTCATGTTTTGATCTTTCTAGAAAAATAAGTACGCAATTCTTGAATTGATAAGACGCCTGATACAAAGATGCACGCCCCATACACAATCATAGAGACAACAACAAGCCCAACCAATGCCAAAGATTTTATAAACACGGTGCTGTGAAAAAAATCTTGAAGGCCTATTGCAAATCCCAGAACACATAAACCCATCACAGCTGTGCTTAAGGCAATTTTTGGCATGGCCTGACGCAACCTGTCATCAAAGCGAATTTCAGCGTGTGAACGCACACCGCGCCACAGCAAATAAATTTGCAGCCAGCCAGAAATTGCTGTTGAAAGGGCAATCCCCGCAACGCCCATAAACTGAATGAAAATCAGTGAAAGAACAATATTTACAAGCGCTGAAATTATCGCGATTTTAACAGGTGTTTTTGTATCCTGATCAGCCCAGTACGTGGTCGCAAAAACTTTTGAAATCACATACGCAGGAAGCCCCATGGCATACAAGGATAAAACAACGGATGTTGCCGCACTGTCTTTTGCTGTGAATTGTCCATGTTCAAATAAAGTTGAGATGATAGGCGGCGCACAAATCATTAAAGCGGCGGCTGCCGGCAGGCATAAAATCAACCCATATTCGATGGATCGGTTGTAAAGATCGCGCACAAGGTGATGGTTTTTTGCAGCAAGCGCTTTCGAAAACATAGGTAACAAAGCTGTCCCGATTGCAACGCCAATAACACTTAAAGGAAGCTGATTAAGCCTATCTGCATAATATAAATGTGAAATCGCACCTGTTGCAAGAAGCGATGCAATCATCATATCTGCAAACATATTAATCTGATAAACCCCCGCCCCTAAAATACCGGGGCCCATAAGTTTAAAAAGTTTGCGCATATCCTCATTAAGCTTAGGGCGCATCACTGGAATTCGGTATCCAAGTTTACGCAGGCAAAAATAAAGCCAACCACATTGTAAAATCCCTGAAAACGATATGGCTGTTGCAAGTGTTTGTGCTGGGTAATCAAGATAATGCGCGCCAAAATAAAGTCCGCCCATCCAGCTTATATTAAACAAGATTGGTGCAGCCGCAAACGGCGCAAAATATCCTGCTGCATTCAAAACGCCGCCGAATAAGGCCGCCACAGAAATAAAAAGCAAATAAGGAAAAGTAATCTGCGTCATCGCCACAGCAAGACCATATCGAACAGGATCATCTTGAAACCCGGGCGCCAGACCATAAATAACCCAAGGCATAAAAATAATAGCCAGCACAACAAAGGGCAGCAAAATTGTAACCATGACAGAAGCTGCTTGCCCGGCAAACGCAAGGGCTGGGTCTTTGCCTTCTGCTTCCATTTTTTTTGAATACATCGGGATAAAGGAAACACTAAAGGCGCCTTCGCCCGTTACGCGTCTGAAAAAATTCGGTAATTTCAAAGCTACAATAAAAGCATCAGCCGCGGGGCCTGCTCCTAAAATATTGGCTGTCAGAACATCGCGCAAAAAGCCGGTGATCCTTGATGCAAATGTAAATCCGCCAACTGTTGCCATGGCCTTGAGTAGAGACATAATTTGTGTCAAACCTGCGTGATGATTAAAAATCCTGAACGTTCATGGTTTGGCACAAAACAAGTCTCTCCGGAAGAGAAAACACGCCTTGTCGAAAGCGTGTTCTCATCTGTTGCCCGCCGCTATGACCTGATGAATGATTTAATGTCAGCCGGTATACACCGGCTGTGGAAAGACCGTTTGGTGCGTGAAATTGCACCACAAAAAGGGCTGGATTACTTAGATGTTGCAGGCGGCACAGGCGACATAGCCTTTCGTATTTATGACCGTTTGGGCGATGAAGCCCCTATTATGGCCAATATTATGGTATGCGACCTGACGCAGGAAATGCTTGATGAAGGGCGCGCCCGCGCTATCGATACAGGTCGAATCAAGGGGTTATCCTGGAAACAAGGGAATGCCGAAAAACTTCCCTTTGCCGATGATTCGTTCGATGTTTACACAATTTCTTTTGGCTTACGTAATGTCACCCATATCGATAACGCCCTCAATGAAGCTTTCAGGGTGTTGCGCCCGGGCGGGCGATTCTTTTGTTTGGAGTTTTCAAAAGTAACTGATCCCGTCTTATCAAAATGTTATGACATTTACTCTGATCGGGTTATTCCAAAAATGGGAAAAATTGTCGCATCTGATTCTGAATCATATGCTTATCTTGTTGAAAGTATTCGTAAATTCCCTAATCAGGAGGATCTTGCTAAAAGGGTTCGCGAAGCTGGCTTTTCACCTGTCACGTACACCAATCTAAGCCTTGGAATTGCTTGCATTCATGAAGGCTGGAAGATCTGATTTTAAGTCTGCAGGCGTACATTTTCCGAAAACCTATAAAATTATCTTGATTTCTGATTATAGCTGTGCGAACTCTCCTGTTAGTTTCACGGAACGCTGTGTCACATCGACGTTGCCGGAAATAATTTTAACATTACGAAGAAGGGCAACTTCCCATGAATAAATCAATCCTGACCGCATTTGCAGCGGCTGTCGTTATTGCAGCAGCAGCATTTGCTTACCAATCCTACAACACTCCTGCAGCAGAAGGCGTAAGCGGCATTCAAACATCCGCAGGCGAACTGGCTCAAGGCGTATCTGACGCTGCCGAAGGCGTAGCAGAAGGCGCAGCAGAAGGCGTAACACAAGCTGCTGAACAAATTGGCGAAGCGGCTCAAGAAGGCGCGGCAACAATTCAACAAACAGCTGGCGAAGCCACTGATGCTGTAAAAGACGCCGCACAAGAAGGCGTTCAAGCTGTTGAAGAAAAAGCGGCAGAAGGCGTTGAAGCTGTTCAAGATGCTGCAACAACAGCAACAGAAGCTGCTCCAGCTGCTGCAACAACAGCAACAGAAGCTGCCCCAGCTGCTGCAACAACAGCAACAGAAGCTGCCCCAGCAACTGAAGGCGCAGCAGAATAAGCTTTTATAAAAAGTTTGAATTTAATTCTAAGCAGCCCTGTGTTACAACCACAGGGCTGTTGCTTTTGGAGCAAATATGATCTTAAAAAACAAATCAATTTTACTTATCGTATCAGGCGGTATCGCTGCTTATAAATCACTTGAACTTGTGCGCTTGTTTAAAAAAAGCGGCGCAACAGTGCGGGCTGTTCTAACAAAAGGCGGCGAACAATTTATAACACCTTTGTCCCTTTCATCCCTGACAGGGGAAAAGACTTATACTGAACTTTGGTCGCTGACCGATGAAACTGAAATGGGGCATATCAGGCTATCGCGCGAAGCTGACTTGATTGTGGTTGCCCCGGCAACAGCCAACTTAATTGGAAAAA
Source organism: uncultured Pseudobdellovibrionaceae bacterium (assembly GCA_964648505.1). Lineage (GTDB taxonomy): Bacteria > Pseudomonadota > Alphaproteobacteria > Micavibrionales > Micavibrionaceae > CAZYMI01. Next base: position 205,775 of record CAZYMI010000001.1, read on the forward strand.
TTGCTTATGGCCTTTCTGATGATCTGGCTTCAACAGCTATTTTAGCATCCAACAAGCCTGTTCTTGTTGCGCCCGCAATGAACTGGGCTATGTGGGAAAATCAAGCCGTTCAAGAAAACATGAAAACATTACGTTCCCGTGACATTGAAATAATCGGCCCCACATCTGGTGATATGGCTTGCGGCGAACACGGTATTGGCCGCCTTGCCGAACCAGAAGATATTTATAAAGCCGTCCTAGATTTTTTTGCCCCGAAACCCCTTGAAGGTAAAACTGCAATTGTCACGTCCGGCCCCACAATTGAACCGATTGATCCTGTTCGTTACCTAACTAACCATTCATCGGGCAAACAAGGGCATGCTGTTGCTGCTGCCCTAGCCCGCGCGGGCGCAACAGTGACGCTTGTTTCAGGGCCTGTATCTATTCCTGCGCCAAAAAATGTGAAACTTGTGCGCGTATCCACAGCAAAAGAAATGCTGCATGCAACACAAAATGCGCTGCCGGCCGATATTGCTGTTTTTGCTGCGGCTGTTTCTGACTGGCGTCCTATTCAAATGGCGGGCACCAAAATCAAAAAAACACCCGATGGCGTCCCGCCCCTTGCTTTAGAAGAAACGCCCGATATTTTAAAAACAATCGCAGCACAAAAAACACAGCGCCCTCAATTGGTTGTGGGCTTTGCAGCTGAAACTGATAAAGTGCTTGAAAATGCGCTGACCAAATACAAAGCAAAAGGCTGCGATTGGATTTTGGTGAACGATGTTTCGAAAGGCGTTTTCGGTGCCGATATTAACACCGTAACGCTGCTTTCAAATGGTACTCAGGATGCTTGGCCAACCTTGTCAAAACAAGATGTCGGTAGAAAACTCGCTGACCGTATTGCTACTTTTTTTGTAAAGAAAGGCTAACGAATGCTGACTCTACCCGTTCAGATTTTACCGCACGGAAAAGATCTGCCATTACCCAGCTATGCTACACAGCAATCTGCTGGCATGGATCTTGTAGCAGCCCTTGATGCCCCGATCACCTTAAAAGCTTTTGAACGCGCGCTTATTCCCACAGGTCTTGCCTTGGCCTTACCAAAAGGGTTTGAAGCTCAAATACGCCCCCGTTCCGGCCTTGCCGCAAAACAAGGCATTACTGTTTTAAATACGCCCGGCACAATTGATGCGGATTATCGCGGCGAAGTAAAAATTATTTTAATCAATCTTTCCAGTGAACCCTTTACCATTGAACGCGGTATGCGCATAGCGCAGATGGTTATTGCCCGTCATGAAACCGCGCACATTACCCCTGTCACTGAACTTGAGGAAACATCGCGCGGCGCGGGTGGGTTTGGATCAACAGGAACAAAATAATGATGGCAAGTGTGCGTGCCAAAACACCTGACGATTATATCGCCGAAGGCCACACGCCCATGATGGCGCAGTATCATGCTACAAAAGCACAAGCGCCGGATTGCTTACTATTTTATCGCATGGGTGACTTTTTTGAACTTTTTTATGATGATGCCGTAACCGCATCACGCGTTTTAGATATTGCGCTGACAAAGCGCGGTACAAACAAAGGCAGTGACATTGCCATGTGTGGCGTGCCCGCGCATTCCTTTGAACCCTACCTTGCAAAGCTTATCCATGCTGGGCACAAAGTAGCCTTATGCGAACAATTAGAAACACCTGAGGAAGCAAAAAAACGAGGCGGCTCAAAAGCCCTCGTACGACGCGAAATTACGCGCATTGTAACACCCGGAACACTCACAGAAGATCATCTACTCGATTCACGCACGCATAATTTTTTAGCCAGCATCGCAGATGCTGCTGGCCAATATGGTTGTGCCTGGCTGGACCTTTCCACGGGTGATTTCTTTATTCAGCCCCTGTTTCAAGGCCAGATCGATTCCGCACTCAGCCGTATAAACCCTTCTGAAGTAATTATACCTGAACGCCTTGCGCTTCAGTCTGATTTTGCATCCATCCCCTTTGCTTCATCGCTTCCGAACGCCCTTTTTTCATCGGATAATGCACAAGCAAGGCTTGAATCTTTTTTTGGTGTCGGGACTCTTGAAAGTTTTGGTGCTTTTTCGCGTGCCGAAATTGCTGCCGCAGGGGCTTTGATTGATTATGTTGACCGTACTCAAAAAGGTCGTTTTCCGCATTTACTGCGTCCGCGCCAGCTCCTTGGGCATGATATGCTGGATATTGACCCCGCATCACGCAGAAGTCTTGAAATTTTGCGATCTGTAAGCGGTGAAAAACGCGGGTCTCTATTATCTTCAATCGACCGAACGATTACCCCCGCAGGCGCACGCGCTTTATACAGCCGCCTATCAGCGCCCTTACAAAATATTGAACTGATCAATGCGCGGCTTGACCAGATTGAAAGTTTTTTATTAGCCCCGGTTTTGCGCCAATCCATACGCGTTGCGCTCAAAGATCTGCCTGATATAGGGCGCGCGCTTGCACGTATTACAGTGGGGCGTGGCACACCGCGCGATCTTGCTGTGCTGCGCGATGGGTTAAGTAAAGCAGAAATTTTATTTCATTTACTTTTAAAACACGCAGATGAGCGTTTATCATCTTTGCAGCTTGGACTCACACAAAATAGTGATCTTCAGGCTTTCCATGATGAACTTGAACGCGCCTTATCTGATGATCTGCCTGTGCTGGCACGCGATGGCGGCTTCATTCGAAAAGGGTTTGATGCAAAACTTGATGAACTGAAAAATCTGCGCGATGAAGGCCGCAGAATGATTGTAAATCTGCAAAGCCAGTACTGTAAAACAACGGGTATTGAGAACTTAAAAATCGCTCATAATAATATTCTAGGTTACTATATAGAAGTCTCTGCCAAAAAAGCAGACCCCCTTTTATTGCGCCGTGATGATAATCCGTTTGTCCATCGTCAAACCATGGCAAGCGCAGTACGCTTTACGACGAAAGAACTTATTGCTTTTGAACAAGATCTTTTAAGTGCGTCAGAAAAAACTCTGGCTATTGAACTCGAACATTTTTCTAGGCTTTGCGCCATCATCACAAATCTTGCGGGTCCTATTCATTTCATCGCGCATCATCTGGCTGAAATTGATGTGGCTTCATCGCTGGCCGAACTTGCTGAAAGCCAAAACTATTCAAGGCCAATTTTAACATCTGGCTTTGATTTTACGATTGAAGGAGGAAGACATCCTGTTGTTGAACAAGCATTAGAGAGAACTTCAAATCATTTCGTACCCAATAGTTGCGCCCTTGAAAAAACGCAGTCCTTGTGGCTTCTTACGGGCCCGAACATGGCCGGGAAATCAACATTTTTGCGCCAAAACGCTTTAATTGTTGTACTGGCGCAAGCGGGCTGCTTTGTCCCTGCAACGTCTGCAACACTCGGTATTGTTGACCGTTTATTCTCACGCGTGGGCGCCTCTGATGACCTTGCGCGCGGGCGTTCCACTTTTATGGTGGAAATGGTTGAAACTGCGGCCATCTTGCATCAGGCCACCGAACGCTCGCTTGTTATTCTTGATGAAATCGGGCGCGGTACTGCCACCTATGACGGTTTATCAATTGCCTGGGCATGCGTTGAATATCTGCATGCTAAAACGCGTGCGCGCACAATTTTTGCAACTCATTACCATGAATTGACGCAACTGGAAGAAAAGCTTGCGCACCTGTCTTGCTTCACGATGGCTGTAAAAGACTGGCAGGGCGGCATTGTTTTTTTACATGAAATTAAAAAAGGTGCTGCCGATAAATCCTATGGCATTCATGTTGCTCAGCTTGCTGGCCTGCCAGAAGATGTGACCACACGCGCGCAAACAATTCTGGCTATGCTGGAAGATTCAAAACAGTCTGGTGCTTTCCGAAAATCTGCGGCTGAGTTACCTTTGTTCAACACAGCCCCGCCCAAAGCTGCGCCGCACCCCGCACTTGAAGCCCTCAAAGCTGTATCGCCTGATGATTTGTCGCCAAAAGACGCTTTAGAGGTCCTTTATCTTCTCAAATCAAAACTGGTTTGATTTCAGACGCGGTTTTAGATAAAACCTAGTTTGACTGGCAATGGAGAGGTGGCGGAGTGGTTGAACGCGCCGCACTCGAAATGCGGAATAGTCGCAAGGCTATCGGGGGTTCAAATCCCTCCCTCTCCGCCATTATTTTTTCGGATTTATCCTATTTTAAGAATTTTTCTAAACCCTTGAACCCTCGTTCAGCCCATTACAAAAATTTGGTTATTTCAATATCTTATTACATAAATATTTTCTTCCCTTGTTTAATCTACGGAAAAATAATTTTTTTGAACAACCCACATGAACACCCAGTGGGTGACACTCCAAAAAATGAGCATAAAAAAATCACCGATTTAGGCGGTGGTTTTTTCTATGAGTTTTCAGTTTACTTGTGATTTATCCGCTCTTCTGATTTTTCATGAAAGGCTTCAAGTTGAGTGAAATGCCCTTGGTCTCTTTGTTTTCAAGATCAGCGATATAGTGCTTCAAGCTTTTAAAATCCCTATGCCCAGTCTGTGATTGCACCATGATATAGGAAACAGGAACAGGTGCAGTGAGCAAGTTCATCACATAGGAACTTCTAAGACTATGAAATATTGGCCACAATTCTTCGCCCTTATGGTTTTTCTTCGGGACATATCCCACATCTTTTAAGATTTGTCTTGATGCTCTGGCAGCTTTGCCGCCTTGCCATTCACTATCTCGCTGGAAAACAAATTCTTTTTCTGGGCTTCGCAACTTATGTTCGATTAAATAGTTTCTGATTGCGGTGACATCAACTTCTCGTTCTTTGCCTGTTTTGGTTGGTGTGACTTTTTCAGTTCTCCAATTGAAGGTAGATTTCACTTTAAAGTAGCAATTGTCTTTGTCATCTAGACGCACATCTTTTGGATTTTTCGCATGCTTTTATAAAAGCCATTAGAGAGTATCGGCGAAAGAGATGGGTCGATATTCAACACAATGGGATTCGATGATATAGATAATTGTAAGAGACGCAAGAGTGAACTCACAGGTCTATTTCATGGTCTAGACCAAGTATCCATCGCTCCGCATATCGGCCCACAATTGAAATAACAATTGGCACCAACCATGGAGCTAATCTAACTACTCTGCCGGGCAAGGTTTTTGGTCGTGGTGCCCCCATAGCTTTTCTTATCTGACCAACCACCTTTAGAATAGTAGACCGTCTTACTTCTTCGTATTGGATTAAGCGACCTGAATGGTAAAGATTTGCAAAGACATAAGCATCTTCAATGCCTAAGTTCATACCTCTCGCTCCGATGCCAGCGTGAACATGCGCAGCATCCCCTGCCAAATAAAAAGGCCCATCTTGAAACTTGCTAGCAACTCGATTCGCTATCTCGAATTTTGACTCCCATTCTATTCGACCGACTCGAGTTCCCTCGGGTAGCCTACTTAACAAGTTAGGAACATTTCCTAAAATTCGCCAGAGGTTGTTGTGGTGGCGAACAACAAATACCCCTCCTTCTTGTAAAAGAAAAATGCTTGCCTCATCTTTTGGTAAGTTTGATTCGAGTTCAACATCATATAGACCCCATGGCTCATCGTAAGCCTCACCATCAAAAGAGATGTTCAGCAAACTGCGAATGGGACTTGCAGCACCATCTGCTACGAAAATAACTTTAGAGCGAATTCGGAAATTAGCATCTGCACCCTCAACATCGACAATTCCCAAATCTCCCTCTTTAGAAATTAGCTTGGCAGTCAGCCCTCTCTCTACTCGGATACCGCGACCTTGTAATTCCTCTTCCAAAATTCGCTCGGAGTCTGCTTGACTTTGAACAAGCATAAAAGGGTAGCGATGATTGACGCGAGAAAGTTGTAGTCTCGCCAATGGTTCCCATTTGTGGCGAAGTGTTAAGCATTCAAGCTTTCGGCCATTTTCTAAATATGTATTACTGACACCACTCGAAGCTAAAAGTTCTAGGGTTCGAGCATTGACTCCGAATGCTTTTGAAAATGACGACCGCTGTATGCGTTTCTCAATAATCCTTGGTTTATGACCTTTTTCATTAAGGAAAAGTGCGGCTGCTAAACCAGTTGGCCCTGCACCAACAATTAAGACATCTGTATCTTCGATAATGCTAGCATTACTTGTGTGGTCTTTTTTCATTTGGATAACCAAGAACATTGTTTTGATAATTTAAAGTGTAAAGACAAGGTTCTTTTTGACTAAGTCCCTCTATCGCATCTTGAGATGCGTACTCAGGACGCCGATTCCAACCCCATGATCCACCCACTCTATTTAGCAATACAGCAAAAGCATTGAGCTCAAAACTTGTTTGAGCACAGTCATGATTTATATCGTTTAGATATGCATTAAGTTTACCTAATGATTTCTGCCTAAGAAATTCGTTCTTAGAAATAAATAAGTGATAATTAACAAATGTCTCTTTTTTTAGATCAAGCCTCATAGAGAAACCTTTTTCGCGACATTGTTCCAAGCTTCTTTTGATTTTGCAAAAGAAGTTCGCGAGCGTTCAAAATCTACGATTGAGCTAATTATTACTTCTTTAAGGTCTTCACTATCGCCAAATATTTTCTGATATAGAGCTAAATTTTCTACGGGACTTCCCAAAAGTTTTATACCTTTCTTTTGAGCCAGAATAATTTCTTCTTCATTTGGAATACTAAAATAAAAACCCTGATCCCTGTTTTGCGGAGTCATTGATGAGCGCCCTGTCAATAAATACTTCTTAACCGCTTCTAAAACAATTTCGGTGCCAGGTGCCACCAAGTCTATAAGGCATTCAAGAATACTATTTTGTGGATGAAGCGTTACTCTTCGAGAATCAATTATATCTCCCTCGTCAATCTTTTGAACAAGATCATGTAGCGTGATGCCATGAAACTGTTGGCCATTCACTTTGGCCCAGAAAGGGACATATAATCCTCTGTAATCAGGCAAAAGACCGCGATGTAGATTCCACAAGAATCCCTTTTCTTTTAAGAAAAAAATCGTCTTATTATTTAAAACCTGAGGATTATGAAGCGACAGTGTACCAATAAGTGGGATTCTACGCAAAGTATTTTCTATCTCGTCGCCATTCACATTACTTGCTGCGTATCTTTTTACTCCCTCTAAACTTAAAATATGGTCAAGTGTTTTAAGCTTCCCAATCACCGAGGTTTTAGTATTTAAATATGGATAAATATGGTTAGCTAATAAATCATATTCGTAAAAACGAAAGCGTTTGATACTTGGGCTCGCAGGCTTCTTTCGCTGTGGCATCGGTACCATAAAACAGTGCACATTCAAGCCCATCTTGAGCAAGGCTGGTATAACCCGCACAAGCAAAAGATGCGCAGAGAGAAATGGTCCAGATATAATAGCAATGTTTTTATTTGCCATTGCCTGTAATTGCTTTTGATGATGAAGAAAAGTAGTCAGATCTAGAATCTTCATTGACTTCTTTAGATTGCTCATACTGTGAAACCTTCTGAATCATATCCGTTCTAAGCCTATCTCTCAGACTTGTGTTTTCTTTGCTAAAAAAAGAAAGATACAAGTTAATAATAGTCGAAGGATGGTCAATGAGCTTTATGTCCCCATCCTTAGCGCGGCGAATCTCATCGGCTTTTGGAAACGAGAAATATGATGCATCCGCTTCGACCTGTGCGACGGTTGGAACATTTCTTTCCTTCTTATATTGGGAAACATAAGAGAAAATCATGTTAGCCCCATCAGCAACCAACTCAATATAAGTTGAAAAGATAGGTCTTGTTTTCTTTAATGGCGTTGATACCTTATCAATAATCCGCCCTTCATCAATACCTGCAATCATCTCATGGAGCGTCCACGCAAATACTTCTTCACCATTCATTAAAGCATGGAATGGCGCGTATACCCCTCTATATTTCGGCAAATCTCCCATGTGCAGATTCCAAATAAAGCCCTTTTCCATGAAAGCTGAAATCAGCTCAGCGCTGAATATTCTATAATTTCTAATGGAAACCGCACCCAAATATTCGCTATCAGCATTTATTTTAGAGATAAAAGTCTTGTCGTTTGGATTTTCGACATAAGCAATATCAATCCCGTACAACTTGGCAAGTGTTACCAAATCAGTATTGGGCCCAAAGTATTGCTGATCTTCGCTTTTTAGCAAAGGTTGAACGCTACCTTTAAGTAGAGTGCTTTCGTAGAAATTATAATCCTCAAGATCAATTACAACTTCTTTATTAATTTTTTTTCCTGTTGTTATAAAAATAACAGGATTTATGTCGATTTCTATAAGGCATGGAACGAGTTTATTTAAAATAAGACACGCAATAATATTGTCACTACAAAAGAGAGCGATCTTATTTTTATTGTTAAGCTTTAGAAGATTTAACTTACTCATCGTTAATAGCAATTTTCTGTGCAAGATTATTCCATGCAATATTAAACAGCGTATTAAAATTCTTGGTAATCTCTGGCTGATCCATAACCGTTATCTTTATGGAGTCTTCATTAAAATATAGAAATCCTGTTTTATAGCCATACGTATAAATAGTACGATCGTTAAAACCTTCCATTGGGCAAGTTCTATACTCTGCGAAAGATTTCCCTATAAAGTTCTGCTCTCCTTTATGGACAAGCACTTTGACTTCAATTTTATTCTTAATTTCTAACATTCTTTTTGCGTGCGCTTTATACCATTCTGCACCAAGCCACTTTGTTAGTAAGCTTGGTGAAACATTAAAAATACAAATCTCTCCCCCAACTGTGCGCGATAGTTCGTACACGTCATCCATAAAGGCGCGAAAACCTTCTGTGCCGTAAAGCGTTACAATTTTGCCTTCTGCTGGAATAACGCCGCCCTCAGGGGTAAGCTCCACGCCTGAAACTGTAAAAGCAAAGAAAATATTCTTTAAAACTTCAAGCGAACCGTCAGATCGGCCTGTTTCGATCGCCGAAATAGTCGATGCACCCACCCCTGCACGCTTGGCAAGGTCGTGAATCGTCCAATCGAGGAGCGCGCGGGCGGCGCGAATTTGGCTGGGTCTAATTAACATAATGCATAAAAAATGTATAGTTGTGTATAATTTATGTACTTTTTATAGGTCTTAACAAAAAAGTCAAGAAAAAAATACGATTTAATCGAAAATTTTGTTGACTCGCTTTTCATATCTGGATAAATTTCTAATCAGGTTAGAGAATTTGCTAACAAAAATGATTGGGCGTTAACAACTTTAAAAACGACAGGGGAAGAC
>CAZYMI010000002.1:0-159122 GCA_964648505.1 uncultured Pseudobdellovibrionaceae bacterium
CGCTGAGCTAAGCCGGCAACTTCTTTTTACCAAACCTTGCTAAAACCTTATCCGCTGTCGCGGATGGGCGCTGAGCTAAGCCGGCAACTTCTTTTTACCAAACCTTGCTAAAACCTTATCCGTTAATTCGAACAAACATTAAGCTAAGGCTGAAAATTGATGAATTCGGCGCATCATACTCAATTTTTTTGATCTGGAAAGGGTTTTTTGAAAATTCTTAGCCCTTGGTCTTCTTAATACAGTTCTGCTAAACTACATCTATATATTAAAGGCAGGGTATCGTGTCAGGAAAAGGCGGCGGCGCAAATAAAAACGACAGCTATATGGGCGTTATGCTCATGATGCTGTTTTTCTTTATTATGTTCCTTATGTTATGGCATTTTCAGCAAGATACCATAAAAGATGGTATTCGCTGGGTTCGCTATTTTGAGCTCTGGATTATTAGTTTCTTTGTTGATGACAGTTTTAAAGTAACAACCCCTGCTGGCGATTTATATTTTAAAGACTGGTTCCCTGCGATTGCAAAAATTCCCAAGGGGGATCTGAACACCCCTGTCATGTCTGCCATTTCAACTTTGGCCATGGATCCACTTAAATATTTTTTTGCTGCATTGCTATTTGCTTTTGGTATGTGGTCGATGTTTATGGGCCCAAACACAAATCATCGCCGACGATTGGGGCTTGATGGACTGATCGAAGCCCAAGCGAAAACATTTAAAACCATATCGCCTTTTATTGATTTTAACCCCAGCAAAATGCCGCACCGCCCACCTGGTGCCCCGGTGCCATCTGAGCTTCCGTTATTTTCTGAGGCTTTATCACCTGAAGAATGGCTTGCGTTTCATTCCATTCCTACACCTGATGGAAAAGTTGACCCAGACGCAGCCGCTAATGCCTTTATGAAGCAGCTTGGCAAACCCTGGAGAGGTTATAAGCACCTCCCCCCTTATAAACAAGTTTTGTTGGCAACCTTTTGCTTAAAAGCTGCACGCAAACGCGCCGATGCTGACACGATGATTTCTGATCTGGCTGAATGCTGGACAGCAAAAGACGGACTTAAACTTTCCCCACAGTTACTGCGGCGCGCTCGCGGTGTTCTTGCAAACAAAGACCTGTGCGGAACAACTTTTGCAAAATGCAATCAACACGCGTTTGAATCAACAGCCCTGATGCGCGCCTTGCTTACCGCCCGCGAAGAAGGGGGCGTTCTGGCCCCTGCTTCTTTTGTCTGGCTGAGAGGGTATGATCGAGCCACATGGTACCCGCTTAATAACCTTGGGCGGCAGGCTTACCATATGGAAGCCTTGGGTGCGATGGCGCATTTTAAAGCCGAAAAATTCACCCAAAGACCAATCCCCAGAGCAAAAGTTGATGACGCGGTTAAAACAATCACAGAATATATGGCATCTGACCGCGCCCGCCCAATACCGTCCCTTGACTATAGTAAGTCCAAGAAAAAATCGGGCGTTAAAAAACTGAAGGGAAGCGGTTGATCATGAGTCTGTTCCACAAAAAAAATATAAACTCCATTGCTGCCATCAATGATGGTGCGCTTATTTTATCTTTAACAGATGCACGAGAACCTTGTGTATGGCGCATGGAGCTGGCTCAGGCACGCCTTTCTGCGCTTGAACTAAAAGACGATCAAGGCACCACAATTTTACAAATGCGTACGCCCAAAGGGGATATCCATACAGTTGCCACTTATGATAGCCGTTCACGCGCCCTTGAAATTCTAACCCTTGTGGCCTCCACTCTTTCCGGTATTCGGGTCACGTCTGATCCAGCAGAACTGCAAGCCAAACCTACAAATAGCAACTGGCTATGGTTTGGTGGGGCGCTTGTGATTATTTTAATATCCATAAGCTTCATGAGCGCAAATGCACCACCGCAAACGCAAAAAGAAGGAACAAATTCGACAACCAAATCGACCCCCGCAACAACTGGCGAACCCTTAAGCGCCGATGATTTTTTGAACCGGTAGAACATGGCTATAAACCAAAAAAAATACGGCCGAAAACATACAGACCTCTTACGTGACGTTCGCCCGCTTTATGTGCGAATTGGCGATTGGATGTCTACGCCCGAACACGCCACCGTCTTGTTTGTTGCTGCAGCTTATATGGTTGGATTTAATTCATTATTTTTAGCCTGGGCTGATCTGATTATTCTTTTTGCGCTTTTATATTTCTGGTGGCTGGCAACCCGAAACCGGTCGTTGTTTTTGAAATTACCTATGAGCTCAAAATACAAAGATAAAAATAGTAAATCAGGCAAGCCTGAAGGTATTTTATATGTTGGGAACGAATTTCTGACAAAAGGTCAGGTTTGGTTTTCCAATTCTGATGCCAGAACGCATATGCTTTATCTGGGCACAACGGGATCCGGAAAAACCGAGGGCTTAAAATCAATGGTCAGCAACGCGCTGACATGGTCATCAGGCTTCATTTATATTGACGGTAAGGCGGATACGGATCTTTGGTCTTCGCTTTCAGCCCTTGTGCGCCGCTTTGGCCGCGATGATGACCTGCTTGTGCTCAATTACATGACAGGAAATTCGGATCGCAAAGCGCCTTCCAATACTATGAACCCTTTTTCGTCGGGATCCGCTTCTTATCTAACGAACCTTCTTGTTTCGTTAATGCCTGAATCCCAAGGCGATAACGCCATGTGGAAAGAAAGGGCGGTTGCATTAATTGGCGCATTAATGCCTGCCTTAACGTATAAACGCGATTACCAGGATATTCCGACATCTGTTTCCACTATTCGGCATTACATGCAGTTTTCATCTGTTGTAGCGCTTTCACGCGATGAAACCGTGCCTGAAAAATTACGCCTTGCCATTAAAGGTTATCTCGACACTTTACCCGGTTATGTTGATGCGGCTTTTGATGATAATGGGCAAGATAAACCTGTAGGCCCTGGCCAGCCTGCAATCGATACCACAACCCCTAAAACCCAGCATGGCTATCTGTCTATGCAGTTTACAAGGTCGTTACAGTCTTTGGGGGATGATTACGGATATATCTTTGACTCCCAAGCTGCTGATGTTGAAATGGTGGATATTGTTTTAAACCGCCGCATTCTGGTTGTGTTGATACCCGCGCTTGAAAAATCGGGCGATGAAATCGCTAACCTTGGTAAAATTGTAGCAGCCACTTTAAAAGGGATGATGGGTTCAACACTTGGGTCCACGGTAGAAGGCGATAGCGCCGCTGTCATTGAAAACAAACAGACCCATTCCGCAACGCCTTTTATGACCGTGTTTGACGAGGTGGGGTACTACACCGCATCAGGCATGGCGGTGATGGCTGCGCAAGCGCGTTCCCTTGGGTTTTCTTTGATTTTCTCATCCCAAGATATTCCATCCATGGAAAAACGTGTGAAGGAAGAAGCCAAATCAATTACGGCAAACTGTAACATCAAAATTTTCGGAAAACTTGAAGACCCTACGCAGACCAAGCAATTTTTTGAAGAATCTGTCGGTTCATCTTTTGTGACCGAGGTGTCGGGTTTCCAAGCTGATTTTGGAAGTATTTCCCAAAGCTATCAGGATACTGCATCAGCGGGTGTTCAGGTGCGTAAAAACGCAAACTACGACGCTTTGCGCGATATGAAAGAAGGACAAGCCGTTGTTACTTTTGGGGCCGTTGTGATTGATGTAAACATCTTTTATTCCAATCCGGGTTTTGCAAAAGCGATGCGGGTCACACGTTATATGGCTTTGCCACCGCCTTCCGATACCTTTATACGCCATGTTAAAGATTTACGTTCTGTGCGCGACAACCTTGTTCGCAAAGGATGGGATGCATCAAAAGCGGATGTGGCCGCGCCAACGCCTGAAGAATTTAAAGTGATGGCAGATTTCTTTACCAAAGGGCAGCAAATTGGGGACTTGAACAAAACGCAGGCCGCGATGGGGGCAATAGCAGCCATTCATAATATTGCCACACCTATCGATATAAACGAAAAAGTTGCCGTGCCTGCAAGCGCCCCTATACCATCTGCGATCATGCAAGGTGAAAAACAGCCTGTTATGGCAGGGGCTGCTACAAGTAGCGCGATGCCTTCTACACAAGCCGCGTCACCCCTTTCTGTGTTTGCAAGCCCAAAAGAATTAGCCGCATCACCCGAAACAGTGGCGCCAAAATCCTGGACGGAATTGGTATCAAACGCGCCCCCTGCGCAGATCCCACAACAAGACAAACTGATCAAACTTGAAACAGGTGTGCGTGATATTTTACGCAAAGGGGCGCTTGATGCACGCCGTAAAATCATGAAAAAGAAAACGAGCACAAGTGATGCCGCAGAATAAAAAAGCGGCACTTAAATATCAAAGCCCAGACAAAGCATCGGCCCAAGATAGCGCCCAAGGCGGAAACGTTTTTATTTATATTTTTCTGGCTGTTTTTTTGTTTGGGGCGCTGATGTTTACAATTAATCGCGCCACACAAACCACCAGCAATAAAATTTCGACCAATACGGCAAAAGCACATGCGATTGAAATTCTTGATTACGCGCAAAGAATCAGAAATGGCCTTGAAAGGGTTCAATCAAAAGGCGTTGGCGAAGCTGATATCAGCTTTGAAAATTCTTATATTTCAGGGTATGAACACACCCCAGTTGCCCCTGATAAAGGTAAAATCTTTCACCCCTTAGGGGGTAAGGTTGTATATAAACCCCCAAACCCTGCATGGCTTGATTCAAGCTACAGCGCCGGTGTTCATTACGGGGAACTTTACTTCCCCAGATCAACCTGTGCAGATATAGAATTTAGTACCTGTACCGATAGTGGTCTCATTACAAAGGCCGACTTTGTTTTATTTATTTTTTACTTAAAAAAAGAAATCTGCATTGAAATTAACAAACTAACTGGCCTTGGTAGCAGCCCCGTCCCCATTCAGGATGCCGACCGTTACACAACAATAAATCAGCGGTATAAGGGGGTCTTCACAGGGACAGCTGGCAGCATGGATTTAAATTATTATGGTGGCCAAATTGGCGGTTGTATAACAGAAGGCAGCGGGCCTGATTTAGGTTATGGATTTTTTTATGTTCTACAACAACGCAATTAATTACATGCGCACTGGAATATCTATACCCAAAAGCCCGAGTGTTTTTTCAAGCATCGCAACTGTTAAAGCACACAGGGCCAGACGGCTATTTTTAAGTGTACTATCTGTCTCCGATAAAATATGGCAGTTGCCGTAAAAACTACTAAAATCTTGCGCCACACGGTATGCGTATTCACACACAACATGGGGTGTATCATCGCGCAAAGCAGCAGCCAATGTTTCCGGCCATGCAAGCAAAGTTAAAACCAAATTGCGTTCAACGTCACCCACAATAATTGTGCCCAATATTGCGCTATTTTGTGCATCTGCCTTTGCAAGCAGCGATTTAATACGCACGGCTTGATACAATAAATACGGCCCTGTTTTACCTTCAAAGGCGGTCAGCTTATCAAGATCAAACACATAATCCACATGGCGCGGGTTTTTCAGATCTGCAAATTTTATGGCAGCTACCGCAATTTTATGGGCAATATCAGCGCGTTCATCTGCAGAAAAATCTTTACCAAGTTCAGCTTCATCTAATCGCGCGAATGCCTTCTCGCGCCCCATGGCAATAAGATCTTCAAGCTTCATAATGCCGCCCGCACGGGTTTTAAAAGGCTTACCATCAACCCCGTTCATGGTGCCAAAACCCGCAAAATGCAGTTCAACTTTTTCAGGCGGAGTGATACTTGCAAGAATAGTCGCACGAAACACTTGTTCAAAATGCAAGTTTTGCCGCTGGTCTACCACATACACAATGCGCGAAGGGTTATAAAGATTCATACGCTCAACAAGGGTTGCCATATCGGTTGTACCATACAAAACCGCGCCATCGCGCTTATAAAGAATAAGCGGCGGTATTTCACGCTTATCATCATCACGCGCCACAGGCACCACAAGCGCACCTTCACTTTCCACGGCTAACGTTTTTGTACGCAATCCATCCACCATAGGGGCGATCAACTCATGCACATCGGCTTCGCCTTTCCACAAATCAAAGTGGACATTAAGCGCGTCAAAATTAGATTTCATGCCAGCTATTGAAACATTACGAAAATGCGTCCACAGCGCACGATATCCGCGCCTGTCATTTTGCAGATCAACCGTGGCAGCGCGTGCGCGTTCCATCCGCGCCGCATCCACTTTACAATCAGCTGCTGCTTTTGGATAAATAATCTCCAGATCATCCATACTAACAGGGGATATATCCGGATACGTGCCTTCAAAATCATGGTTAAAATAGGGCCAATCAGGATGCGTAATTTCAAGCTCAGATATAATCATACCCATCTGCGTGCCCCAATCGCCCATATGCACATCGCCCAAAGCTTTCCACCCTGCTTCTATGTACATACGGCGCAAAGTGTCCCCAATAATGGAAGCACGTAAATGCCCGACATGCATGGGCTTAGCTAAATTCGGCCCACCATAATCAAGCACAATGACGCGACCCTGACCGATATCGGGAGACCCCAAGCTTTTAGATTGCCTTTGGATATTTAAATGGTCTGCTAAAAAATCATCACTGATAACAATATTCAAAAAGCCGGGGCCGACCGCTTCAAGCTTCAAGAAAATTGGATTATCTTTCAAAATGCCGATCACCTGATCGGCTATAACACGCGGTGATTTGCCTGCCGCTTTAGCAGCAGCCATCGCGCCATTACATTGGAACTGGGCAAGATCTGGCCTGTCTGATACACGCACCAACCCAAAACTTGAATCAAGCCCACTTTGTACAAAAGCATCCCCGAATAAAGTGGAGAGAGATTTTAAAATACTCTCCATCCCTTAAACGTCCAGATTAGCTACTTTAAGCGCGTTATCTTGAATAAAGGCACGACGCGGTTCAACCACATCCCCCATCAGAGTTGAAAATAAATCATTGGCATGGGCCGCATCTTCAACCTTAACCTGCAACAAAGACCGCACCGCAGGATCAAGCGTGGTTTCCCACAATTGTTCGGGGTTCATTTCACCAAGACCTTTGTACCGCTGAATAGAAAGGCCTTTGCGGCCTTGTGCCAAAATACCTTCAAGCAGATCAGACGGGCCCTTCACTTCAAGCATAAGTTTATCTTTAATGCGCAATGTGCCCGGCGCCTTAAAATTATCCTGAAGCCATGCGGCATGCGCATTCATACGACGCGCATCTGACGATTTTACATGATCAAGCGTAATGCGCACCGAACGGGAAATACCACGCGCTGTTCGCGCAATCTTAAAGCCATGATCGGATGAAAAACTACCTGCCCATCCTTTTTCTAATCGGGATGATATTGCATCCAGACGTTTGGCTAAATATTGCGCAGCTGCGTTCGCTTTATCGGGGTCTGTCAAAAGTGCGTCTGAAAGCATGCCCGATATAGCCGCCTGTTCAAGCACACCTGCATCGCCCACACGAATGGCAAGCGGCCGTAATGAGCCAAGAAAATGACGGGCCTTAAGCAAAAGATCGGTCATATCCGCACCTGCACGCTGTGCACCTGTGTGATCGGTGAACACCATATCTTCCAGTGCGGCATCAATCAGGTATTCTTCAAGCATCTGTTCGTTTTTCAAATAAGTTTCAGATGATGAACCACGCTTCACTTTATAAAGTGGCGGCTGGGCGATATATAGATATCCACGTTCAATTACCTGCGGCATGTAACGATAGAACAAGGTTAGCAGCAATGTGCGAATATGCGCCCCATCAACATCCGCGTCTGTCATAATGATAATTTTATGATAACGCGCTTTTTCAATGTTAAATTCATCATGAATTCCTGTACCAAGCGCTGTGATTAAGGTGCCGATTTCATCGGATGATAAGATCCGATCAAGGCGGGCACGCTCAACATTCAGAATTTTACCTTTCAAAGGTAAGATAGCCTGATTTTTACGGTGACGCGCTTGTTTGGCAGAGCCGCCTGCAGAATCCCCCTCAACGATAAAAAGCTCCGATAATGCGGGGTCACGTTCCTGACAATCGGCAAGCTTACCCGGCAAGTTAGAAATATCCATGACCCCTTTGCGACGCGATAATTCACGCGCTTTGCGCGCAGCTTCACGCGCAGCTGCCGCTTCAACAATTTTACCAACGATTTTTTTTGCTTCCGCAGGATGTTCTTCAAACCATGTCGAAAGTCCTTCAGATATTGCCTGTTCAACAACCGGGCGCACTTCAGATGAAACAAGCTTATCTTTAGTTTGAGACGAGAATTTAGGATCAGGTACCTTAACGGATAAAACGCAAGTAAGCCCTTCGCGCATATCTTCGCCTGTCATGTCGAATTCACGTTTTTTCATCAAACCTGATTCATCGGCATATTTAGAAATAGTCCGCGTCAACGCACCGCGGAACCCTGCAAGGTGGGTGCCGCCATCGCGTTGCGGGATGTTGTTGGTAAAGCACAGTGTGTTTTCGTGGTATGAATCGGTCCATTCCATGGCGGCTTCGACTGTAATTTTGCCATCCGTCCCCTTGATCGAAATACAAGGCTGAAAAATCGCATTTTTATTACGATCGAGATAAGAGACAAAACTTGTAATACCGCCTTCAAAAAACAATTGTGTTTCACGCGGGGTGTCACCACGCAAATCTTGCAAAATAATATTAACGCCTGAATTTAAAAAGGCGAGTTCACGCAAACGATCTTCAAGGGTTGAATAATCAAAATCTGTTTTTGTAAAAGTTTCTGTTGATGGCAAAAATGTGACTTCAGTGCCTGTCTTTTTACCAGCATCGGCTGTATTTTTAAGGGGCGCTTCTGCATTTCCATGACGAAAACGCATGGTCCATTCTTTTCCCTGGCGCCAAATTTTTAAATCCAGAAATTCGGACAAAGCATTAACAACAGAAACACCAACACCGTGGAGCCCCCCTGAAACTTTATAAGAATTTTGGTCAAACTTACCGCCAGCATGAAGCTGGGTCATGATTACTTCAGCTGCGGAAATACCTTCTTCTGCGTGAATCTCAACAGGAATACCGCGCCCGTTATCACGCACCGTGACAGAACCATTCGCATTTAAAACAACATCAATACGATCGCAATAACCCGCAAGCGACTCATCAATTGCGTTGTCAACAACCTCATACACCATATGATGAAGGCCCGACCCGTCATCGGTGTCGCCAATATACATACCCGGACGTTTGCGAACCGCATCAAGCCCCTTTAGGACCTTAATGCTATCTGCTCCATAGTTTTCTGCGGCCAATGCGGTGGCGCTTAGTGCTTCACTCATACGCGAAATTCCTTAAAAAATGGGGCTTAAAAAAGCTGTCGAATCGGCTTTTTTACCTGCCTATTTTATAGCAGTTTCAGGGTAGGAAAGCGAGCAGGAAATAAGCTTTTAACCTATTGAAAGTAAATAGATTTTAAGGCTATCAAGCCAAAGGCTGAAGCCACCAGACCAAGACCCCAGAAAACATCTTTTCCTTCGCGTTTTTTTAAAGTGATATAAAGCAAAGTAATCCACACCGCATCCAAAAATAAAATCACCACAACAAAGCCTGGATTATCCACCAACTGATACGCATAGCTTTTTAAAACATGCTGCGCGATCCAGGCAAGCGCAATATAAAACGCGACCTTGATAATCATTGGATCTGTCAGATTTGTATGTATTAACTTGGTGTTTATCCGGCCATAGATCGCATAAAATACAGCAACAAAGAAACATTCAAAAAAAGCATACGCATAAGGTCCTTCATGGAACTGCGCTTGCCCTACAATTAATTTTGCTAAAATAGGCGCAAGCACAGCTGCCACAATAACAATCCAGACGGATTTGAGCGCTGTCCAAGACACAGGATTTTTTTTGAGCATGACCGCGCAAAACGCTGACAAGGAAATACAGGCCAAAATTGCGAAAAAAGGATAAGGCTTGCGGATATATTTATCAAGCAACGCAGGATCAACAATAAACCAGACCAAAAAAGAAAGCACTGCAGACACAGGCAAAATACGCGATATTATGCCTGCGCCGTGTATTTTCACTTGATTAAAATACACAATATCTGACACAGCAAAAAGCAATGCGGATGCAGCCATCATCATATAAAATCTTGGTGAGGAAGGAACCCCCGTTACAAAAAGCACAACAGGCAGCAAGAACAAAGCAAGTATAACCCGCATCCAGAAAACAAGTGGTACCGTTTCAACTTTCCATTTTTCCTGAATAAGGGGGATGAATGCCTGCGCAACAGATGCCAAAAGCGCAAGCGTAAGCCAGATCATGCAGCAGCCTCAAGCTGCCCTGAAGACACATGCAATCTGACAGCATGACGAATAGAGGAAAACAAATCTTCATCTGTGCCTGTCAGAAAAACCTGCCCTCCTAAGTCTGCAAGCCTTTCGTAAAGCTTTTGCCGGCGCTGCGCATCTAAATGTGCAGCCACTTCATCAAATAACAAGACAGGCAGACGTTGCCGTTCGCTTTGCAAAAGGCGGGTAAAGGCAAGCACAAGACCAATCAGTAGGGCTTTTTGTTCGCCGGTTGAACACAAAGGCGCAGGCATATTTTTGTCGGTATGCTGGGCTTGTAAATCAACACGGTGTGCACCCCTTGTTGCGCCCCCTTGTACAGCATCATCAGTTCTTGCCTTCAAATAAAAATCCTTTAACGCCCCTTCAATATAAATCGCACTGTGCTGGATAAGTCCCTGTTCAGCGTAACCGCGCAAAACAAGAAGAGGCTGCGGAAAATCATCTTTCACAGCATTCTGTCCGATCACAGCATTCAGCTTTTCAACAAGCATGTTTCTTGCCGCCGCAATTGCAACGGAAGCTTCTGCCATTTGACTTTCAAGTGCGCTAAGCCATACAGGATCTGCTGCATTTTCACCTTTTAAAAGTTTTGAACGCTCAATCAGTGCTTTCTCGTACCGAGTTATGCGCCCCGCATGTGACGGATCAAACGCATAAACCATCCGGTCAAAGAATCGTCTGCGATCAGATATTGAGTCTGTAAAAAGACGATCTTGTGACGGGGTTAGCCAGTGAAGGGATATATAATCAGCTAACAGCGCTTGAGATTTTGCTTTTTCACCATTAATTTGCACAATACGCGACGATGATGAAGCGTCAAATTTTGTTCCCAGCCTGGCAGAAACGGGGCCGTACACAATATCCGCTGCGACAACCCAAGGGGATTGCTGGGCTTGCACATCTTTCATCTGGCAGGCAGAAAGATCCGCGCTGCGCAAGCCGCGCCCAGGCCCTAAATAAGATATTGCTTCAAGAATATTGGTTTTCCCAGCCCCATTTGCCCCTGTTAAAACAACAAAGGGCGCATCAAGCCCCGTCAGATCAAGCGCCGCATAATTTCTGAAATGACGAAGGGTAAGCGACCTTATGCACGGCACGTGATTACACGCGCAAAGGCATCAGCACATAAAGGGCAGACCCGTCAGCTGCATCTTCAATAATTGTTGGTGACGCTGGGTCCGCCAGTTTTATACGGCAAGCCTCGCCATCCACCTGAGATGTTATATCCATCAGATAACGAGCATTAAAACCAATTTCAATCGGTGATGCTTCAGAATGCACTTCAACATCTTCTGTGGCTGACCCTGATTCAGGCGAATTTGCAGAAATGGTCATGGTTTTACCATTCAGCGTTATTTTTACCGCGCGGGATTTTCCATCTGAAATCGTTGAAACACGATCAATCGCACTTGAAAAGGTCTTCGGGTCAACTTCAATTACCTTATCGTTACCAGACGGTATAACGCGTTCATAATCAGGGAAAGAACCGTCAATCAATTTGCTGGTTAAAACAATATGATCAAATGCAAAGCGAATTTTGTTAGGTGAAACTGAAATACCGATTTTATCCGCCGCTTCTTCCAGAAGCTTGCGCAATTCAAGAATGGTCTTGCGCGGAATAATAACGCCGGGCATATCTTTTGCACCTTCAGGAAGCGGCATTTCAAACCGCGCCAAGCGGTGACCATCTGTTGCAACAGCGCGCAGAACATCGACACCATTGGTTTGATTGGCGTGAACAAAAATACCGTTCAGGTAATAACGGGTTTCTTCCGTAGACATCGCAAATTTTGTGCGGTCGATAATCGCCCTTAAATCAGAAGCCTTTAAAGAAAAACTTGTTTGATACTGCCCCGACCCTAATTCAGGAAAATCGGCAACTGGCAAACACCCAAGCCTGAAATTTGAACGGCCCGCGCGCACCTTCATTGATGTCGCCTGATCATCAACCGTGATTTCAATATCGGAACCGTCGGGCAGCTTACGCACGATATCATGTAGCATTAAAGCGGGCGATGTTGCGGAACCTTCTGTAACAACTTTAGCTGCAACACTCTCGTTAATCTCAAGATCCATATCGGTTGTCGACAACGTCAATGTACCATCTTTTGCGCTGAGCAAAACATTTGCCAGAATTGGGATTGTGTTTCGACGCTCAACTGCACTCTGAACGTGATTGAGAGATCTTAAGAGAGCGGCGCGGTCGATTGAAATTTTCATGGCCATTGCTTACTTACCCTTGCACTACAAATCATTTTTTGCGAATGGCGTATTATAGCACCTGATTTTTAGGGTAAACAAGGCACCGTCACAGCTGTGGACAAAATGTCCACAGGGTGAAAATTATAATAATCTGGAAACTATTAGCCTGTCAGAGCGCGACGGACCAGTTCAACATCTTGAGCAAAAGATGGGTCTTCAACCATCAGCTCATCAATTTTACGCACAGCATGCATAACTGTTGTATGGTCACGCCCGCCAAATTTACGCCCAATTTCAGGTAAAGAACGCGATGTCAGCTGCTTTGCCAGGTACATAGCTACCTGACGTGGGCGCGCGACATTACGTGAACGACGGGCAGAGTGCATATCCGTTAGCTTCAAATTATAATGATCGGACACTTTACGCTGAATTTCATCAATCGTGATACGACGATCATGGGATCGCAAAAGATCAGAGAGAATATCTTGAACGCTTTCAACGGTTACCGCCGCTTTTGTTACGTCTGAATGGGCAACAATACGGTTAAGCGCGCCTTCAAGTTCGCGGATGTTTGATGTAATTTTAAGCGCCAGAAATTCCAGAACAGCATCTGGAATATTGGCTCCCAACATGGCTTTTTTAGAACTTAAAATGCCTAAGCGCAAATCATAGGTAGAAGGGTGAATATCGGCAACCAAACCCCACGCCAGCCTTGAGCGCAGCCTTTCATCAAGGCCTTGCAGATCGGACGGTGCTTTATCGGCAGAAATAATGATTTGTTTATTTTGATCAACCAGCGCATTAAAAGTGTGAAAAAATTCATCCTGCGTTGCTTCTTTACCTGCAATAAACTGAATATCGTCAATCATCAAAACATCGACGGAACGAAACTGTTCTTTAAATGTTAAAACATCTTGCGCGCGCAAAGCCCGAACAAACTGATACATAAATTTTTCTGCCGATAAATACAAAACACTTTTACCGGGGTGATTTTTACGCAAATCCCAGGCAATCGCATGCATCAAATGCGTTTTACCAAGCCCAACACCACCATATAAAAAAAGCGGATTGAAGGGAACGCTGGCACTTTCAACGACACGACGCGCTGCCGCAAAAGCAAGCTCGTTTGGCTTGCCAACGACAAAGCTTTCAAAAGTAAAGCGCGGATCAAGCGGGGAAGAAAGATCGGGATCAAGCTTAACAGCCGAATCGTTCTGATTTGATTTTACTTGTGTAACAGCTGTTTCTGCTGAATTTACAACGGGTACAACAACAAGTTCTACTCGTTTTACGGCAGGATTAATTTGACAGGCTAGCTCAAGAATCCTTTTGTGATAATGGGTCTGGATCCAATCGCGCATAAAGCGGGTCGGAACCGATACTTCCAGCGCACCATGGTAAAAAGCCTGCAATGTCATCGGTTTAAGCCAGCTGCGAAAAACCGCTTCGCCAAATTCTTCGCGCATCTGCACATAAACTGTCTTCCATAAATCAAGAATGTCGGAAGATGGCGCAAGGGAAATACTATTTGAGTTTGTGTTCTTATCTTCTGCATTTAACTTTGTCATGGCAGAAGCCCCCTGATCTTTCATGTAATCGTACTCCGTTATGCGTTTCTTGTTTCTTGTTTTTGTAACAACCTGTTCAAAAAGCGTTGAACACTTATTTCAAAAACGATGCCAGATGACACCGAAGGATTCTTCTTTAATAATCCTTACATCCTTCCCCGGATGCTGTCATTTTTTCTCACTCACACGGCAAAAATTTCTCTCTTCAATCATAACTGTTGGTACAGCCAGTTGAGAAAAAATTATTTTTCGTGTGTGCGATAAATTTTACGTTACGCTTCATTTTTCATCGATGCAACAAGAACAGTATGCGAACGATAAAAAAGAATTTTAATTAAAAAATTTCGCTTAAATCAACAGTATCCTCCTTGTCTGATCTTGTTAAAAAATCAGCCTTACCGTTTGTCTATTATTTTCAATGATCAAAAAAACCGGTTTGAAAAACCGGTTGAGTATTACGCTTTTAACGCCTTGATTCTCGCGGACAATCTTGAAAGCGTGCGAGATGCTGTTTTAGCATGCATCAAACCTTTGGCCGCGCCGCGGGCCAGTTCTGGTTGTGCTGTTTTAAAAGCACTCTGAGCGGTATTAGCATCACCTGCGGCAAGGGCTGTTTCAATCTTTCTGATAAAAGAACGGATACGATTCATACGTGACGCATTAATATCTGTGCGTTTTGAAGTTGTACGAATGCGCTTTTTTGCCGAAGCGTGATTTGCCATGTGCTTAGATCCTTAAATTCAAGAATTGAGGGGTTGTTTTAGTCCGACTTAAAGCCTCCTGTCAAGGTTTATCCACAGGGGCCCAAAAGCTACGGTTTTTAAGGCTTTGGGGCCAATGCAACCTGAATGCGAATACCGCCTTCAAGCAGTTGTTCTGATGTAATTTTTAAGACCTCATCCCCGCGATAAAACTGCCCGGGAGCACTTTGGGTCCAGCCAAGTTCAGGGAGAGTTTCAGCATAAAATTGGATAACTTTATCCGCTGAAAGCCCCTGCCCTTGAGCAAAAGCCTGCACAACCCGGCCCGAAGCATTGCCAAAGTTTATCTGATCTGAAGTTTGTTCAAAAAGCCCCTGCATCACAGGAATATCCGGCAGGTCTGTAAAAAAAACCTGTTCACTTGCTTTTACTTGAGGCGACACCGCTAAAAACACGATCAGGGCTATCAAAATTAAAATAATGCGCATTGTGCCTCTTTAACGTTGTTTTTGCGGACAGTAGAAAGTGGACCTTCCGCCTTGTGTTATTTTAAGGATTTTTTCATGACAATGGCAGCCTTTGCAAGGCTTTCCTTCGCGCCCATACACAGCAAAAGAATGCGAAAAATAACCCGATGTTCCATCCGCCGCCTTAAAATCACGAATAGTTGACCCGCCCGCACGAATGGCCGCTTTGAGCACCTGGCAGATCGCACGATGCAGCCGTGTAATTTCATCGCTACCCAGCTTTCCCGCTGCCTTTAAAGGTGAAATCCCCGCGCGATATAACGCTTCAGACGCGTAGATATTCCCCACACCAACCACGACCCGCTGATCAAGAAGCGCTTGTTTGATTGCCTGTTTTTTATTTTTCAAGATTTGCAGAAAAATACGCGGCGTAAACTGCTGTGATAAGGGTTCAGGCCCTAGATTTTTAAAAGCAGCGTGCGTTAAAATTTCTGTTTTCTTAAGCATAAATACCATGCCAAAACGTCTGGGATCATTAAAAATAACTTGGGTTTTGTTATCAAGCATCAGGATAAAATGATCGTGCTTTTGTTTGGGATGGCAATCATCACTTGAAACTCTGAAACTACCTGTCATGCCTAAATGAACGGCCAGAACATAGGGCGCATTTATAAATTCAAACAATAAATATTTCGCCCGTCTTGTGATTGTTTTCACTCTTAGTCCTTTTAAGACTTCTAAATCTTTCGCTGACAGCATTTGACGCAGCTTAAAACGCGACCGACCCACATCAATAATTTTACGGCCCCGCAAATAAGGCAGCAATGTCTGACGAACAATGTCAACTTCAGGTAATTCAGGCATCTATACCCCTTGCCCGATGCTTTGTGTCCTGTCAATCATATCTTCATGAAAATAGCGACTTGGAATATTAACTCTGTTCGCCTGCGTCTGCCGCAGGTTCTTCGTTTTCTCAAAGAACATAAGCCCGATGCTTTGTGCCTTCAGGAAACAAAATGCCCAGATGACGCTTTCCCCAAAGATGCTTTTATTGATGCCGGATACAACCATATCCATATCAATGGTATGAAAAGCTATAATGGTGTTGCGATTATATCGAAGCACGAATTAAGTTCGCCCGATATTCACAGCCGCGTTGGCAAAAATGATTGCCGTCATATATCAGCAACGTTGAAAGATATTAGAGTACACTGCCTTTATGTACCGGCAGGTGGCGATATTCCTGATATAAACACCAATGAGAAATTCAAGCACAAACTAGATCTGATCGATGAGCTGACAGCCTGGTTCCCGAAGATGCACAAAAAAAATGATGCCGCCCTTGTGCTGGGGGATTTTAACATTGCCCCCCTTGAGCATGACGTATGGTCTCATAAACAATTACTTGATGTTGTGTCGCACACGCCCATTGAAGTGGAAAAATTAAAAAAATTTCTTGTATCTTTAAACTGGACTGATGGCATTCGCCTCTTTGTTCCAGAACAAGAAAAATGCTATACATGGTGGTCATACAGAAATCAGGATTGGCAAAAATCGAATCGCGGGCGCAGGCTTGACCATATCTGGGTCACAGATCCGCTAAAGTCAGCATTAAAGTCTTATGATATTTTTAAAGAAACACGCAGCTGGACACAGCCTTCAGATCATGTGCCTGTTATGGTGACCCTAAAAATCTGATGCGCTTAAAAATCAACGCATTTACCATGAAGTTCCCAATCACCAAATCGTGTTGGTTCTGGTCCTTCTCGCCCACCAATTTCCTTTTTCAAAGGTACTTTTAAGGGTGTTTCTTGGCTTTGCTGTTCTTTTTGCGTATTGTCTGTATTGGTTTGTGATGGTGTCATAGTTTTAAAATAGTATGCTTGAGATGAAAATGGAAGATGTGGCCGACATCAAAGATTTATTAGCGCCTTTTCGGGCCCGGATCGATTGTGTGGATGATCGCATGATTGCGCTTCTGAGTGAACGGATCAATATTATCCATGAAGTTGCTGCAGTAAAAAAGCAGCATCATATTCCTGCTATTTTACCAGACCGTGTTCTTGAAGTGATAGACCGCAACACGCTAAACGCGAAAAAACGCGGGCTTGATGAAAATATGGTAACCGCCTTATACCAAATAATTGTTTCACATTGCTGCACGCTGGAAGATAATTTGTTAAAAACCCCACAGGAAAATAAATGACAGGTTATACTCGCACAGCCATCTTAATGGCTTTTTTAACTGCTTTATTTATGTTTATTGGTGCCGCTATGGGTGGGAAGCAAGGCATGCTACTTGCCTTTGGATTTGCTGCACTTACTAATTTCTTTGCCTATTGGAACGCTGATAAACTAGTTTTAAGGCACTATCGTGCCAAGCTTGTGGATGCTGCATCTGCGCCAAATTATTATCATATGGTTCGACAGCTTGCAGAAAACGCAAACCTTCCTATGCCAAAACTTTATATCATTGAAAACGAACAACCCAATGCATTCGCCACAGGAAGAAATCCGGAAAATGCAGCCGTGGCCGCCACCACCGGCTTGATGAAAATGCTGACCACCGATGAGCTTGCAGGCGTTATGGCCCATGAACTAGCGCACGTAAAACATCGCGACACCTTAATTATGACCGTAACAGCGACCCTTGCAGGCGCTTTATCGATGCTTGCGAATTTTGCCTTATTCATGGGCGGTGGGCGCGACCGACGTATGAATCCGCTTGTGTTGATCCTTGTATCTTTGCTGGCGCCGCTTGCAGCAAGCATTGTGCAAATGGCAATATCCAGATCCCGTGAATATGAAGCAGACCGCTTGGGGGCCGATATTTGCCGTAACCCAAAAGCCCTTGCGGATGCTTTGTATAAAATTTCAGGAGCTGCAAAATCGATCCCTAATTATGCCGCTGAACAAAACCCCGCAACAGCGCATTTATTTATTATAAACCCGCTTCATGTTCATACGATTGACGGATTATTTTCAACCCATCCAAGCACACAAGAACGCATTCGCCGTCTGCTTGCAATGACGCAGCAAAATCAAGATCCTTCCAACCCGTGGTCAATGCTCTCGTGAACGAAATACACCATTATGCTGACCCCCTTGCTATACGCAAACTTAGCCTTGAGATTTTTGAAGATGTGATGATCCGCCATCAGGCGCTTGATCAAATTCTTGAAAACAAATCGTCTTTCAAAACGCTGTCTATTCCTGATCGCGCTTTTGTGCGCATGCTGGTGACCACAGCAATCAGAAGACTTGGGCAATGCGATGACATTATACGCCGCGCAACAGACCGCAATGACCCGCCATCACCGCCAAGCTTACAATCGTTATTGCGCCTTGGTATTACCCAGCTTATTTTTATGGATGTACCCGATCACGCGGCTTGCGATTTAAGTGTTGATTTGGCTGGCGTTTCTGGCCTTTCAAAACAAAAGGGGTTTGTAAATGCTGTGATGCGGCGTGTTGCCCGGGAAGGACGCGAATGGACAACACGACAAGACACCGCGCGACTGAACATCGCGCCCTGGCTTTTGGAAAGGTGGATTCTCGATTATTCCTTAAAAACAGCTATAGATATCGCACAAACAAGCCAGCTTGAGGCGCCGCTTGATATCACTTTAAAACAACCCGATCAGATAAAAGCTTGGGCGGAAACATTGCAGGCGACCATTCTGCCAACTGGCAGTTTACGCCGTTACCAAAAAGGCCCTGTGATTGACCTGCCGGGATTTTTAGACGGCATGTGGTGGATACAAGACGCTTCTGCATCTTTACCTGTTCAGCTTTTTGGTGATCTTTCAGGAAAGCATGTGGTTGATTTATGTGCAGCCCCAGGTGGTAAAACAGCACAGCTTGCCGCAGCTGGTGCACGGGTTGATGCTGTTGACCGCGCAGCAGGACGCATGCGCTTGTTAATGGATAACATGGAACGCTTGAGACTAAGCGACCGCGTACAAACGCATATATCGGACGCTGCTTTATGGCAGCCCCGCGCACAAGTAGATGCTGTGCTGGCTGATGTGCCTTGTTCAGCAACGGGAACACTTCGAAGACACCCGGATGTCGGCTGGCTTAAAGGCCTGCGCGATATTGAAACACTAGTCGATGTTCAAGCGCGCATTTTAGATAACGCTGCAAATATCTTAAAACCGGAAGGCGTCTTAATTTATTGCACCTGTTCTTTGCAAAAAGCAGAAGGGGAAGACCAGATTACAGCCTTTTTAGAACGTCGACGCGACTTTTCACGCGCCTCTTTTCACTTATCTGAAGTCAAAGGCATTACCGAGTGTATCAATCGTGATGGTGATATTCGTCTGATGCCACAATTTCTGGCTAAGGATGGAGGCTTGGACGGATTTTTCATCTCAAGACTGGTGAAAACCTAATGATTGTTGCTATAGTAACCCCATGAGCCTTTATATCGCCCCCTCTATTTTGTCTGCCGATTTTTCAAAACTTGGTGAAGAAATTTACGCGCTTGACCAAGCAGGCGCTGATTTTATTCATATCGACGTTATGGATGGGCACTTTGTTCCCAACATTACAATGGGACCCAGTGTTGTAAAAGCACTGCGCCCGCACACCCAAAAAGTAATGGATGTTCATCTGATGATCGCGCCTGTTGATCTTCATTTACAAGCTTTTGCTGAAGCGGGCGCTGATATTATTACGGTTCACCCTGAAGCGGGCCCGCATAGTCACCGCACACTGCAAATGATCCGAAAATTAGGCAAAAAAGCAGGCATTGCGCTTAATCCTGCAACGCCTATTGATACCCTTGATCATGTTATTGATCTGGTTGATCTGATCTTAATTATGACCGTGAATCCTGGGTTTGGCGGGCAGGCTTATATCCCGCTTGAAGATAAAATTGCGCAAGCTGCAAGCCGCATACAAAAATCAGGACGCAACATTCTGCTGGAAGTAGACGGCGGCATTACACCTGAAATAGCCCCGCGTGTTATTCAAGCAGGGGCCAATGTGCTGGTTGCCGGCACAGCTGTTTTTTCCAAAGGTCCGGCTGATTATGCCCGTGCGATCAAGGCACTTCGTTCCTGATGTCTGTCAAATCAAAAACAGCTTATATTTGTCAGACTTGCGGAACAACTGCCAATAAATGGTCTGGAAAATGTGAAGGGTGCGGCGCCTGGAATTCTATTGCTGAGGAAATTATTGAAGCTGCCGCACCAAAAGGATTATCGGGGAAAAAGGGCAAAGGCCTTTCTTTTGTTGATCTTAAAGGTGAAGGCACAACGCCCGTTGCACGCATGGTCTCGCATAATGCTGAATTTGACCGCGTGACAGGGGGCGGGCTTGTTGCAGGATCCGCTTTGCTTGTGGGGGGTGACCCCGGCATCGGTAAGTCCACTTTGCTTTTACAAATTGTCTGTGCCCTTGCAAAAGCTGGCCATGCTTGCGCCTATGTTTCCGGAGAGGAAGCGATCGACCAAGTACGCCTGCGCGCCCGCAGGCTCGGGCTTGCTGATGCTCCCGTTAAACTTGCTGCAGCAACAGCTGTACGTGATATTGCCGCAGCCATGGATGGCCCGGATAAAATCGATGTTATTGTTGTTGATTCAATACAAACGCTTTTTATTGATACAGTTGATAGTGCCCCGGGTACAGTAACGCAGGTGCGTACCAGCGCGCAGGAACTTATTAAGCTTGGAAAAGCAAAAGGTGTCTGTGTTTTAATTGTGGGGCACGTAACCAAGGAAGGGACGATTGCCGGACCAAAAGTGCTTGAGCATATGGTTGACACCGTTTTATATTTTGAAGGGGATCGTGGGCACCAATTTCGTATTCTGCGCACTGTCAAAAACCGCTTCGGCCCTACAGATGAAATCGGTGTTTTTGAAATGGCTTCCGATGGTCTGCGTGAAGTGCCAAACCCTTCTGCCTTATTTTTGGCGCAGCGTCAGCAAGGATCTCCAGGTTCAACCGTACTTGCTGGTCTTGAAGGTACGCGTCCTGTCTTAGTCGAAGTGCAAGCCCTTGTTGCCCCAACCGGATATGGCACACCACGCCGCGCTGTCATTGGGTGGGATTCAAACAGACTAGCAATGATTTTAGCTGTATTGGAAACACGATGTGGTTATCAATTTTCTATGCAAGACGTGTTTTTGAATATCGCAGGCGGCCTACGCATTACCGAACCAGCTGCTGACATGGCCGTTGCTGCTGCACTAGTTAGCGCACTAACTGGGCGCGTTATTGACGCTGAAGCTGTTTTATTTGGTGAAGTAGGGCTTGCGGGTGAAATTCGCCCTGTAAACCAGCCGGATTTACGCTTAAAAGAAGCCGCAAAACTCGGCTTTCATTATGCGTTTGTCCCAGCAAGCTCAAAAATAGCAAAACTTGAAGCCATTCAAGCCACTGCTGTCATGCATGTTGAAGATCTCATGGACGCGCTTGGGCTTACAGGGGCAGTGAATACCAAAGCGAAAGCAAAGGCGTAAAGCCAGCATCTTAAAACCGGGCCATCACTGGACAAATGACCCTTGATCTACTAAATATATCCTTTCTTTGACCCCTATGAGATGTGTGCTCTGATATGGTTGTTGATGCCATTGTTCTGGTCATTTTATTGATTTCAGCTTTTGTCGCCTTTTGGCGAGGGTTTATTCGCGAATTTGTAACAATATGTGGTGCAGCTGGCGGCCTTACCGCTGCATTTTATACTAGTCCCACCCTTAAACCTTTCATGCGCTCGGTTTTAGGTGTTGTTGAAGGTAAAGCAGAAGAAAAATTATTTGGTATTTTGCCTTATGGGCTTGTAGCAGATGCGCTTTCGTATCTCATTGTTTTTATCGTTGTGTTTGCGATTCTGTCTTTTTTATCCCATGTATTGTCGGAAAAAGCACGCTCTGTCGGGCTGGGGCCGGTTGATCGTACTTTGGGGGTTATGTTTGGGCTTGTACGGGGATTAATTATTCTAGGCCTTTTGTATCTGCCGCTTTATTTTCAAGGCGATAAGGAAATGAAAAAGAAGTGGTTTGCAGACTCAAAAACTCATATCTATGTCGAAGCAACATCGGGCTGGATTGCAGCTTTACTACCCAAAGAAATGCAAGATAAGCCCTTATCACAACCGGAATTAACAACACGTGATGCGCTTGAAGCAATCAATGTTCTTAAAGGTGATAAAAATACCGACAACACCATAATGCCCGAAACACAATCAAAAATAACACCGGACACACCCCAAAAAGGTGAAAAAGGTTATGATGATAAAGCGCGGGAAACGATCGATCATCTGATGGATATTCAAACACAAGATCAACCCGTACAAACCGGTACCCCATGACCTATTGCGAAACTCCTTTTGATGACGACAAACTCAAAGAAGAGTGCGGTATTTTTGGCGTCAATAACCACACAGATGCTGCTGCACTGACGGCTCTTGGCCTTCATGCCCTTCAGCATCGGGGGCAAGAGGCAACCGGCATTGTTTCATTTGATGGTGATAATTTTTATGCCCACCGCGCACAAGGCCTGGTGGACAAAGCTTTTGGCCGCGCTTCAGTTGTTGCAGGACTTAAGGGATCATTTGCGATAGGCCATAACCGTTATGCAACAACAGGGGCAACAGCTGTGCGCAATATTCAGCCCTTATTTGCGGATCTAAATTTTGGCGGTTTTGCACTTGCGCATAATGGTAACCTTACAAACGCAGAAAGTCTGCGTACCGAGCTTGTTGAAAAAGGATCTATTTTTCAATCAACAACCGATACAGAAGTTATCATCCATCTCATGGCCACAGTCAAAGACAAATCTGTACCAGAACGCCTTGTACAAGCTTTAAAAAGTGTTCAGGGCGCTTATGCGATTATTGCTCTTTATGATGGTGCTTTAATCGGTATACGCGATCCCTTAGGTATTCGCCCACTTGTTATGGGAGAACTGGCAGGGGCAAAGATTTTAGCATCAGAAACCTGCGCTCTTGATATTATTGGCGCACAATATATCCGCGATATTGCACCTGGTGAAATGGTTGTTATTACTGATAAAGGCATTCAGAGTACTCGACCTTTTGGAGACCAAGGCTCTCGTTTTTGTGTTTTTGAATATATTTACTTTGCAAGGCCTGATTCTGCTGTTGAAGGGCGATCTGTGTATGCTGCACGAAAAGCTATCGGCGCAGAATTGGCGCGTGAAGCGCCCGCCCCAACCGGTCAAATTATTGTACCTGTGCCTGATAGCGGTGTTCCAGCAGCTATGGGTTTTGCAGAAGCAAGTGGCCTGCCTTTTGAATTTGGTATCATCCGCAACCATTATGTAGGGCGAACATTTATTGAACCTACACAAGCCATACGCCACCTTGGTGTAAAAATGAAACACAACGCAAATCGTTCTTTAATTGAAGGAAAATCCGTTGTGCTGGTTGATGATTCAATCGTACGGGGTACAACATCGAAAAAAATTGTTGAGATGGTGCGTGCTGCAGGCGCGCGTGAAGTTCATTTGCGTGTATCTTCACCACCATCATCACATTCGTGTTTTTACGGTATCGATACACCTTCAACCAGTGAGCTTTTAGCCCACACACATTCACTTGAAGAAATTCGAGCCTTTATCGGGGTCGATAGCCTTGCTTATATCAGTGTTGATGGCCTTCATCGTGCTTTGGTAAGCAAACCACGCGACAACGCATCACCACAATTTTGTGATGCTTGCTTCACAGGTGACTACCCAATTGCCATTACAGACCATAATAACTGTGCAACAGGTGTTCCTGTTAAACGCGCCATGTTTGAAGGCATGGGAGTTGCTGAATAATGACCCCTTTGCGCACGCAAGCGCTTAAAGGAAAAGTTGCGCTTATAACCGGCGCATCACGCGGGTTTGGGGCATCGGTTGCCAAAGCAATGGCATCTGAGGGCGCACATATCATTGCCCTTGCCCGCACATCAGGCGCACTTGAAGAACTCGATGACAGCATTCAAAAAAATGGCGGGTCTACGACACTTATCCCTTGTGATCTCAATAACATTGAACTGCTTGAAACTTTAGGGCCGCAACTATCGGCTCGTTTCCCTCATCTTGATATTTTAATCGCCAATGCCGGGCTTTTGGGCACGCTTGGGCCTGTTGCACATTGCAAGATGAATGAGTGGGAAAAAGTATTTCGTGTGAACGTACATGCAAATGCACAGCTTATACGCACACTCGACCCTTTGCTGCGCGCATCTCAAGATGGACGCGCTCTTTTTATCTCGTCTCGTGCTGTGCTGGCACCCCGGGCGTATTGGGGTGCTTATGCTGCAAGTAAAAGCGCGCTCGAAGCGCTTGTGTTCACATACGCTGCTGAAAGTTTAAATACCGGATTAAAAATAAACCTTGTTGATCCAGGGAAAATGCGAACTGCCATGCGCGCAACGGCTTATCCCGGAGAAGACCCAACAAGTTTACCACACCCTGATTTAATTGCCGAAAAACTTTTGCAATTTTGTCTGCCGTCATATACCCAAACAGGGCAAAGGCTCAGCTTACAAAAGGGTTCTTAGACTTGCGTAAAACAAGCCTGACAGCAATGCCGTTCATCGAAAAACTATCCCTTAAACCATTGATCAGATACCGCTGATAGGTTGCAGGTAAATCGTCAGGTTTAGAACACCACATTGCAAAAGTAGGGGGACGAGATTTTACCTGCGTCATGTAACGCAATTTATTCGGCCTGCCAGATACCAAAGGCGGTGGATGTTTTTGGGTCATAGCATCAAGCCACCTATTAAGCTTGCCTGTTGAAACTCGCGAGGACCAAACCTTATATACCTCAAGAACGCGGTCCATAAGGCTATCAAGGTTACGGCCCTTGAGTGCGGAAATAAAAGCTGTTGGCAATTTATCGATCTGCGCAAAAGACGTCTCAAGCGTATAGATCATATCCGCAACGGCTTGGCTTTTATCATCAACTGCATCCCACTTATTCACCGCAAGAACAATCGCACGGCCTTCTTCATGCAAGTGCCGGGCAATTTGAAGATCCTGTTTATCAAGGCCTTGGGTTGCATCAATCATAAAAATTACGATCTGTGAAAGACGCACCGAACGAAGCGTGTCATCAACTGACATTTTCTCAATGACGTTATCAACCCGGGCCTTCCTTCGCATACCTGCGGTATCAACCAGACGAATTTTTTGTCCTTTATAATCCCAAGATGCTGCAATCGCATCACGCGTAATGCCTGCTTCAGGCCCTGTCATGACGCGGTCGTCATTTAAAAGGGTATTCATCAGGGTTGATTTACCAACATTCGGGCGCCCGGCAATTGTAATGCGAATAGGTTTATCAGGGTCATCTTGTACCCCACCCGCAAAATCAAAAGCTAAATCACCTTCGATAGAATCAAGATCATCAAGTCGTAAAGCTTTTTCTTCTGCTTCGTCAGAATCTAATTTCTGTGCCGCTTTTATATCTTCTTCAAAAGCAGCATAAATATCTTCCATCCCATAGCCGTGGGATGCAGAAATTGTAATCGCTTCACCCAATCCAAGTGCATAAGATTCAGCTTGTATGGCATCTGCTATCGCTTGGGATTCACATTTATTGGCTGCAAGAACCACTTTCTTCCCGGTGCGGCGCATCCAGCTTGAAAAATGCCGATCCAGATTAGTAAGACCAGCCCGCGCATCAATCACAAATAAAACAGCATCGGCCCGCTCAACGGCCCGTTCTGTTTGTTGACGCATACGCGCTTCAATTGAAGCATCATTTACATTTTCAAGACCAGCTGTATCAATCACGGTAATAGGCTGATCTAAAAGCCAGCCCGGCGCTTCACGCCAGTCGCGGGTTACACCCGGCTGATCATTGACAATCGCCAGATTTTTTCGCGCAAAACGATTAAAAAGCGTTGATTTTCCAACATTGGGACGCCCAACAATAGCAAGTGTAAAGGTCATTGATAAGCCAAAAGTGTGCCGTCTGCGGCAAGAAGAACTAAAGTTTTTTCTGCAATCACGGGCGTCAAGGCAATAGTTTTACCAATCTTTGTTGTTCGAATAAAAGTTCCATCAAGCGGATTATATTCTGCAATTAACCCGCTTTGGGCTACCACAATTAAACGCCCCCCTGCTAAAATAGGCCCAAGCCAAATTTGAGGAGTTGATTTATCGCTTGAATCCTTCAGTTTTTCAAGTTGGGTAATCCATCTGATAATGCCGCTATCGCGCGCAAGTGCAAGAAGCTGATTTTCTTTTGTCAGGACATAAATTGTATTACCAGAAATCCACGGCGTTTCCGCGCCGCCAAAATCACGCTGCCAGACACGCTGCCCCCCTTGCGCTTCAATTGCTGCAATTCGCCCCGCATAGCTCATACCAATGACAAGTCCCTGATCAAGCACCGGCAAAGCTCGGATATCAGATAAACCCGCAACACCGCCAACACGCAAAGGTGGGGCCAAATTATCACCCCAGATCACAGATCCATTACTAGGGCGCAAAGCAAAAATCTCCCCCGATGAAAAAGCGGCAATCACCGCATCATCACTTGCAGCAGGCGCTGCTGCGCCTAAAAGGCCCGCGGTTTCGCCAATGCCTTGATAATCCCAAATAATTGCCCCATCTGCAGCATTTAAGGCAACAACCTTGTTATCAAGCGTTGCGATATAAGCCATACCCTTGTGAATTGTGGGTGCCGCGCGCGCTGGTGCTTGCAGCGCCACCGCCCAAATTTCTTTACCTGTTTTCGCATCAAGCGCAATTACATTCGCAAAACCGGTCGTGACATATAAAACACCTTCAGAGTAAGCGAGTCCCCCGCCAACCACTTCTTCATCTTCTTCTTTTGGGCGCAAATTTTCTGACCAAAGTCTTTTACCTTTTGATAACGTAAAAGCGCGTACATTTGTGCTTGTATCAAGTGTAAAAACCAGACCATCTGCGATCACAGGTACGCTGACAAGCGGCAGACCTTCATTTGCGCCTTCTCCAATACTGGTTGACCAGATCTTACGCGGTATATCTGCGCCAAATCCAACATGCTGCAAAGCATGGTTGGGATAGCCCCCCGCTTGTGGCCAGAAAGCATTCTCAAATATATCAGGCAAAGTGATGGGGTCCAAAGCCGCGACTTGTCCTTTTTCCGGCTCAAGATCTTTTTGCAGCTGCATCACAGAAATACGTTCACCTTTTAAAGGCGGGTCTTTTTCATCATCAGAAAATAACGAACACGCACTTAACACAGCGCATAATAATGTTAATATAAAAGTCTTTTTCATTGATGCTCCAGATCCAACCTGTAAACCCGATCAAGCGCACGCGCCTGTTCAAGTATTTCAGGGGGGATGTCGTGCCCATTCAAAATAGGAGCCAATGAATCCCGCGCTGCTTTCAAATCATCAAGGGACCGCGCTTGCACGGTTGAAAGATCAAGCCTTGCCAACATTGAAAATGCAGCGCGCTTATCATTTGCTATTCGGCCAAGTGCTTGGGCCTGTTTTTGTGCTTCTTCTTTATTTTTTGGCGCACTAACGCGCAACTTCATGATCGTTGCAAGGTCACGAAAATCCCGTGGCGCGTTACTGGATTGTGAAATTTCTTCCAAAAGCACCGCACGCTTGCTCATATCTTTTTCACGATTCGCAACAATAAAATCAGCGATCACCTTATGAATGCCGGAAGCTTTGTGTGAAAAATCGGCAAGGGGTTTGGTGTCTTGTGTCTGCAATGCTGAAATGAGCGCATCTGTTGCTTGCGCATTCCTATTATGCTGCCATCCTTTGTAAACCTGATAACAGGCAACAACCACCAGAAATGCGAGCAAAGCCGTTAAAGCTGTGCTGCCATATTTTTTCCAAAGAGCCTTAAATTGGTCTTGCCTTAAGGCATTATCGATTTCGCTGAGAACATCCATATCGTGTCTTCCTTTAGCGCTTATGGATACAGCAAAACCGCCTTTTCGCAAAAGGGCAAAATATTTGTTACACTGTTTTATATGGCTGATAAAAACCCAACGAGCCGTGTGGGATACACACGGCGTGAATTTCAAAGCATTTTTCAAATTTATTCCGCTAATGTGTATCGTGGCGTTTTTCGCGATTTTCTATTTACAGAATGCAATGGCCGATATTACCTGTCTTTCCGCGAGGATGCAGGCTTGCCCCCTTTAATTACAGTTGAAAAGCGCCCGCTAGGCCCTGAAAAGGCTTTATTTGTGGCCACAACTTTAAACGGACAAGGAACGCTCAAGGAAGTTGCACGATCAGAAAAGCTAGATAATTTTATCGCCCAGCTAAAAAGCGCTATTGATGCTTTAGCTTTAAACAAAGGGCCACGGCTAAAAGCTATTTATTAAATTTAAGCCATCACCTTGGGCCATTTTGGTCCAAACCCGCCCATGCACTATATTATGAACATTATTTTGTTTTTAAAATATAGTATTATGAAAATATAAATCAATTGTCATTTACCCTTTTATTTGAATATAAAGAAGCTAGTTTTATGACCGACTTAATTAGGATTTTTCTGATGAATAAAATTTCTGTAAAAACACCGCTTGTCGAAATAGATGGCGATGAAATGACACGTATCATCTGGGGTATGATCAAGCAAAAATTGATTTTGCCTTACCTTGATATCCCGCTTGAATATTACGATCTTTCCATACAAAACCGCGATGCGACAGACGATAAAGTAACAATCGATAGCGCTAAGGCCATCCAAAAATATGGTGTCGGCGTAAAATGCGCCACAATTACCCCTGATGAAGCGCGTGTAAAAGAATTCAATTTGAAAAAAATGTGGAAGTCACCAAACGGTACCATCCGCAACATTCTTAACGGCACAATTTTTCGTGAACCAATTGTGTGTAAAAATATTCCGCTTTATGTACCGGGCTGGAAAAAACCGATCACCGTTGCTCGCCATGCTTTTGGTGACCAGTACAAAGCCACCGATGTAAAAATTCCGGGTCCTGGAAAACTTACAATGACCTACACCCCTGCCGATGGAAGCCCTGCGCAAAACTACGAGGTTTATGATTTTCCATCAGCCGGTGTTGCCATGGGCATGTATAACCAAGATGAATCAATCGAGGGATTTGCTCGCGCTTGCTTTAATTACGCGCTGTCACGCAATGTGCCTCTGTATCTTTCAACAAAAAATACAATTTTAAAGGTTTATGATGGAGCCTTCTTGCAAATTTTTGCTAAGATTTTTGCTTCAGAATTTGCCGATAAATTCAAAGCTCAAAACCTGACATACGAACATCGCCTGATCGATGATATGGTTGCAATGGCCATCAAATCAGAAGGTGGATTTTTATGGGCATGCAAAAATTATGACGGCGATGTTCAATCAGATGTCGTTGCGCAAGGATTTGGGTCGCTTGGGCTTATGACCTCTGTTTTATTAACCCCAGATGGTAATGCCGTTGAAGCTGAAGCAGCACACGGAACCGTAACGCGCCATTACCGTGAACACCAAAAAGGCAAAGAAACATCAACCAATCCTATTGCCTCTATATTTGCCTGGACACGCGGCCTTCAATATCGCGGTAAATTTGATCATCATGACGATTTGATTAATTTTGCTTTAGCGTTAGAAACCGTTTGTATTGAAACCGTCGAAGCAGGGTATATGACCAAAGATCTGGCCTCACTGGTTGGATCAGGACAAACCTGGCTTAACACAGGCGCTTATATCGACAAAGTGGCTGAAGCTTTGCCTAAAAAATTAAAAGGGTAGTATTCATGAAAATGCGTATTCTTGTGGCGATATCCGCCCTGTGCTTTGTACCTTTTTGCGCTTTTGCAAAAAGCGAAATAGCACCAAAAACGTCTGCGCCTGCTTCAAGCACAGCGCAAAATTTTAAAGGAAACGCAATTGGTGAAATGCAGATCATCAAAAGTCGCTATGAAGATACAATTGTAAAATTAGCGCGTGAATACGGGCTTGGTTATGTTGAAATTCGGGCTGCAAACCCAACTGTTGATCCTTGGCTGCCAGGTGATGGAACAAAAATTACACTGCCTACAATGAATCTTTTACCAAAAGGGCCACGCAAAGGCATTGTTATCAATTTAGCTGAAATGCGCATGTATGTGTATTATGGCCCCGGAATTGAGCCTGCAAGTTATCCCGTTGGTATAGGGCGCGAAGGATTAACATCGCCGCTTGGTACAACAACTGTAGCGCGTAAAATGGTGGGCCCCATCTGGCGGCCAACTGATCGTATGCGAAAAGAGGACCCAAAACTAAAAGCAACTTATTATCCCGGCCCTGATAACCCTATGGGTACGCATGCCATGTATCTTGGCTTTCCGTCTTATGCCATTCATGGCACAAATAAGCCTTATTCAATTGGCTGGAGACTCTCTTCAGGCTGCATTCGTATGTATCCGGAAGATATCACAACCTTATATAATTTTACCCCTGAAGGCACACAGGTCACCATTGTAGATCAGCCCATTAAAACGGCGTGGATTGGTAATGACTTTTATGTCGAGGTGCACCCCACCCAAGAACAAGCCGATATTATTAGCCGCGACGGTAAACCTGATTATCAGGTGGCTGATAAAGATATTCAGCAAATTGTCAAAGAAGCAGGTAGTTATGCCGATGACCTGAATTGGGATTTGGTGCGCGCAGCAATTAAAAATCGTTACGGCTACCCGATCAAAGTTTTAACGCGCCCAGCGATTGAACAGGCATCGGCAACAGCGCCCGTAAAACCAATGCCTGAAAAAATACCCTAAAGGCGGGCGAGC
The DNA here is from genome assembly GCA_964648505.1 of uncultured Pseudobdellovibrionaceae bacterium. Lineage (GTDB taxonomy): Bacteria > Pseudomonadota > Alphaproteobacteria > Micavibrionales > Micavibrionaceae > CAZYMI01. Next base: position 30,976 of record CAZYMI010000002.1, read on the forward strand.
GTAGTCCCAAATAAAACCGCAAGCGGCGCATAAAAAGGGGCCCATAGGCACAGATTCTTTAAATTTGATGGCGTCATTGCTAAAGATACAAGGGCGAAAGGAATGCTAAAAACCCAAATAATAATTGCATGCCGAATAACGCTGCTTGCCACTTGTTCAGGCGCTGTCTGAGCCATCCAATCATCAAGAAGTCCCGTTGCCGCAAGCGCCACAACTGTGAAAAGAATGCCTGCAAACCCAAAGCCTGAGATGAAAAAAACTTTTAAAATGTTTTTAAAGTGGTCCATAGGTTGAGTTTAAATCTTATACGCCATGTGCCGCAAGACGGTAAAAAACCACGAAAAAGCCGCCGGACCCATTGGCCACGACGGCTTTAAATTCGTACTAAACTACGTCGAACTTATTTACGCAGTTTCTTTTCGAATACTGGCTCAGCAGCAGCAACTGGAGCTGCTGTTTGACCACCAGCTGTGCGCTCGTGAGCGTATGGAGCTGGGTATGTTTTGCCATCACCTGTTGAGGAGCAAGCTGCCAAGGCAACTGATGCGCCAACCAGGCAAAGAGTCATGATAATGTTTTTCATGGGGATCCTCATGGTTAGTTTGTTTAAAGTTTAGGCTTCTCGCGAGAGATAAAACCGTGAACACTTATATACACGGGTTTTCTGGCCTTGCAAATCCCTATTTTTTCAAAGGCTTGGTTGATATATAGACATAATAAATTTAATTCTGTTGTGCTTGTTCTAGCTTATCAAAATAGCTGTCAACGCCACTTGTAATTGCGCTTGCAATCTTGCGCCGATGCGCATCGGTAGAAAGCAAAGATTCCTCATGGCGGTTGGACATGAACCCAAGTTCTATAAGCACGGAAGGCACATCAGGCGCCTTTAAAACAGCAAATCCAGCAAATCGATGCGGTTTTTCCAGCAGCCTTACTCCGCCTGTTTCAAATCGCTGAACAATGGTGTTGGCGAAATATTTGGACTGATTCATGGTCTCACGCATGGCAAGATCAAGTAAAATATCTGCAACTTCCTTGCTTTCAACGCCCAGATTAACCCCGGCCAGAAGATCTACTTTGTTTTCACGTTCAGCCAATTTCGCTGTCTGGGCATCGGATGCCTTTTCAGACAATGTATAAATCGACGCACCATTAATCAGCTCGCGCCTGTCATTACTATGATCGATTGAATCCGCATGCAGCGATATAAAAAGATTTGCTCTGTTTTCCCGGGCAAATTTAACCCTCCCTGGCAAGGTAATAAATACATCTGAATTACGTGTCAGTTTAACTTTATACCGCCCCGTTTCTTCTAATTGCTTTTTTAACTGCCTTGCCATTGCGAGTGTTATATTTTTTTCTAGATTCTTTTTGCCAATTGCGCCTGTGTCTTTCCCCCCATGTCCGGGATCAAGGATTATTATTTTTTTTGCCCCTTTTGATCGAACGACAGAAGCTGGGACACCGACTGTTTTTAAAGACTCGTTTTTTTGTAAAACTGGCGCGGGCTTTTCATAGGCTTCTGCGCGTTGATTTACAGGATCTCTTTTGACCTGTCGGGGCTTTACTGCAAGCTCTTGATTTCCTGCAGGGGCCTTAATAACAAGCTGACCTAAAATACCGGATGATGCTTGTGATGTATTGTAAGCCGAGTGGTATGATGTTCCTTTATCAGCCCCTAACAAATCAACAACCAACCTTGGAGGCGTGTTTTTCTTGGAAGCCAGTATAAAACTATTTGTTAGCTTTAAAGGTTTTGAAAGTGCAAAAACTAAACGCATCTTTCCGTTACCTTGAGGAACCTTCTTAAAAGACGTAAGCCCTGCTTTTTTAAAATTCATATCAAGCGATGCTTTTACAGCACCTTGAGGAAGCTCAACCACAAGAGAACGTGAGGGGCTTTCTGCAATAAACGCCCTATAAGGCACTGAACCAGATAAATCGAATACCAGACGGGTTTTATCAGGATGAATGCCAGCACGCATCGCCTTTACGGTAACAGCCTGCGCTGGCCAACTTGCCAACAGCACAGCAAACGCAAAAAAAACGGTGACGATTTTTTTAATGGACATAATAAAACTAATGCTGGCGTGAATAATGTCAGAACTTAGACATTTACACATTACACTAATTGTCGAGCTTTTGTCATCTGACTTAGGAGTGGGGACATGAAGGATTCGTTTTTCATGTTCTCGAACAATCTGAAAAACATTATTATTATTATTACGTCAAACATTCTTTCATTGTACCCGGACGCACTCTGACGTAATGTTCTTTTGCGACACGATGTGGTTTTAGCAATATATCCAGCGTTTTAACAAGGTTTCGCTAGCCCATCGCAAAAACTGTAAGCTCCTGTTTAAAAAAGATATTTTGGAGCCTAACAGAAAAAACAACCAACAGGCGCGTAGATATAAGCGCCGGATGTGCTTTTCCTGTCGCAAAAGGTGACCTTCGGCGCCCGCGCCTTTCAAAAAGAAAGCGGGAACTTCCCCATGGCCAAAAAAATGTTAATCGACAGCACCCACAAAGAAGAAACAAGGGTTGTTGTAACAGATGGAAATCGACTTTTAGAATTTGATTATGAAAGCATGGTGAGAAAGCAGCTTAAAGGCAGCATTTTTCTTGCCAAAGTAACACGGGTAGAACCATCGCTGCAGGCTGCTTTTGTGAATTTTGGTGGCAATCGCCACGGCTTCTTGCCCTTCTCTGAAATTCATCCCGACTATTTCCGCATACCTATTGCTGACCGCGAAGCTATTATTGCCGAACAAAAAGCGTTGCTTGAAGCGCAAGCGAAACGAGAAGCTGAAGAAGAAGCTGAAGAAGAAGCCCGCGAAGCCGCACGCCAGAATATGGATACGGATAGCGCCTACACAGCACAGCCTGATAGCCTAGATGAAATGGACCAACCGTCCCTTGAACCGGTTGAAACAGCCTATCTTCAGCATAAGGGTGAAAGCGAAGACCTAACCAATCGCGATCACTCCAATAATACTGCACCAATGTCTTTTGAGCAGGAATTGTTCGATGAAGACGGAATGGATACTGACACCGATACAGAAGCAGATCTTATCGATGCTTCATCAGATGACCCCCTTCTTGAGCATGATGATGCAGGGCAGGTTTCTGACCTTGCTGAAACTCTTGATTCAAACTCAGACGAAGATTCTGATTTGGACACAAACGGCATTGAAGGTGAACAAGGCGAAGCTGATCCAAATGAAAACGTAGACGTGGTAAGCGATGAACAAGGCTTAAATCATCGCCGTGGTCGGGGCCGTTTCCAACAGCGTGGTCGTGGTCGGGGCCGTTTCCAACAACGTGGCCGCAAGCCGCTTCGTGGAAGACGCGAACAAATAAACGACGATAATGATGATAATATTTTCCGCACCCTTGCTAAACGGTACAAAATCCAAGAAGTCATCAAGCGTGGTCAGATCATGCTTGTTCAAGTCAGCAAGGAAGAACGCGGCAATAAAGGTGCAGCTGTAACCACTTACTTATCTTTACCTGGAAGATATTGCGTATTAATGCCTAATTCACCGCGTGGTGGCGGTGTTTCCCGCAAAATTGCAAGCTTTGCAGAACGCAAACGCATGCGCAGTATTTTAAAAGAACTTTCTGTGCCTGAAGGGATGTCAGTTATTTTACGCACCGCTGGTGTTGAGCGTCCGGCGGAAGACATCAAACGCGATCTCGATTACCTTTTGCGTCTTTGGGATAATATCCGCTCGACAACACTTGAATCATCTGCGCCTGCTCAGATTTACGGAGAAGGTGATCTGATTCAACGCTCAATTCGTGATATTTACGGCGAAGATGTTTCTGAAATTGTAGTCTCAGGTGATAAAGGATACCGCGCGGCTTGTGACTTTATGGGCATGTTAATGCCGGACGATGTTTCAAAAATACAGCATTATAAAGATGATAAAATTCCCTTGTTCCATCGCTTTCAGGTTGAAAATCAAATTGCTGAAATCGGCGAACCGGTGGTGCAGTTAAGATCAGGTGGCTATATCGTCATTCACCCAACAGAGGCGCTTGTATCTGTTGACGTCAACTCAGGCCGCGCAACAAAAGAACGTCACATTGAAGAAACGGCCCTTAAAACCAACCTTGAAGCCGCAGATGAAGTTGCAAGACAACTCCGCCTGCGCGACTTAGGCGGCCTTGTTGTGGTTGATTTTATTGATATGGAAGATCGTCGAAACAATGCGCGTGTTGAACGCCGCCTGCGGGATGCGTTGTCATCAGATCGTGCGCGCGTTCAAATGAGTCGCATTTCAAATTTTGGTTTGCTTGAGCTTTCACGCCAGCGCCTAAATCCTTCACTTACAGAAGCCCAGTTCCAGCAGTGCCCTCATTGTAAAGGCGCAGGGGTCATTCGTACAATTGATTCTGCTGCAATTCTGGCCTTGCGCGGCATTGAAGAAGAAGGCACACGTAACCGTTCATCTCAGGTGATTTTAAATGTGCCATCAGAAATTGCCCTTTATATACTAAACAACAAACGTGATCGCTTGGTTGATATTGAGCGTCGTTATGGTTTTGTTGTCAGTGTTCGCGTTGATGAAACTTTATCGCCGATTGGCTACAGGCTGGAAACAGTAAAAACCGTTCAGCCACAAGATCATGATGAAGGTGATGAAATTATCACACGTGAAACCATGTCTGAACTGCAGCCAAACAATACAAAAGAACAGTCAGAAGAAACTGCTGACGATTCAGAAGTGTCTTCTAACCGAAACCGCGGCGGGCGAAACCGCGGCGGGCGAAATCGTAATAACCGCGGCCGTGACCGTTTTAACAACCGCGGACCACGAACCGAGATCTTGTCAAACACCGTGCAAGACAATGACACCGATATTGATGATAATATCGGCAATCGTGCAGAGCCAGAACCTGTTGATGATGACCAGATCGATAACATCGGTAATCAGGACCATACCGTATCAAAAGAAACAAACCGTCATAGTCGCGACCGCAATGGTGGAGGCGGCCGGGGCCGTGATCGAAACGGACGTGACAGACAAAATAATCGTGATAATCGCGGTGGCCGTAATCGCCCTGATGTAACACGCCCCCAGCAAGATCATAACGGGCCTTCTCAGGATTCAAGACAGGATAATACGCCACAATCTTCTCAGCCTTCCCAAAGCGCAGGGCCTACAATTGGTTATATGTCCCGCAGACGCAACGCTGAGCAAACACCACAGACGCAAAGCGATCAAACCGCATCAGACAGTGCAGACCAAAATGGCGCATCTGACCAACCCCGTAAAAAGGGTTGGTGGAACCGACTGGTGGAGTAAGAAATTCCGATGTCGGCCGAGATGGCCCCAGCACCTGAGCCATTTTATCTTGCCGGACTAAATGATGCGCAACGTGAAGCTGTATTGAGCATTGATGGTCCGGTTTTGGTTTTGGCCGGCGCAGGCACAGGTAAAACACGAGTATTAACAACACGACTAACCCATATTTTATCAACCGGTCGCGCTTTTCCTTCGCAAATTCTTGCCGTCACTTTTACAAATAAGGCCGCACAAGAAATGCGAACACGCGTTGCAACCCTACTCAACCAACCTGTTGAAGGTTGGTGGCTTGGCACCTTTCATGCGATTGCTGCGCGCATGCTTCGACAACACGCTGATTTGGTTGGCCTGAATTCATCTTTTACAATCCTTGATGAAGACGATCAGATTCGTTTGTTTAAGCAAATCGCTGAAGCGCGTAATCTTGATGTAAAACGCTGCCCCCCAAAACTCATGTCATCGATTGTTAGCCGATGGAAAGACCGCGGACTTACCCCATCTGATCTATCTGCAAAAGAAGCTGGTGATCTGGCCGATGGACGTATGATTGATATTTATAAACAATATCAGGACCGCCTGAAAACTCTTAATGCATGCGATTTTGGTGACTTATTGCTTCATCTGATTAGCATTTTCAAAAACCCTGCCCATGTTGATATTATTGCCAGCTACCACAAGCGGTTCCGTTTTATTCTGGTGGATGAATATCAAGACACAAACAGCGCGCAATATTTGTGGTTACGCCTTTTGGCAAGGGGGGCAAATAATATTTGTTGTGTAGGGGATGATGACCAATCTATTTATGGCTGGCGTGGCGCTGAAGTAGGAAATATTTTACGGTTCGAACGCGACTTTCCGGGCGCCAAAATTATTCGACTTGAAGAAAATTACAGATCAACAGGGCATATTCTAAAAGCAGCTTCATCTGTGATTGCTAATAATAAGAATCGTTTGGGAAAAACCTTGTGGTCTCAAGCTGATCTGGGAGAGAAAATTCAGGTCCGAGGATTATGGGACGGCGACGCTGAAGCCCGTTATATAGGAGAAGAAATTGAAGCTTTACAGCATAAAAACCATACATTAAATCAATTCGCCGTTTTGGTGCGCGCCGGCTTTCAGATGCGTGAATTTGAAGATCGGTTTTTACAATTAGGCTTGAACTACCGTGTCATAGGGGGCCCCCGTTTTTATGAGCGGGCTGAGATTCGTGACACGTTAGCTTATTTACGTGTTATTGCGCAGCCAGCAGACGACTTAGCATTAGAAAGAATATTAAATGTACCCAAGCGCGGCATTGGTGATAGCAGTTTAGAAAAAATGCAAGTGCATGCACGCGCACAATCGAAATCTTTATTCGATACAATTCATGATCTTCTTACTTCTGATGAGCTAAAGGGTCGGGCGAAAGCAGGGCTTGATCAATTAATGCGCGATTTTAGTCGCTGGCAAATAGATAAAACAATCATGTCGCATCAGGAGCTTTGTGCAAAAGTGCTCGATGAATCAGGTTACACAGCAATGTGGCAGGCTGATAAATCTGCTGATGCCCCCGGAAGGCTGGAAAATTTAAAAGAACTTGTTTCCGCAATGGCAGACTACGAGTCGCTTGAAAGTTTTCTTGAACATGTTTCGCTGGTTCTTGAAAATAACTCAAGTCAAACGGGTGAAGCGATTACACTGATGACGCTTCACGGCGCAAAAGGGCTTGAGTTTGATGTGGTTTTTCTGCCTGGCTGGGAAGACGGGCTGTTTCCTTCGCAGCGTACGATGGATGAAAACGGCATCACCGGCCTTGAAGAAGAACGGCGCCTTGCTTATGTGGGCCTAACCCGCGCGCGAAAACGCGCTTATATCTCTTATGTGGCAAACAGGCGTACCTATGGTAACTGGGTGCAAGCGATTCCGTCCCGCTTTGTCGACGAGCTTCCGGAAGACAGCATTTTGCAAAAACAAGAAGCGGGTAGTGTTTTTGCATCAGGCCGTTCAGGCCATTGGGATTCATCGGGTACATTCGGCCCTGCCCGCCTTGGTTCGGAAAAAACAGTGAAAAAAGGCAATTTTAAAGCAGGGGACCGAGTTTCTCACGAACTATTTGGGGAAGGATCAATTATTTATATTGATGGTAATAAACTCGATATTTCTTTTGACAAGGCTGGAAACAAAAGAGTCATAGAAACTTTTGTAGAAAAAATTTAACGTATTTTATCGCGCCTTGATAAAGATGCGTCATAGGGAAGACGAATTGTTACTGTTGTGCCAACGCCAACGGTGGAATCGATATGCAGCGATCCGCCATGCAGCTCACACAATTCTTTTGTAATCGCAAGACCAAGGCCTGACCCTTCATGAGACCGCGTGTAATGATTGGCCGCTTGCTCAAAAGGCCGCGTTACATTAGCTAGCATATTAGCAGGGATACCAATACCTGTATCCTTCACTTTAATCGCCACATATTCTTCACGGGTAATTGTTTCAATATCAACCGCGCCGCCAGGCTCTGTGAATTTTACGGCATTCGAAAGTAAATTCAGCAAGATCTGTAATAAAGCGCGGCGATCTGCAATCACCTCAATGGCATCATCAATTTTAAGAACTTCAACCTTAACGCACGCGTCGTGCGCCCGCCCTTCAATCATATGCGAAGCCAGATGAACAATTTTTGATACATTCAGCTTTTCAAGATCAAGCTGGTACTTGCCCGCTTCTATTTTAGACATATCCAAAATGTCAGATATCAAATCAAGCAGATGTTCTCCGCTTTCACGGATGCAATCTATATATTCAAAATATTTTTCAGTCCCAATTGGTCCTAAAAGCTGCCTTTGCATCATTTCAGAAAAGCCAATAATGGCATTAAGCGGGGTACGCAGCTCATGGCTCATATTGGCGAGAAATTGTGATTTTGCTGAATAGGCCCTTTCGGCTGCATCTTTGGCATCACGCAGATCACGTTCATAATGGGTGCGTTCTGTTATATCCTGCATCACACCGAACAAGGCAACGACATCTTCCTGCTCGTCTATCTCACAACGCCCTTCGCAGCGTATAAAACGCATTTGCCCGTCTGGACGAATGATACGAAATTCCATTTCATAGGTGTTTCTTTCAATCATCGCCCGCTGAAAAGCTTGCACCATGCGCCCAACATCGCGCCTGTGCAGTGTGTCTTTTAAACTATCGATTGTGGGAACAAAATCATCTTTTTTAACACCAAATATACGGTAAAGTTCATCAGACCATTGAATAGTATCTTCACCGCTTTTCCAGTACCAATGGCCGATATGACCTATCGACTGCGCTTCAGAAAGCTGTTGTTGTTGCTGCAACAGACGTGTTTCATGCGCTTTGATATCTGTCATATCCTGACCCACAGCATAGATAAGATCAGAGGTGCGCTTTAATCGCCATTCCATCCAGCGAATACCGCCGGTTACTGTGAGCGTCCTCGCTTCAAAATCAATCACCTGACCGATTGCGGCATCATCGGCGCGCATTAAACCCAATAAAACAGAACGCACATGCGCACGATCATCACTATGAATCATATCAAGCAGAGATAAACTACCTAGTGTTATCGCGCTATAACCAAGCGTCCGCGTAAAACGCTCATTTAATCTTAAAAGCACACCATCTTTGCGTGCAACAGCCATCACATCATGTGATAAATCCATAAAATGACGAAGTTCATCATTACTTTTATTTTCATCAATTTCAGATGTTTGTTCCAGATCTACCCAGCGCATCACCCGCGCAGGGGTCATGGCCAAAGGCTCAATATCATCTGTATCACTTGCCATGAGAAAGCGCCTGCCGTCGGGCAGATTGATCCATTCAAATTGCATGCTGACTGTCTGGTCCCCAACAATCACCGCGTGCGTCCCAGCCTTAACCGAAAGTGTGAAGGGGTCACCTTCGGTCGCTTTTAAAGCAAAAACCCGGCGCGCCTCATCCGGGCGGGCAAAAACAATGACATCTTGCGCCTTTGAAGCAGGCAAAACCGGCTGAAGCCGCGCGAAAGCCCCTGATACATGCCGTATATGGCCGTCTTCAGACAAAACCAAACGTAGCCGTCCATCATCTTGAGATGGGTCTTGATCATGATCTCGGATCTGGAAAAGGGAATTACTCATGCCACACTGATTCGTTATCCACAGAATAACATAACTTTTATTATTTTGAGCAAGGCTTGATTTAAGAAATAGGTTTTAGCTTACGCCTGTTACCGAGACTCAAACCCTAGCAATACATACCCTAGGAAAAGAGTTCCTGCCGCCAAAACGCAGTACCATATAACCGTCAGCCAAAATTTGAGTGGGCTTTCATTTCGGTCATATTCAGTGCGCTTACCAAAATCATCCCACCACTTTACCCTTCCAGTAAATACCCCTTGAAAGGCATAGTAGAATGTTGAAATTCCTCCTAAAAATAAGATAAACGGTACAGCATGTAAGAAAATCTCTATAATTCCTAATGCCATTCTCTTGTCCCGCTTGTGTTGTTTTGTGAATTATGAATTTAGAAAAAAATTTCAGGGAAGAAATCGCTCATCTATATGGTTCTTTTTTAAAGCTTTTGATAAAAACATTCTCACACCAACATAAATAAAAACGCCCTCAGAAAAAATGCTCTGGGGCGTTCTTAGAAACTTACGTACCCTTAACTTAGTATTTAACAGAGCACCCATAAGGCTGGGTTGATGCAGTTGTAACAGGTTTGCCTGCTGCTAGATCATCAAGTGCATCCTTCACATAGTTGGTTGATGTTGCAATTACATCAGATGAAGGAGATGGATTGTTATCGATCGCGCCGGCATAAACAAGCGCACCTGATTTATCAACAATAAACAGATGCGGGGTTGTTTGTGCTTGATATAGCTTACCAATTTCCCCTGATGAGTCTAAAAGCTTTAAACTGTAAGCAGCTTTTTGTTCCAGCTTTAAAGCCTTCGCTTTCTCGGCATCAATATTGCCTTCCTTGCCGGGAGCCGATGAAACGATAGAAACCCAAACAACGCCTGTATCCGCTGCTTCTTTTTGAAGCTTCTGCATGTTGCCAACGCTGTAATGCTTACGCACAAACGGGCAGTCATGATTGGTCCATTCCAAAACGACAATTTTGCCTTTTTGATCTGAAAGCTTAAAAGCCTGACCTTCTGTATCGATTGCTGAAAAATCAGGTGCTGGTTTGCCGATTTCAGGTGCGGCATAAGCAGGTGCGGCCAAGCCAAACAAGGCTAAGGCTGCAAGTAAAACGAAATGCTTCATAAATCTAGGCTCCTTTATTTAGTTGTTTAAAATAACGTCTTCAATTGTAGAGGGGGTTAAAATCTGCGGCAGAACAACTGGTTCAGGCCGACTATTTTGCCCATCTTTCTTTGGTGCATAATATAGATAAAGCGGAACGCCGTTTCGTCCATGGCTATTTAAAAATTTTGTTATTTCCGGATTCCGGTTGGTCCAATCCCCCACCAGATACACGATCTTTTGATCTGCAAAAAGGGTCTGTATAGATTGAGTTTTAATAGCAACGCGCTCATTGATTTTACATGTGATGCACCATGAGGCTGTCATATTCACAAAAACGCCCTGATCCCCGGCAAGCGCATCCTGTAGCGCCTGTTCACTATAAACACCTTGTGTTTCTTTCGCTTCGATATTTTGATTCTCAGATTTTAAAGAAAGGAAGGAAAAAATCGCTAAAATAACTGCCATAAGTGCAAAGATTTTTCCACTATACCCTTTTGCGAAAACCCAAATCGCAAAAGCGGCAAGCAGCATGATTGTCAGTATAGCCGCCACGCCATGGGGGCCAGCTTGCTGGGAGAGAACCCAAACAAGCCATATGGTTGATCCATACATAGGGAATGCTAAAAACTGTTTGGCTGTTTCCATCCAAGCGCCCGGGCGGGGCAGGATTTTTTGAAATCCGGGTACAAAGCATAAAAGCAGATAAGGAAAAGCCAATCCAAACCCAAGGGTCAGGAAAATAAGAAGAGCAATAATAGATGGTTGTATAAGCGCATACCCCATCGCCGCACCCATAAAAGGAGCCGTACAGGGCGTTGCGACAAGGGTTGCAAGAACACCCGTTAAGAATGAGGATAAAAGGCTGTTGCCCTGCAACGCTTTTCCCCCAAAAGATAATCCCTTAAATTCAAACAGGCCTGATAAATTTAATCCAATAACAAAAAGCAGAACAGCAAGCCCGCCAACCATCAGTGGGTTTTGTAATTGAAACCCCCAGCCAATTGTGTCCCCGCCAGCTTTCAAAGCAATCATAACCCCAGCGATTAAAGCAAAAGAAAGCAAAACGCCTAAAGTATACATTAAGCCCCCCGCACGAATATATGCGCGTTCTTTATCAGCTTGATTAGCTAAAGATAACGCCTTTAAAGACAGAACCGGGAAAACACACGGCATTAAATTCAGCACCAAACCACCCAATAGCGCTAAAATTAGTGCAGCTACTAATGTTATAGAGTTTTCTTTACTTTCAGATTGCGCAACAGAACTCACCACCGGATCACTGGAAGCTATAACACCCACTTCTTTTGTCGCTGTAAATCGATATGATTTCTTTTCACCCTGTGCATCAACAAAACTTAAAACAAAATAAGCATTTTCAACTTCAGAAAGATTGCGGTCTCCGCGTTCAATCAAAAACCTGATCTGACTCTGATCCAACTGGCTGAACACAACTTCAGGCACAGCCTTATAAAGCCCCCATTCTTCAGGAAACAAAGCAACTGATGATGCTGATAACAAAGCCTGATTCTGTGAGCCTGCATCAAGATCAATCACAAACTTTCCATCCTGCTCTTTAAACTTTGCAGCCCATTGAACTGGCTGAGGCAGCTTTTCCCGCACCTGCTTAAAATAACCATCTGCATCGGGGATAATTGGCCTGGCTTCATTAGCCACAGGCAATGTTAACGTCAGCGTTTCTTCTTCAGGGATACAGATATCACGGCAGACCAGCCACTGACCTTTAACGCTTAAGGTCACATCACCTGAAGGCAGCGTTGCAGGGGGGGTAATTTTGACGGGGAAAACAACACCTTCACTATAACCATAATTCAACAAGGGGCCAAAAGGGATGCGCTCAGGGGTCGGCCAGATCATGGGTTCGGCTTCAAACCCGTCCGGCAGATCCCATGTCAGGGTTGTTGCAAAGCCTGAATCGCCTGGATTCTTCCAATAAGTATGCCATTCGGGCTTGATGGCCTGTTCGAATGCAACCCAGAAAGGCTGGCCCGGTTCTATGGCCTGCACTTCGCTCATGAGGCGCGTATGAACGTATTTTTCAGGGCCCGGCTGTCCCGCCAAAGCTGAAAGAGGCAAAAATATCGCCACAAAAGCTAAAAGAATCGAAGAAATAATTTTATTTTGCATCTATAGTCTTTCGCTGGGGCTTGACGAAAAGTGACAGGCTCTTTTGATTACGTGCTTAATCTATTATTTAAAAGGTATAAAGACAATGTCTGCAAAGCTTCAATCAGCTCAGGTTTCTGACAAACCCATCTGGACCCCAACCCCGCAATCATCTCAAAACTCAGACCTTGCCCTCTTTATGAGATCTTTAGGAAAAGATGGCCAAAATTATCAGCAATTCTGGCAATGGTCTGTCGATCATATGGAAGATTTCTGGTCAGCATTTTGGGATTACGCGGGCATTATTGGTACAAAAGGCAACCGCATTTTAGTTGATGGCGATAAAATGCCCGGCGCACATTTTTTCCCCGATGCATCGCTAAACTATGCAGAAAATATGCTCAAAAAACGCGATGATTCTACTGCCGTTATTTTTCGTGATGAAAAAAAACGGGAACGCACCCTAACCTTCAAAGAACTTTATGATGACGTATCCCGCTGCGCCCAATTTTTAAAAGCTTCAGGCTTAAAAGCTGGTGACCGGGTTGCAGGCTTGATGCCAAACATGCCTGAAACACTTATCGCCATGCTAGCTGCATCTTCTATCGGCGCTGTGTGGTCATCCGCCTCCCCTGATTTTGGTGTACAAGGTGCTTTAGACCGATTTGGCCAGATTGAACCAAAAATATTTATCGCACCAGATGGTTATTTTTATAACGGTAAATCAATTGACTGCCTTGCAAAAGTTGCTGAACTACAAACCAAATTGCCCAGTGTTGAAAAAATTCTAATCGTGCCTTTTATCACAGAGACCCCCGATATTTCAGGTATAAAACTTGCGCAAAACTGGACCTCAACACTTAAGACTTACGGGGCGCAAGATATCACATTCGTACGCCTGCCTTTTAATCACCCTTTATTTATTATGTTTTCATCGGGCACAACGGGCGTTCCAAAATGTATTGTCCACGGGCAAGGCGGAACATTACTTGAACATGTCAAAGAACACCGTCTTCACTGTGATGTGAAGCCAGGCGATAAGGTTTTTTATTTTACAACCTGCGGCTGGATGATGTGGAACTGGCAAATGACGGCTCTCGCCTCAGGGGCAACGCTGATGCTTTATGATGGATCACCCTTTTACCCAACGGGCTTGGTTTTGTGGGATTATGCCGCGCGCCACAACTGCACTTTATTTGGAACAGCCGCTAAATATATAGACGCTTTGCGTTCAAATAATATTCGACCAAAAGAGGGGTTTGATCTTTCCTCAATCAGAACATTGGCATCAACCGGGTCACCGCTTGTTCATGAAAGCTTCGATTTTATTTATGATGCGATCAAGCGTGACATTCATGTCGCTTCTATTTCGGGCGGCACAGATATTATTTCTTGCTTTGTTCTGGGCAACCCGATCAGCCCTGTTTATCGCGGAGAAATCCAGTGCGCCAGCCTTGGATTTGATGTTGATATTTTTGATGATCAAGGGAGGCCGATGCCAGCTGGCGCAGGATCGGGCGAGCTTGTTTGTAAAAAACCCTTCCCCTGCATGCCGATTTATTTCTGGAATGATGCAGACCAATCAAAATACAAAAAAGCCTATTTTGAAAGGTTTGATAATATCTGGTGCCATGGCGATTTTATTGAGCGCACAGCGCATGATGGTTTAATTATTCACGGGCGATCAGACGCCACCTTAAAACCAGGCGGCGTTCGAATTGGCACAGCAGAGATCTACCGCCAAGTAGAACAAGTGCCTGAAGTCTTTGAATCGATTGCCGTTGGTCAAGACTGGGACAATGACGTGCGTGTCATTTTATTTGTAAAGCTTAAAGACGGCTTCACACTTAATGATGATATTACAACGCGTATAAAAACAAAGATTCGTACAGGCGCTTCTCCACGCCATGTGCCTGCAAAGATTTTACAGGTCACGGACATCCCGCGTACAAAATCAAACAAAATTGTTGAGCTTGCTGTGCGTGATGTGATTCACGGTCGGCCCATTAAAAACGTTGAAGCGCTCGCAAACCCAGAAGCTTTGGAACTTTACAAAAATCTTGAAGCGCTTAAAAGTTGATTTTCTATAGTGCTGTTTGTTTATGAAGCCACAGAACCGTCATATTCAACACAATGCAAATAAGCGTGAATATAATCAGTGCCCAACAAACTGGATCAACAGATGTAAAGTAGTGATTGTCTTGTATGCGGTGTATGTCGCCAAAACGATGCGCCCCTTTTTGCATTTCATAGTTTGCAGCAAAGTAAGCATCGGCCATTAAATTCCAGGCCAGATACAAAACGCCATAAACCATGTGCCCACCAATAATAGCGTTCAACCAGCGTTCTGGTGGCCTTGTCAGCAATACACCGTGATACGCCCTGCCCAACAAAAAGCTGCCTACCAAAGCTTCTGACCCAAGGCCCATAAACAACCATACATCTTCGTGAAAAAAGGTCAGACTACTGATAAAAATAAAGATTGTAAAAAGGCTGTGTGCTATCAAAATAAAAAAATGCTCTGCTCGTCATAATTGATAAGCAATAAAAGTAAGGCCAGCCCAGACAGCGTATTGTAGAAACCAAACTCTGTCTTGATGAATGGTCATGCCACCACCATGAACAAAATCAAATCCAGGCAGAGCCGGATAGCCATAAAGCCAATTGAAAATGGCGTGCCCCACCTCATGAAACATAACACTGATATAACCAAACCCGTTACTTAAGATCCATAAAAATGGAACATTATTCTGGCCCGCATGATACAAAAGTACAGCGCAGATGCTGACAAAAGCAAAAATAAGCCTGTCTTTTAAAATGTGATTCATAAAATAATTTTATCTGAAATCAAGAATAGACGCCAAGCCTTCCGAACATCCGGCGATCAGAAAGTCTCCGTTTTCGCTCCAGCATAATGCCGATATGCTGCTTGATGTTTCAGGGCGAAGCATAACGGCTTGCTGAGTGCCCAGATGTGCCAGCATTAGTGCACCGCTTTCATGCCCAAGGGCGATAACAGGCAAAACAGGATGGCACGCCACGCGCGTGACATAGCCAAAGCCACGTTCCCCAACTTCGAGTGGATAGCGACCCATTGGGCCCGCACCAGAAAAATCCCATGCAATCAAGGTGTCTGCCCCTGAGGTGCATAAGTATTTCCCGTCACAAGACCAGCCCATCGATTTTATCTTTGAAGGATAACCCGCCATTTCAAAATCGCGGCCATCTTTTAAGAACCAACCATGCAACATGTTTTCCTGCGTTCCGGTCATCACAAACTTATCATCAGGAGAAAAAATGACATTAATATGCGACCCCTTCCATACCAGTTTCTTCGGGGTCTGTTCTTTGATTGTGGCATACCAGACAGATACGCCACCATAATGAGCAACAGCGATTCGCTTTGCATTATTATTCAAAGCAATTCCTGTTACGGTTGAAGGATGCCCGCTTAGAATATTTTCAACTTCATTTGATTTTATCAGTACATCTTTGCCTGCTGCACTTGCAATAATGTTATGCTTAACAATAACAGGGTCGCGCCATTTCCCTTTACGCATATCAATGATCTTTGTTTGACCGGATGAATCTGTTTCAACAACCATGCCATCATCGCCGCCAGATAAGACGCTTGCTGCCCCAATCCCCAAAGACGCACATAATACGGAACCCCTATGTGCTGTTGTAATATCAGCTTTATCCTGATGCGGGCTGTCTGGATCACAGAAAATTATGCGTCCGTCACTTAAAACAAAAGCAACCTTATGGACCACAGGTAGATACAGGCATTGCGCTACATAAGACCCAAATGAGATATCAACAATTTTTTTATACATCAAAATTACGCCGCTAAAAGGGCAAAGCTCTCTTGAAGTTTTTGTGTATCCATATGACGACCGATCAGCACAAGCCGAGATAATCTTTTTTCATTATCTTTCCATGGGCGTTCAAAATCCCCTTCTCGGATCATATGCACAGATTGCACAACAAAACGATGATCGCTCTCTTTAAAAGCTAAAATGCCTTTACCACGCAAAAGATTCTGCCCTTCTGCTGCAAGTAAGGCAGAAAACCATGTTTCAAATTTTTCTGCGTCCATAGGCCGATGAAGCGTTAAAGACACGGAAGTTACTTCATTGTCATGTCTATGATGATGATGGTGATGGTGGTGATGATCATGATCGCAATCTGCACCGCAATGATGATGATCATCATCGTGCTCATGCTCATGATAGTGGCCCTGTTCAAGAAAATGAGGATCATTAACTAAAATACGGTCTAAGTCAAAAGCGCTCTGTCCTAAAATAAGACCTAAATCAATCTGTGAGCGGATCGTATCGTGGATGCGCGCAAACGGATTAATCTGACGAATTAAGCTGCGTATATGATCAAGTTCGGCTTGGGTCATCAAATCTATTTTATTCAGCAAAATAATATCAGCAAAGGCAACCTGTTCTTGCGCTTCACGACTATCATGTAATCGGTCATGAATAAATTTTGCATCAACAACTGTGATAATACTATCTAACTTGGTTTGTCTGGCGACATCGGCATCTGCGTAAAATGTCTGTATAACCGGGCCGGGGTCCGCGAGGCCTGTTGTTTCTATGATAATTGAATCAAAACGATCACGGCGTTTCATCAATCCTTCGATAATACGGATGAGATCGCCGCGTACCGTGCAGCAGATACAGCCGTTATTCATTTCAAAAATTTCCTCGTCTGAATCGATAACCAAATCATTATCAATCCCAACCTCACCGAATTCATTAATAATCAGAGCATATTTTTTACCATGTTCCTCGGTTAGGATCCGATTAAGGAGCGTGGTTTTGCCTGCGCCTAAATAGCCTGTGATCACAGTAACGGGTGTTTTTTCCATGGAGAACCTTTCTTTGAAGGTAACTTATTCGTCTTAGGCTAAAATTCAAGCAACTCTCACTTTTTTGATTGATTAGGCTAAAAAATCATGTTTCTATAGATATATGCTTACTTTAAGCTCCATCTTTGCCACCCCAAAAGCCGTAATAGTCGCGGCGGTGGCTGCATGCGCGGCTGCGGGTTAGCCCGCCATATAATATTTTCTCTCCTTTATTGCTAATTTTTCCAAAACCCCATAAAACAAGGGACATTACAATATGTCTGCTCGCCTTAAACCCGTGTCGAACCAAATAGAATCTTTGCCCAGCTTCCGTCATGCCATTGCGCATTTTGGACAAAATCCAAGTGCAGAACTGTTGCGCTATATGCGCACCAGACCAAACTTGCTTACCCTTGCGCAAGGTGAGGGATCTTTGCCAACCCCTGATTTTATTCTTGATGCCGCAAAAAAAGCTATGAATGACGGACGGACATTTTATGGCCCCGTGCTGGGTTTGCCTGAACTTCGGCAAGAGATTGCAACCTATTATAACCGTATCTATAACCTCAATATACCAACCAACAGACTGAGCGTGACCGCATCAGGGTCAGCCGCTATGCACTATGCTTTAATGTCAATTCTAGAAGCAGGAGATGATGTTGTTTGCGTAACGCCTATGTGGCGAAATCTTTTGGGTGCTATTGAACTTACAGGGGCAAGCCGCATCGAATGCCCAATGGATTTAAAAGACGGAAAATGGGTTCTGGATTTAGAAAAACTTTTTTCATCTGTTACCAAAGATACAAAAGCAATCCTTATCCTAACCCCTAACAATCCAACTGGATGGGTTGCGCAGCCCCACGAAATAAAAACTATTCTAGACTATGCACGCGACCGTGACTTATGGGTGATCGCAGATGAAGTGTATGGCCGACTTGTCTATGATGGCACCCATGCGCCTAGCTTTCTTGAATACGCGCAAGCAGAAGATCGCTTGTATGTCGTTAACAGTTTCTCAAAAAGCTGGGCCATGACAGGGTGGCGACTTGGCTGGCTGGTTGGACCGGTCAACGCAGAAAAGCATATCAGTGATATCGCCTTATACGAAATGATGTGCCCGCCAAGCTTTTCACAAATTGCTGCAATTGCAGCCTTACGTGATGGAGAAAACTTTATCAAAACCAATATCGAACATTGGCGACAAAACCGGGCCTATGTTGTTGCCCGTTTGAATCAAATGAAAAATATTGAAGCCTTGACGCCAGATGCCGCTTTCTATGTCATGCTGCGTTCGCACGTTGAGCCAAACTGCCTTGTATTTGCAAAACGTTTGATTGACGAGGCCGGTTTAGGGCTTGCGCCAGGATGTGGTTTTGGTGATGCCGCAAATGGCTGGCTGCGTTTATGCTTTGCGGTCAGCCGTGAAAAGCTTGATGAAGCCTTAAAACGCTTTGAGAGCATTTTGCGTTAAACTAACGACGAATAAAAGGGTTCAGAAAACGTCCAACCCAACCCGTCAGGCGCAAAGGGGCAGTTGTTACAACCAGACAAACACATCCCTCAATTTCATCAGAAACGGGGCAATGTTGAATTTGACCATCCGTGATAATTAAATCGCCAGATTTATAAACCCCATATTCATCATGAAAAGCGCCCTTTAAAACAAGATTTATTTCAAGCCCTTCATGAGTGTGATCTAGCACAGCTGTTCGTGGGGCAAGGCGCATTAATTGCGCCTGTGATTTTTTACAGCGCGTTGGGATCTGCGCTACATCCAAGCCATGAAAAACCGTTTTAAACCTTACATCATGAGAATGAAGATAGGGCTTTAATGGTTGTGGGACACTCAACCCCTGCCATTCAATTGCTTGTGCATCAGCCTTGTCTAATGGATTGGTTTGAAGTTGTGTGTTCTGAAGCCTTTGCATGACTCTATCAAAAGCTGCTGGCGCAAGCGCTACAGGATCAGCAATTTCTTCAAGTATTGCACCACCAATATTCTCACACAGCTTCATATACTGTCTTGCTTGCGGTGATAAGGTTAAGTATGTCGCCATAATTAATGATTGTGATTCATCGAGCGTGCCCATCGCATAATCATACAAAAGGGCTTCAGAATAAGATTGGGAATGGGCTATCAGGTTTTTCATTGATCTGATCACTTCACTCGCTTTTTAAAAAGGATTGACGCAGTTTCTCAACAGCAAGCCGTATACGCGATTTAACTGTACCCAAAGGAAGCCTCGTTTCAATTGCAATATCTGCATGGCTTTTATCTTCAAAAAAAGATTTGTGCAAAAGATCTGCCTGGTCTTTAGGCAAAGCCCGTAACGCAGCGCGTAGATGATCTGCTTGATCTTGTAAAATGATACGATCATCTGTGGAGCCTATGTCTTGCGCCGCAAAAAAAGGGTCTGTCATATCTGGTTCTGCTCTTGTGGTCTTTCGCAAGGCATCAACACGCTTGTTTCTAGCAATTGTAAAAATCCACGTACTGGCTGCTGCCTGCTTGGGATCATAACTTGATGCACGCCCCCAGACAGCCATCATGGTTTCTTGGGCAATCTCTTCCGCCTGATCTGGTTGGGCGCCACTTTTCATTAAAAATGATTTGATCCGAGGGGCAAAGTGATCAAAAAGGGCTCTAAAGGCCGCGCGATCCTGGCTACGGCCAACTTGCACCAAAAGATCTTCGGCAGCCAAGGCGCTCTGCTTTGGTTTTAAAGATGTTAAACCCATAGCTTGTTTTACCTTGTCTTTTTGGAAAGACACAAGAAAACTTTGTGAAAATAAAGGCGCTGTCAAACATCGTGTTGCAATCATAATGTTTTATACGCCTCACTTGCGTTTTTGGATGATAAGCCCTTTGTTTTTTTGCCTATCAAGTCTATAATTACCCCTTGTAAAACTGACCGGAGTATTTCATGCGCAAAATCATCTTTAGTGCTTTTTTGTTGGGTTTTCTGGCCCTTATAAGCTGGGCATCCAACCCGTCACGCGCGGCAACTTCAACCCATGTTATTACAGAGGGCGCCTGGTCCGTTTATATGTTTGACGAGGGGGGGCAAAAAGTCTGCTTTATTTCCGGGACCCCTGTTTCAGCAAAAGGCAATTATACAAAACGGGGGGAGATTTTCGCCCTCGTTTCAGAACGTCCGGCTGAAGGGGCGCAAAATGTTTTCAGTTACCGAACAGGCTATACTTACGACCTAAAATCCCCCATTACCCTTTCTGTTGGTTCCAAAAATTTCACTTTATATAGCTCCGATTCGACCCCTGATACCGCGTGGGCTGCATCACAAGACGATGACAACGCCATCACCGCTGCTTTAAGCGCAGGAAAAACTTTTGTTGTAAAAGGTAGGTCTGCTCGCGGCTCAGACACAACAGACAGTTTTTCCCTAACTGGCTTCAAAAAGGCCTTAAAAGCCTCACAATCTGCCTGCAAGGGTGATGATAAGACTGAAAAAGAAACTCCCAAGATCAACTAACCTGTTGATAGTAAACAATATTATTTTTTTGTGTGTGTAAAATTCGCCAAATGACTTGGCGGGGGACCAAACCCATGGTAAACCTCTTTCATTAGGTTTTGCTTGTCCACAACAGACATTCCAAGGGAGAGGCCCATAGGCCCATAAAAAACCAAAAAGACCGGAAATTTACTTTTCCTGTTTTAGTCCTTTGTTCAACCCCACACAGGTTATTCTTTAATTATTCATGATCAATCAGCTCCTTCAAAGCGTTGCATATTACGGCCGCAGAACTTTTCGTCTGAAGGACAGATATATCTACACTCGTGACAAACGTTTGCGTCTTCGTGTTCTTGCTGTTCCTGCCACACTATGCCTTCTGGCAGGCGCCTCCTTTGGTGTTCATATGGCTGGCCTTCAGAATGGCGCTGAGCCTCAAAATGCAGCAAGCTACGCTCAAATAGAAGCAAGCGCCGGAGAAATGGCACATTCCGTCTATGAATCTCTGACAACGCATCGCGACCCTGAAGGGCAAATCAGACGATCGGCTTTAAGCCGCAATATGGCTGGCCTTAAAAAAGAACCTGATAACCAGATCACCCCGCAAGAACATGCCCTTAGTATTGCAAAAGGTGACACTGTTGCAGAAGCATTACAGCGTGCTGGCGTTTCAGGTGATGATGCGGCAAAAGCAGTTAAAGAAATTTCAAGACATGTGAACCCACGCGCCATACGCGCTGGGCAGAAGATTGACCTAAGACTTGAACCCGATGATCTAACACGCGGCCTTAAATTAGCCCATATGTCGATGGCCATAGACCCTGTTCGTACAGTTGTGATTGAACCAAAAGGTGACGATTTTAAAGCTGTCCTTGAAGAAAAGGATGTTAATCGGCAGACCTATGCACGCGTTGCGGTTATCAGCTCATCACTTTACGGATCTGCTGCACGCGCAGGCATCCCGTCATCTATCACAGCTCAGGCCATCAAGCTTTTTTCTCATGACGTTGATTTTCAGCGCGATATTCGTGCCGGTGACCGTCTTGAAGTTTATTACGATGCCATGGCAACCGAAGACGGTTTTGTTACAAATGGCGGCGATATTTTATTTGCCCGTCTTAATTTAGGTGAACGCAAACTCAGCCTATATCGCTATGAGAAAAACGGCACTGTCTCTTATTATGATGAACAAGGCCGTAGCATTAAAAAGGCTTTGCTACGTACACCTATTGATGGCGTTCGTGTGACATCCGGTTTTGGCATGCGTCGGCATCCACTGCTTGGCTATACGAAAATGCACAAAGGAATTGATTTCGGCGCCCCAACAGGAACGCCTATTTATGCATCAGGCGATGGCGTTATCGATAAAATGGGCTGGGTAAGCGGATACGGTAAATATATTCGTATTCGTCATAGCGGCACAATCAAAACAGCTTATGGTCATATGTCCAGATTTGCATCAATTAAGCAAGGATCCCGCGTCAAACAAGGCCAACTGATCGGCTATGTCGGATCAACCGGCAGGTCAACTGGCCCGCATCTTCATTACGAAGTCATTGTTAATGGCGCACAAGTTAACCCAAAATCCCAAACAAAAATGGCCGGGGACACACTTTCAGGAAAAGATCTAAAGCGCTTTAAAGATGATATATCCCGTATGCAGCGCGAATATAACGCACGCAAAGCCGGGTTGAAATTTGCGTCTTCAACAGATTCGACGATCCCCGCGCGCAGCAAAGACACCGATCTTTAATAACCCCGCCCTAGATCTACCATACCTTCAGGGTTAACCCCCATTTCAAGAAGGGTGATTGCCCGAGCGATTGATTTTGCGCCCGTTTCAGGTTGTGTGGTCGCCGAATTATGAGGCGTCACTGTAATTTTTTTATGTCCCCAGAAAGGGTGCGTGGTGGGCAAAGGTTCTTCACGGAAAACATCCAGAACAGCATGATGTATGTGGCCTCGATCAAGCGCGGCAATCAAATCAACATCAACCACATGATGCCCGCGTGCGACATTAATAATTGATGCGCCCCGCGGCAAAAGTGAAAGCAATTTTTCATCTATAATATTATTTGTGTCAGGCGTAAGCGGAAGAAGACACACAAGAATATTGCAGCCTGATAGAAAATCAGCCATCTGATTTTCACCAAAATAGCACTGGATACCAGAAACTTCTTTAGGCGAACGCGACCAGCCTTTTATTTGAAATTTGTGCGGACGAAGGCCTTCAATCACAGCCTGACCCATATTTCCAAGCCCCATAATTCCCACATATGATTTTGCGGGAACAGGCACCAGATCATCTGACCAGAAACGATTTTCCTGATTTCCTTCCATCAAGCCCATGTTCATATGAAGACGCAAAACATGCGCTGTCACATAAGCGCGCATACCGTCATTTAGTCCGGGTTCGATCATGCGAATTAATTTTGCATGTTCGGGAAAGTCAGGAAAATTCATATACTGATTAACACCAGTTGATAATGACAAAATAGCTTTTAGCTTTGGCCACCTTGTTTTATCGCCTGAAAATAAACGCCAATTCACCAGATATTCAACCTCGTCCAGCACCCCACATTCAGGGGCAATACGCACATCATGCCCCGCGAGTTCACGCAAAATAGGTTTGGCCCACAAAGCTACATCATTATCGCGAACCGGACGAAACAAAATAACAGCCATCAATCTTTCCCTTTATAAAAGAAACGTAGAATATAAATAACAATCATAATGCCTGCCATAGAAAACCAAAATAACGCATAATGAAAATGATTGTTATTTGGGCGTGGTAACGGGCCCTCTTTGGGTGACCATGGAATAAATTCAAGCGGAATAACTTCTCGATTCAACTCTTCACTTAATGCTCTTGTATCAAGCCAATACCAAACAGGGGGCTTGTTATCGGGAACAAAGGAATTTGGACGCTGTGCTTGACGAACATACCCTTTCATAATAGGGCTTGCGTCTCCACGTACAGATAAAACCTTTTCATTTTCTAACTTCAAAAACTGATAACGCTGCTTTTGAGCCCCTGATTGAAGAAAAATTTCATCTTTAAGAACATCGCCTTTTATTGTGCCCGCCTTAAAGTTCTGAAGATTCTCGGTGCTTGACCTTAAATCAAGCGGCTTTGATAAATCGGATTGTTCGATCAAAGCAATATCGCGAAGAAGTTCTTGCTTCCATTCAAGCCGATCGATCTGCCATAAGCCAAGTTTTATAAGAATAACCAGACCACCAAACAGTAGAATAGTAGCGCCATAAGGGAAATTTTTCATTCCTTTCATTCCTGGCCCCAACTACTCTTACGATGCTTATATTGCAGATAAATTACAACAGCCTTAAGCGGCCTTAATAAGCCTAGCGTTATTGCAAGCGCCGCAATTGTCCAGATAATCGCATGAGCCCAAAGCGGTGGTTCAAAGATCCCATCAACAAGAACAGCAATCGGGACCAGCAAAAATCCTAAAAGAAAAATCAGAAATACAGCAGGGCCGTCTGCGCTATCGTTCTTTCCCGTCTCAAAGCTGCAAGAAGAGCATATATCAACAACGTCCAAACTGAAACCTTCTTTATACAAGGACCCTATTCTGCATTTTGGGCAAAGGGGTCTTATACCTTCACGAATGTCAGTGAACAGCAATTGTCCCGCCTGTATTCCCCCACCAATAAACAGCGATAAATAAGAACAGCCATACAACATCTACAAAATGCCAGTACCAAGCTGCAGCTTCAAAACCAAAATGCTGATCCGCAGTAAAATGACCTTTCATTGCACGCATGGCACATACAGCTAAAAACACAGTTCCCACAAACACATGAAATCCGTGAAACCCTGTCGCCATATAGAATGTTGATGCATAAACAGTATCCTTAAATCCAAAAGGCGCGTGCTGATATTCATAGACCTGGAAAAATAAAAACGAAACACCCAAGGCAACCGTGATCCACAAAGCTTTAACCAAATTCTTTTGATCATTATGCAACACGGCATGATGCGCCCACGTCACGGTGCAGCCTGAAAGCAGCAAAATCATGGTCATAAGAAACGGTAAATCAAACGCAGGAATAACATGAAGCACTGTAGGCAAAACCGGCGGCCACACGCCACCTATTGCTTCCTTGGGGTACAAAGCAGAATCAAAAAAGGCCCAAAAGAATGCAACAAAAAACATCACCTCAGAGGCGATAAACAAAGCCATACCATACCGCAGGCCAATTTCTGTGATTTTATTGTGTGCTTTTTCTTTTGTGGTTTCAAAAATAACATCCTTCCACCAGTAAAACATTACTGCAACTACAGAAAGCAGACCTAAAATTGTACCCTTCACACCAAAATGAATGGCCTTCCATTCCACATTATGCATGAACAAAACCATACCAAGCGCGAGAAACCCTGCAGCAAAAGAACCCACAAGCGGCCAGATAGAAGGACGCACCAGATGGTAAGGGTGCGGCTTTCCGGTTGTGCCATATTCAACGATGTCGGCCATGATATATCCTCGTTTTATAGTAAAGACAGATTTGAATTACTGTGTGTCATTGTAAAAGGCCTCGAGCGCACGTTCAAGGGCCGGTGTTTCAGCCTTAAAGAAAGTATAAGACAGTGTTATCGTGTCCACATCTTGCATATTCTTGTCATCGGCAAATCGGGGATCTATATAAAAAACCACAGGAAAGCTGGTTTTTTGCCCCGCATTCAAGGTCTGCTGGCCAAAACAAAAGCACTGCGTTTTGTGAAAATAAACCCCCGCCTTGATAGGCGTTACATTATAAGTTGCTGTGCCTGTTATGGCTTGCGAAGATAAATTCTGGGCCGTAAAAGAAACCAGCGCGTCTGCGCCTACCTGTATACGCACTTCTTTTTGATCTGGCTTAAACTGCCAGTCAATATCTTTATCAATATCAGTATTAAAATTAACTTTTACAAACCGGTCCTTGAGTTCGCCTGTTTTGGCTAAGCCTTCTTGCGCCTGCCCACCAAATCCAGTGATCTGGCAAAACATCCTGTAAAGCGGTACGGACGCAAAAGACAATCCAACCATGCCAACCACAACCACAAGGACGATTAGTCCAATCCGTTTGTTGCGTCTGTCAATTTCTGCGTAAGGATGGTCAGACATAAAAACCAAAGGTTAAATAAAATTGTATCACGTAATTATGCCGCCATTTTTACCATAGCGATAATCCAGATCAAAGCGATCCATGCCATAATTGCAGCCAGTATAGCACGATTGGTTTTCTTTTTGCGGGCATGAAGTTCACCAATCGGCATAATTTAACCCCCCATCAAAAAAGCAATAAAAATTGCAAATAGATAAACAATCGAATAACTGAACATCAGCTTGCAGTTTTTAGAAGAAGGGTCTTTTAAAACACGAAACGCTGTACAGAAAAAAGTGATTGATAAAATAAAGGCAGCTAAACCATATCCCCAACCTGTAAAGCCTAAAAAACTTGGCGCTACAGAAATAGGAATAAGAATAAGGCTATAAATAAGCATCTGCCAACGTGTATAAAGAGACCCCTTTACAACAGGCATCATAGGCACACCAGCACGCTTGTAATCATCAGACGATATCAAAGCAAGCGCCCAGAAATGGGGCGGAGTCCAGAAAAAAATAATCAGAAAAAGTAAAATAGGGAAAAGCGTAATATCCCCCGTTACAGCCGCCCAGCCAATCAGAGGGGGAAACGCGCCTGCCGCACCACCTATCACAATGTTTTGTGGCGTAAACCGTTTCAGCATAACGGTATACACAACACCATAAAAGAATATTGAGAACGCCAGAAGACCGCCCGCGACCGGACCTACAGCCAGCATCATCGTTAAAACTGATAAGGTAGAAAGCACAAGCGCAAAAGTCAGCGCTTCATCAGGGTCTACCAGACCCGCAGGAATGGGGCGCAGCCTTGTACGTATCATTACTGCATCAATATCGCGGTCGTACCACATATTAATGGCACCTGCAGCCCCCGCACCAATTGCCAGTGATAAAATAGCAACCAGCCCAAGCACAGGATGAATATGACCGGGCGCAAGCCAAAGGCCTACAAATCCTGTGAACACAACAAGGGTCATCACGCGCGGCTTTAGCAGCGCAAAATAATCACGCACAGACGCTTCAGCCTTGATTTGAATATGCGTTGTCATTTCACCATTGGCTGTATTTCAAACTGATGGAAAGGCGGCGGCGAAGACACAGTCCATTCAAGCGTCATGGTTGACGGCGTTGCGTTCCAGTAATTATCACCCACCTTACGGCCAGCAATAAGTGTGTAAAGAACAATAAAAATAAAAAATACGGTTGAAAGCCCAGAAATATAAGCCCCCATAGATGATATAAAATGCCAGCCATGAAATCCTGTTGCATAAATCACATCAATAGGCGCGCCTGTTATACGCGCTTGAAATACATTCCAACTTTCATGAAGCATAAAGCTTGTATGCTGTAACCATGTCGTTCCAGCTTCTGGCGGCAATATATCCCCCGGATAATCAGGATAACGACGCGGCATGCCCGCAAGACCTAGAAAATGTTGCGGGAAAAAGATTAAATTAACGCCAATAAAAGTTGTCCAGAAATGGATTTTACCTGCAAGTTCCGGATATTGCCGGCCCGACATTTTGCCCACCCAATAATAAAATCCTGCAAACAAAGCGAATACCGCGCCCAGTGACAACACATAATGGAAATGCGCAACCACATAATATGTATCATGCATAGGGATATCCATGCCCGCATTCGCAAGAACAACCCCTGTTACGCCACCTAAAGTAAACAGAAATATAAAGCCGATAGCCCAAAGCATCGGCGTTTTAAATTCAATTGACCCACCCCACATGGTTGCAATCCATGAAAAAATCTTGATACCCGTTGGCACGGCAATAATCAAAGTTGCAAGGGTGAAATAAGCGCGTGTATCAACTGAAATGCCTGACGTGAACATATGGTGCGCCCAAACAATAAATCCAACAAAACCAATAGCGCACATAGCATAAGCCATGCCCAGATAACCAAAGACAGGCTTTTTAGAGAAAGTCGACACAATATGAGAGATAATTCCAAAGGCCGGCAAGATCATAATATAGACTTCGGGATGCCCAAAAAACCAGAACAAGTGCTGGAACAAGATGGGGTCACCGCCCCCTTCAGGCTTGAAAAAACTTGTGCCAAAATTACGATCTGTCAGCAGCATCGTAATAGCGCCCCCTAAAACTGGCACTGCCAGAACTAATAAAAAGGCTGTGACCAGCATCGCCCAAACAAACAGCGGCATTTTGTGTAGGGTCATGCCCGGCGCACGCATATTAAATATAGTCGTGATAAAATTCGCAGCTCCTAAAATGGAACTTGCACCTGCAAGATGAAGCGCAAAAATAGCCATATCAACCGCCCCGCTATCATGGGGGGCAAGACTAAGCGATAAAGGCGGGTAAATGGTCCAGCCTGTTCCAGCGCCTGACCCCACAAAAGCAGACGCCAATAGTAAAAAGAAAGCCGGAACCAAAAGCCAGAATGATATATTATTCAAACGTGGAAACGCCATATCGGGGGCGCCTATCATCAAAGGGACAAACCAATTGCCAAAACCACCAATCAGCCCCGGCATCACAACAAAAAACACCATGATAAGACCGTGGGCTGTAATCCACACATTCCATTCTTGGCCGTTTGCAACATACTGCAAACCCGGATCTTGAAGTTCCAGACGCATCAGCATCGAGAACAACCCGCCGATTAATCCCGCGACAATTGAAAAAATAATATACAGCGTACCAATATCTTTGTGATTGGTTGAACAAAACCACCGCGTAAAAAACCCGGGGATGTGATGATCGTGGCTATGATCTGCGTGTGCGTTGTGTGCGGCGCTCATTTTACAACTTCCTTGTCATTTTTATCAGCAGGCGCTTGAGATGGATTGGTCGATGAATCAGATGTTGGTGGAACAGCTTCTTTGGTTGCCCCATCCAAAGCGGGCTCTGCGGGCACGGGGTCAACAATCCCCTGATCTTGCTTCATTGCCGTTACCCACTGAGAAAATTCATCTTTACTGACGGCTTTAAATTCAATGGGCATATAAGCATGCCCGGTGCCACAAATTTCTGAACATTGCCCGTAATAAGTGCCCGGCTTTGTGACACGGATCCATGTTTCATTTAAGCGCCCAGGCACAGCATCTTTTTTAATTCCGAAAGCAGGCACAGCAAAAGCATGCAATACATCGGCTGCCGTTACTTGAATTTCAATCGTTGTATCAACCGGAATTACAACCTGATTATCGGTTGATAAAAGCCTTTTCTGGCCTTTTGATTTGTCGATATCTTTTTCAGGAATTAGATTTGAAAGAAAATTGATTCCTCCATGATCGGGATATTCATAGCCCCAGTACCACTGGTACCCGGTAACCTTCAAACGCATTTCAGGGTTTTCTGAACGATCCGTATAGTACAAAATTTTAAATGACGGGATGGCAATGATAATTAGAATGATAACAGGAACAATCGTCCAGACAATTTCAAGCGGCACATTATGGGTTGTTTTTGAAGGAACAGGATTGCGCTTGGCACTAAAGCGAAACACCACGTAAACAAGCAGGCATAAAACAAAAATTGTAATTGCTGTAATAATCCAAAGTAACATATCATGAAACGCAACCAGCCTTTCCATGACAGGTGTTGCAGCTGGCTGAAAGCCCATTTGCCAAGGCAAAGGTTCGGCTGCAAAGGCAGGGAAGCTTGCAACAAGAGCGAACAGAACGAATAGAATGTATTTTTTCATATTATTACCTGAATAGGTCGAATTTGCTTTGGCCTATACCTTGCCAGAATTTGCTTCGTTCATACACCCAAAAACATAGGGCTGGCAAGAATAGGGTCAAATTTTTAAGCCCTTAAAAAACGACTTTATATCCTCTGTTGTATTTTGATGACGGCCAAACCCTTCGACAAGAGAAACAACCGCGCTTCCAATCACAATACCATCCACATGGGGTCTTAAAGCCTGCGCCTGTTCTGGGGTTGAAATACCAAAACCAACGCAGATAGGGTTTTTTATAATCTTACGGACATGGCTTACCCGGCTTAAAAGATCTAATGGTAAGGTTGATTGCGCCCCTGTTACACCCGCACGAGACACATAATATACAAAACCCGTTGAACACCGATCAATAAGCAGCAGTCGTTCATCAGATGTCGTGGGCGATGCAAGAAAAACTGTTTTAAGTGCATATGATTGCATGATCTGGCAATGGTCAGCGGCCTCTTCAGGGGGCAGGTCGACAATTAAAACACCATCTACACCTGCTTGAACGGCTTTTTTTGCAAAAACCTCCATACCCATCTGGTAAACAGGGTTAAGGTAAGAAAATATTAAAAAGGCTGTCGATATACCTTCTGAGCGAAGATCTGCAACCATATCAAGCACAGTATTAAGCGTTGTGTTATGAACAAGGGCGCGTTCTGCAGCTCTTTGAATAACCGGCCCATCTGCAACCGGATCAGAAAATGGAACTCCAAGTTCAATCAGATCCGCACCCGAATGTGCCAAAGCCCTTATCACTTCCATGCTGCGTTCGCGATCAGGATCCCCAGCCATAATAAACGGAATATAAGCCGGCTGACCGGGCTTGTGATTTATAAAAACAGCTTCAATTCTTGATGTCATGTGCGCTTTTCCAAATACGCGCTGATCTGCCCCAGATCTTTATCACCGCGCCCAGAAAGATTGACCAAAACAGTCTGATCTGGCCCAAGCGTTGGCGCAAGTTTAAGTACATAAGCAACAGCATGCGCACTTTCAAGGGCAGCCAGAATACCTTCTGTTTGGGCCAGAAGTTGTAAGGCTGCAATCGCCTCTTCATCTGTTGCACTTGCATAAAAAGCCCTCCCGCTTTCAAGTAAGTAAGCATGCTCAGGGCCTATGCCCGCATAATCAAGCCCGGCTGACACGCTTGCAGTTTCAGCAATCTGTCCTTCACTATTTTGTAAAAGATACGTTTTCATACCTTGGAATATACCGATACGCCCGCCCGAAAAACGCGCAGCATGATGAGCGGTTTGAACACCTTCGCCGCCCGCTTCAACACCAATAAGCTTGATGTCAGGGTCATCAATAAAAGCACTGAATATCCCAATCGCATTGCTGCCACCGCCAACGCAAGCTAAAATATAATCGGGCAAACGACCCATTTTTTCAACAACCTGCAAACGAGCTTCCTTGCCGATGACAGACTGAAAATCACGCACAATCATAGGATACGGATGAGGACCTAAAGCAGACCCAAGTAAATAATAACTGGTTTTAACATTGGTCACCCAATCACGCATGGCTTCTGAAACAGCGTCTTTTAAAGTACCTGCACCAGCGCTTACTGCGCACACATGCGCGCCTAGCATTTTCATACGCTGAACATTGGGAGCTTGCCGTACAATATCTTGTGCGCCCATATAAACAACACACTCAAACCCAAAAGCTGCCGCCACACTTGCCGTTGCAACGCCATGCTGCCCTGCACCCGTTTCTGCGATGATACGTTTTTTACCCATATGTTTGGCCAATAGAATTTGGCCCATCGCATTATTGATTTTATGCGCCCCCGTATAAGCCAGGTCTTCACGTTTCATATAAATCTGCGCACCACCACAATATTGCGTCAGCTGATTGAGTTTTTGTAAAGGAGTGGGTCGCCCTACAAAATCTTTTAAATGGTGTGAGAGTTCACTTTGAAAATCAGAGCTATCTTTAAGTCTTAAGTACGCCTCTTCAAGTTCAAGAAGGGGGCTCATCAAGGTATCAGGTACAAAGCGCCCCCCAAATTGCCCAAAATAACCGTTTTGGTCTGGCATTTTATTGTTCTTCATAGCGAAGTCTTTCAAAAAATTTATTCATTTTACTATGGTCTTTTATACCGGGGCTTTCTTCAACACCGCTTGAGAGGTCAATATAATCAGGATGAACAACTTTCAGCGCATTTTGAATATTGGCTTCATTCAAACCGCCTGACAATATAATCGGCTTGTTATATTTTTTCGCTTGTTGCACTAAAGACCAGTCCGCTTTTTGGCCTGTCCCGCCATAAGCCAAGGGCGAGGCTGCATCAATTAAAATCATAGATGCATCACGATAATTCGGAATGACGGTGATATCTTTTTGATACCGAGGTCGCAAGGCTTTAATATAGGGGCCTTTTAGTAAGGTACAAAAATCAGGTTGTTCGTCCCCATGAAGCTGTACATAGCTTAAGCCTAGAGACTCTTGCATATCATTTATAACATGATGGTCTTCG
Source organism: uncultured Pseudobdellovibrionaceae bacterium (assembly GCA_964648505.1). Classification (GTDB taxonomy): domain Bacteria; phylum Pseudomonadota; class Alphaproteobacteria; order Micavibrionales; family Micavibrionaceae; genus CAZYMI01. The sequence continues at coordinate 63,287 of CAZYMI010000002.1, forward strand.
TTTACAAAAACCCCAATCTTTAAAATATCATCAGGTAGATCATGTATTAAATTCCTTGCGTGATCTTTTGCTATAGCGCGTGGACTTGATGGATAAAAAATAAAGCCAAGCGCCCATGTACCAAGTTTATATGCATACAGTGCATCATCAAGTCGTGTTATGCCGCATATTTTTACTTTCACTGGCATTCTTGCACCAAATCCGCAAGCGCCGACCCAGGATGATGATGGCGCATAAAATGAGACCCCATCAAAAATCCTTTATAACCATAGCTTTGCAGGTCTTTAATTGTTGCTGCATCTTCAATGCCGCTTTCGCTGACATAAATAACATCTCTCTTAAATTGCGCTGCAAGCAAACGCGATGTTGATACATCAATTTCTAGTGTTCTTAAGTTCCGGTTATTGATACCAATAAAAGATGCCCCTAAATGATGCGCCCTTTCAAGTTCTGCAGCGTCATGTACCTCAACAAGAACATCCATACCAAGGATACAAGCAAGGTCGTGCATACTCAAAAGTGTTTGATCATCAAGCATCGCTACAATGAGTAAAATTGCATCAGCGCCCCAGGCGCGTGCTTCAAGAATTTGGTATGGATCAATGATAAAATCTTTACGCAACATACAAGCTGCAGGAAGATGAGAACGAATTTTTGAAAAAACCTCGGGTGAGCCTTGAAAATAATCAGGCTCTGTTAAAACAGATAAACAAGCCGCCCCTGCATCAAGATAGGCTGATGCAATCTGCGTTTGTGTTTGTATACCATGATAAATTCGGCCTGCTGAAGGGCTTGCAAATTTTACTTCCGCAATAATACCAGGCTTTTTTTGCAAAAGTGCTTTTTGATACCCGCGTGGTGCCGCCTGCTTTTGAATAAGAGCTTCAAGAGCGGATGGCGCGATTATTTGTTGCGCAGCTTCGATACGTCTTTTTTGAATAGCTGCAATTTTTAACAAAAAATCTGACATTAAGCCCGCATCTCAAGTAAAATTCTTTTGGCCTGACCTGTCAGGATTCCTATATCTACTTTCATCAGTGCTGTGAAATAATCTTCTTCACCATGTAAAAAAACGGCATAAGCAGCATTCATCATCACAACGTCATAATAAAGACCTTTTTGACCATCAAATATGTCGCAAATAATACGGGCGTTATGGGCACTATCCCCGCCTTTTAAAAGTTTAGAATCAAACCGGTTTAAGCCAAAATCATCTGGCGTTATATGGCTTACACCTTCTGGTTTGAAGATATATGTTTTGCCTGCAGGCGTCATTTCATCAAGGCCGTCTTCACCGTGAAGAACTGCAAAATTATTTTGACCCATTTTTTGAAGCGCTTGCGCCATAATCTCAGCTTCTTGATAACCGTAACAACCAACCATCTGGCACGACACATCGGCAGGATTAGCAAGCGGTCCAGCCAGATTAAAAATTGTAGGATAGCCCAAACTTTTACGAATAGGCGCCAGGCCCTTTAACGTGGGGTAGTAATATGATGCATCCAAAAAAAGTAGACCCAAATTGTCTATTCTTTTCTGTGCGACCTCTTCATCCAGATCAACCCGCACGCCAAGCGCGCCTAAAACATCCAAACTACCTGAAACGCTGGATGCCGCGCGATTAGAATGCTTGATAATAGGGATATCACATGCCGCCAAAACAAAAGCGACAGCTGTAGAAATATTAAAACTGGATTGACCTAGTGCACGCTTATCACCACCGGTTCCACATACATCCATCGCTCCATTCGGGATTTTTAAATGAAAAGGCCTTTGATGTTTTTTTAGTGTCTGCACGCATTCAACCAAAAGATCCGCATTTGGTTTTTGTGATAAATCTTGCAGTGCTTCACGCGCACTATGCGCATCCAGATCACCCGCAATAAGCTTCTGTAATTGACCGTTCATATCATCGCCATAATATTCTCGATAATTTTTAAGCCTGTATTATCCCTTAACGACATCAATGATTCAGGGTGAAACTGAACGGCATATAATTTTTGTGACTTATGAGCGATGGCCATAATTGTTCCATTTTCGTTGCGTGCAATAATATCAAACGCATCAGGGAAATCGTTTTCATTCGCATAAAGTGCATGATATGCCGCAACACGGCAGAAAGGTGAAATGCCTGTCATAAAAGATTGGCCTGAGTGGGTTAAAATCCATGGCTTTCCTTGGCGGGGTATATTTAAAGTTTTAAGGGATCCGCCAAACGCCTCCACCATGCCTTGCAGCCCCAAACAAACACCAAATTGTGGAATTGAAAGCGCAGCAAGCGTCCTGATTTTATCGGGCACATTAAAGTCAACTGGTCTTGCAGGTCCGGGTGAGTGAACAACCAGATCAGGCTTTTCAGCGATCATCACTTCAAGGGGTACTGTGTGCCGGTACGTTTTAGCCTGCGCGCCTGTTTGGCGAATATAGTCTGCGAGCATGTGCACAAAACTATCCTCGTTATCGATAAGAATAACTTTTTTTTCTTGGCCTGTGTTGGCTCTGGTATGATTATTGTGCTCAGGTTTCTCTGCGTTAAAAATTGAGAAAAAATTCTGCGCTTTAGTGCGTGTTTCCTCCGCCTCATCTTGAGGGTTTGAATCATAAACAAGTGTTGCCCCTGCCCGATAAGATGCGACCTTATTCTTTATGTGCACGGTTCTGATTGTAATGCCTGTATTTACAGTCCCACAGAACAAGAAAGCACCAATCGCGCCCCCATACCAGCCACGCTTAGAATCTTCCCTATGTTCGATGAACTGCGCGGCAATCTTTTTTGGTGCGCCTGTCAAAGTAACGGCCCACATATGGGATAAAAAAGCATCAAGGGGGGACACATCATCACGCAATATGCCCTCAACATGGTCAACCGTATGATAAAGTGATGCATATGTCTCAATAGCGCGGCGCGCTAATATTCGAATACTACCGGGCTTGCAGATGCGCGCTTTATCATTGCGGTCAACATCTGTGCACATCGTCAGTTCAACTTCGTCTTTTTCAGAGTTTAATAACTCCTTTAATGCATCAGCATCTTTCATCGGATCGCCTGTGCGCCTGATCGTCCCTGAAATAGGGCACGATTCAACCCGCCTATTTTCAATACGCACAAACATTTCAGGCGATGTTCCAACCAGCTGCTCGTCTCCCATTTGTATCATAAACTGGTAAGGTGACGGGTTGTGCGCAATCAATCTTTTGTATAAAGCTGCAACGCCGCCTGCATAAGATCTCTTAAAAGTGCGCGATAAAACAACTTCAAAAATATTGCCGCACGCCATCTCATCTTGCGCAGCCTTGACCATATTTTTATACGTCTGGTCATCGCAACTGCATGTAATTTCTGTATCTTTTTTTTCAAAAATGGGGTCAAGAACAGATTGTTGATATAAAGGCAGGGGCTTTGAAACATACTCTGCGAATGAAAATTTATACTCATGACAAAACGCCAGCTCTTTGCGACGATCAATGGTATATAGCCGATCGGGCAAAAACAGATGAAATAGCTTGTCGCTATTTTCCCGTTTGTGATGAAGCGGAACAGGGTCAAACGCAAATAAAAGATCATAACCAAAAGCGCCATAAAGGCCCAAAAAACGGTCCTGACATTCTTTTAAATCATCCAGAAACGCACGGATAACTGACATGCAAGACGGTTGCTGACCCCGTGTTTCTTCCGTAAAAATAACGTCGCCTTTTGAAATTTTTATCTCAAGTGTGTCTCCTTTGATAACGGCGCTTTCAATATGCGAATGGCCGCCTAAAAGCTTGTGCGCGTAATGAAGAAGGCCGCTCCCGCCACCTCGCATATCATGCAGCGTCACAAGATCATGTGTTGCAATAATTTCAAGCGCAGGATCTGTAAAACCAATATCCCAACGCGAATAACGGCCCGGGTATTCCGTACCCGATGATAAGATTGCACCTTTTTTGGCATCAAGCCTTGATATTAAAAAATCAAGACCCTGATCATAGTCAACTGGCGTTGTTTTAGCTTCAACATGAAGCCCTGCTGGTGTTGTAATATTCATGAAGAATCAAAAAATAAAAATGGGGTTGATATTGCGGCGACACGGCTTAAAAAGCACAAAAAATACAGGGCTTAAGCCCACCAGCGTGATACCTGAAATTGGTAGTCAGATTTTTGTTTTCTCAATATCATAGGCATATCACATAGCTTAAAAACTCAAAATGATCAATCTTTTTATTAAATGCGCGCCTGATTATCCTTTAAAAAAAAGCTAAACTTCAATAATTAAAACTTCGCTTTCAAGACGTGCTTGAATGGAAATATAGTCTTGCCCCGTTACTTCTGCACCATCACCGGCACTGAGTATATGTTGGTCTATCGCTATTTCCCCTGTGCTCACAAGCAGGTAAACATATTGCGCTGAAGGCTTTTTAAAAACAGTGTCTTGCGCAAGAACGCCTCCAGAAATGCGCGCGTTCTGGTTGATAAATAAAGCCCCTGCTTCAATATCTTTTTCAAATCCTGATACAAGAACAGGTAAATGACCTGCTGCTTTTTTACCCCTGAATTCAGCTGTTTCCCAGCGCGGAGTAACACCCGTTTTATTAGGTCTGATCCATATTTGAAAAATCTGTGTCTCACAATCAGGATCTGCGTACTCAGCATGAGAGATGCCCGTTCCCGCAGACATAACCTGCACATCGCCTGCATTTGTTCGACCTTCATTGCCCAGAGAATCACGATGTATAATCGTCCCTTTGCGTACAAAGGTGATGATCTCCATATCCTTATGAGGATGCAAACTGAAACCTGTGCCCGCCTTAATCGTGTCGTCATTAATGACGCGCAATGTGCCAAATTCCATACGGTCGGGTGCAAAATACTCCCCAAAACTAAAATGATGGCGAGAATCAAGCCAGTCGTTATGGAAGTGCCCTAATTGGCTATGAGGATAGATTTTAATCATGGCCTTAATCTAAAACTAAATCATAAAATATCAACTGATTTTCATAATTTAATGAATTTTGGCTTTTTGTAACATTTTGTGGTATATAAGTAGTCGCTCATAAAAATATATAAAAAACGACCACGGGGAGACGACATATGCGCCAAGGCTATTGGGTGGAGTGCATTCCACTTTCAAGACAGGCCAATCAAAGCCTGTCAGACGATCTTTATAGTGCTTCAATCGAACTTTTTCCTGAAGTTGAGACCTACGCCCCTTCACCAGATCGGGCTATTGAGAAAATTAGAGCGAAACTTAAAATTCTCAAACGCCAATATATCGCTATGGCAAAGCCGTTGCCGGCTGTTCACAGCCCCATGCTGCCCCCTTCAAGGCTGAAAGCTGTAGAAGGTTGGATGTCGGTTTATATCGATCTGGAAGATCTGGAGCGCTGAAACCCGGCCCTAAGATACTCGCTTTGAATCGATGGCTTTATAATAGTATCGTCCTGAAACGATCCTATCAGCTATGCGTGCATAAATCGGATGAGCGCCAAACTGGGTATAGCCAAGATCTTCATATAGCTTTATCGCAGCTTCCTGTGTGTCCCGCACATCAAGATTGATCACGCCAAAGCCTTCTTCAAGCGCAGTTTCTTCCGCTTTTTGCATCAGCATTCTTGCAAGCTTATGCCCACGCGCCCAAGGCGCGATAAAAACACCCGTTAAGTGAACAGCAAAGCTTTGTGCCTCGTTATTCAAGGGGGGCTTAATCATTTGCACAGAACCGGCAATCACGCCATCAAGCCTTGCAACAATTAAAATGCGGGCATTCATCGCGGTCACGCCCTGCCAGTATCTTTCCAGGCTTTCTCGCGTCGGTGTTTTTACCCAGCCAAACCCGCCACCTGCTTCAATTGCCGCAATTGTCGCATCACATAAATCATATAGATCACCCGTTAAAAGCGAACCTTTTATACGCTCAACGCTTGGCATAGCAATGATTGTGCGTTTTGCACCACTGTCTGTCATCAAGAATATCCCCTATTCTTTTATTATCTCGCGATTCCCTAAAGAAATGGTAACTTGGCTATAAAAAGTCACGCTGCACTGCGATACTCATGACGTCGTGCTGTCCGATTCCTTTGCCGTGCGATAAAGCGAATATAAAACGCCTGAAACCAAAATAGTAATCGTCATCGTCAACGAAAATAAAGGCGGGACCTTACCAAATAGATGCGCATAAAATACTTTGCCACCGATAAAAATAAGCACCGCTGATAAAGCATATTTAAGATAAACAAAGCGATGCAAAATTGCTGACAAAGCAAAATACAACGTACGCAAACCAAGTATCGCAAAAAGATTACTGGTAAAGACCACAAAAGTATCCGTCGTAATTGCAAAAACAGCTGGCACAGAATCAAAAGCAAATAAAACGTCGGCCAGTTCAACTGTAATAAGCGCCAAGAAAAGTGGTGTAGCAAAAGTTTTTATTTGGCCGCCTTCCGCTTGTTCTCTCACAAAAAACTTATCGCCTTTAAGGTCAGGCGTTACATTTAGATATTTCTTTAGGAACAAAATAATTTTACTTTTTCCTAAATCAAGATCACCAGCATCATGAAAGAACAACTTTACCCCTGTATACATTAACAAAGCTGCAAATATAAAAAGGATCCAGGAGAACTTGGCAATAATGACTGTCCCAAAACCAATCAAAAGGCCGCGCAGTAAAATAACCCCAATAATACCCCAGAATAATACACGGTGCTGATACGCGCGCGGAATTGCAAAGAAAGAAAAGATAACGGAAATAACAAAAATATTATCTAGCGAAAGCGATTGTTCGACAACAAGCGCGGTATAATAATCAAGCGCGCTTTCAGGCCCTTTAAGATAGTAAACAAAAAGCCCGAACAACAACCCAACAGACATATAGCCCGCATATTGTATCAGGCTTTCACGACCGCCGATTATTCTGTTCTTACGATGCAAAAGACCCAAATCTAAAGCCATCAGCAAAGCGATCAGGCCAAAAAAACCAACCCATACCCCAAGCGGTGTTCCAAGCATTTCTTGCGGCATGAATTGTGTCATAATTGAAAAATCTGTCCTTTTTAAGGTCTTATACTAAGGTGCTTAATTGTTTAAAACAAGGCGCGTTATAGCATCATAGGTTGTCTAAGATCAGGTTTGCGACGCCTTGGTTTGCGAGGGGCAGAACTCAAGGTAGATATATTTTTTTTGCCTGGTTTCTGAAGCTTGGGTGCCTCAACCGGGCTTGAATCAAGCACATAAAATTGTTCAGGTGACACAACCCGCCAACTGACGCCTACATATTTTGTACGATCATCGCTTTTATAATCATAAGCATTCACATCAGCAATTTTTTGATGATCTGCATAAGATAGATAAGGTACGGCCAGTACATAAGCACTTTTAATTTTTCTGGCCAAATCAGCACATTCCTGACTTTGCGTGCCTGAAAAAAAGACAGTGTGCAAAAAGACCGCATCTTGAAACCCGCACGCTAAAGGGCTAACCGGCTTGATTATATCAGCAAACACTTGCTCATACTCATGCCGATGCATTTTTTGATAGCGTGATCTTATAGGCGCTTTTGTTCCAGATGCCCTTGAATGACTGGTTGGCACAAGTTTAACCAACCGCGGAAAGCCATATAAACGTTCATTCTTTTTATCATCATAAACAACAGCGCGCCGGGTTGCCATGAGATATAAATGTTCGCTTTCACGCGCTTGTGTACCCAATGAAAGACTATTGCCATTAATAACCATGCCGCCATGGCTTACAACGATATGACCTTTATATTCTGTTGGTTTCTTTTGAGCGATCAGTTGTAAAATATCGATCAATTCAACGACTGTTTTAACCGAAAGGGTTTTATAGCGACCCTCAAATGACGCTCTAAAAAAGCGTAGCTGCGTTGTTTCCCTTTGCCTTTTTACCGCTTTTTCGAAATCAGAGAGCCGTGGAATGCCAAGCTTCATATTTAAATGCAAAAGAATATAGTGATCCTTTCTAAAAGCATCATCTAAGGTTTCAGACACAGATTGCGAACTGCTTATTTCCCAAGCCTTGCAGTCTTTTCGATGCTCTTTCACATCAAGCGATACAAAATGGGCCGTGCGGTCTATTGCCCCTTGTGTTCTCACTTCTTTTTGAAAACGCATGCGCGCGGAACAATCAGGATCAGCGCACACAAGATGCGTACCGTGCTGTTCGGGTTTATACAAATCTGCACGAACAGCAGCCGGCTTCTCACCCTCTATGATAAAACGCGCACGAAACATCAAAGCCTATCTAGTGATCTACTGAAACATTTACCCTTTTCGCACATTCTTTATAATGAAAATTACATTATGTCAATTTTTTTAACAAAATATAGAGCGCCCCACTACCCCCATGCTGCGGTCGAGCTTCAGCATAGTTTAATATAAACCGTGAAAGATCTGGGTTTTCAAGCCATAACGGCACCTGTTTTTTTAAAACGCCTTCGCCAGATACTCCCTTACCGGTTATCAAAAGCGCAACTCTGATCCCCTTTTTTACTGATGCTTGTATAAAAACTTGAAGCGCTTTATGCGCCTGAGCCTGGGTTAAACCATGTAAATCCAGTTTAGCGCCAATCTTAAGATCACCTTTTACGAGATTGCGAGTTGTACGCTTATCGATTTTTGCCTGTACATTATGTTTTTTATTTTTTATTTCAATGGGTTGTGTTGATTTTGGCTCTTTTAATGGCTGCAAGGATTTAAGGAATAAAGGTCGATCGGGTTGGTTTTTATGTGTTAAAGGGGCCACATCACGCGTCACCCAAAGCCATAATTCACGATCCTGAGGTGTCATATCTTTATTGCGCGACATTATTAAACCCTTGTGATTCGCATGCTTTGTCAGGTAATGGTAATATTATTATAGAGACTTTGCAGGAGAAGACAGGATGTCTTTACGCATCGATAATATTCCGACCCAAACAGGGCGTAAAGCTGAAGCTTCTGATGCCCGCATGGATATCGAACGCCATGATGAAGATTATCTGCAGCGCAAAAAGAAAAAGCAGAACGAAAAGCCTGATCTTTTAGAAAGCATCGAGGACGGCACAAGCTTATCAACCGATGCGGTTTTATCATTCCTAAAAGGGTTTATCGCAACCCTGCCTGATAAATCTGCCCCTGCGACCCCCGCTTATAAGCAGCAAGATACGCCACCACCCCAAGCACAATCTTTTGTAGCAAACCCAAATGCAGCACGCGCAAACCGGGCCTATCAAACGACTGCACGCGCTGTGCATGATCCTAACATCAGCGGTACACAAACATCATCGGACCCCACTGCTGCCGAAGCCTTGCTTGGATCTGAAGATATTCGGACGATCTACCGATTAATCGATAATCTTAAGCAGCTTATTGAGCGCGATATTCAAACCCTTTCCTTAGAACGCGCCCCAACGTTTCTGGCATCACTTGAAAACGCCGTTGCAAAAGCAACCCCTTTATAAGGCTAATGCGGATTAAATTTATACCCATCTTGTACTGTTAGAAGCTTTTGCGGATGATCCACATCTTCTTCTATTTTCTGCCTTAGCCTGTAAATAGTTGTCTCAAGTGTGTGGGTTTCAATACCCTGAACATATCCCCATACATCACGCAGCAAATCATCACGCTGAAGCTGATAATTAGGCGCACACAATAAAGCCTGTAAAACTTCACGTTCTTTATCTGTCAGCCTGATATTTTCACGCTTATCATCACTATAAATTGATTGTGATATCAAAAGTGTAACAACTCCAACTGTAAAGATTTCGGGGCTTTTCATAGAAAATCTGTAACGTTGGTCAGAAAAATCGAGAAGCTGGCCAATCCTGAAAGGTTTATCAAGTTTTAACAGATCATCATTCGTGATGCTGATATTGGCTTTTTCCTGACTTTCGCTTTCCCATCCCGCTGCTAAAAATGCTTCAAGTGCCACACGCTGCAACGTTGGATCGCTGAACTGGATAAAAACAGACCTCGGGATTTTGGAACGGCTCATGGCACAATAATATAAGCCATTGATAATAAACACAATTGAACTTTTCTATTCAATTCCTTTTTGTGAATCTTGCTCTGGCATCTGACTTGCAGTGCCTTAAAGTGATGCGCACAGATATACCATCATCTTCTGTTAATGACCCTGCCTTATATGAAATGCGGCGCATTCATAATGACCGCACGGCTGGGTCTGTGCCTGTTTACAAAGATGGGGTATTCAAGTTTTCTGATTTCATTGACATGGTAAACCCGCTGCAGCATTTGCCTTTTGTAAGTTCCATTTACCGCAAAGCGACCGGCGATGAAATTTCGTCGGCTTCTGAGGTCATGGGTGGCGCCTTATACGGGGGGCCAGTAGGGGCCGCTGCAAGCGCAATGTCGAGAACCATTTCAGATGATATGGAAGTTAAAGACAATCAGGCTTTAGCAATGGCACAAAAACAGAAAAATTCTGCCTCCGATAACATCGCCCTTGTCATTGATGATGAACTTAAAACGCTAGAAGGTACAACTCTTGCGCATGCTGATTTATCCGGCAAGCACACCCCCTCTTATGCGCATTATTTTCGACGCTATAACGAATAACTTAAATACATATTCTGGGACACTATATTATCATGTCCCAGAATATGTATTATCTTCCTCCGAAGAGGGCTGAGCCGACCCGGATATGGGTAGAGCCTGCCATAATGGCTGTTTTGTAATCATTGCTCATTCCCATGCTTAATTTTGATAAGCCCATTCGATCTGAGAGTGTTTTTAAAAACGCAAAATGCACGCCGGCGGGCTCTAAAACAGGTGGAATACACATCAATCCCACAACTTGAATTCCAAGCTTGGTTGCGTATGAAAGCAAAGAGGATACCTGATCAGGAGCCACCCCTGACTTTTGATCTTCTGCGCCTGTATTGACTTGAATAAAGCATGGCAAAAAACGTTTCTGTGCTTGCATTTCAAACGCCAGAACATCGGCAAGCTTTTCCCGATCAAGGGTCTGAATAACATCAAACAAAGCCACAGCATCAGCTGCCTTATTTGTTTGAAGCGGTCCGATCAAGTGCAGTTCAAGATCGGGGATTTTGGGCCGAAGAGGGGACCATCTGCTTGACGCTTCATGCACGCGGTTTTCGCCAAACTGCCGAACACCACAAGCAAGCGCCGCTTGAATGCGCGCATCAGGCTGTTGTTTGCTAACCGCAATAAGATCAATTTTACGACTCGATACCTTGGCCGATGCTTTGATTTCGGCTTGTATTACCGCCAGATTTTCTTCAACAGACATGGTAAGCGCCCTTATCGCGTGGCTTTGGCTTTAAAAAATAATTTGTGTACCAAGCAGAAAAATTGTTGAGCTTGAATCTTGCTGCGCAAGGTCCGAGTTATGATCAATATAGCTTAAAGATCCCCGAAAACTGACGCTGGGTACAATATTATAAACAAGCCCCCCCGTATAACGCATTGTTTCAAGATCAGTTGTGGTTAAAGCGCCCTCATCTTTTTGGTGAAAATAAGATGCACCCCACACATAATGACCCGCTTTGTAATCAGCCCCCAGAACAAGGTTTGTAATTTCCGTGCCTGACTTATTAGCCCCTGTATCCTTGGTATAGGCCGCACCAAAACCAAATTGAGAGATATCAAAATCTGCTGCAATATTCCAAGCTTTGCGGTCATCAAGCAGGCCTGTTTTTTCTTCCAAAGACGCATGACTGAAACCAGCCCCTAATATTGCCCGACCCTTATTAAACTTCGTCTCATAGCGTATCGCCGTATCGATATAATCGGAGAAATCACCCGTTTCGTCAGCAACTGCATTCCCGAATGAACGCGTTGTGTTGCGTTCTGGCGTATAAGACAAGCCCAGCTGAAGGCCAGAAAAAACAGGTGTAAAATAGCTTATTTTATCGCTGTCTGAGGAAATATCCTGATCATAGTCTAGGCGATCGGTTTCAAAGCCATAATTATCACCTGCACTTGAAACCGAAATCGCAAAATTTGTAGGCGATAAATCTTGGCGCAAACCATCGTAGTTTTTATCCGCACTGGGAACTGCCACTTGCAGCAGGTAAGCTGCATTATCTTCGGTGCCTAAATTTACTTTGCCCCACGGGCTTGAAAAATAAAGATAAGACTCATCCACATTAAAACTATCCCCCAAAGATACGTCATTTTCAAAATGAATGCCCACGGTTAGCTTATCATTCAATTCGGCCTCACCCGTAAAATGTACTTCTGTATCGCGCAAAATATCAACAGCGCGCGTTTGGTTTGCAAATATATCGGTCTGATTGATAAACCCTGTATAGCCTTTAAAATGGCCGCCAGTTTCAAGCTTAAAAACATCTGTTTCCTGCGCAAAGGCTGCCGACACAGAAAAAATAAAAAACATAATTGTAAGAATGATTCTCATTCAAAATCTCCTGCCCTTATTGAAGCAGAATTTAAGCAAAAAGAAAGGGGCCAAAAGGCCCCTTTCAATTCATATCTTCTAACTAAAATTAGAAGTTGATTTGTGTACCAAGCAGAACAACTGTTGCATCTGAATCTTGTGTTGCAATGTCAGATGAATAGTCGAGGTAGCTTACTGTACCACGGAAGGTCATGCCTGGGCCGTAGTTGTATGTAACGCCACCGGTGTAACGATCTGTTTCCAGTTCCGAGTTGGCTGCGCCACCTTCGTCTTGTTGGTACAGGTAAGATGCACCAATAACGAATGGGCCTGTTGTGTAGTCAGCACCAACAACGATATTTTCGATATCGCCATCATCGTCTAAACCACCGTTGTCATCTGTGTATGCAGCGCCTACGCCGAATGCACCAATGTCAAAGTCAGCGCCAACGTTCCACTGTTCGCGGTCGTCGGATGATGCTGTATCATCTTCTTCGTTCGCAATTGTGTAACCAGCGCCGAGTGCTGTTCCCCAGCCATCGAACTGACCTTCATAACGAACAGCTAAGTCAAATACATCTGACTGATCGCCTGTTTGATCATCGATTGAGTTACCAAAATCGCGTGATTCTGTGTCTGTTTCAGGTGTGTAAGAAACACCAAACTGGAAACCAGAAAATACTGGTGACAAGTAAGTGATTTTGTCTGAATAGCCTGAGAAATCTTGATCGTAATCAAGACCGTTTGAGCCTCCAAAACCGTATGTTACGCCTTGAGTTGCTTCTAACAAGTCATAGTTTACTGGGCTGATGTACTGACGAAGACCATCATAGTTCGGGTCAGCTGAAGGAGCTGCAACCTGCATCAGGTAAGCTGCGCCATCTTCCGCACCGAAGTTTACGCGACCCCAGGAACCTGAGAAGTAAGCGTATGATTCTTCGATATCGAATGAATCGCCCTGATCGGCAGTCGCTTCAATGTGCGCGCCAACTGTCAGGCCGTTATCGAGTGTTGTTTCGCCTGTGAAGTGAACTTCTGTGTTACGCAGAATGTCAAAATCACGAACGTCTGTTGCGCCTGTCACTTCGTCTTGATCAACGTAGCCGACATAGCCTTTGAAGTGACCACCGAGGTCAAGCTTTACGCCTTGTTCTTCTTGTGCAAAAGCAGGTGAAGAGGCGAGAGCGACAACAGCAGCACCAGCGAGAAGGATCTTTTTCATTTTATAATCTCCAAGGATTGGTGAGTTGGGTCTAATTTTTCATACGGCTTGCACCGCAAGGTCCAGACTTTTTGCCTGAACAACTAGAACTTTACCCTTGAATGGCCTTTTCGCAAGGGTCTATAGGCAAACTTGTCACATTTTTGGCATTGTTGTGGCAAACTTATCACGCTTTTGGTAACGATTTGAAACATTAAGGCGCTATATGAAAATATAGCGCCTTATGTATTTTTTTGTATTTTCCGGAATATGGTATTAAAAGGTTATGTTTGTACCCACCAACACCGAAGTTCCGTCAAAATCATCCCCAAGGGCAGCGTCCACACTATGATCTATATAGACAACAGTGCTACGGAAACTGATGCCCGGGCCTGCATATAGGTCACACCACCGGCATAGCGGCTTGTATCAATTTCGTTAGCGCCGAATTCATTGTTTTGATCGAAATAAGATGCGCCTAATACATAAGACCCGATTGTGTAATCCACGCCTACACCAATCTGCCTGGCGTCTGAATCCTGATCATCGCGGTCACCGTGGTCATCTTGTGTATAAACCGCGCCTATACCAAAAGCGCCAATATCAAAATCAGCCCCCACATTCCAAGCCTGACGGTCATCACCAAAGCTGGCATTGGACTGTTCCAGATCATGATAGGTATAGCCTGCACCGAAGTACGCGGTTACGCTTTCAAGTTCCATGCAGTAAAGCGCTGCGACTTCCCATGCATCGCCAAAACCACCTGCTTCATCATCAAGGGCATTGCCAAAATCGCGGCTAGTATCATCGGTAACTTCAGGTGAATAAGAGATACCTGCCTGAAAATTACCAAATTTCGGTGTGATGTACGAGATTTTATCACCCGCAGTCATGTCTTGATCGTAATCAATCCCGTCATCACGGATGGTCTGAAGTTCGGCAATACCTGTCACATCATAATTAAACGCGCTGACATACACATCCTTACCGTCAACATTCGGATCAGATGAGGGGATAGAGACCTGCAGAATGTAAGTGACACCGTCTACATAACCAAAATCGACCTTACCCCAATCGCCTGAAAAATAAGCAAAGCTATCGGCAATATCAAAACCACCCCCTTGATCACCATCAACACCAACATAACCGCCAACAGTTAAGCCATTATCAAGCGTCACTTCGCCTGAAAAATTTGGTTCTGTATCACGCACAATATCAAAATCCCGCGCTTCTTCTCCGCCCGGGCCATCATCTTGATCAACATAAGTTGCATAGCCAGCAAAATAACCGCCAATGCTCAGTTTAATATTATTAGCGGTCTGTTCTTGCGCAAAACTAACAGACGGAGCAAACGTTGCGAGCGCCGCAATGGCGCATAAATATCTTTTCATTTCTAAATATCCCCCTCAGGATTATGTTATTGCGAATCGTTCTTAACTAGAAAATGCAAAATTATTTAAGTCCCGTCAAGTTGCATTACAGATGTATGCTTGAGCTGCCCACAGCGAAGTGTTAGTAATTGCCCACATGAACAAAGGATTTTTTATGTTCCGTTTTTTGATAGTGTCATTATGTGTTTTGACCTTTGCCGCCTGCTCGGCCCTGCCTGAAGGAGAAGCAAAATACCCAACAGGTGCAGACCGCGATACAGGCACTAACAATATTTACGACAAGCCTGAAAGTGTGTTTGGCGACGGCGGGTTACTGGGTAAAAGCAAATCATCTTCAGATGGGTCCAGTATTGGTGTTAATTCTTATCTGTGGCGCGCCGCGCTTGATACGGTTTCATTTATGCCGCTTGCCTCGGCTGATCCTTTTGGCGGCACAATTATAACGGAATGGTATAACCCCCCTGAAACCCCAAATGAACGCTTTAAGCTGAATATTTTTATTTTGAACAAGCAGCTTAAATCTGACGGTATCAGGGTTAAAATGTTCCGGCAGGCTAAATCCGGCGGAAGCTGGAAAGACACAATATCAAAGCCTGATGTTGAACGCCAGCTTGAAGATGCGATTTTAACCCGCGCGCGGCAAATGCGCGTCTCCGGCATTCTTGATGAGTGATTGATGACATCTGAACGCTATAATATCCGCGCCAGCGAAGAAAAATGGCGCAAAATATGGAATGACCAGAATTGCTTTGGTGCAGATGAAGACGAAAGCAAAAAGAAATTCTATGTCTTAGAAATGTTCCCCTACCCATCGGGGCGCATTCATATGGGGCATGTGCGCAACTATTCGTTAGGGGATGTTGTCGCCCGTTTCCGTAAAAGCCAAGGATATAATGTTTTGCACCCGATGGGCTGGGATGCTTTTGGCCTGCCGGCTGAAAACGCAGCAATCGAACGTGGTCAGCACCCTGCAAAATGGACCTTGGAAAATATTTCGGCCATGCGCGAGCAGCTTAAATCTATGGGCCTTTCGATAGACTGGGCGCGGGAAGTGACCACCTGTTCACCGGACTATTATAAGCACGAACAGAAAATGTTTCTTGATTTCTTAAAGGCGGGTCTGGCCTACCGCAAGGAATCTGTTGTGAATTGGGACCCGGTTGAAAACACAGTGCTGGCCAATGAACAGGTTGTTGACGGCAAAGGCTGGCGGTCAGGCGCACCCGTGGAACGCCGCACTCTTAATCAATGGTTTTTAAATATCACCCATTATGCTGAAGACTTACTTCAAGGGCTAGCAACGCTGGACCGCTGGCCCGACAAAGTACGTTCTATGCAGGAAAACTGGATCGGTAAATCACGCGGGTTACAGTTAACTTTTGATGTGGCAGAAACCGCCGATCAAATCGATGTTTTTACAACGCGACCAGACACCTTATTCGGGGCCTCTTTTGTTGCCATTGCCCCCGATCACCCGCTTACAAAAAAGTTTTGCACTAACCGCCCGGGCTTTTCTGACTTTATTCAACAATGCCAATCCACAGGCACTTCTGAAGCCGCGATCGAACAGGCTGAAAAAATTGGTTTTGACACAGGCTTTTGTGTCAAACACCCCTTTGTAGAAGGGCTTTTGTTGCCTGTGTATGTTGCCAATTTTATTTTAATGGATTACGGCACCGGCGCTATTTTCGGCTGCCCCGCCCATGATCAGCGCGACCTTGATTTTGCCCGAAAATATAATCTGCCTGTGCGCCCGGTGGTGGTGCCTGAAAATACCGATATATCCGCATTCACCATTCAAGATGAAGCCTATACAGGACCCGGGGAAATCGTAAATTCCGATTTTCTTAATGGCCTAAGCATTGATGATGCAAAAGCTACAGCCATTGCAAAAATTGAAGCCATGGGGCGGGGGTCTGGGACCACAAATTACCGACTGCGCGACTGGGGGGTTTCCCGCCAACGTTACTGGGGTTGCCCTATTCCTGTTATACATTGTCCGTCTTGTGGTGTTGTGCCTGTTCCAGAAGATCAGCTTCCCGTCACTTTGCCAGATGATGTGACCTTTGATACGCCCGGAAATCCGCTTGCGCGCCACCCCAGCTGGAAAAATTGCGCTTGCCCTTCTTGCAGCAAACCTGCAGCAAGGGAAACCGACACCTTTGACACGTTTTTTGAGAGCAGCTGGTATTTTGCCCGTTATTGTGACGCAAAAAACGACAGAAAAGGCTTTGATAAAACCAAAGCAGCGTACTGGCTTCCTGTTGACCAGTATATTGGCGGCGTAGAGCATGCTGTTTTGCATCTTTTATATTCGCGCTTTTTTACCCGCGCTCTTAAAGAATGCGGTTACCTTGATATAACAGAGCCTTTTTCAGGCCTTTACACGCAAGGCATGGTCAATCATATGACCTACAAAGATACTGACGGAAAGTGGGTTTACCCTGCTGATATCAAGCGCGATGATAAAGGCGCTTTTGTTTTAAGTGCTACAAATGCACCCGTAACGCTTGGCCGCGTTGAAAAAATGTCCAAGTCCAAAAAGAACGTCATCGACCCGCAAGATATACTTGATACTTTCGGGGCTGATGCAGCCCGCCTGTTTATTTTATCTGATAGCCCACCAGATCGGGACCTTGAATGGACCGAAGCGGGTCTTGAAGGGGCCTGGCGTTATATTAACCGTTTGCACCGCATGGTGAGCGACCCGCAAGTAGCCTTGCCACCACCGCAAACACCCCTGCCAACCCAGTTTTCAGACGCGGCCCATAAATTACGCCAGCAGGCCCATCAGGCTGCGCACAATGTTGCCAAAGATATCGAAGCTTTTCACATGAATAAGGCTGTTGCACGTTTGCGTGAACTCTCAAATGCTATAAGCGAGATAAAAGCCGATGGCGAAGGTGAAAATTGGGCGCTTCGTGAAGCACTGGAAATATTGGTTCGCTGTTTTAACCCCATGATCCCGCATATCACTGAAGAATTATGGTCTGTTCTTGGCCATAAAACTATTCTAGCACATAGCCTTTGGCCTGTAGCCGACCCTTCACTTTTAAAAGTGACAAGCATTACAATGGCCGTTCAGATCAACGGAAAAACACGCGCACAAATAACGCTGCCTTTTGACGCTGATGCTAAAATTGCAGAACAAACTGCTTTAAACGATGATTGTGTAAAACGCGCCCTTGAAGGCAAACAAATCCGAAAAATCATCGTTGTACCAAACCGTATTGTTAATGTGGTGGCCGGATAATGCGTATCTTTTATTTTCTAACCCTAATGTTCCTTACCGCTTGCGGCTTTACGCCTCTTTATGGGGATCATAAAAATCCGGATGCTATTAATTCTTTACTTGAAAATGTTGCTATCAACACAATCCCAGATCAGGAAGGTCAGTATTTGCGCAACCTTTTAATTGATCGCTTCTACCGAACAAGCAGGCCGCAAAACCCGGCCTTCGCTTTAACGATAGCGCCAATCGTAGAAAGCCGAATCGACCTTGATGAAACCGAACAATCCGATACAACCCGCCAGCAATTAAGGCTTGTATCGCACCTGACCTTAACAAGACTTGATACAAACGAAGTCATTTTAAAAAGACCCCTTCGTTCGATCACAAGCTACAACGTTCTTTCTTCTGAATATACAACACGGGTATCCCGCACTGATGTACGTAATAACGCCTTAAATGACCTGGCGCGTCAAATTGAAACTATAACAAGCCTTTATCTGCGCACTTCAGCAGCAGAAAACACACAATAATGAAACTGCAATTCAGGCAAATTGAATCTTTTGTCAAAGCCATTCCAGCTCATATTCGCATGGTTGTCATTTACGGTCCGGATACAGGCCTTGTAAGTGAAAGATTCACAACAATCGGAAAACAAATTGTTGGTGACTTAACAGATCCCTTTAATGTTTCTGTGCTAACAAGCGATATTCTGGCTGCCGATCCGGCCCGCCTGGAAGATGAGACCTTTGCCCAATCCCTCATGGGGGGGAAAAGACTAATCAAAATTGATGATGCCACCGATAAAATCACCCCTGCTTTAAAATCCTATCTTTTAAAACCAAACGATCATGCCTTGATTATATTGATCGCAGGTGAACTCGGGCCGAAATCATCTTTACGGGCGCTTGCTGAAAAAGCAGAAAATGCTGCGGCCTTGCCTTGCTATCTTGATAGCTCAGAAGATGTCTCAAACCTTGTGCAGCAGTCTTTACGTGCCGATGGTTATGCGATTGATCATGAGGCTTGCGTTTTGTTTTCGCAAGCTATTACCGGAGATCGCCTGCAAATAAGGGGCGAAATTGATAAACTGATGACGTATATGGGGGATGTGAAAAAAATTTCCCTTATAGATGTAGAAGCCTGTATTGGCACAGGGGGTTTATCAACACTCGATGAGCTTTCAGATGCCTTCATGATGGACCAGCATGCTGCTTTTCTAACCTCTTTCAGGCGGGTTATTGCGGACGGGACTCCGGTTATTTATATCCTAAGATCTTTGCAGCAACATGTGCGACGGCTGCATATCGTCAAAGCACAAATCGCCGCCGGAAAATCTGAAGATATGGCGATGAAAGGTCTTCATCCGCCCGTATTTTTCAAACGAGAAAAAGCTTTTCAGTGGCAGTTAAATAGTTTTTCGATCAAGGCGCTTGAAGTGCGCCTGAATTATTTGCTGCAAATTGAAGCTTCGGTCAAAATATCCACGCTTGATGATGTTTTACAATCAGGGCAGGGGCTTTTAAGGTTAATGAAAGCTTCTTAGTTATCTCTCAGGCGACCCGGATTAAACGATAAACGGTGCAAAACATCATCAAGCTGATCAAGCGATTTAAATTCAATTTCAAGCGTACCTTCTGATCCGGTTTTCATTGAAATATTGACTTTCATGCCCAAGGCAACAGACATTTCACGCTCAAGCGCCAGCGTATCAACATCCTTAGGAACAGAAGAGATCCCGGCCTGACCTGATTTTTTGTTTTGTTTTGAAGGCTGAGCACCCGCCGCAAGTTTTTCTGCCTGACGCACAGATAAACCGCCCGTTACAATCTGACGAGCCAGATCATCCGGCTTTGGCGCGTTAATAATCGCTCTGGCGTGGCCTGCAGAAAGCCTACCATCCATCACCATATCCATGACTGTTTTAGGCAGTTTTAACAAACGGATTGTATTGGCGATATGGGACCTGCTTTTTCCAAGCGCTGCAGAAAGCTTTTCAGCAGAATGGCCAAATTCTTCCATCAACCGTTGGAAAGCAACTGCTTCTTCAATTGCGTTCAGATCCGCACGCTGTAAGTTTTCGACCAACGCAATTTCCAGCGCATCTTGATCTTTTAAATTGCGAACAACAACCGGCACCTCATGCAGCTGGGCTTTTTGTGCTGCACGCCAGCGACGCTCGCCTGCAATAATTTCAAATTTTCCCGCAGCAATAGGCCGGACCAGCAGGGGCTGCAAAACACCATGAACAGCAATTGATTCAGCAAGTTCACGAATGGCATCACCATCAAAGCGTGTGCGCGGCTGAAATTGACCAGGCACAAGGGCTG
The DNA here is from genome assembly GCA_964648505.1 of uncultured Pseudobdellovibrionaceae bacterium. Classification (GTDB taxonomy): domain Bacteria; phylum Pseudomonadota; class Alphaproteobacteria; order Micavibrionales; family Micavibrionaceae; genus CAZYMI01. The sequence goes on from CAZYMI010000002.1 coordinate 83,793, forward strand.
CCACAGGTAAATTTTGACGCGGCAAGGCTGGGTCAAGTGCTGCAGCAACAACAGCTTGCGATGCTTCAGCCGCCAATGTTTGTGGTTCATCATCATCAAATAAAGCTGATAATCCGCGTCCTAAACCTCTCGGCTTTTTTGCTTCTGTTGCGTTCATGGTCAAGCCACCTTTTCTTGCTGTAGAGCTTCTGCGCTTAACAAAACGCGCTCTCGTTTTATAATCTCGGATGCAAGCCGAATATAAGCCTGCGCGCCCGGCGCTTTCATATCGTAAACAATTGCCGGAAGACCAAAGGAAGGGGCCTCAGAAAGTCTGACATTGCGCGGAATAACCGTGTTATAGACTTTATCTCCGAAATGCTCACGTACATCTTGTGCGACCATGGCTGAGAGCCGGTTACGCTGGTCATACATTGTCAATAAAATGCCATGAATATCCAAAATGGGATTAAAATGCGTACGCACCCGCTCAATCGTTTTGCTTAAATGCGACAAGCCTTCAAGGGCAAAGAATTCGCACTGCAAAGGTACAACAACTGAATCAACCGCCACAAGGGCATTCAAAGTCAAAAGCGATAATGATGGAGGACAATCTATAATTACATAATCGTAAATCATTTGCGTTCGCAAAGCTTCGCGAAGACGATACTCACGATTTTCGGCTGTTACCAATTCAATCTCAGCCCCTGATAAATGTATGGAAGAAGGTAAAACCGATAATCTCGGCACCTTGGTTTCGGCGACTGTTTCTTCTATCGTCGCTTCTCCAAATAAAATGTCATATACACTTTTCCGCAATGCAGATCTTCTAACTCCCAAGCCTGTTGAAGCATTACCTTGGGGGTCTAGGTCAACAAGAAGCACTCGTTTGCCGACAGCGCATAAGCCTGTTGCTAAATTAATAGCCGTCGTTGTCTTACCAACGCCGCCTTTTTGGTTAGCTACTGCAAGAAGACGTGGAATCTTAAGATCAGGTGCTTTTGGTTTCTGTTCTGCTGGGACCTGACATACGGTCATGCTTGGCTCTCCTGATAATTCTGGCTATTTGACTAATTCACCAAGACTGCAGGCTTGTGTCAAGTTTTTAAATGTTACGGATATTGGCAAGGGTGATAATTGCCCCTTCCGGATCCGTCTGGCTTTGTGTCTGTATTTCATCAAAAAGCCATTTTTTTTGAGCATTTATCACCTCTGCTTCTATTGACTTTCCTTTGTGTAAAATCAACTTTAAAGCAGGATTTTTTAAAATCCATGGCGCAGATAAAGTTAAAATCTCTGATAAAGATTTTAAAGCGCGTGCTGTGATAATATCAGGGGGGGCCAGGTTCTGCGTAAGCTTTTCAATACGCTCACAATGAATTGTAACATTAGCCCCCGTTTCACGTGAAACCGTTCTAAGAAATTCACATTTCCTTTGGTCCGACTCAATCAAATGAACTGACAGATCTGGCCTTGTGATAGCGATAACTAAACCAGGGAACCCTGCGCCTGATCCAAGATCGTATAAGGTATGAGGATCGGCTGAAATAAAGCTTAATAATTGTAAAGAATCATCAAAATGCCTCAAACGGGCATTTGAAATTGTTGCGGGGGAAACCAGGTTAATTGTTTTCTGCCATTTACAAAGAATATCTTCATAAGTTTTCAGGCGCGCTTGTGTTTCATGTGAAACAGGAAACATCATGCAGCAGCATCCTGTTTCTTAACGAACCTTAGAAGTGCTATAATTGCTGCGGGGGTTACGCCTTGTATACGGGCAGCAGCACCAAGAGTTCGTGGCTGTGCTCTAGTCAATTTTAACCGTATTTCATTCGATAAAGAACCAATCTGACTATAATCAAGATCTATAGGAAGCATAAGCGCTTCATCGCGCTTAAAAGCTCGAATATCGGCTTCCTGTCTACCAATATATCCGCGATAAAGCGCATCAATTTCCATTTGTTCGGCGATGTCAGGCCTGAAGCGAGGAAGATCAGGCCAGAATTCATAAATCTTTTCCCAGCCAATCCCCTCCAGCGCTAATAAATCTAAAGGCGTTCTTCTGATACCATCTTTATTAATAGATAACCCAAACTTATCAAGTTCACTTGGCGAAAGGGCAAAGGAAGCCATAGCGATGCGCGCCTGTTCAAGGAGTTTTTCTTTCTTCGTCCATAAATCTAATCTTTCACGACCCAAGCATCCAACAGAGGCGCCAAGGGGGCTTAAACGCTGATCGGCGTTGTCTGCACGAAGGCTTAAGCGATATTCAGCCCGACTTGTGAACATGCGATAGGGCTCTGTTGTTCCACGTGAAATAAGGTCATCAATCAAAACTCCGATATAGGCTTGCGATCTGTCAGGCACAAATATCTGTGCATCGGACCTTATTGGGCTTCCTGCCTGAAGGGCGGCATTAAGCCCTGCTATAAGGCCTTGTGCGCCTGCTTCTTCATAACCGGTTGTACCGTTGATTTGACCTGCTAAAAAAAGGCCAGAAACCCTCTTACTTTCAAGCGTTTGTTTGAGATCTCGAGGATCACAGAAATCATATTCAATCGCGTAACCATATTCAAAAACTTTTACATTTTCTAAGCCCGAGATCGTACGAATCAAGCGGTCCTGAACTTCAGCAGGAAGGGATGTCGATATACCATTAGGATAGATTGTTGGATCATCCAGCCCTTCAGGTTCAAGAAAAATCTGATGTCTTTGTTTTTCTGAAAACCTTACAACTTTATCTTCAATCGAAGGACAATAGCGCGGGCCTGAAGATTGGATTTGGCCAGAATACATGGGTGATAATTGTAAATTATCCCTGATAACCTGATGAGTCTGATCGCTTGTGTAGGTAATATGACATGGTATTTGCGGCACCATGATTTTATCAGACATAAAAGAAAAGGGTGTAGGCGGGTTATCGCCTGGCTGCTCTTCGGTTTTTGACCAATCAATGGTGCGCCCATCAAGCCTTGCAGGTGTCCCCGTTTTCAGCCTCGATAAAGGAAAGCCAAGTTTTTCAAGCGTCAGGGCAAGACCTACAGATGGGGCCTCACCGACCCGTCCGGCAGGTGTAGTTTCAAGGCCGCGATGAATAAGGCCGCGTAAAAAAGTCCCTGTTGTCAACACAACGCATCGCGCTGTAATGCTGCGCCCATCTTGCAGCAAAATACCATTAATTGAACCATCAGAAGCAAAAATGAGATCCTCAGCCGCCCCTTCAATAACTGTAAGGTTTGTAGTTTTCGCAATTTCTGCTTGCATCGCTTCGCGATATAATTTGCGATCAGCCTGAGCCCTCGGGCCCCTTACAGCCGGCCCTTTTGAAGCATTCAGCATACGAAACTGAATACCAGCACGGTCAATAATACGGCCCATCAGGCCATCAAGCGCATCAATTTCACGAACTAAGTGGCCTTTACCCAACCCGCCAATAGCCGGATTACAAGACATAATGCCTATTGTAGAGGCTTTGTGCGTAACAAGAGCCGTTGCCGCGCCCATGCGCGCAGATGCCGCAGCTGCTTCGCAGCCTGCGTGCCCCCCGCCAATCACAATAACGTCATAGCCCTTCATAGGCTGTGGATATAGTCTGTTTTAAGGGAAAAATCTAGGAAAACTGAAACAAGTATCAAAGAGCACAAAAAGATAATTTTTTGTGTCTTCAAATTCTTTATTACTTGCCGATGCAAAAATCTCGGAAGATTTTATCAAGCAGATCCTCAACATCTACCCGACCTGTAATAGACCCCAGCGCACGCATAGCAAGCCGGACATCTTCAGTTGCAAGTTCTGGCAAAGGTGCATCAAGGGCGCGTTTGAGTTGATTATGAGCCGTCAAAAGCGCCTCACGATGCCGCGCACGGGTTAATGTTGGTGCATCCCGAATGTGGAATAAAGCAGCAATTCTATCTTGTATTTCACGCAAAAGACGATCAATCCCTTCCCCTGTTTTCGTTGAAATAAAAAGGTCTTCTTTTTTTGCTGATATATCTGATTTTGTTAATACAATCAATGACTTATCGTCAATTAGGTTTTGTGTCTCAAGATCTTTATCAGGTAACTTGGTACCGTCAAAAATGATAAGTTTTATGTCTGCTTTAGCCGCGCGTGCATGGGCTCGGGCAATTCCCTCTTCTTCAATTGGATCATGTGCGTCAGCTTGTCGAAGTCCGGCTGTATCAACAAGTACAACCGGATACCCGCCTAGATCCAGATGAACTTCAATCATATCGCGTGTGGTACCTGCTATATCGGAAACAATCGCAACATCCCGCTTTGCAAGAACATTCATAAGGCTCGATTTTCCTGCATTAGGAGCGCCTAATATAACAATATTAATCCCATCACGTAGCCTTTCGCCGCGATTGTCGTCATCAAGATGGGCCGCCAGATCCAAAATCAAACTTTGAATTTCGGGCCTAACACGGACAGGTAGGCCACCGGGTAAATCTTCCTCAGGAAAATCAAGATCAGCTTCCAGATAAGCAAGGGCACCCAAAAGCTTTTGCCGCCAGCCTTCATAAAGTGACTTCAGAGACCCGCCCAGCTGATCGAGCGCTAAACTTTGTTGCAAACTGGTTTGGGCATCAACTAAATCTGCGATCGCCTCAGCTTCGGTCAGGTCAAGACGCCCTTTTTCAAAAGCACGGCGCGTAAATTCACCAGGTTGCGCCAAACGATGATAAGGCTGCAAGGCTAAAGCTTGTAAAACGCTATGTACAACAGCATGGCCACCATGAAGCTGGTATTCAACAACATCTTCACCTGTAAAACTTGCTGGGGCTGCAAAGTAAATGACGAGTGCCTGATCAAGCTTCTGCTTATTTTGAGGATTATAGATTGTTCGCAACTGTGCCAAACGCGGCACAAGTTCTACCTTGGTAGAGGTTAAGGCTTGCAGGCTCAGGGCTGCTTGCGAGCCTGAAACACGAACAACGGCTACAGCACCCCGTCCGGGCGGGGTTGCAAGGGCATAAATTGTTTCAGTCATTTTCCTTTTTTAGCTTTAGGATCTGTGCCCATATTCATCATGTTTTGCGCCATAGAAGCCATCGCGTTCATTTGCGGGTTCATCTGGCCCATTTGCCCCCATACCGTTTTTTGCCATTCCGACCAGTTTTGCATGGCCATCGGCATCCAGGTTTTTATTAAAACCTCAGGATCAAGGGTGCGTATATTATCTTCCAGCCTTTCCTGAAGTTGCTGCATTAAAGCCTGTTGCATAGGCACAACATCGGGCAGGCCAAAAAAGGTTCGGGCCTCTTCAGGCGTGCAATCAATTGTAAAATTCACCTTCATCATCAGGCTCCCTTGTGTGTATGCTATGGATCTTCTTTAGCAGAAGGCTTAAGCTTTTGGAACAGAAACCCCCGCATGAACCTGAAAAACTCCAAGAAGTCTCAGAAAGCTTTAAAGCGCGCGTGCTTGGAAATCTGAAAACCTATATAAAAGGTAATGGCATAAAAACAGACTCTGTGCAGTTAAATAAGATTGATACACAAATTTTATCCGTCCACGCAAAAACAACCTTAACAACAAAAATAAAAACAGAACGCGTCGTTCGGCCCGGGAAAGTTGGGGGTGATGTGGTCCATGCACAAAATCTGCTACTACCTGGACTTGAAACAAAGATGAATGCGATGATCGCGTCGCCCTCTGTAAGAACAGATATTATCAAGGCTGTTCTGGCGCGCTCTGACAAAGGTTTCCAGCCTGCCGCAAACTTTGCCCTGAATCTTAACGCCTATAAAGGGCAGGTTGCCGCTTATGACGGATGCCTTCGGTGTCATCACACTGGTCGCATGACCTGTGTTTCCTGCCAGGGAGGACGTGAAGTTACCTGCCCGCGCTGCACTGGTAGCAGAACAATTCTATGTATTGTTTGTAACGGAGCCCGGCAGTTGCATACCCCTCAGGGGCCAAAACCTTGCACACAATGCGCATCAAGTGGCCGTCTGGCCTGCCCACAATGCCACCAAAAAGCGCGTATTCCTTGCGCATCTTGTCAGGCACAAGGATCCTTAGCATGCGAGCCATGCGGCGGCACAGGCTGGACATCCACAGTCATGATCGGCCAGCTTGAAGGACAAGGGCATTTTGAGCTTGATGATCGCAATATTCCGCCCCTTGTCGCAGAACGCATCAGGTCAACCGGCGCTAAAGCGGTTTTATCACATGATTGGCAAATCACCCCCAACACGCAAAATAATGAAGACGATTTGGGTGTTTTTTATACCCTGTCGGCACCCTATGCCACATTCCAAATTGCTTTAGGAAAGCTTGTAGTTGATGGCGCTGCGTTCGGTACACAAGCCCGCATCATTGATGCCCCACCTTTTTTAGAAAAAATACTTTATAAACCGATCAAAATTCTTCTTGAAGCAGCCCGTCAAAAAAACAATCTAACAAGCGCGCTTGAGGCAGCAGGAAAATACAGGCTTTTGCGTGAGGCCCTGATGCTAGTAACACGTTCAAGCCCAGCAAAGGCTATGACAAAACTACGCGGACTTTATCCTGTTGGCATTCACCTTGAAACACTTGCAAAAATAATTGAGGCGGCTGATATTGTGCTGCGGGCTGGCACAGAGAAAGCACGCATCCAAGGGCTTATAGCAGGGATCTTGCTGGCTGGCTTATTTTATGCGGCTATAAAAATGCTGCATGTATATGATCTTATTATCCCCCAGACTGACTCGGCCTCCTTTTATTATATATGGCTTATTGTCATTGCTTTATCAGGCATCAGCGTGTTGCACATCACTATTCGGCTTTTTGGGCGCTACGCAGCACGAAAACTACTCAGCAAAGTGTTTAAGCCTGAACAACTGCAAAAAATGATGCCGCGTGCAGGGCGGTTATTTTACGCAGGCGCCTTTATATGTTTGTGTATTTTTAGCACTTTCGAGTTTTATATTTTCAGATAAAAAACGGACCCTATAAAAGGGCCCGTAAGAATTATTTTCAGGGAATATCGTTTTTATATTTTCAGCGCGACCAACGCCAGTGATGCTGCAAGGTCATGACCGCAAGGTCAGAAGGATCGCTTTTCTTTTCGCGTGAAGCATCAACAATCTTTTGTTCTTCTGGTTTAAAATTTTTAAGCGTGCTGGCCTTATTTTTATATAAAACCGGCTGCATAGGGCGAACCCCTAACAAATAAGAAAGGATCACCGCTGATCCAGCCGTGCGCTGGACCCGGCCCGAAGCTAATGGGGTTTTAGGGCTTGGGGACATAGGTAACGTGTGCAAAGACGACGTCGCCAGGGCCGGTGGTGGGGCGCGGTGATCACTCGTGGTCACCACAGAACCCGGAGTCAAAGGTTCTGCTGATGCAGACGAGGGAAACAGGATAATCAAAAATGAAAACAGGCAAATAAAGACAAAGGCAAAAACCATTGTCAGTAAGCCATCATCTGAAAAAAGCGGATCGCGCACGTCTGTGCTGCGCTTTAAAATACTATTCATCTACCACCACCCAAGGTCAGAAATTTTTATGACCGATTGTGTTCCGTGCTCTCTTTAAAAACGCAATAAAACCTACTGCAAGATTAGCCGGAACATCTTGTTCTATACTTTCATTGCAACACAGATGATGTAATTATGACAAGAATTTTCGTTTTGAATTTCAGAGACTTACGATATAAATTTAAACTAAATTCAGGAAAAATTTTTTAAAATTTCAAAGAAACCCGAAACCCAGCCAAACTTCTTGTTCTAAGGGCTTCTGGTTCGCCGGTGAAAACCCGGCTGTTATCAGAGCTTCTTCTTGAGCCACTGTGATATCCTAAACTCATATCCATGCTTGGGGCCACTCGGGGAAGCTCATATACAACAGAACCTTTATCGCATGTTAGATTAGTAGGGCATCTATCTTCAAATTGCCTCGATAGACTTAAAGGGCTAGACCGAACGACCAGAGGGCTTTCTCTTAGCAAAGGACTTTGCCGTTCCAAGGTCACGTTTTGTAATGAATTTGTAGGTGTTTGTTCCGCTATTGGGGCTTGAGTCTGTGCCAAAGCGCCTGACCCTGTCGTTGCCAGCAATGTTGCAATAAACGCCTTTGAAAGAGCTTTCATAACAGCATCATAACGTTGAAAGCACAAAAAAGCAAAAATTACTGATTCATCATCTGGAAGAAATCATCGTTCGATTTGGTATCTTTCATTTTATCGACCAAGAATTCAACAGCATCAACTGTACCCATTGGGTTCAGAATGCGACGCAAAACCCACATTTTCGAAAGTTGGTCTTTACTGACAAGTAATTCTTCCTTACGGGTGCCCGATTTTTGAATATCAATCGCAGGGAAGACCCGTTTATCAGATATTTTACGATCCAGAACAATTTCTGAGTTACCTGTACCTTTGAATTCTTCAAAAATAACCTCATCCATGCGTGACCCTGTTTCAATAAGGGCAGTTGCAATAATGGTTAAAGATCCGCCTTGTTCAATGTTACGCGCAGCTCCAAAAAACCGTTTAGGACGTTGCAAAGCATTCGCATCAACACCACCGGTTAAAACTTTTCCCGATGAAGGAACAACAGTGTTATAAGCCCGCGCAAGGCGGGTAATGGAATCCAGCAGAATAATTACATCCCGCTTATGCTCGACAAGACGCTTGGCTTTTTCCATGACCATTTCAGCAACCTGCACATGGCGTGACGCTGGTTCATCAAAGGTTGATGAAATAACCTCGCCGCGAACAGAACGCGCCATATCGGTCACTTCTTCAGGTCGCTCATCTATAAGCAAAACAATCAGATAAGCTTCAGGATGATTGGTTGCAATTGAATGCGCAATTTCTTGCAACATAACAGTCTTACCAGTACGCGGCGGAGCAACAATTAATGCCCGTTGACCAAATCCTAAAGGGGCAACTAATTCAATTGTGCGTGCGGTATATGATTTTTTTGTTGGATTATCAATTTCAAGTTTAATTTTGCGTTCAGGATATAGCGGGGTTAAGTTATCAAAGTTAATACGATGACGTACTTTTTCAGGTGGTTCTCCATTAATAGTACTAACTTTTAAAAGCGCAAAATAGCGTTCAGATTCTTTAGGGGCGCGAATTTCACCTTCAACAATATCACCTGTTCGCAAGCCAAAACGACGCACTTGTGAAGGGCTAACATAAATATCATCAGGTCCAGCTAAATAATTTTCTTCAGGTGAACGTAAAAATCCAAAACCGTCTTGTAAAACTTCAAGAACACCAATTCCCGCAATTGGCACATCTTGATCAGCCAAACGTTTTAGGATCGAAAACATCATATCCTGCTTACGCATTGTTGATACGTTTTCAATATCAAGTTCTTCAGCAAATGCTAAAAGTTCAGCAGGTGATCTGGTTTTTAGGTCTTGAAGGTTCATCTGAGGTGTCTTTTTAAAAGGGAGATTGTGTTTAATAGAAAAATTTTGTGAAGAGTTTGTCTTTTAGCTTCAATAAATGGCCGACATGCTTCCCGCAGATCAACTATCAGATATCGATAGGAAAAAGGGGAAATGCTTTTAAGACAAGAATTTTTATAACAACCTGGCTATTAAAGGTCAAGCTTAAAATGGCTTTAAATAGGCCAGAATAAGAATAAAACCAGGAATAAATACAGTTAATCCTAATAATATTCTGAAAAATATTAATTTTTCAACCTGCTCATTTTTTTCAACTTTCTTTATACTTTTCACATAAAAGCCATAAAGTCCAAAATATATAACAACCAAAGTCAGTTTAGCATGCAGCCAACCTTGACCAGATAAAATCCCAGGATTAGCTGAAATCAATAAAATCCCAATAAAGACAACAATAATTAAAAATGGGGTAACAATTTTTCGTCTAATTTTTTGTAATTGAACAATATTTTGTGTCAACGCCTTGTAACGAAAAGAAAAAATTGAAGCAATGCAAATAATGCCAATGCTCAAAATTAAAGAAAAAAGCGCATGAAGCCCTTTAAAAAGAAGATAATTGCTGGAAATAAAATTAAACACAGGAAAACCTTTAATATAATTGGGAAGCGAGTTTTTATCGCGCTTTTTTAAAAAAACCTAATTCTATTTATAAACTTAAATTAGGGTAGTAGATAGTAGTAGGGGTTGTGCATGATGTGGATTAAAACTTTCCCTTATTTTTATCCTCAGCCTTGATCGAGGATCAGTTACATATATTTAAGCTTAGAATTAAAAAATTCACATTATGCAGGGATTACTTTTTAACCTTTTGAACATATTCATGATCATGAAATGTTCTGCACAAAGGTCGTGAATAATATCAGTGGATTGTTTTATCCAGCCCTTTGTCAGCAAATTTCTCATTTCTTTATCAACAGATATATCCTCGCCAGTTATCGTCGAAAATGTTACAAAATAAAAAAAACAAAGGATAAATTATGTTTCAAGATGCCTATGTCAGGCTTACCCTTGAAGAAGTTGCGGCTGTTTTGCGTGAAATTAATCCCTTAATTGAAGGGGCAAAATTATCACAAGACACCACCGTTATATTGGGAACATCAACGCCTTTTTATTCAGGATATAAATATCTTGATATCACAGATCATTCATCTATTCCGTCCAAAAGAATTTTTGCAATTTATAAAACAGGTGATTGTGTTCTTATGGATTGGACCAATCGCCCGATTTATACTTTAAATCAAAGAGTACCGATTAAATTAAATAAGCAAAACATTGCCGCTTATATTCGATTCTTTTTTCGTCATGTTCGCGGGCGTCATGGGCGTTTTATTGTAACAGAAACAGTTGATGATATTTCATGGCGCGATGATCCTTCGCCATCAGCGCGTGCAGCGATTGCAAAAATGATACTACCGTTAACAATTACAGCAGTTCGCGCTGACGGGTCGTATGATGTTTCTGCACGTCTTATATTTCAAGATTCTTTATTTTCAGCCACAATTCTTGTTGGCCAGTTAGGCGCCATTGAAATTAGAGATGAAACCCCCTTGATCGAAGATATGCCCATTTTAGATGACACATTTGGTCAATAATCTTTAAAATTTTAAGATTCTTTTAATTCTTCACATTATTTCAATGACTTAATTTTGTTTTGGTAGGGAAACGTTAACCCCTCTCCGTAATAATGGTTGGTATGACGCGTTTGGTTTGGGGCCTAATGCGCATTTATACGGGGACCAAAATGGCACGCAAAAAAGATAAAAAAACAACGGGAAGCATAAACCCAGCCGGGCGTGTGCGCATCGCTTATACGCTTAATAACAAGCAGCCTGTTATATGTTCGATTGTTGGCGACGAGCCACTCTTTTATATGGATCATGAATATTCTGATGATACCGATATGTCACAAATTATAGAAGGTCTTGAACAATTTACAGGCCATGTTGATGCTGCAACGCGTTTATCAGCAGCCTCTATCGCCACAGCAAGATCTTCTGAAGATCTTTTTTGCGCCTCATCGGATGATATGCTAGGCGATCAGATTGCGCAGTATATTTCTGCTCAAGATGCAGTTGCGCTTGTCCATAAAAGCGCTTACGGGCGTGCTTTGCTTGAAGCCGCGCAAGAAACCGGAACACGCATCATAGATAGCGTTCAGACAGACAGCGTTTTTTATGACCGTCATGCGGGTCTTATTCTTGTGCACCCGTCGCTTGATATGGCTGAAAAAATCTTATTGATTGCCCGTGAGCTTCGTCGGGCGTGGCAGCATCGTGCAGGCGCGCTCGTTAATCCATTACTATTTCACCCCGATCATGCCATTCTTGTAAATCGCATTTTGACAGCTGACCTTTCTATTTCTATGGTTCGTGTTGCCTGGGATCTTCATTTACAAGCCATTCAAGCCCCATGGATCAGGCTTGAAGCGTCATCAATGGCTGATCTGGCTTCCGGTTTTTCGCGTATCGCACTGGCTGATTTTCGTAGCTTGAATAATGGTGATGCTTTCTGGTCTTGTTTTGAAGCATGGTTTTTGTCTGATCGTTGCCGTAAATGCGACAGGCAGATCATCCAGCAAATGCTTGCAGATTACTCTGGTTATGTTTTTGGTGGGTCAGAAGAGACATCACGTATGCTGACAACGCAGATTATGGCGGCATTGGGTTCTCAGCCTTTAGGCAAAAATTACCTCTCTGGACAGGTTGGGCGCATTTTGGATGATCAAATATTTACTGATGTTCGTGACAGAGCAAATGCCAATTTCCTTTGGTTTATCAAGTTCGAACAGTCTTTCCGGGCTGCGGAACAGGAGTTGCAAGTAGGAATGAAAGGCCCTTCTGGCCTGTCCCACAGCCCCTCCTTAGGACACAATAACGATGACACAGTACAAAAAGGAATTCTGGTTACGCTTCCCGTCAGGCCGCGAACAGCTGAGAAAGTCGGGACTGGACAAGCCACGATCCTCGATTTCAACGTCTTCCGTAAACGCCAACATTAAAGGCGCAAGTGTTATGTATACACCAACGGACCTTGCTGCATCCTGTGGCACGGCGAAGCCTATGTGCGACCTGACATATATCGATCATGCCCATCCGCTTATTTGGCAGTCAGGATTGGCGCAGCATCCGCGCACACGTGATGATGAATATTATTTAGATCAACTTATCAGTGCTGTTTGGAAAAGCCCTTTGGTATGCGAAGGTTTTCGTTATTTGAAAGCGGAAAGGATCGGTATTGCGTTTTCAACATTACATGAAGGGCACTGGGTGTTTGATGATGATACAAGCATGCTTTTGTTTCAAAGGCCTTCTCGATTTTTACGGCAGACAAGCTCTGCTGTTTTCGATGATGTGGCAATGGCACTTATAGAAGGTCTTGCATTCTTACTTGTTCAAGGGGGCCCTGATTTATCGCATTTAACTTTGCGTCACAGGGTACTGGCAGAACGTGCTCGCACTGCGCATGCAGATCTTTTGGTAGTTCGGATGTGCTGGGAATTAAAGGCTGCGGGTATAACTGGTTTATGGCGATTTATGCGAACCGGTTTAAATCATGATTTGGTTGATGTCTTCGCTGATGTTTTAGACAGATCCCCGATTGTAGCAACAGCGTGCCGTAGTGCGTTTTTGCAGTGGTTTAAAAACCCTGAGCGTATTGCGCGGTGTGATATGGCCACGCTATCCATGATTGATCGCGATTACAGTGAGGGTTTAAAAGTAACCGGTCAGGAAAAACTAGGCCCGATGGAGCTTCTTAGGCTAACACGAGACCCTAATGGCCCAACACTTTATCGGTCTATTTTTGCATCGATTTTGCAACATAAGACATTCTCGATGATGACAGATCCTATGGCGCAAGCCTATTTAAAGCAGATTGAACGGGATATAGAGTTTAAGCGTACAGGTGGGCTTAAGATTCGTGATGTAGCGCTTGCAAAGCGTCTTTTTCCCGAGACCCCTTTATCCTAGCGAAGACCCCGTTTAAGATGGGGTATGACCCGTAAAATAAAACCTAAAGGTGAGTTTTACCTGCATCTTGTCTCAGATGCGACAGGCCAGACCTTACAAGGGTTGGCGCGTGCGGCTATTGCTCAATTTGAAGGGGCAAGCGCCATTGAAAGGCTATCGCCCCTTGTCCGCTCGGAAAGACAGCTTGGCAGGGTTTTGCAGGATATTAAAGATCATCCCGGGCCTGTTTTATACACACTTGTTGATGATGATCTTTCAGAAGCACTTGTGCGTTTTTGCGCTTCGTTACAGGTACCTTGTGTTGCGGTTATGGACCCCATTATTGGGATGATGTCAAACTATCTGCAACAAGAGCCGAGCGAAATTCCGGGTCGTCAGCATAAAATGGATGATGATTATTTTAAACGGATCGAAGCCGTAGATTTTGCTTTGTCTTTTGATGATGGTCAGCTTTTAACAGGCATTGAAACAGCAGATGTTGTGCTTGTTGGGGTTTCGAGAACATCGAAAACACCGACATGTATTTATCTGGCTAATTCAGGTATTCGGGCTGCTAATGTGCCCCTTGTACCTGGTGTTGATCCGCCACAAAAGCTGCTTGATTTAAAAGGCCCTTTAATTGTGGGTTTAACTGAATCTCCGGATCGGTTGATTCAGTTGCGATCAACACGTTTGCGCGTTGATCCGTCACGCGGTGCGATGTTATCGCAAAATGCGTATCTGGATCCGGAGAAGGTTGAACATGAAGTTGATACTGCCCGCAAGCTTTTTGCTAACAAAAGATGGCCTGTTATTGATGTGACTAAAAGATCGGTTGAAGAAACAGCAGCAGAAATTATGGTTTTATTGCAGCAGCGGAACGACTCATGACCTTGAAAGCTTGTGTTATTGGTGATCCGGTTGCTCATTCGAAATCGCCTATAATCCATGAATACTGGATAAAAAAACAAAGTATAGAGGCTGAATTTCAGGCTATAAAAGTAGCGTCACAAGATCTTGAGAGCTTTTGTAAGAAAGCTGTTTATGAAGGCGTTAAAGGGTTTTCGGTCACTTTGCCCCATAAGGAAAAGATCGTTCCTTTTTGTACAACTCTCGATGAGGCTGCATTAGCAACAGGGGCTGTAAATTGCGTGGTGATAAAAGATAATTATATGCACGGTATGAATACAGACGCATACGGATTTTTGGCGAATATAAGCCCTTTGAGCAAATCGATAAAGAAGGCACTTGTGCTCGGGGCTGGCGGTGCGACGCGTGCGGTTATTTATGGACTTTTACAAAAAAACATTTCGGTTTTTGTGAGTAACAGGACGAATGAACGAGCCTTAAAAATTGCTGCAGATTTTGATGTAAAGGCTATTCCATGGGAAGATCGTCATCAGGCCCTTGAAGGGATTGATATGCTGGTTAATACAACATCGCTCGGGATGAAGGGTGCAGAAATACTTGATCTGGATTTAAGCGCATTATCCCGGAAAGCCGTTGTTACAGATATTGTCTATACACCCCTGATGACAGACCTTCTGCAAAGGGCGCAGCAGCGTGGTAATATTGTGATTACCGGAATTGGTATGCTTGCCCATCAGGCCGTTCCTGCTTTTGAAGCGTGGTTTGGGATAAGGCCAGTTGTTGATGAGGATTTATTGGGAAAGCTTAAGACATGATTGTGCTTGGCCTGACAGGATCGATTGGAATGGGTAAATCAACGGTAGCTAAAATGCTTAAAACAATGGGGGTGCCTGTTCATTCTTCCGATCAGGCGGTGCATCACCTTATGCAGCCCGGTGGGCGGGCGGTTGAAAAGGTTCGTCTTTTTTTTCCGCAAGCGTATAGTGAAAAAACACGATCGATTGATCGTAAAAAACTTGGTCAGATTGTGTTTCAAAGTAAGGATGCAAGGCTTTTGCTTGAAGACATTCTTCATCCGCTAGTGCGTGATACACAAAAAACTTTTTTAAGACGCTATCGTCATCATAAAATTGTTGTACTTGATATTCCATTGCTTTTTGAAACAGGCGCACAAAACAGAGTGGATGCTGTTATAGTAGTTAGCGCGCCTTATTTTATTCAAAAGCAAAGGGTTTTAAAACGTCCGGGCATGACCTTAGAACGATTTTATCAGGTTTTGGCACTTCAGATACCCGATAAAGTTAAGCGCGGCCTATCGGATGTGATTATTCCAACAGGTCTTGGGCGTGCTGTTACAAGAAGCCACTTGCAAAAAATGTTATTCAGGGCAAAGCTTGGTTATGATCCGCGAAATCGTTCTTGATACAGAAACAACGGGCCTTGATCCGGCTGAGGGCCATCGTATCCTTGAAATAGGTTGCGTTGAACTTCATGGGCATGTACCTACCGGTCGTGTTTGGCACCATTATATTAATCCTGAGCGTGAGGTGCCTGCTGAAGCCTCAGCGGTGCATGGCTTAACAACAGAATTTTTAAAAGATAAACCAGTTTTTGGCGAACTGGTCGGAGATTTTATTGATTTCATTGGTGATGCGAAGCTGATTATTCACAATGCAGATTTTGATGTAAAATTTTTGAATGCTGAATTAAAGCCTTTCGGCTATGGCCCTGTAGATCGCCGGGCTGTTATTGATACGCTTGCTGTTGCGCGCCAAAAATTTCCGGGCTCCCCTGCTTCTCTTGATGCGTTGTGTAAAAGATTTGGTGTTGATTTATCAGGGCGTGATTTTCACGGCGCACTGCTTGATTCCCAGCTATTAGCCAAAGTGTATTTAGAACTTTTGGGCGGGCGTCAGCAGGGTTTATCTTTTGGTGCGCAACAGAAAAGCCAAAGCACCATGCGTCAACTGGAAGCGACACAAAAAACAGCCCGCGCGCCACGCCGTTTTAAAGCGTCAGATCAGGAAAAAAAAGCGCATGATGAGCTTATTGAAAAACTTGGCGATCAATCGCTTTGGAAAAGCTATAAATAGATCAGGCGGGTGTTGTCACAGAACCGATGTGCCCTGCAAAACGTTCGCGAAACAATGCACTAAAATCAATCGGGTTGAGATAAAGAGGCGGATATCCCCCTGAAATGACTGTTGTTCCTAGTATTTGACGCGCATAAGGGAATATAACGCGCGGAACTTCTATTAAAAGCAAAGGG
This sequence comes from uncultured Pseudobdellovibrionaceae bacterium, assembly GCA_964648505.1. Lineage (GTDB taxonomy): Bacteria > Pseudomonadota > Alphaproteobacteria > Micavibrionales > Micavibrionaceae > CAZYMI01. The sequence continues at coordinate 100,267 of CAZYMI010000002.1, forward strand.
GCGTGATGTTCTTCGGGCACCCCATCAAGTGAAACAAGGGCCGCATACTTCATATCAGCAATGAAGATTGTTTGATCGGGCCTTGTTGCTTTAACGGTCAGGCGCAAAGATACTTCATATAAATTAGAGAGACCAACTTCTGATTTTGGCGATGATTCAAGGCCAATCTGAACATCCATAGTTGGTGTTACAAGCCCACTTTTGAGCGTGTCCGGGGCTTGCGGGTTTTCAAAAGATAGGTCTTTAAGATATTGCGCATGAATAACAAGCGGAAGATTTGTGACAGGAGCGCTTTTTGTTTCAGAATCTGCTGTGGGTGTATTATCGGTCATCATGATTGGTTAGCACGGTTTTAAAGAAGTTCAAAGAGGGCGAAAGCTTAACCTTGAAAAAACACACAATATTTTCAAAGTATAGGCGACGAATAAGTTTGCAAGATTGAGTGAGTTAAGATTCTTGGGCGCGGGCACAAAGTTCAAGCAGGGCTGATATTAGAAAAATAAGGCCGATCAACCATCCCTGCCATAATCCCCACGATTCTAACGACACAAAAAAGATCATACAAAAACCAATGCTATAGATTTTTTTTGTAATGTTGTCTGGCTGTCTTGTAATAAAAAACCACAAGCAAAGCAAAGCCAGGGTGGCAAAGATTGCGCCAAGGGCTCCAAATTCAATCCAGATTTGTAATGCCCCATTATGGGGATGCATCACAGTGTCGCTTGGGAAATAAAGCTTTTGAGTTGTAAAAGCCAAAGCTCGTGTTGCTTCAACACCAAACCCGATAAAGGGGCTTTCCAGAATTTTTAATGATACGAATTGCCAGATTTCAAGACGCATACTGGCGGATGATTCAAGTAACCATAAATTTGACTGGCCAAGGGCAGCAAAAGGTTTAAACAAAATAAGCCCAAGGGCGGGGGCAGATAAAATTAAAGCGGCGCTGCAAGCTCCGACAATCCAGCTTATTTTTGGTTTCCAGACAGGGATTATAAAAGCGATCAAACCAACCAATATCACAATCTGTGAGGTTTGATTTATTGTTAAAGACAGAAAACTAAGTAAAAGAAAAGCAAATAAAATACGTAAGAATTTTAAGGCAGGCCAGAGCAGTAAGACAGGCGATAACAAGGCTAACGCACCGATAGATTTGTTTTGAAACGCTGACCATAAAACTTCAGGTAAGTCTTGGTTTGAATGAAAAAGTCGATAAAGGGGGAAATTAAATATTTTTTCAAACATCAGATAAGATAAGGCAAAGATACCGCCTGTCAAAAGACATTTGCCAAGATTTTTTAGGTATAGATCAGGCAAGCAGCGACAGGCAATTAGTACGATGATGCCAGATGAAAAAATACCAAGTGTTTTAAAGCTGCGCGATAAAGCACCATCAGGATCATAAGCCCATAGCGCGCTCGCAAGCATCAATACGCCTGTCACACATAAAAAACGCATAAGATTAAAAGGCAATTTTAGAGGTATTTTCTCGTAAAACTTACAATAGCCCACATATATAAATGATCCGATTGCAGGTGAAATTACAAGGCTTTTAGGAAAAGGACCTATAAGGGCTACGCATAGACCGATCCAGAGACAAAAAAGAAGATGTGGTGAAACTCGGTTTAAATTCATGAAGATATTAAAAGGTAATGCTGAGATTTGAACAAGGTTGGCATATGGAAGCCTTATTTAACGAAAGGGTTAGTTTATTGCCCTTGCGCACTTTGGAATCCTTTTGGCAATAAAATCCAGTACTGTCCTTGTGAACGCGTAACGCCAGCCAGATTTTCTGCGCGCGTCCCTGCACCAAAGAAAAAATCGCCCCGCACAGCGCCGCGGATTGCGCCACCTGTATCTTGTGCAATCATCAGCTTGCGGATCACCCCTAAGTTCGGGTGGTCAAGGTCAACCCACATAGGCGCCCCGTAAGGGAAGGATGTTTTGTCAACAGCCAGTGAACGTTCAGGCGTCAAGGGAATACCTTCGGCCCCAATAGGACCCTCACCGATAATATTTCTAAAGAAAATATAAGACGGGTTTGTGTTCATAATTTCATTTTGCATGTGCGGGTTTGCTTCAAGAAAAGCACGTATGCGTTGCGCGGATACTTTGTCTTTTTCAAGATATCCACGATCAATCAAAGTACGCCCGATAGGGTGATATTTATAACCATTCTGTCCAGCGTACCCAATACGGATAACCTGTCCATTATCAAGATAGATTCGGCCAGAGCCTTGAACATGCATAAAGAATGCACCAATAGGGTCATCAACCCATAATAAAACAGGAATAGGACCCGCACGGCCTGATAAAATATCGGCTCGTGAAGGTTTTGAAGCAAGAACAGAGGGGTTTGGTAAAGAATGTATAGGGGTCTGATAACGTCCGTGACGCGTATAAGATCCGCGTAAAGATGCTTCGTAATATCCTGTAAAAAGACCGCGTTTTTTTCCGCTGTCCTTCCCTTCAACAGACCAGGGCTGAAACCAGCTTTCAAAGAACTGCTGCGCGGTTGTTTCTGTTGGCGGCGTTGTTTTTGCTGCGTTACAAGCAGGCTGCCAGTCGGTAATGCGGCCACCAACCCCGTCTGGCCCAAAGCGTCTATTCATATCAACTTTATAAACACGTCCTATACGTTCACAGGATTTTAAAAATGTTGAAAGTGCAGCAAGAGAGCTGTCTTGCCCCCAGCCCGGCAGATCAGCATATGTTTTAGGTTTGAAAGCGGGCTTTTCGTATTTTTGGGCGCAGGCTGTAAAAATGAAGCAAGCCGCAAGCAGGAAACAAGAACGCATCATAGGAACAGCCTAGCTTTTAGAATCTGGAACAGGGGTGCTTCCTGCGGGTTCAGGTTTATCATCACGCGTTTCAACAACCTGCCAGATCGATGTTGGTGATTTTATATCGCGCCCAAAAACCCACACATCAACAACCTCGATAATGCGGTCAGGGTCTCCGGCAATAAGGGTGCCTGAGGAATCTTTTGTGACGGCTGTTTCGTCAACAAGAAAACGGATTTCGACAAAGGCTTTTCCTTGCTCAAACCGCGCATCAATAATATCAGCGCGACGAACGGAATGAATATCGGTTAGCTGGGTGTGCCCTTTTACTTCCCGGGCAATGATCGCTGATTCAAAGTCTGCGAACACTCCGGGGCTTAGAAGTTTTTTAAGAACACGACGATCCCCAGCTGCGAAGGCTTCTACAATCATAGGAAAAGCTTTTTCTGCACCTTGTATAAAGTTAACAAGATCAAAAGATTTGTCAGCTTGCTCAATCGCTGAAAGGCCAGCTTGTGCGTTTTTCTCAACTGAATTTCTGATCGGGTTTAAAGAAGGGGGCTGAAGGGGCTTCATTGTATAGTCAGTTGCGGCATCGGCTGCATCATTTGCTGCTTGCACATAAGGATTTGGGATATCACGCTCTGATCCGTGACGTGTACCAAGTACGTTTTTAAGCCACAAAATAAGGCCTGCAGCAATAACGGCAAAAACAATCAAATCAAAAGCAACCATTTAACTTCCTTTAAGGCCATAACGGTCAAATCAGGAATCCTGAAGACACCCATTCTTTTTAGAACGAATTGCGTTTGAATTCAAATCAGAAGCGATGCCCGAGAGAAAAGAAAAATCGTGCGTCCTGATCGCCTGTGGTTTCAACATCACGATTTAAAGGAACAGCGACGGTAAAGCTCGCATCTGTTGTACCAAATAAGCTTGCGCGCATACCAAAACCTGTGGATGACAGATAATCGTTTTTGCCTGCTGATGTTGTGGCATCTTTGTTCCAAACGCGGCCAGCATCATAAAACCCATAAAGCTGAGTTTCTGGCAGGAAGCTTGCTGTAAAGGGTTGATTCCATTGTAATTCAAGCTTTCCGGCAAGACCATGTTCACCTATAACCTCAGACGGATCGTAACCGCGTACATATCCTGTCATGCCGCCTAGGCCAAATTCTTCTGATGTGAGCAGAGAATCTTCTGAATATTGCCCTTTTACACCAACAAGAAGGTTAAAGGAATTGGTGACACGCTGAAGGCGTTGGATTTCCGCATTATATTTTGTAAATTGCGGATCACCGTCCGGACGGCTGAGGTTTGCGTCCCCTTCATCGCTTGCATCAAACCAGGATAGCCCCTTTGACCCTTCGATCGAAAAATTATTGTAACCTCCGGTAAAAAAACTATCGAGCAGCTCCGCGTCAATACCGATACGGGCTGTACGAATTCTGTCTACACGTTCCGGTTCGATGTTGCTTTCAGATTCAACCGTGCGAAAATCTAATACCCCGTGGGTGTATAAAGAAAAATCACGGGAACGGACCCAAGGGTGATTGACTGTGCCGCGTGCGTAACGGGAATGACCCTTAATTTCAAATTCAGAAAGCGAAAAGCCCGGCGATGTTTCAGTCGCGCTGCCTAGAAGGGATATTGTTGTGCCGTATTTACCAATAGGTTGCAGGTACGAGATATCCCCGTATGCCAGTTCACGATCAAATGTGCTTGATCCCGGGGCAAAAACAACTTGCGATGAAAAGCGTTCGTTGTTGTTTAAGATTGAATTTAAAGCGCCACCTGCGTTTAACTGTTCGCGCCCAAGAAAACGGCTGCCAAAATTATCAACACCAACTTGAGCTTCATAGGTATCGCGATCAATAATAATCTGTAGATCTGCGGCACCTGGCGTTTGTGAAGGGGATAAGATGCTTCGCGCTGTGACGCCCGGAAGATCGTTGATTAAAAGCAAAGTGCGTTCAAGGTCTGAAATACTGACAGCCGGCTGGTCTTGCAGCAAAGAGGCATAAGAACGAATTAAACCAAGCGAACGTTCATCATCGCCTGTAACCGTAACATTCGCGATGCGCCCCTCAACAACCTGTAAGGTTGGTGTTCCATCACCGATGGTTTGTGGGGGCACAACAACTTGTGTCAGTACATAGCCTTTTTCGCGGTAGAAATTTGTCAGGCTTCCGGCAATGGCATAAAGATCCGTTAAGGAAATTTCAGCCCCGATTTTATCTGAATAAACAGAAGACAGGTCTGACTTTGAAAGAACGCCAGCGCCATCAAAATTAATATCACGCAGGGTAAAGCGAATATTATCAGAACCCTTAGGAGCGCCCTGAACAGATAGGGTTGGGATTGTAACATTTGGGCCAGCTTTACGGAATTCAGGGGTTTTAACCACACGGTCACCTATACGGCCAGCATCTGCTGAACCAGGTATTGTCTGGGCTTGAGACGAAAGCGGAGCAACAAGCCCAGCAATCAGCAGGACAAAAATAAATAAACGCGTACACATGGAGAATCCCTCGGGCAATTCAGATTATAAAAAACATAAAGGGCACAGGCCCATATAATTCTAAATTTGACTATGCGTTAAAATAATTCACAAGTCTACCCATAGTCTTAAAAATTTATAAACTTATGAAAACACTTGAAGATTTTAAGTATATGTTATGTATCTAATATTTATATAATACCCACAACCCCTTTTCCCTAAAAATATATCTTGCGCGAATTTCTAAAAAATGGTTTCCTGCGACCATATCTTAACAAAACGTTAATACAAAATGCTAACAAGGGGGATGCGTTTGATGAACAAAGTTTTGTTCTCTTTAGCTCCCCACACAATGAAATTTCTTCGATCTGCTCAAGGATCGATCTGCTCAAGGAGAGTAAAATGATCAAGTCAAAAGCCGCACGTATCGCAACAAACCGTCTACTTACCACATCGGCCCTTGTGGTTCTTGGAACGGCCTTAAGCCCGAATGCGGCATTTGCCCTTGATGATTTTGCAACCCCTACAGGCGGAAACGTGGTTGGTGGGTCAGCCACTATCAGCAACCCATCCTTAGGTCAGCTTAATATTCAGCAAGCTTCAGATCGGGCCGTGATTAACTGGAACTCTTTTGATATTGGAGCAAAAGCTACAACTGAGTTTGCTCAACCCGGTTCAAATTCCTTGGCTGTAAATCGTGTTACAGGTGAAAAGTCAGACCCCACTCAAATTTTAGGCACGCTTAAGGCTAATGGCCGCGTTATGGTTCTTGATCGTAACGGTGTTATTTTCGGCAAATCATCTAAGGTTGATGTAGGTGGTATTGTTGCGTCTACGGGCGATGTTGACACCAATGAAGTCCTGAGCGGCGCAGATAAAATTACAATTACAGGCGCGGATAAAGGCGCCGTTATCAATGAAGGTGATATTTCAATCCGTGAAGGCGGAATTGCCGGTTTTGTTGCTCCTACTGTTCGCAACGATGGTGTTATTGTTGCCAAAATGGGTAAAGTGACCTTGGCTGCTGGTCATCAGGCAACGGTGGATCTTTATGGCGATAATCTCCTTGAGCTTGCCCCAGGAAAAGAGGGCCAGAAGGCACTTGCTGAAAATTCAGGAACAATCGGGGCAGAAGGCGGACTTGTTGTTTTAACTGCATCTCAAGCTAAGGATGTCGTTGATAGTGTTGTGAATATGTCGGGTGTGGTTGATGTATCATCAGCCACAGTCAAAGGTGGAAAAATTGTTCTTTCAGGTGGCAAGGTCACGGTTAAAGGCAAAGCAAACGCCAATGGTAAAAAAGCCGGATCTGTATCTGTGCGTGGAAAGAATATTGAACTTTCTCAAGGTTCAGCCATTACAGCCAATGGCGATGAAGCAGGCTTTATTCAGGTTCTGGGCGACGAGACGGTTTTTGTTTCCGGTACGCTTGAAGCGCTTGGGTCAACAGGCACAGGTTATATCGATACATCTGCGCCATCAGTTGATTTTGGTGATGGTGCCAGCATTTTAACATCAGGTGAATGGTTGCTTGATCCTGTTAATATTACGATTGATGCTGCGCGCGAAACGCTGATTGAAAATCAGCTTCAGGTAGGTAACGCAACAGTATCAACACCGCTTTTGGGTTTCCAGGCAGGGGATATCAATGTTAATCGCACGATTGACTGGAACACAGCTTTTACGCTCACGTTGACAGCGATCAACGATATTATTTTTAACAGTACATCAGGCGGAATTAACGCAACCGGAGCTGGAAATGTTGTTTTTAACGCAGGTGACGACCTTCGCGTTTTACAAGGAAACGGCATTAAAACAAACACAGGATCGTTTACAGCGAATGTAGATGATGAATTTGAAGTGGCCACAGGACAGTTGATCAGAACACAAGGTGGCTTGATTCGAGTAATATCTGACTTTTTTGCCCTAAATGGCACTTTGAATGCGGGTCTGGGTGAAGTGTATCTCACTCAAGATAATGATGGCGGCCTATTCGGTTTCCTTGATGATGAAGACTTTATTAGTGTTGGCGATGCGGGCGCAGGTTTTGGTTCGGGCTATCACATTTCACAGGCGGAATTAAACAGAATAACCGCAGATACATTGACAATTGGTAATGCGGCCGTATCAGGTGACAATCAGGTTCGGGTTCGTAATGCCAATTTTTCAGGTTTTGTACAAACCAATTTAAATACACGGACACCCAATAGCGGAACGAATGAAAATGTGCTTTTTGATGGAGCAAACTTTGCGCAGAATTTAACTGTGCGCGCTGATGATGAAATTATTTTTGGTGCAAACTCAAGCCTGACAAGTACGGGCGATCTGGTTTTTAACACCGATACGAATACTGGTGGCGTTGGAAGCTTTTCGCTTCGCGGAAATGCCAAAATTGATTCAAACGGTAATGACATTACCGTCAATACATTGCGGGTTACGCTTGACTCGGGTGCTTTTATAGATGCCGAAGGCGGTAATATTGATCTGAATAATTCGGATATTTTCTTCTCTGCGGATTCAAACAGCCTTAAAACACAAGGGATCGGCACAATTGAACTCAACCAGTTTGAAGGTGGATCAATCCAGAACGCGGTAAATGCACTTGCAAATGCAGATTCAGGCTTTAATACAATTAATGTTGGCGCTGGTGAATTTCTTGAATCTGTTCTGGTTAACAAGGCCAATACAAAATTAAAAGGCGCGAATGCTGGCGTATCACCAATCACAGCTATGCGTGGTAACGAAACAGTCATTAAGCCAAATTCACCTGGCTTTCATGTAACGGCTGATAACGTCACGGTTGATGGTTTTACAGTTGCAAACGCTTCAGATGATGGTGTTTTTGTTGATGGCGGCGATAATGCTTCGATTTTGAATAACATCATCACCCAATCAGGGCGCTATGGTGTTCAGGTGGTGGCCGGTGCAGGGGCGCGTATTGTTGGGAACAGCATTACACAGTCATCAGCAGATGGCGTTTTGATAAAGAATAATCTTTCCGGTACGCATGCTGAAAATATTAACAACAGCTTTGTTGTTGGAAATATTGTTGATGGAACAGGCGCAAACGGCATCCATTCTTTGAACAGTAACTATGTTCGCGTTCAAGGCAATAACATCAGCAATTCTAAACTTGATGGCCTTCTTGTTGAAGGCGGTAAAGGGGCCAGAATTGGTGGTTTGCTTTTAAGTGAAGGCAACACCATTACTGGCACAGGTGATGATGGTATTGAAGTGAGAAATTCAGCAGGATCACAAGCGCGTAATACAACCATCAGCAACACAGTTGGTAATGGTATTGAAGTGAATGGCAGCAATTCAGTTCAGCTGGTTTCAAATGTTATTTTTGCCACAGGCGCGAATGGGGTGAGCATTGTTGGCAGCACAGGAAATCGTGTTCGTTCCAATAGAATAGGTATGAATGCGGCAGGTGTTGCGCAAGGCGATAATAATATTTTTGGTGACGGCGTTTATGTGGATAATGCAAATGGCGTTTTCATTCAGGGAAATAAAATCACCCAAACAGCACGTACAGGGGCTTGGGACGTTGGTAGTGGCATTCAGGTTGTGAACACAACAGGGGCTACAATCGGCGGTTCAAAAGTCTCTCAAGCTAACACGATAACATCTGCGGGCTGGGACGGCATTCGCGTTGCGAATTCATCGAAGATCACTGTTGAAAACAACAACATCATAGGCGATGCGACAGATAATGACGCGCGTGTTGGGATTTGGTTTGGTAATGTTTCTCAGGTAAATGCACTAAACAACAAAGTAACAAACGCAAATCTTGGCGGCGGTATTTATGCTGAAGGTGGAAGCGACATTACCTTCACAGGCAATAATATCGACAACAGTGATGAATTTGGTTTGCTGATCAGAAATGCAGGCGGAACAAACACCATCAGCAATAATTTTGTTGATGGGACGGGCCTTGTTTTTAAAGGGTTCGGCACAGACGGTATTGGCGCTTATAATGTTGCCGGTCTGACGGTTTCGGGTAACTTTATTGGCACAGATGGCGGCAATATTAATGGGAACGGGGTTACAGTTGAAAATTCTGCTTCAGCACAAGTAACCGGTAACAAGATTGATAATGTGACGGGTAACGGCATATTTATTGATCCAAGCAACGGCAGCACAGTTGCTGGTAATGTGATTAAGAATGCGGGTGCGAATGGTATTTACTCGCTCAACAACACAGATATCACAATCAAATCGAACAATATCAGCAATTCCAAGCTTGATGGCATTTTGGTTGAAGGCGGCAGCGCCGCTACAGTTGGTGGCAGCAAAATGGGTGATGGGAATACCATTACCCAATCAGGGCGCCATGGTATTGATGTTTTGGAATCAAATGGCGTGCAAATTCTAGGCAACAGTGTTTATGGCGCAGGTCAGAATGGTATCAACCTTCATAAGCTTTCGGACTTCACTGTTTCCGGTAATACAATCGGTGCAGACAGCAAGTTGAAGCTTTCTATTTTAGGTGACGGTATTTTTGGTCGAAACCTGACAGACGGTTCTGTGACCTTAAACACAATCGATCTTGTCGGTGATGATGGGGTTGACCTTAGACGCGTTGATGCCTTGGAAGTCTCAGGTAATACCATTAGCAATAGTGGTGATGAAGGTATCTTTGTTGGTAATTTGGTTGGCAATCTTTACGTTCCTGAAGTTTCTCTTGAGGCTATCTCAGGCATTGATGCGGATCTTAAAATTTCCGGCAATGGCATTACAAATTCAGGCGGTAACGGTATTCAGGTGCGTGGCTTTGATGGCATCATAGATATCAGCAACAATAAAATTGATCTGGCAGACCGTGATGGCATTAAAGTATCGCAGCGTCGCTGGTCAGAAGAATCGGGCGAAGGTTCTTCCTTGTATGTAACAGACAACGTAATCACCAATATTGGCGATGATGGCATTGATCTTTCGGGCGCGGGTTTCGCTTATGTTGCACGTAACAGTGTCACCAACTCACAAGATGATGGTATTATAATATCAAACATCAATGGTTTTGGTTTTGCGCCTGTTGAGCCTGTTGAAGAAGAAACGCAGCCAGAACTTTCTGGCCTAGAAACTTCAGATCTAGAACCTTCAGACCCAGTACTGGCCCCTGAAGCGGTTGTTCCTGCACAGCCTTATGGTGTTATTGTTGAAGGCAACACAGTGCAGTCTGCTGAAGGTGATGGCATTGAAGTTCGTTATTCAACAGCAACCTTGATCAACAACAATACGGTCACAAATGTAGACGAAGATGGTATTGCAACCTACGGAATATCAGGTGTTTCTGAGCGTTTATCTTTTGAGAGCAAAGTTGGAAGTGATGTTGAAGATCAATTTGGCCCTCAAGGTGTGTACGCAGTTGTTGTAACAAATAACAATGTTGATCAGACAGGTGACGATGGTGTTGATGTTAATAACACAACAGGTCGTGTACGTGTTGCGGGTAACACTATTACAAATTCAGGCTTTTTCTCAGGTAAAGGGGAGAGTGTGTTTTATGCGGGCTACGCAGATGAAAATGGCGCAGACGGCATCACTGTTACAAACACAAACTTACCTTTAGAAAGATACGCTGAAGATCAGCCTGTGTTTGACAGCAACGAACAGCCGCTTGACCTTGGAGTTGAAGAAGATGGTATTGCACCACTTTATGCTGTTGAAATTGTTGATAACGTTGTCAACACAACCGGCGATGATGGTGTAGAAGTCCTTTATGCGCCGTCTGTTTTGGTTGCGCGTAATAATACATCTGAAAACGGCGTTGGCCGAATCATTAGCCCGATTGAAACAGGTTATGAAGGTGGCGATCGTTACGGTTATGGCGCTGATGGGGTCAGTATTCGGAATATTGCTACAAACAACAAGAAATGGGAGTCTAAAGTACTCTTAGATGAAGAAACGCCTTACTATCAGGTTTATGTTGATGGCAATACCATTGATACAACCGGTGATGATGGCGTAGAAGTTGTCACATCAGGCCGTACAAAAATTGTAAACAATACAATTTCGAACACAGGTTATGAAGGCGACTACACTGAAGGGACGAGTGTAGAAGGCTCTTATTATGGTGGCTACTACTATGGTTATTATTACTATGGTGAAGGCCAGTATTTTCCAGGCTACTATAATCCTGGCACTTATGTTCCTGGTTACGAACTAGAAGGTTATTACACTGGTGGTGAAGATCAGTATGGTGGTGATGGCATTCATGTTCGCGGCATTGAGGTTGAAGGTGAAAGCCTTGATGGGTCTGATGTGTATGTTGCAGACAACATTATCAACGATGCTTTTGATGATGGAATCGAGGTCTTTAATGTTCTTGGTTCGGTTACCGTTGATAGTAACGATATAACGACAACAGGCGATGATGGAATTGTTGTTGCCAGAGTGGCTGCACAAACAAAAATCAACGAAGATTCACAAGAACTTCCTTTGAATATATCGGTTACAGGAAATGTTATTGTTGATGCCGAGCAAGATGGTATTGAGGTTAATCGCTTTAATGGCAAAGCCTTGATTGATGACAATACAGTTGTGAATGCAGGTGATGATGCTGTTTTTGTCTGGCAACAAAATGTTGAACAAGAAGGTATGATCGAGAGACAAGAGGCTATCAGAATCAGTAACTACAAGTCTGAAGATATCTTTTTCCCAGACTTCTTGTTCACCGGATCATCACAAGTTGATATCACAAACAATACTATTTTAACCGCAGGTGATGATGGTGTTGATGTATCAGGCGTTAACTTTGTAACGGCTTCCGGTAACGTCATTTCCGATACGCAAGATGATGGTATCAATATTACATCACTATTCTACAATCATTTCTTTTCAGATAGTGATGGCGATGAAGATATGCAGGTATCGTTACGCGGTCCGTTAAACGGCGTGATTACGGTTGCTGACATTTCTGGGAACGTGGTTTCTGCTGCTGGCGGAGACGGAATTCAAACAACGGATATTTCAGACCTTACGGTTCAAGATAACATTATATCAGATTCTGGCGTACGCGGTTTTTATGTCAGCGGTGGTGAGAATGGCGATGTTGAAGTATCGGGAAATACATTCTTTAACAATCCTACAAGCGCAGAGTTTGAAAGTGGTTTGATTGATCTTACAGGTGACACAAACTTCTTTATCGGCGGTAACACAGCGTTACGTTTTAGCCCTGTTGAAGTTCTGTCCTTCTCAGAAGTTGAAGGGTTGGAAGCAACACCAACATTCTCTGATCTGAATCTTGTTAATAACACGATTGGTACGTCGTTCTTTGCTGGCCAGTCACAGTTTTTTGTCGAGCTGAATAATGGTGCTTTCTTTAACCCAGGCGCGCCGACATTGTTAAACGGACTTGACGCGACATATCTAACTCCTTTTGGATTTGTTGTGCCAAGTGCGACAGCGGGCGTAATATCGCTCAACCAGTTTAACTTCCTTGAAAGCCGTTTCTTCCACTTTACGGATGATGCGACACTTGGTCTGTTCTTCTTTGGTTTTGTACCAGGAATTCAGCAAGAAGACCTTTATAACACCTTCAACCCGTTCGCTTCAGGTTCACCAAACGTTAATCTGACATTGCTTGGTTTGCCGAGTATTCCAGGCGCACGGGCAGCAGGTGGCGGAAATCTTGGCGCATTTTTAAATAACCTTGCGCCGGCAGCGGGTGACGAAGAGAATGGTAACGCAGGCCTATCCCCTGAACAGCTGAACGCCATTGAAACAGCAGCAGGTGAAGGATCGTCATCATCATGCTGGTCTGATGCTTTGGGAGCTAGCAATCAAGGTCAGGTTTCAAGCTTGAACTTCTCGACAGATCCACAACAAGCTGTATCTGAGCAAGCAGCTTGTGGGCAGCAGTAGGCGTCTGTTTAGTAAATAAGAAATAAAATAAAATCCGTTTTAAAATCCCGCGTTTGCGGGGTTTTATTTTGTCAGTGCACGTAAAGAATCTTCAGCTTCTGCCCATTTTAAGATGTGGGTTGGGAATGGAGGCGATGGCATATCATACCCAACCGCGTGAAGTAGCTGCTGCGTGGGCACCATAGATCTTGAACGATTGCTGTAGAAACTACCCTTTACAAGCGCAATTGCTGCAACTGCATTGTGCTTATCGCCACCATGGATAATGAAACGCTGCTCTAGATAACACCATTTATCATCCCAGCAAATAAGGCGTGTTTCCAGTCGGAAAGACTGAAAAGGATTTAACGGAAGACGATAGCGGATTTTCGCTGAACCCAAGATCGGGACGCTTTTTTGCTGCATCATCAGGCGCATCAGGCCTGATCTGAGCACAAGATCAAAACGTCCCAGATCCATAATAGTCAGATAGCGGCCATTGTTCATATGCAGGTTTGTATCAAGATCGTTGGGCAGGACCCGCAAAGTCAAAATACTTGGAGAAAGAATATCGTGAATTTTAGGCCTAAAGAAAGATCCAAACAGGACTATTAGGCAACGTATCCAAAGGTTCATCCGCTATTAGCTTTCAAGAAAACCGTTGAGTTTTAGGGCAACCCCCATCGATCCACGAATTTTTAGTTGGCCCATTAGGTAGGCGACATTTGGGTCTTTGTTTCCATCTAGAATTGCCTGAAAGGTTTCAAGTGTACAAGCGAGTGTAGTAACCGCTTCGGCATCATCGAAGCTGATAACAGGTGGAGACTGAGTAGCATCAACATGAATAATACCGTTATCACCAAAATCAAACTTAACTGTGGCGTTTAGCGATGATGCGTTTGCAAGCCGCGTTCTAATGGCGTCTGTAATTGTATCTAAAGACATTAAAAACCTTCCGTTTCAAGATTCATCATTGATTGTGCGCCTGCCATAACCATCCGGAAGCGTCCTTCATATTCAGGAAGCATGCGATCAAAGAAAAACTGTGCTGTTTTAATTTTGCTTTCGTAAAAAAGTTCTTTCCCCGCGGCACCTTCTTTAAGTTTTTTCTTGGCAATTTCAGCCATCTGAACCCACATATAAGCCATAGCGACTAAAGCAAACATGCGCAAATAATCAGTTGACGCGGCCCCTGCTTCCACGGGGTCTTTTAAACCCTTTTGTGCGATTGTGGCAGTAGCTTGCTGTAATTTTGCATAGGCTTTTGCAAGCGGAAAAATAAATTCCTGCAATTCTGGGTTATCTTGCCTTGATTCAATATAAGCCCCAACCGGGTGGAAGAAACGTCGTAAGTAGCGGCCCATATGGGCAGACATTTTTCGCCCAACGAGATCAAGCGCCTGAATGCCGTTTGTGCCTTCATAAATCTGAGCGATGCGTGCATCGCGAACATATTGTTCAACACCCCATTCCCAGATATATCCATGCCCGCCATAGGTTTGTACAGCCAGATTAGCAACTTCTGATCCCGTATCCGTCAGATAGGCCTTTAAAATAGGCGTCATTAAAGCAACCAGATCATCTGCTTCTTCCCGCAAGTTATTATCGGGATGTTTATGCGATATATCGAGATTCATTCCAATCCAGTAAGACAAAGCCCGCGCGCCCTCTGTGAAGGCCTTCATGGTTAAAAGCATGCGGCGAACATCAGGGTGAACGATAATGGGATCGGCAGGTTTATCTGGTGCCTGAATGCCCTGAAGACCCCGCATTTGCAAACGGTCCTTTGCGTAGGTGAGTGCGTTCTGGTAAGCAACCTCCCCCACACCCAGCCCTTGCATAGCAACTCCAAGGCGTGCGGCATTCATCATCGTAAACATAGCTTTTAAACCTTGATGCGGCTTGCCAACAAGCCAGCCCTGAGCGCCATCAAAATTCATCACACAAGTCGCAGAACCTTTAATACCCATTTTATGTTCGATTGATCCGCATACAACACCATTACGCGCCCCAATTTTTCCGTCTTTTGGCAAAAACTTTGGTACAACAAAAAGGGATATTCCTTTTACCCCTTCTGGCGCATCTGGAAGCTTTGCAAGGGTCAGATGGATAATATTTTCTGTCAGGTCGTGTTCGCCTGCTGAAATAAATATCTTCGTACCCGAAATTGCAAAAGATCCATCTGAATTTGGTGTAGCTTTTGTGCGGATTAACCCAAGATCTGTTCCACAATGTGGTTCTGTCAGACACATTGTTCCAGACCATTCGCCAGAAATCAGTTTAGGCAAATAGAGTGCCTTTTGTTCATCTGTGCCATGCTGGTGAATGGCATCATAAGCGCCTGCCGAAAGACCCGGATACATTGCAAAAGCCATGTTGGCTGAACAGGCCATTTCGTTGACCATAAAACCAACAAGATGCGGCATGCCCAGGCCACCAAAATCGGGATCCGCATTAAGCCCTGTCCACCCGCCTTCAGTAAAAGTTTTGTAAGCTTGCTTAAAGCCTGATGGTGTTCGAACTGTACCGTTATCAAAGTGGCATCCTTCTTTATCACCCGACTGATTGAGCGGGAATAAAACTTCTTCACACATCTGCGCAGCATTATCTAGAATTTGTTCAACAAGATCTGGTGTAGCACTTTCATAGCCGGGTAAGGCAGTAAGTGTTCCGGTATCCAGAACTTCTGTCAGAATAAATTTCATATTTTCGAGTGGTGCTTTATAAACAGGCATGGTCTAACCCCTTCTTCGTGTGTTTTAATATACACGAGAAAAAGTGAAATTCCCATGAACTACAGACACATCTTTCACGCTGGAAATTTTGCAGATGTTGTTAAGCATCTAGCTCTTGTTTTGGTGCTTGATCATTTACGGGGAAAAGATAAGCCCTTTGTTGTTCTTGATGCTTTCGCAGGGATAGGGCTTTATGACTTTACCCATCCATGGGTGCATCGAAATCCCGAATATCAAAACGGGATCGAGAAAGTTATTGCAGCGCAGCAATCTTTAAATCAGGACACACGATTATATGTTGATATTGTTAAAAGCTTTAATCAGGACCAAAAACTACAGTTTTATCCCGGTTCTCCTTTGATTATTGCTAAAATGCTGCGGGAAAATGACAGACTTTTTGTGAACGAACTGCATCCGGATGATTACGCAACGCTCGCGGATGTACTATCAGACTATGAAAATGTTCGCGGTGTTTGTGAAGATGCCTATGTTTTTTTACGCGCAAATTTGCCACCCGATATTAAGCGAGGCCTTGTTTTAATTGACCCCCCTTATGAGGATAAGAGTGAATTCGAGAAACTGGCTTCTCAAATGGCGCAATGGAAAAAACGCTGGGCCACGGGTACCTATATGATCTGGTATCCTATCAAATACGGTGCGCCTGTTGATTTACTTATACAAACAGCGCGTACGCTTGAAATGCCTGATATTGTTGATATCCGTTTCCAAGCGCGCCCTTCATATGAGCAGGGCCTAACCGGTACCGGCCTTCTTGTTTTGAACGCCCCTTATTTGTTTGAAGAGCGCATGAAAGAATCGCTTAGAATACTCGACGGCATATTAAAAACTTGATCGAACGTAAATTCAACACAATAAATCTTATAGCTATCAGTTACGCAAAGGTTTCCCGGTTGTCAGCATATGTTCAATACGTGCCATTGTACCTGGGTTTTTAACAAGCTTAACAAATTCTGCGCGTTCAAGGGCAAGGATATCATCTTCTTTCATCGGGGTCGTCCAGTCTGCCTTTGGCCCGCCTGATAAAACATTGGCAAGCAAGTCCGATACAAAAACATCGTAAGGCGTGGCTTTGCCTGATTTGCGCAAATCAGCAACAGCAAGGTTTAACGCAAGTTTTCCAGAAGGGCCTGGTAAACGAATATCTTCAACGGGCTTTGGTGCTGTATAGTTTTCTGCAAGTGCCAAAGCTTTTTTCTTGGCATCAAAAAGCAAACGATCACGATTCATGGTGATACCGTCTGTTGCACGCAGGTAGAGCAAATCTTTCGCTTCCGCAGCCGATTTTGCCACTTTTGCGGTTCCAATTGTTTCAAATGCCTTACGTACGGCGTACATGGGTGTATTTTTAGGGGCAAACCATATTTTCTTGCCATCTGTAGCGCGATCATAATTCGAAACTTCTTCATCGCGGTAACGCAAAATCATTTCCTTGCATCCGCCCCATCCAGGAATTAACCCAACACCAACTTCAACAAGGCCGCAATAAGTTTCGGCGTGGGCTTGGACATGGTCGGAATGCAAAAGAATTTCAAATCCGCCACCAAGGGTCATACCTGATGGCGCGGATACAACAGGGAAAGGGGCGAATTTAAGTGCCTTATAAGCACGTTGCCCGCCTGATACCAGCTCTTCAATTTGTGGCCAAAGCCCAATATTCATAGCAAAAATTGCAAGGCCCAGATTAGCACCGACAGAAAAATTGGTTCCTTCATTATAAACAACAAGGGCTTTGAAATTTCCCGTTTTTCCGTCACCAATAAGTTTTATAGCATGATGGATAACATCAAACACTTGATCATCGAGCGCATTCATCTTACCGGTAAATTCAAGGCATAAAACGCGGTCACCAATATCCCACAAGCTGGCACTTGCCGATTTATAAACCGGCTTGGTTGCCAGTCGAATATCTTTTAAAAGTAAAATACCATCAAGACGAACCAGATCTTTATAAGCACCATCAACTGTAAAGAATTGTTGCTTACCATTTTCGATTTTATAAAATGTGCCATCGCCAACTTTTTCCAGTAGTGCAGGTACAGTTTTACCAGATGCTTTGAGTTGATCTGCGAACCATTTCGGGCCCAGCATATCAATCATCTCAAACGGACCCCATTTCCAATTATAACCAAGGCGCATCGCTTCATCGACTTCAGCAATAGAAGGCGCAATTTCTGGCACCAAAGAGGCAGCATAGTGTAAGGTTTGGGACAGAACAGCCCATGCATATTTTGATTGCGGGTCATGGCCTGTCAGAACTTTTCTAAGATCCCGTTTACCTTCTGCTGATTTTGATTTTTCAGACGGACGGTAGGATGTGTTCTCATCAAATTGGCCTGCTTTTAAAATCAGTGTTTGTTTTTCGCGCTTATCATTTAAACGGTAAAATCCACCTTTCCCTTTGCGCCCTGTATAGCCAGCTTTGATCATTTGATTAATAAAAGGAAATTCTTGATATAAACCGCGATACGCATCATTTTCAGGTAAGGTTGACAGAAGCGATTTCGCCAGATGTGGCATCAAATCGATACCAACCAGATCGACAAGCCCAAAAATCCCGGTTTTTGGAATGCCAACAGGCTTTGATAAGATGGCATCTGCTGCTTCAATTGTAATGCCTGACGAAACAGCTTCATTAATGCCCGCTTGAATCCAAAATGTGCCGATTCGGTTGGCAATAAAGCCCGGTGTGTCATGACAATTCACAACGCCTTTGCCTAAACGAATATCACAAAAATCGCGTACCAGATTGATAGCGTCTTTTCTTGTGCTTTTTCCTGTTACAAGTTCAAGCAAGCGCATATAGCGTGGTGGATTAAAAAAGTGGGTAATAAGAAAATCAGCAGCAAAGGCAGCACTTTGCCCTTCAATGAGTTTATTGAGAGGAATTGTTGATGTATTTGAGGAAATGATTGATCCTTTTTTACGTACGCTTTCAATTTTTTGATAGGTGGTATGTTTTACTTTTATATCTTCCAGAACGACTTCAATAATCCAATCGCAATCAGATAGAAGTTTTAAATCGTCATCCATATTGCCTGTTGTGATCAGGCGCGCATTCTTAGGATGCATAAAAGGTGCCGGGTCTGTTTTGAGCAGTTTATCGACAGCGTTCTTAGCAAGATCTTTTCCCTCAACTTTAATATCGAGTAAAATAACAGGCACGCCAGCATTTGCGATTTGCGCGGCGATACCGCTTCCCATCACACCCGATCCGATGACACCAATTTTTTCAATAGTCATGATTAAACCCGTTCTAAGATAATCGCTGTTCCCTGACCGCCGCCAATACACATGGTTGCAAGGCCCAGCTTTTTATTTTCTCGCTTCAGCAGGCTTGCAAGCTTGCCTGTAATACGCGCGCCTGATGCCCCAAGCGGGTGGCCAAGGGCAATGGCGCCGCCATCAAGATTTACTTTTGTGATATCAATTTTTAGTTCTTTTAGAACAGATAGAGATTGCGCAGCAAAAGCTTCGTTCAGTTCACAAATATCGATGTCTTTGATATCGACCCCTGCAGATTTAAGAGCTTTTTGTGTTGCCGGCACGGGGCCAATGCCCATAATTTCAGCCATACAACCCGCAACGCCAACAGATCTTATACGTGCAAGAATTGGTAAATTATTTTTACGCGCATATTCTTCGCTTGCTACAAGTACGGCTGAGGCACCGTCTGTTAAAGGGGATGCCGTGCCTGCAGTGACCGTACCTTTTTCATCAAAGGCTGTTTTTAATCCGGCCAAACCTTCAAGTGTGGCATCGGGTCGAATGCACCCGTCAGCCTTCACATCACCTATAGCCACAATTTCATCGGTAAACAGGCCAGATGTTTGGGCTTTGTCTGCTTTTTGGTGGGATGTGAGCGCGAATTGTTCTTGTTCAATGCGGCTGATAGAATATTTTTTTGCCAGATTCTCGGCTGTTTCCCCCATGCCCATATAGGCTTGTGGGTATTTTGCTGCAAGCGCAGGGTTTGGCATGGGGTTAAAACCACCCATGGGAATCCGGCTCATGCTTTCAACGCCAGCGCAAATATAAACATCACCAGCACCAAGCTGAATATAACCTGCGGCCATATGAATGGTTGTCATTGATGATCCGCAGAAGCGATTAACGGTTGCCCCTGCAATCGTCACAGGAAGATCGGCAAGATTGACAATGATACGCGCCAGGTTAAAGCCCTGTTCTGCTTCAGGAAAGGCGCACCCTAATAAAAGATCTTCAATGTCATTGGCATTAACCCCCGTTTGTGCGACCAGTGCCTTTACAACTTCTGCGGCCATATCATCCGGACGTGTTTTTGCCAAAGCTCCCTTCATTGCAAAGTGGAAGGGGCTGCGTTTATAACCACAGATGACAACAGATTTTTCCATATTATTACTTCTCCTGAACGCGAAGGCGGTCTTTAAAAACATAAGCCTTAAGGGCAGAAAAGAGTATGCGTTGCGCGAGGAAAATTGTCTATCGTGCACAGCCGCATAAAAGCTTTGACAAAACCCTTAAAATCAGGCACTTCCAACACCTAGACGAATGCAATATTGACAGAATACCGGAGGATTTCCCGCATGGCTCTCGCAACAGCCCCAAAAGGATTAAAACGAATTTGCACCAGCTGCGGATTGCGTTTTTTTGATTTAAACAAACGCCCCGTTCTTTGCCCATCTTGCGGTACAGAATTTTCGGGCGATATTAAAGTGCGCGCTCGCCGTACCCGACTTGCAGCGGCCGATGAAGTTAAGGCTATTCCAGTTGAAGTTGAGGAAGATACACCGATCATTGAAAATGAAGATATTGTCAGCTTGGAAGAAGTTGAAGTTGATGATGACATTGATGATCTGGATGATGATGACGATCTGGACGATGACGATCTGGATGATGATGACATTGAAGACGATAAAGAATAATCATCAGTAGCATGGTCTTTCGCTTTACCTTGAAAACGCCTTTGGCGGATCATGGGATGCAGTTCAATCTTATTCAAGAGCTGATGGCTGATCTTATTTTTTCTTCAAGCCTACAGGAGAAAAAACAAGGCTCAGCCGTGAGCTGGCATTTTTCGTTTCTCACAGAATGTGTAGATGCACAAGATCACGCAAAGATCTGCGCACAACGGTTATCGGGAATTTTAAATAAAGATATAGCAAGCGATCATCTTGAAATTGAAGAAATTATGGATCAGAACTGGCTTCTGGCAACCTATAACATGTTTCAACCTTTTGTGGTCGGGCCTTTTTTTATTCAAGGTTCACATTCTCAACAACCGGTCCCATCAGATAAAATTAATCTTGTGATCGATGCCGCGACAGCCTTTGGTTCTGGTGAACACGCAACAACAAAAGGGTGTATGCTGGCGCTTGCTAAATTGAACGCAAATGGCTTTTCCCCCAAATCTATTTTGGATATGGGGACCGGATCAGGTATTTTAGCCATTGCTGCTTATAAACTTTGGGGCGTGCCAGTTATTGCTGTTGATAATGACCCCGAGGCAACAGAGGTTGCTTGCAGGCATAGGGAAATGAATAATGTACCCTCAGGTGTTGGTGGCATGATCTGCAAAACCGGGGATGGTTTTAAAACAGACGCAGCCTTGCGCTATGCGCCGTATGATCTTGTGATTGCAAATATACTGGCTGAACCATTAATATCGATGGCAGATGATTTATTTTCTTTGATCACAAAACAAGGTGATATTGTTTTATCCGGCCTTTTGGTAACACAAGCCAATAAGGTATTATCAGCCTATGATGATGAAGCAGATCTGGCTGATAGATTTGATATTGATGATTGGTCAACCCTTGTTCTTAAGCGGCGGGCCGCGGGGGCGTAAGCTGACCACGCGTTGCTGTTCCCAGATAAGATGCATTAGAGTTTTCGTCCGTAACACCAAAAATCGAAACGGCCGTATCATGATGTCTTGTGTTTCCAACAACAAAATCAACAACATCATTAAATGTTTGTTGTGCCGTGCCTTTTAAACTGAAAAAAACACTATCTTGTCTGCCCACATAAGAGGCGGTAACGGTGCCCTCTACAGGATTAGTGAAAATGAGAACATTTTTTCCAAAAAAATTCATATCTGCTGGTTGGTTCATTGCATGTCCTTTATGATATTTTTATGACTATAATGAATAGGGCCGAGAAATGTCAAGTATTTTCTATATTAATCTAATTAAATAACATTAATTTAAAGTTGTGTAAGCAAAATAAGCCCAATATTCGCAGCGCAGGCGGCAAGAATGGGCCAAAAAGTAAGGTGCATACCGATAACACGCCAGATAAAAATGGGGGGCGGGTCTTGCACACCTTTGGCGTGAATAAGGCGTCCGGCGATAAAAACTATACCGAGCAGACCCGTAATAAAATACGGCCCGCCATTAAGCTCGAATGCTCCAAGCAAGATAAGCATCAGCGGAACATATTCAGAAAAATTACCATGCGCCCGAACAGCGCGTTCGAGTTTAGGATTATCGCCTGTGCCCAAAGACACTTGATTGGTTCGTCTGAGTTGAATGACGTTGAGTGCAAGTTTTATATAAAAAAAGCCAAGAACAGAAGCGACAAAGGCAGTAACAGGTATAAGCATTTACTATTCCACCGTGACAGATTTAGCAAGATTGCGTGGTTGATCAATATCTGTGCCTTTCACAACGGCTGTATGATAGGCTAAAAGTTGCGCAGGGATTGAATATAAAATCGGAGCCACAAAAGGATGTACATTGGGCAGCGCAATAGACCAATGCGTCATATTCTTTAATTTGGAACATCCTATCCCATCGCTGATGAGTAAAACACGCCCGCCTCGTGCGACAGTTTCTTGAATGTTGGATGCAGTTTTTTCAAATAAATAATCTGTCGGGGACAAAACGACAACCGGAACACTGTCATCAATAAGCGCAATCGGACCATGCTTCATTTCACCAGCCGCATAACCTTCGGCGTGAATATAAGAAATTTCTTTAAGTTTTAAAGCGCCCTCTAAAGCAAGGGGATACATGGGCCCGCGGCCTAAATATAAAACATCACGCGCCTCAGCAATTTGGGGTGCTATGGCTCGGATAGCGTCGTCATGACCTAAAACCTGGGCACAAAGGCGCGGTATGGTACGCAAAGCATCCGACAAAACATGTTCTTGATTTTCATCAAGTAGGTTCTTGGCGCGTGCAACAGCCAGTACCAGGCATGCAAGAGTTGTCAGTTGGGTTGTAAAGGCTTTTGTTGAAGCAACACCAATCTCAGGGCCCGCAAGTGTGTGTAGCGAAAAATCAGATTCCCGTTCAATTGTGCTTTCAATACCGTTTACAATTGAAATTATTTTCTGCCCTCCTCGTTTACAAAAGCGAAGCGATTCAAGCGTATCAAGTGTTTCACCAGATTGGGAAACGAATAAAGCAACACCGTTTTCAGGTAATGGAGGATCGCGATAGCGAAGTTCGGAAGCAATATCAAGTTCGCACGGTACACGCGCCAGTGTTTCAAACCAGTATTTTGCAACAAAACAAGCGTAATAAGCGGTCCCGCAAGCAGAAAGGGTTAATCGCGGCGCCTGAACAATCGCTTCAATAATACCGTAGGGTAAAGAAACAGTGCCGGTTGTAGGATTAATAAAAGTATTTAGGGTATCGCCAATCACAGCGGGCTGCTCAAAAATTTCTTTGAGCATGAAGTGGCGATAATCCCCTTTCCCGGTGGTGGCACCTGATTGCGCAGTGATGCGTGTGGGGCGCGTGATGGGAATATTTTGATGATTAAAGATTGACACTTCCTTACGGGTTAAAATAACGCGGTCACCATCTTCAAGAAAAGTAATTTTCTTTGTCAGGGGTGCAAGGGCATATGAATCTGAAGCCAAAAACATTTCTCCCTCTCCATAGCCTATGGCAAGGGGTGTTCCTTGACGGGCACCAATCATAAGATCATGTTCGCCAGCAAAAATAAAAGCTAAAGCAAATGCACCTTGCAGCCTTCCAAGGGCTGTAAAGCTTGCAGTTTTTGCATCCATTCCTTGATTAAGATAATGTGTGACAAGGTGTGCAATGACTTCTGTGTCTGTTTGTGTTTCAAAGCGGACCTGAAAAGCTTCCAGCTCTTCTTTGAGTTCAGCATAATTTTCAATGATCCCGTTATGAACAACAGCAACTTTTTCAGTAGCGTGTGGATGCGCATTATTTTCTGTTGGTCCTCCGTGTGTGGCCCAGCGCGTATGGCCAATACCAATACGCCCCTCAAGGGGGTGAAGTTTTAATTTGGTTTCAAGGTTGTTTAATTTACCTTCAGCGCGACAACGCTCGATGTGGCCGTTCACAAGGGTTGCAATACCAGAAGAGTCGTAACCGCGATATTCCAGGCGGCGCAAGCCTTCAATTAAAACGGGCGCTACGTTTTTTGTAGAGAGAATACCAACAATGCCACACATTACTTTTTATCTTTCTTTTTATTCTTATCGCGGAAAGTTTTAGCCCAACCACTTTTATTGATTTGCTTAGTGCGTGCAAATGCTAACGCATCTTTTTCAACGTCACCTGTGATAATGCTACCAGCTGCAATAAAAGCCCCATCATCAATTCTAACAGGGGCTATAATTGTGCTGTTTGATCCGACAAATACACCGTTGCCAATTGTTGTAATATGCTTATTAAAGCCATCATAATTGCAGGTAATTGTGCCTGCACCAATATTGGCATTCATACCAACTGAAGCGTCTCCAATATAAGAGAGGTGGCTGGCTTTTGCCCCTGCACCCAAATGTGATTTTTTTATTTCAACAAAATTACCAATCTTGGCATTTTCTCCGATGATTGTAGCGGGCCTTAATCTGGCAAAAGGGCCTATTTGTGCGTTTGATTTTATTAAAACTCCTTCAAGATGACAAAAAGCACGAATTGTGACACCGCTTTCAATTTTTACATCGGGGCCAAAGAAAACATGCGGTTCAATTGTAACATCAGATGCAATTTCGGTATCGGCTGAAAAATATATACTATCAGGATCAAGTAAGGTGACACCGTTTTGCATCATCTTCTGGCGTATTTTTTTCTGATACAATAATTCGGCTTCCGCCAGTTGTGCGCGGTCATTAACGCCCCGCAATTCATCAAACGGAGCATGATAAAGCTTCACAGGAAAGCCACAATCACTGGCAATTTTAGGAATATCGGTAAGATAATATTCGCCTTGTGTATTATTGGGCTGAAGTTTTGTGATCCATTTTCTGAGATCTTTGGCAGAGAAAAACATAACACCTGAATTGACGATTGAAATATTTCTTTCAGTATCGTTTGCATCTTTCTCTTCAACGATACCAATAAAGATACCTTTGTTATCTGTTTTTATGCGTCCGTACCCTTTAGGGTTCACAGGCTGCATGGTTATAATTGTAACGCCGCTTTTATTTTCTAAATGTTGTGAATATGCCGCTTCAAGTGTGGCGGCGCTAACAAGCGGGGCATCCCCGGTGAGCACTAGAATATTTTCAATATCATCAGTAATCAACGGAAGCGCACAAGAAACAGCGTCACCAGTGCCTTTTTGTTTTTCTTGTTGTGCACACCGATAGGGCGCGCAGGCGTGAAGAACATCAGGTAAGTCAGGTGCGATGACAGGAATAATTTGTGCAGGGATTAACGTTTGGGCAGTTGCAATTACATGGGCAATCAGGCTGCGTCCTGCAATTTGGTGCAAGACTTTTGGAGTTGCTGACTTCATACGTGTGCCGCGACCAGCCGCAAGAATGATAATGGCAAGTGACTTCTGGTTCATAACGCTAGTTTAAAGATTGTAGGTCGTCGCACAAGTCACATCAGTTTGCGCTGCGTTTCATTCGACCGAAGTTAAATGCATAAAAAGTGTGCCGTAATTCGTCTTAACCCTAATTTTCACAGGCACAGCCACGTTTATATTAGGTATTTTTGCCATCCACAGGGTGGGGATTGTACCGGCTTTGCGTCCTTGTTCTTGAATAGAAAGCCAGCCACGCGGCTTTTTTGACCATTCCCCGGCTACGGGTTTTATTTCGATTGTGCATTCTTGTGCTGGCCCTTCAAATGGCGCGCTATTGCTTTTTTTCAATTGTTTTGGACCATGATTTTTAAAGATCATTGCAAAACGCCTTTTTCCATCAAACACATCAGATGCACCTTCGCATAAACCACCGTTATACACCTTGCCCATCACTTCAAGGGTGGCGGCTAGAATATCAGTTGTCCCTTTTGTTAAAGCAGGGGCTATTGATTTTGGGCTTTTATCTTTGCCATCTTCAATATGGGTCAGGCCCAAAAAATTTCTGTTTCTGTCATAGCGATAATCTTTTACATCAAGATCTTCTTTCCAACCCGACATTGTGTGGTGGTGCTTTGGATAAAATATATTTTTTTTGTGCCAGCCCTGGCTTTCAAACAAGCCTACCCATGGAACAAGTGATTTAAGAAAGCCCTGCGTGCCTGCTTCCAGCTTTGCTGAATAAGAGTGAGGCGATATTTTCAGGGTAAGATTTGCTTTGACAGCATGGATACCACCTGCAAAAACATCATAATGTAGTGTATGTTCTTTCTCTGCTGAAAAAGCGCCCTTGAAGGGGTGAATAAATAGGATCAGGATAGAAAAAAAGATTATTATTTTTGTCATCTAAAAAGTCTAACAGCAAGAACAAGATATGCCAATAATACCAATTCATCTTAGTTCTATAGGGCTACAATTTTCAATTGCCGCTGTCATGATTATGGCCACAGTAACAGCTCATGTCTTTTTTCTTGATTTTATTTTCAGACTTGTAGACCGTTTTGTGCCCTATTTTAAAATCAGACTTTATCGATCATGGCGCTCCTTCGTTATGGTTTGCGCTGTTATCATTATATTTTTTTCGCATGTTGTTCATATCTGGTTATGGGCTTATCTTTTTTTATGGATCGATGGAACAGAAATTGATTCGCTTGAAGAAGCGCTATATTTTTCAATTACTACATATACAACTTTGGGTTATGGAGACGTTGTATTGCAACATGATTGGCGTCTTTTAGGAAGCACAGAGGCCTTTAATGGCATTCTGCTTTTGGGTTTAAGTACAGCTGCGCTTTTCGAGTTGTTATTGCGGATATACGGTACAGGAAGAACCCAGCATTAAATTTCGTAGCGCGTCGCAATTTCAAGCACTTTATGCTGGGGTACATGATAAAAATCGACTGCGCTGCGGCCATTCTTTTTCATCCATGAATAAAGATGTTCCCGCCATAATGCCATGCCTGATCCTACAGTGGGTACAACCGTTTCATGACCGAGGAAAAATGATGTTTCATCCATATCAATATTTAACCCCTCCAGACGGCATAAAGTTAAAGCGCGCCGGATATTTGTTTCTTCCATAAAACCAAACCAAACCAGAACACGGAAGAATCCTTGCCCTAGATCTTGAATCTCGAGCCGGTCATCATCATTCACGCGAGGTTCATTTGCGGTTAAAGCCGTTAGCAGAATAACTTTTTCATGAAGGACTTTATTGTGTTTTAAATTTTGAACCAACACATCGGGCACAACATGACGACGCGGCGTCATATAAACAGCTGTCCCGGGTACACGGATATAATGTTTTTCTGAAAGATCTTCTATAAATTGTTTTACAGGAATAGAGGCGGCATTAAGAAGCTGAGTGAGCATTTTTTGTCCGCGGAACCAGGTGGTTAAGGCTACAAAAAGTAAAAGTGCAGTTGCCATAGGCAGCCACCCACCTGATGCAATTTTTGTCATGTTGGCGGTGACCAGCGCCCCTTCAAGGGATGCAAAAACAATCACGATTAAGCTTACAAGCCACGGATTCCAACGCCATTTGCGCAGCATGACGATAGCCACTGCAAAAGTTGTTACAAACATCGCAGAAGAAACTGCAATACCATAAGCTGCAGCAAGGCCGGATGATGTTTTAAAGGCAACCACAACAAACAGAACGCTGATAAGCATCATCCAGTTCACAAGTGGAATGTAAATTTGTCCGAATTCTTTTTCTGAAGTATGCAGAATTTTCATACGAGGTAAGAATCCGAGCTGGATAGCTTGTCTCGTCAAGGAAAACGCGCCTGAAATAGTCGCTTGTGAGGCAATTGTTGTTGCGGCGGTTGCTAAAATAACCATCGGGATCAAGCCCCATTCAGGAACAAGTAAATAGAAAGGATTTTCAATGGCTTTAGAGTCGCGCAGTAATAAAGCGCCCTGTCCGAAATAATTTAAGGTCAGGCAAGGACACACAATTGAAAACCAGGCAATTTGAATTGGTTTGCGCCCAAAATGGCCCATGTCTGCGTAAAGGGCTTCAGCCCCTGTTACAACAAGAACAAGGACACCTAAAGTCATAAAGGCTACATGTGGATTTTCAAACGCAAAGGCAACGCCATAGTAAGGGTTAAGAGCAAAAAGAATATTCGGTGTTTGTATGATACTGATTAGCCCCAGAAAGCCTATGGAAGCAAACCAAACAAAAGTGATAGGCCCAAACAAAACACCCATCTTTCCCGTGCCAAATCGCTGGATCATAAACAGGCAAATCAGGATCGTCAGTGTGATGGGAATGATATATGGATCAAGCTGTGGGGTAATAATTTTAAGACCTTCTACAGCGGAGAGGACCGAAATTGCTGGCGTGATAACAGCATCGGAATAAAAAAGGCACCCACCCAGAATACCGATTAAGGCAATAAAGTAATTGAGCTTTAGTTTTCCAGCGGTTAATTTTAAATTTAAAGCAAGGAGGGCAAAATCGCCACCTTCCCCTTTGTTGTCCGCGCGCAAGACAAGCAAAACATATTTAATTGAAACCAAGATAGTAAGCAGCCAGAACATCATTGAAAGAACTGAAAAGACATTATATTCGCTGATTGAAAGACCGTGTGAGGGTGCAAAAGCTTCCTTTAAGGCATAAAGGGGGCTTGTACCAATATCGCCGTACACAACGCCAAGGGCTCCTAAAATAAGGATCGACAGACGCGATTTCTGTTGTGATGAAGATGAAGCCAAAAGCGGAGCTTTCCTGTTAAGTGTGTTTCTTGATTACCCCGTACATAAGCGGTATGAGGTATAAAGCAATTTGCTGAATAAATCTAGCGCAAAGGTTATTATATGTTAAATAAAATCATGACAGATTATACAGATCTTTCTTCGGAAATTGATCAAGCGTGGGAAGCGCGCGACGCCATATCGGCAGATACAAAAGGCCGTGTGCGCGATGCTGTTGATCAGACATTGTCTGCGCTTGATTGTGGAGAAATTCGTGTCGCAACACAAAAAACACAAGGCCAGTGGATGACACATCAGTGGATTAAAAAAGCTGTTTTGCTTTCATTTAAACTTAATCCGATGCGCTTGATTGATGGTGGGCCTGAAGCAAAATGGTGGGATAAGGTGCCTTCCAAATTCGTTTCTATGAATGAAACGGATTTTAAGACAGCGGGCTTTCGCGCTGTTCCCGGGTGTTTTGTGCGTCGTTCTGCTTTTTTGGGCAAGAATGTTGTTTTGATGCCTTCTTTTATTAATGTCGGCGCTTATGTTGATGATAATACGATGATTGATACATGGTCCACAGTTGGATCGTGTGCACAAATTGGAAAAAACTGTCATATATCGGGCGGTGTTGGTATTGGGGGAGTTTTAGAACCCTTGCAAGCGGGCCCGGTTATTATTGAAGATGATGTGTTTGTGGGGGCGCGCTCTGAAGTGGCAGAAGGGTTTGTGGTTGAAAAAGGATCGGTGATTTCCATGGGTGTTTTTTTAGGTGCTTCAACAAAAATTATTGATCGTGAAACTGGTGAAGTGTTTCAAGGTCGTGTACCTGCTTATTCAGTTGTGGTACCGGGAAGCTTACCGGGCAAAGCCTTGCCTGATGGACGCATGGGGCCTGGCCTTGCCTGCGCTGTCATTGTCAAGCGGGTTGATGCCCAAACGCGTTCTAAAACATCGATCAATGAACTTTTGCGTGCATAATGGATGATGTTGTTGATCTGACGCAAAAGCTTATCCGTTGTAAAAGCGTAACGCCGCACGATGATGGTGCGCAGCAAGTGCTTATAACAGCGCTTGAAAAAATCGGGTTTCAAGTCACGCGTTTAAAATATGGTCAGATCGAAAATTTTTATGCACGGTATGGCACAGGTTCGCCCCATATTTGTTATGGCGGTCACACAGATGTAGTGCCCGCTGGCGATGAAAGCAGATGGTCTTACCCCCCTTTTTCGGCAACCCTTCATGATGGGGTGATTTACGGGCGTGGATCTTCTGATATGAAGGCATCTAACGCTGCTTTTTTAGTGGCAGCAAAAAAATTCTTAGAAGAAAATGCAGGATTCAAAGGCTCAATATCGCTTCTAATCACGGGGGATGAAGAAGCAGAAGCCGTAGATGGTACCGTGCGTGTTTTATCGTGGATGAAAGACCATAACCATATCCCTGATTTAGCGCTTGTGGGGGAACCTACCAATCCAAAAGCGCTGGGTGATGAAATCAAGATTGGTCGGCGAGGATCTCTTTCAGGATTAATCAAAATAAAAGGCAGGCAAGGGCATGTTGCTTATCCTGATAGGGCAGACAATGCCGCTGTTAAAATTAATACTGTTTTAACTGCGCTGATTGCCCTAAAGCTTGATGAGGGAACGCAGCATTTCCCGCCATCATCACTGGTTGTTACAAGTATTGATGTGGGTAATCCGACATATAATTTGATCCCTGAGTTTGCAACTGCACGTTTTAATATTCGTTATAATGATTGTTGGACGCATGACGGGTTAAGCGCCAAGTTAAATGAAGTGATATCAGCTATTACAAACGATTACAGTCTTGAAATTAAAGACGGTGCCAATGTTTTTTTAACAACGCCAGGGCCGATGACAAATATTGTTATGAAAGCAGTTCAGGACATTACAGGGCGCGTCCCTAACCTTTCAACAGGGGGTGGAACTTCTGATGCACGCTTTTTTGCCCGTTACTGCCCTGTGGTTGAATGTGGCCCTGTGAATGCGACCATTCACAAAACAGATGAAAATATTGATGTTGATACTCTTCAGGGTCTGGTCCGTATATATGAACGAGTATTAACGCGTTTTTTTAGCGATTTTTCGTCCTAAGAAATTCAGTGAGTGTATCTGCCTGATCTTCCGTTAAAACAAAAACAGGTCGCGATGCATTTGCCTTCAGTAAGTAAGGCTGCGCCGGTACAGCAATATTGACGCCTTGAACACTGACGATAAGGGCGAATAATCTTGAATCATAGCGGTTAAAGGCAAGGTCACGGATATCGCCAATTCTTTTGCCTTTCGAAGTTTCAACTGATCCTCTTTTTAAATCTTTAAGAACAACGGGCTCAACTTTATCTTTGGTTTTTATAAAAAGTGCATTATCAAATGTATAAGCACCAACATCTTGAGCTATATCTTTGGCTAATGTCGTCACTGAAAAAGAAGAATTTGTGACAATTAACCCTGTACGATTTGTATCAAGAATAAAACGATCTGAGAATCCTTGTAGCTTAAAACGACCTTCAATACCAATCACCTGACCCTGTTCACCGATAATCACATCTTGCGGTTTTCCAAAAACTTTTCCTGCACCATCAACAACTTTACGGTTTAAAAATTTGTCACTTAAAACAAGTTGAGGGTTTTGTGTCAGTTGAATACGGTTTATAGCCACGAGGCTTTCAAGGTAGCTTGCATCAATATTTCCGGCGGCAAAGGCAGGCAATGAAATAAATGAAATAACAAATGTTAAAAAGAATAAGCGCATGACATTCTCCGTTGTTTAATAATTATAATCTATCCGCATAAGGGATAACCCATCAGGCGGTGCTGTTGGCCCTGCAGCCTTTCTGTCCTTGGCGGCAAGGATCGTTTTTATATCGTCGGCTTCCAATTTTCCCAAGCCAACTTGAACAAGCGTGCCAACCATATTGCGCACTTGATGATGCAAGAATGATCTTGCTTCTGTTTCACAGGTGATCATAACGCCATTTACAGAAAAGTCTAGTTTTTCAAGGGTTCGCAAAGGTGTTTTTGCTTGGCAGTCAATAGCACGGAAAGACGAGAAATCATGGTGTCCGATCAGGTGCTGCGCCCCTTTTTGCATTTTCTCTAGTTGTAAGGGGTGGTAAATATGCCAGACCTGTCCATATAAAAGAGCAGGCGGAGCTTGCCTGTTCAATATGCGATAACGATAGAGCTTATTGCGCGCATCAAAGCGCGCGTGAAAATCAGGCGGGACAAGGCAGGCATTTAAAATAGCAATAGGGTGCGGTCTTAATAAAGCATTAAGCGCTTTGGCCAGGCTATAACCATCAATAGCCCTATCTGCATAATCAAGGTCAAAATGGCAGACTTGTCCTTCGGCATGAACGCCCGCGTCTGTTCGTCCGGCAACATGGACCACTATCTTTTGCTGGCAAAAAGCGTAAAGCGCCTTTTCAATTTCTTCTTGTATAGAATGAATGCCAGCTTCCTGTCTTTGCCAGCCTGAAAAGGGTCTTCCGTCATATTCAATCGTTAGTTTCCAGCGATTTATCATGATAAAATGTCGCCTACTTTAAGATATCCGCCATTAATCGCACTCGATATATCCATTGCTTTTGCATTATCAGGCTGAACCAGTTGAAGCTTAAGTGCGGTGTTATTGCCGCATGCAACTATGCCCTCACGGTCAAGGAGTGACCCGCATAAAGCATGAACAGGGGGTGATACATGGGCACGCAGAATTTTAAGACGCCCTTTTGATGTTGTTGTAAATGTGCCAGGCCAAGGGTTGAGCGCACGGATCTGGCAGTCAATGGCTTGCGCTGAATCTGACCAATTGATAGCGCCATCATCGCGTGACAAAAGCTTCGCATAGGTTGAAAGAGAATCGTCTTGTCTTTCGGGAACAATCGTTTCAAGGGTGTTGAGCGCTTGCAAAATAAGGGCCCCACCTAAAGCGCTGAGGTGGTCGTGCAGGGTTGTTGCTGTTGTCTGGAGTGTCAGATCAAAAGAGGATTTAAGCAGCATAGGCCCGGTATCAAGCCCTTCTTCCATTTGCATGATTGTAATGCCGGTTTTTGTATCGCCTGCCCAGATCGCGCGTTGAATGGGTGATGCGCCACGCCAGCGCGGCAAAAGTGATGCGTGAATATTAAGGCAACCAAGGCGTGGTGCGTTTAGAATATCAAGCGGCAGAATTAATCCATAAGCTGCGACAATAGCGATATCAGCATTTAAAGATTGGAATTGTTTGATTGCCTCAGGATTATTTTTAAAACGCTCAGGATGAAATACCGGGATGTGATGCTCATCCGCACATAGATGAACAGGTGATTTCTGCAAAAGCTGGCCACGCCCTTTTGGTCTGGGGGGCTGCGTGTAGACAGCAATGACGTTATAGTTGCTGGCAGTTAACGCCCGCAAGGCAGGCACAGAAAATTCAGGCGTTCCCATGAAAATAATTTTTTTCATCAGTGGGCTGATCCCCAATTTTTACCAATACCCGCCTGCGCAATTAAAGGGATAGAGAGTTGTGTTACATTTTCCATGACGGATTTAATGCAAGCTGCAGTTTCCTGAGCTTGCTTTTCAGGGGCTTCAAAAACAAGTTCATCATGTACTTGTAATAGCAATTTTGCTTCAAGGCCTGCTTTCTGTAGGGCCTGGGGCATTTGGCCCATCGCAATTTTTATTAAATCTGCAGCAGTACCTTGAAGCGGCGCATTGATGGCCTGCCGTTCAGCAAAAGACCTTATATTCGCTTGTTTGTGATTAATATTCGGGACAGCACATTTTCGCCCGAATAAAGTTCGTACAAAACCATCAGCACGTGCTTGTGATTTACATTTTTCCATGAAGTCGGCAAGTTCAGGAAAACGGGCAAAATATTGTTTGATATAGGTGCTTGCTGTACCATTATCCACACCAAGCTGTTGGGCAAGGCCATAACCGGAAATGCCATAAATAATTCCAAAATTTATAGCTTTAGCTTGTCTTCTAATATCAGGGGTCATGTTGGCGAGAGGAACACCAAACACTTTAGAAGCGGTTGCGGCGTGAATATCTTCCCCTGATCTGAAAGCATCTTTTAAGGCCTCGATCCCTGCCATTTCTGCTGCCAGCCGTAATTCAATTTGTGAATAATCAACTGAAATAAGAACGCAGTCATTATCAGCAATAAAGGCTTTTCTGATTTTTCTTCCTTCTTCTGTGCGGATTGGAATGTTTTGTAAGTTTGGATCTGATGATGCAAGACGCCCCGTGCTTGTTGCAGTAAGCGCAAAAGAGGTATGAACACGGCCTGTTCGCGGATTGATCTGTTCTAAAAGTGCATCGGTGTAAGTTGATTTTAGCTTGGCCATCTGCCGCCAGTCCAGAATATGAGCCACAATTTTATGGCCTTGCGCGGCGAGATCTTCGAGGACATCAGCCGATGTTGACCAATCCCCTGTTTTGGTTTTTCCCGAACCTTGAAGGCCCATTTCTTCAAATAAAACCTGACCAAGTTGCTTGGGTGACCCAATATTAAAAGGGTGGCCGACTTGCGCATGAATATCTTTTTCAAGAGTGATCATTCGATTGCCGAAATCCGCAGACAAAGATTGTAGGACGTGGGTGTCAACACGAATGCCCGTGTGTTCCATTTGTGCAATAACCGGAATAATAGGGCGTTCGATATCTTCATAGACAGATACCATTCTTTCTTGCAAAAGACGGGGCTTTAAAATGGCATGCACCCGCATGGTAAAATCCGCATCTTCTGCAGCATAAGTACAGGCACGGTCGATGGGAACATCGTCAAACCGGACACGGTTTTTTCCTGTGCCGGTGACCTCGTCATAAGAAATCATTTTATGATTACAATAAATGTCTGCTAGATTATCCATACCGTGCCCATGGCCTGCACCGCTCAGCACGTAGGATAAAAGCATTGTATCATCAACGGGGGATACGTTTATTCCGCGGGCAGAAAACATTTGAAGATCATACTTGATATTTTGCCCAATTTTTAAAATTGAAGGATCTTCAAGGACAGACTTTAGGGCTAAAAAAACATCATCTATTTTCAGGTTGTGAAAAGATGAATTGCGCGGGCCTTCTAACAAACTACCGTTCATATTATGCGCAATGGGTATATAACAAGCCTGCCCTGTTTCTACACATAACGAGATACCTACAAGATCTGCTTTTGCGGGCGTAAGGCCAGTGGTTTCTGTGTCGATAGCGATCATACCTTTTGCACGGGCAGCATCTAAATAAGGCTGTAAATCGGAAACAGATTGAATAAGTTTGTAATGCTGAGTAGTTTTTGCTTCGGTCTTTTGACCTTCAGTTCTGGGTCGTTCTTGATCCATATCAGATGTTATAATGGCAGGGGCACCAAGCCGGCTGAGAGCTGATTTAAAATTTTGTGCACCCAGAAAATCGGTAAGCGTAGACATATCTGTATTTTTGATGGCGATTTCATCAAGGGATAAATCTATTGGTGCGTAGGCATCGAGTGTAACAAGTTTTAATGACATACGCGCATCATTGGCATGGTTTAATAAAGCTTCGCGCCGTTTGGGCTGTTTAATTTCTCCAGCATGGGCAAGAAGCGTTTCAAGATCGCCATATTCAGTGATCAATTGTGCTGCGGTTTTTACACCAATGCCTGGCACGCCGGGCACATTATCGGTTGCATCACCTGCGAGTGCTTGAATGTCGACAACTTTATCTGGCGTCACACCAAATTTTTCAAATACGGCATCTGGGCCTAATACTGTTTGTTTAATAGGATCCATCATGGATACGCCGTTGCGGATCAGCTGCATTAAGTCTTTATCGGAGGATACAATCACAACCTCGTCACCGGCTTCTAAGGCTAGGCGGGCATATGTAGCAATTAAATCATCCGCTTCAAAACCGTCTAGTTCAATTGCGGGGATCCCAAAGGCACGGGTTGCATCGCGAATTAAAGGAAATTGTGGAATAAGATCCGGAGGGGTCGCATCACGGTTAGCCTTATAAGCTGGATAAATATCATTGCGAAAATTACGACGTGCGGCATCAAAAATAACAGCAATGCGATTGATTTTTTGGTCGCGCACAAGGCGCATCAACATATTGACGAATCCAAGCACTGCGCCCACTGGAGTACCATCGGGCCTTGTGAGGGGTGGTAGAGCATGAAAGGCACGAAAAATAAAGCCCGAGCCATCAATTAGGTATAAAGGAGTTTTCGGTATTACTTGTGTTTGTGCAATCAACTGTGTCATACCGCAACCTTATGCGGCTGCGATGCTTGCTTCAAGCCTGATGGTGGTTAACGAGGTGGGCTAACCCGACAAACTTGGTTTGCTACGTTTTCTTTGCGCTCGGCATTGCGTCTGTCTCGGTTTCGCTGATCTATATCTCCAACAACACCAACAACTTCACGCGCAACAAAAACGCCTGTCAGAACATCTCTGAGGGTTCTTGATTCACCGCCACCGCCGTAAAAACCGCCACCATAATAGCCACCATTAAATCCGCCGTTGTACCCATAGTTGTTCTGCACAACAAGAGGAGCGCCACTATAGCTGCGGCCATAAACCTGCCCGCCACCATAAAAGCGGCTACCGCCCGATGTTTCGGCTGCACGGTCAGAAACTTCAATGCATTCTAAAGCAGGATCAACGACTTGTGCGCCACGGACATTGGCAGCTTCTTGACGGACATTACCAGAAACTTCAGCCCTGTCCCGCGATTCTTGGACAACATTTGTGTTTGTGTTTGAATTACCGCGTGTTGAGTAACCCTGTGCTTCCATGCAGTTTTTAAAAGTGTCACCAAATCTTGAATCAGCTTTTGAGCAGGCG
This sequence comes from uncultured Pseudobdellovibrionaceae bacterium, assembly GCA_964648505.1. Classification (GTDB taxonomy): domain Bacteria; phylum Pseudomonadota; class Alphaproteobacteria; order Micavibrionales; family Micavibrionaceae; genus CAZYMI01. Next base: position 136,957 of record CAZYMI010000002.1, read on the forward strand.
TTAAAAACTTGCTGATAAGTTGGCACTTCAGCAGCGGTTTGTGCATGCGCCGGTGCGGTAAGACCCGAGGATGCCATGAGTGCGCTTAAAGCAACACCAGCGGTTGTAAAAATGCCAGCATGTTTGGTCATGGAAAACACTCCTCTTATTATTAATAATGAGTTTTTATACCATGGGATGCGTAAAGAAGCAATAAATATTTACCATATTATTACGTTTTATGTGGCTTTTTACTCAAATTGGCCTGTTTGGGAACGCAAAACAAATGGCGGGAGGAGGAAAAGCGCAGCCTTCTGTCCCTTTATAAAGATTGGGGGGAAAGCGCGAATAACGTGACAGCTGCCGCATTTGATACATTAAGCGTACCAATTGGCCCGCCTGTAGGCAGGCGCAAAATAATGTCGCAGTTTTCCTTTATAAGGCGCCGCATGCCGTCGCCTTCAGCGCCCAGCACAATCACCATTTTGAGATCTGGCTTATAATTTTGCAGCAAGGTGCGGCCATCTTCATCAAGACCAATCACCACATAACCTTCGCGTTTTAAGGCTTCCAATGTGCGCGATAAATTCGTCTCAAAGCATAGCGGCACATGTTCCACGGCCCCGCAGGCTGATTTTGCAAGTGTGCCTGTAATTTCAGGCGCGTGCATACGTTGCAATACAACTGCATCTGCGCCAAACGCTGCAGCAGAGCGCATAATAGCGCCAACATTATGCGGGTCAGTCACTTGGTCAAGCATGACAATCACTGATCTTTCAGCGTCCTGTGTCTTAATTAAAATATCTGAGACGGAGATTTCCTCAAGCGGATCACAGCTGAGTGCAATGCCTTGATGCACAGCATCGCGTGGCAAAATACGATCAAGGGTTTCGCGTTCTACAATTGTCGGGTGCGGTCGGTGTAAGCCCTGGTCATCTGCTATGTTTAGAATATCTTCAAAGGCTTGAAGCGCATTTTGTGTGCTGTACAAGGCGTTAATGCGGCGAGCGGGGTTCAGCCAAGCTTCCCGCACGGCATGTAAACCAAATAAATCTGCACGGATTTTGGGCATTTTGACGTGGGTTTTATGGCGCGCATCCCCAAAATCACGCGGTTTATTGCCAATTTTATGCTCGCCACGGTCGCGACCACGTTCTTTTTGGTGTTTTGGAGATCTTGCCATATGCATTGACTTTCAGGGTGAAATTCTTTTATGTGCCCATCTTGGAGGAGGGGTGGCCGAGCGGTCAATGGCAACAGACTGTAAATCTGTCCTCTTCGGAGTTCGTAGGTTCAAATCCTACCCCCTCCACCATTTCTTTTACAACCCGCCCATCATGGCGGGTTTTTCTTTGCTGAAAACCCCAATTCCCGCGCGGTTTTGCAAAAGCCCCGTGTACCGTTAGAGCGCTGGGCTATGCATTTTTCTCTCAGTTTTGGCGGTTTCTCTCACACTTTCTGGATACGTTGCGAGTGTGTCGTCGTCGTGCCAGCACTTTGATTTGCAAGGCAAACCGCAAATCGTGTTTGGACACTGAAAGCGATTGTTGCCGCACAAATTTCAAACTTTTTTTCGAGGTCATCGTCGTTTTTTTCGAGGCTGGCATACCGGAGGGGAAGAACAAAATAAGGAGGTTCTTCCCATGGCGATTAGCACCCGCGATCCCGCCGATATGACTGGCCAGGAGCGTATGCAGGAAATTGCGGCCATTTTAGCCGCCTGCGTCGAAAGATTGCAAAAAAATAAGCAGAAACAATACGATAGGGAGAATTATGAGAGAAGTTTGACTGGACTTCAAGGGCGAATGAAGCGTTCCTGTGACCACGCTGAGAACTAGAGTGGAGAAGATTAATATGGGAACGAATATCCTAGCGGATTATGCTGCCCTGAATGCGATGGAGGTCAAAGACCTGCTGGTCGAGTGGAACAAGTATTTCGACCGTCCACCATCATCGCACAACAATAAGACCTACCTCGTCAATCAGATCATCTATCGCATTCAGGAACTGACTTACGGCGGCCTGACCCGGCGCACGATTGATCGGCTGGAGGCGCTGGCCGAAAGCGAGGTCGCTAAACAACGCAAATCAAACCCCAGCCGCCTGGCGGTCGGGACACGGCTGGTGCGGGAGGTCAAAGGCGTCGAACACCATGTGCAGGTGCTGGCCGATGGGTATGAATATCAGGGTATGAAATACCGGAGCCTTTCAGGCGTAGCTTTTGCCATCACCGGCACGCGCTGGAACGGGAACGAGTTTTTTGGCCTCGGCAAAAAGGATGACAGTGAGAAGCGTCCCTATCACCGATCAAGAAAATGGCTGGCAGAGCAAGCCGAAAAGGCCAAATCATGATTGGCACGAATTTACCAGAAAAGAAAATCCTGCGCTGCGCGATTTACACCCGCGTTTCCGATGATGAAGGGTTAGATCAGGAATTCAGCTCGCTGGATAACCAGCGCGAGGCTGGCGAATATCACATCAAGGCACAAGCCCACGCAGGATGGAGGGTGCTGCCAGAGCGTTATGACGATGGCGGATATTCGGCGAAGGATTTGCATCGCCCTGCGGCCAAGCGGCTCCTGCAGGATATCATGGACGGCAAGATCGATGTCGTCGTCGTTTACAAGATCGATCGGATGTCCCGCAATATGTTCGACTTTGTCGACTTGATGAAGTTGTTCGAACAGCACAAGGTCACTTTCGTCTCGGTCACCCAGCATTTTAATACCGAAACGGCGATGGGGAAACTCATCCTGAATATTCTGCAGTCCTTCGCGCAATTTGAGCGTGAGATGACCGCTGAACGAATCCGTGATAAATTCGCCGCTTCCAAAATGAAGGGTATGTGGATGGGCGGCCCGCCGCCGCTGGGCTACGACGTAGTTGAGCGCAAACTCATCACCAACCCCAAAGAAGCCCAGTTGGTTAACCATATCTTTGAACGCTACGTCGCCCTGAAAAGCACCACTTTGCTTTGCGACGAGCTAAGGCGGGACAACCACCGCACAAAAGCCTATATCAGCCGGAAAGAGCGGCCTGTCGGCGGACAGAGCTTTGTTACCAACTCCCTCCTGACAGTCTTGCGCAACCGGCTTTACGTTGGGGAAGTTCACCACAAGGGCAAATATTACCCCGGCCAGCACAAGGCGGTCGTGCAGCGCGCTCTGTTTGAACAGGCGCAGGAAATTTTAAACCAGAATGGCGGTGTAAAGCGCAAGCGCACCTGGACGATAAAATCGAAAGCCTTGCTGAAGGGGCTGCTGGTCTGCGGTGGCTGCGAGGGTATGATGTCCCCCACTCATACGCGTAAAGGCAACAAGCATTATCATTATTACGTGATGAATTCTTATCGCCGGAATTCATGCGAAGGCTGCCCTATGGATCGCATCCCTGCCGGCGAGATCGAGGCGGTGGTGAGCGGCCAGTTAAAAGCCATATTAGCCTCGCCACAGATCGTGGTCGAAACCTGGCGCAAGCTAAAAACCCGCAATCCCGTTTATCAAGAAAGCGATCTCCACGATGCCATGCGGGATCTGAACAATGTTTGGGAGAGTCTAATTCCTGAAGAGCGCAAGCGTATAACCATTCTCCTCATTGACCGCGTGGTCACACGGTCGGACGGAATCGACATCGAGTATCGCGCCGATGGTTTCGAGGCGATCATCGAAGATCTGCAGCGGAAACTGAACGCCAACCAGGAAAGGAGAGTGGCCTGACAATGAACCATGTAAGAGTGGAAAACAGCAAAATCATCGTCCATGTCCCGCTGAATTTGCGAACGTGGGGCGGCAAGAAGGTTATTGTAGGCCCCAAAGGGCAGGACTTGCGGGCGCTGGAGCTAGAGGTTCGCAAGGATGAAAAACTGCTCAAGGCGCTGGGCCGTGCCTATTGTTGGCATGGCTGGATTTTAACCGGCAAATACGCGACCGTGCAGGAAATGGCAGAGAAACAAAAAATCAACAAATCCTACATGCAGCGCATGATGCGCATCATGCAGTTGTCGCCCAAGATCGTGGAAGCCATTCTCGACGGTCAGCAGCCGGAGGGCTTTGCCTTGCGGGATATCGAGCAGACCTTTTCGCCACTTTGGTCTGAACAGGAAAAGCAATTCGGGTTTACTTTTCCTCCTGTATAAACCGCTTTCTGGCGGCTAAAATTTTGCCGTGATAGGTATCGGCCCAGTTCACTAATTCCCAAAGCGGTGGCAACAAGGACTCCCCCAGTGCCGTTAGACTGTATTCCACACTCGGTGGCTTGGTAGCATAAACTGTCCGGTTGATCATGCCATCCATTTCAAGGTCTTGGAGCGTCTGTGTCAAAACGCGCTGGGACATTTCTGGAATTGCCCTTTTCAGTTCTCCAAATCGTCGAGGTTGAAGCGCCAGGGCAATCAAAACCAGCACTACCCATTTGCCGCTGACACGATCAAGCACATCTCGATATGGATAAGATCGAGGGTCTTGGAACCGTTCTTTCCAGTTACGGCAGCTCTCCTGTAATTTTCTGGTGACGTCGCATGTCGGCACCTATGAATTCTCCAGTTAATGTTTTTTAAATAAGAGCGTCTGATTATTGGCTTGTTTAGTTGAAGAATTTCCTTCCCAACGTAATAAGCGCATTGCATTTGCCGTCACCAACACGGTCGCTCCCGTGTCTGCCAAAATAGCAGGCCATAATCCAGTTATGCCGAAAATGGTCGTTATCAGGAATACGACCTTTAATCCTAAAGAGATGATGATATTCTGACGGATGTTGTTCATCACTTTTTTGGATAGAGAGATCATATTGGCGATATCAAAAACGCGCCCATGTAAAATGGCGGCATCCGCTGTTTCCAAAGCGACATCAGTGCCTCCGCCCATAGCTATGCCAATATTAGCGGCCGCCAACGCAGGGGCATCATTGATGCCATCGCCGATCTTGGCGACAATGGCACCGCTGGATTGCAAATTTTGGACGACTTGCCGTTTGTCTTCCGGCATCATGCGGGCGTGAATTTCTGAAATGCCCATTTTTTTGCCGATGGCTTCTGCCGTTCTCTGGTTGTCTCCTGTCAGCATAATCGTAACGATTCCAGCATCTGTCAGCGCTTTTAAGCCTTTCAGCGCGTCTTGCCTCGGTTCGTCACGAATGGCAAGGAACCCTATAATCTCTTTATCCACTAGAAGAACGGATACGGTTTTTCCATCGTCATTGAGATTTTCGATCTGAGAAATCTGATCGTTAGTGAGTGACGCTATTTCTTGCGCTGCTGATGGGGAACATAGATAAATCGTTTGTCCAGAAACAATCCCAGTCACGCCTTTTCCGGCGATGGCTTTGGAATCAGATGCAGAAGGGATGCTGATTTGATCAGCCTTTGCGCGCGCGATGATAGCAAGCGCAAGGGGATGCGATGAGCCTGTTTCTATCGCAGCGGCGAGTGACAAAACATCGGATGCAGGTCGTCCGAAAGGAATGACATCAGTTACGACGGGCTTGCCTTCCGTGATAGTCCCCGTCTTGTCAAGGGCAACATGGGTCACAGATCGCAATTCTTCCAGAACAGCTCCGCCTTTCATTAGAAGGCCACGCCGCGCTCCTGCCGCCAGTCCGGCGGCTACAGCGGCGGGTGTTGATATAACCAGTGCGCAAGGGCAGCCGATCAAAAGAACGGCCAAGCCTTTATAAATCCATTCGTTCCATGATCCGCCCAACAAGAGAGGTGGAATAACGGCAACCAAAAATCCTAAAAGCAGAACAAGGGGTGTGTAATAGCGTGAGAATTTTTCAATAAAGCGTTCGGTGGGCGCTTTGCTCTCTTGTGCATCTTCCACAAGTTTAATAATGCGCGAAATCGTATTATCGCTTGATGAAGCTGTGACCCGAATACGCAAGACACCATCACCATTGATCGTGCCTGCAAAAACCGCATCACCGACCTTCTTCTGTTTGGGAATGCTTTCTCCGGTGACGGGCGCTTCATTAATCGCGCTATCGCCTTCAATAATCTGGCCGTCCGCTGCAACGCGGTCGCCAGGACGAACGATGATCACAGAATCTACAACCAATTCTTCGGCTTGAACTTCGGTTGTTACTCCGTTCTGTTCTAAAAGAGCGGTCTTGGGGATAAGAGTCGCCAAACCTTTAATACTGGCATTGGCTTTACGCGCCGCGACGCCTTCCAGCATCTCGCCGATCAAAAATAGCAGTACGACCATGGCTGCTTCCTGCACGGCTCCAATAAAGAACGCGCCGGTTGCAGCAATCGTCATAAGCATTTCGATGGTAAAAGGATTTCCTTGTCTGACTCCGCTATAAGCGCGGCGCATGATAGGAACTAAACCGACAGCAAGCGCGGCCAGGAAAGCAATCCCCTCCAATGAAGGGACAGCAAAGCCGACAAGATAGGCTATTCCTAGAGCAAGGCCACAGAGGGCTGTTATTTTTATCTGTGAGTTATTAAGCCAGCTACCGCTGGCCGATCCTTTATATCCATCGCTATCGCAGCATAAGGGAGATTTGGAAACTTTCTGATGTTCATGCATAGTAAATTCTCTAGGGTTCAATTTCTAAGGGATTTAAATATTTGGAGGGGTCGCTGCCAAATGTGTGCAGATTTTCCTTACTCTCAAAATAAAAGACAGAACCGTCGGGAGCCGCGCCGAGAAAAGCCGTTGCCTTATCGACCGGCTGACCGCTGATCGGGTCAACGCTTTCTCGTGCGGCCACAGTATCTTTACAAGGTGGGCAGCCGTAATAGATTTTACCGCTCATTTCAACGGCTTCCTGCGGCGTTTCCATCAATTTATTGATCGTCATAGAAACTAATTTGCGGTCAACTTCTTTCAGCGTCATGCTTTGGTGATGATCGTTTTTGGAATCGGACTTATTTTCCGCGTCGTTTTGCCCGTATGCCGGGTAGCTCATTAAGCCGACAACAAATAAAGCCAAAAGAACCCGCATTGCACCGCTCCCTGTCAGATTTTCACGGTCGATTGAACGTCGGTAATGAAAATCCATCCATCCCCGATAAGCCCGGTATGCGCCTTTGATTTTATCAACTCGGCTATCTTGTCGGCGTCGCCGTCCTCGCACACGGTTTCGATTTTTACATGCTCCTGCAAGTCATTCAGGTTATTGCGCGTTCCCTTGCCGAAGCCGCGTACTTCTGAAACGCTCACGCCTTTGACAAAACTTTCGGCCTTCAAAACCATCAATACGTCTGAAAGTTTATGTGGCTTTATGTATGCTTTGATTTCCTTCATTGGTTTCTCCTTCATCTTCTCTTTGAACCATAATTTTTTTGTCCACGAACCATTTGAACAGCGCCGGGACGACCAAGAGTGTCAGGGCCGTCGACGTCATCAGGCCGCCCATAACAACGGTCGCCAGTGGCTTTTGCACCTCGCTGCCGGTTCCCGATGCAATAAGCAGAGGGATAAGGCCAAGGGCAGCGGCAAGGGCCGTCATCAAGACGGGTCGCAAGCGCAGGCAGGCGCCTTCAACGCTGGCTTTGTCGATCGGTACGCCGTCGCGGACAAGCTGGTTCAAGTAAGTGACCAGAACCATGCCGTTCGCCAAGGCAATGCCGAACAGCGCGATAAAGCCCACGGACGCTGGAACGGAAAGGTTTTGTCCTGAAATCAGCAAGGCCAGAATCCCGCCCACCAGCGCAAGCGGGATATTCATCAAAATCAGGATCGAGTTTTTCAGCGATTTGAAGTTGGCGAAGAGCATCATAAACACAAGGAATAGCGTGATAGGCACAACGATTTTCAAGCGTTTGTTCGCTTGCTGCTGCAATTCAAACTGGCCTCCCCATGTCGTGAAATAGCCAGGCGGGAGATTGGCTTGCTCAAGAATGGCCTTCTGGCCTTCTTGCACAAAGCTACCAATATCGCGGCCCCGCACGTTCGACTGAATGGTGATAAACCGCTGGCCGTTTTCGCGCGTAACTTGGCGGGAGCCGACGACTTCCTCGATCCGCGCCAATTCAGAAAGCGGCACAAGCGTACCGCTGGCGGCGGGGATAAGGATATTGCCTATGGCCTCCGCATCATTGCGCGCGGTTTCGGCAAAGCGGACATAAATATCGAAGCGTTTAATGCCTTCGAATATCTGTCCGGCGGGTTCGCCGCCGACCGCCGTGCGTATGACGTTCTGCACATCTTCAACATTGATTCCGTAGCGGGCTATGGCGTCACGATTGACCGTCAAGCGTAATTGCGGGCTGCCGGATACCTGGTCTTTCTGCACATCCGCCGCGCCTGGCACTTTCTTGATAATGCGCTCGATAGCCGCTGCCCTGTCTTTCAATATCTCCATATCAGGGCCGAACAACTTGATGGCCAATTCCGCTTTTGTGCCGGTAACAAGTTCGTCAACGGCGGCAGCAATAGGCTGGGTAAAGTTGAATTTCACGCCGGGGAAATCCTCGACTGATGCGCTCATTTTCGCCACCAAGTCATCCGGCGTTTTTGCGCTTGTCCATTCTTTCTCCGGTTTCAGGCCGACAAAAATCTCTGCACTGTTGACAGGGTCGGCATGCGCGCCGACTTCCCCACGACCCACGCGGCTCACAATCCGCTCAATTTCGGGAAATTCCTTTATCATTTTTCGCTCAAAGCGAAGCATCGTGTCACGCGCTTCTTCAAGCGAGATGGATGGATACATGACGCCGCGTATCAGCATGTCGCCTTCATTCAGCCGTGGCACAAATTCGGATCCAAGGAAGGGGAAAGCGACAACGCCCGACATCAGCATAACCGTAGCCAGGATCACGGCCTGAATCCGGTTCCTGACGAAATAGCTAACGCTGCGCCGGTAAGGCGGCATGATAAGAGCGACAACTTTCGGGTCTTTATGCTCCTTGTCGGAGCGCTTCATAAACATGGCTGAAAGCACCGGCGAAAGGAACAGTGTATAAATGATGGAACCGGCCATGCCGAGCGCCAGCGTGTACGCCAAAGGCCGGAATGTCTTGCCTTCCACGCCCTGCAGCGTGAATAGCGGCAGGAAAACCACGATGATGATCATAATGGCAAAGACGATGGGCTTGATCACTTCACCTGCGGCACGCGCGACAAGGTGAACGCGGGATTCCTTTGGATCGGAATGGCTCATCATCCTGTCTACGTTTTCCACGACAACGATTGTGCCGTCCACAAGCAAGCCTATGGCGATAGCCAGGCCGCCGAGCGACATAAGGTTTGCAGAAATGTCGAGGATATACATGGCAATAAAGGTGAAGCCGACCGAGAACGGAATGGAAAGCACGGCCACAATGCTCGGACGCCAGCCGCCGAGAAATGTCAAAATAACCAAGCTGACTAGAATAACACCCTCAAGCAGCGATTTCTTGACGGTGTGGACGGCTTTTTCAACAAGCGTTTCCTGATCGTAGTAGGCCACCACACTGACGCCTTCAGGCAGCATTTTGTTGATTTCTTCCAGACGCGTCTTCACCCCCTCGATCACGGCGGACGTATTCGTGCCTATCAGTTTCAACACCATGCCGACCACGGCCTCGCCTTTGCCGTTGACGGTTGTCAGGCCGCGCCGAATTTCCCCGCCTATGCTAATATCGGCAATATCCCGCAAATAAACTGGGGTGCCGTCCTCAACCGTAATAACGATATTCTCCAGGTCTTTCAGATCGCGTGCCAAACCTTCGGAGCGCACTACGAACTCCTCGCTGTTCTTGACAATGAATTGCGCGCCGACATTGGCGTTGTTCGCCTGAATAGACGTCATCACTTCGCTCAACGACAGTTTATAGCGGAGCAAGGCTTCCGGCCTGATATTGACTTGAAACTGTTTAACTTCGCCACCGATGGACAAAACTTCCGTAACGCCGGGAACAGTCTGGAGGTTGAATTTGATAATCCAGTCCTGAATTGCGCGCAGTTCGAACTGATCGTATTTGCCTTGCGGGTCATCAAGGTAATAGAAAAGAATTTGCCCCAGGCCGGTGCTGATCGGCCCCATTTCCGGCTCCCCGAAGCCCTCCGGTATGGATTCACGCGCCATTTGCAAGCGTTCGTTGACGAGCTGGCGGGCGAAATATATGTCCATGCCGTCTTCGAAATAGATATTCACGACCGATAGGCCGAAATTCGAGATAGACCGGATTTGTTTAAGGCCCGGTATGCCGTTCATGGAAACTTCGACGGGGAAAGTGACGTATTGCTCAACGTCTTCCGGAGCGAGGCCTTCGGTTAGCGTGAACACCTGCACCAGATTGGGCGTTACGTCGGGAAACGCATCCACTTTGAGCATTGTGTAGCTGGTATATCCGGCCGCCAAAACTAGGAAACCGAGTACAATAATGAAAAGGCGGTTGCCTAGTGCAAAGCGTATGATCTTGTCCATGTATTCAATCCTTCTATCGCGCGTCGTTAATGTGCGTGTCCATCGTCAAGTTGTGCTTTTGCCCCTTGTGCTTTCACCGTGAAGGCGCCGCTGGAGACGTATTCTTCGCCCACGTTCAAGCCATCAATGATTTCCACAAAATCCTCGCCCTTTTGGCCTATCGTCACGGCACGCGGCACATAGCCATTCGGCGTCGATATGAAGACCGAGAGTTTTCCGTCAACATCCTGCAATGCTGTTTTGGGAACCCGAATTTTTGCCTGCGGTTCCGCCGTGACGATATGCGCGGTTACGAATTGGCCCGGCCTCCACCGGCCTTCCTTGTTATCAAGTAGAATGCGCGCCAAGGCCGTGCGTGTGTGTTCGTCCACAATCGGGGAAACATAGGCAATAGTGCTTTCAGATCGTATGCCGTTGCCGAATTGCGGGGTTACGATCACTTTCTGCCCAGCATGCACCGCGTTCATGTCTTTCTGATATACGGCAATATCCAGCCAAAGCGTGGACATATCGGAAACCGTAAAGGCTTCTTCCTCTTTGCCTTCTTCCAGCGTGTCGCCGATGCCTACGTTTTTTGAAATGACAGTTCCATCAAAAGGCGCGGTAATCGCGTAACGGCTCAGGTTTTCTTTGCCGCCTGTTTTTTCGCCTTGCCCCGCACTTAATCCTAAAGCCTCCAACCCCTGTTTTGCGTTCTGGAATTCAATGGAAGCCTGGGCGTGATCGGTGCGGGCGTTCTGATAGTCCTGTTCGGACGTTACACGCTTCTTTTTCAAATCGCTTTCACGATCAAAATTTTCTTTTGCCAGTTTCAGGCGTTCGGCAGCGGCAAGATAGGCCGCTTTCGCCTCTGCCAAGCCTCGGCTTTCAAGAACCGCCAAGACGTCACCGGCTTTTACAATATCCCCAAGATTTGCAGGAGCTTCCCGCACAACGCCTGGCACCCGCGCGACAATGCGGGCCGTGCGGTCGCGGTTTACCTTGACCTCGCCGGGTAATTCAACGGCCATGTCCAGCTTGCCGGGCGCAGCCTTTTCCGTGCGGATTTTGAATTCCTCATTGTAGCTTTCATTTATTTTTATGGCTTCGCCGCCTTCACCGCCTTCTTTGTGACCATGACCGTCGTCTTCACCTTTGCCATGTCCTTCCTCGGCTTTTCCTTCTTCAGCGTGGCCTTCTTCACCATGCCCTTCCTCGCCGTGTTTTTCTTCTGCGGCTTCATTGTGGCCGTGGCCGTGCTTTTCTTCGCCTTTGTCATGGCCTTCTTCGCCCTCTTGGTGGGCATGGCTGTCACCATGGCCTTCGGCAGCCTGGGCTGGCAAGACAGCATAATTCCATCCGATGACCGCACCCGAAAGCGCGAAGATGGCCACACCCGTCAAAAGTAGGTTCTTAATTTTTGGTCTGTTCATTTTTCTGTTCCTCTATGGCTGTGTTTTCTTCACGCATCATCTTTCTCGCGGCCAAGTCGCGGCGGACGGAGATTTTGCATTCCATGCGTTTATCAAATGTGTGGTAGCGAGACTTTGGACAGCGTGTTTTTTCAAGGCTGGTATTGCGCGGCAAATCTTCCGCCGGAATCTGCGCGACCTTATCTTTTATTCCTTGCGGGATTGGCGCTGGTGTGGCGCAGGCTGCCAAAAAAACAGCGCAGGATAGGGCAAGAAAAATTCTCATGATTACTTCTCCTCCTTTGTATGTGCTTGAACATCGTCATGCGCCGCGGCAATTCTTTCCAAGGCCGCGCGTTGACGATGGTAATCGAGCGATACTTCATTAAATTGCTTACGAGCCTCGAATAATGTGCGCTGGGCATCCAAGACTTCGAGATAGCTAAATTTACCGGCGTCGTAACCGTCTCGCGCAAAACGGAATGCTTCTTCCGCGCCTGGCAATACGGATGTTTTTAAGGCCACAGCCTCGCTATAGGCATTTGAATAGTTGCCGTACAATTCGGTCAGTGCCGTCTCAAGATTGAGACGCGCACTTTGCTCGTCCAGCGCGGCGGCTGTCACATCATGACCAGCGCGCTCGATGCCTGCGCGGTTCATGTTGAAAACCGGAAACGGGATGGAAAGCCCCACAACAAAGGCTTGCGAATTATCGGCCCTGAAGTCCTTTACGCCGACATTCAAAGTGGGATCAGGAACGGCATTGGCTTTTTCAAGCGACAATCCAGCTTTGGCACGGTCGATATTGGCGCGAAGGCTCATGGCATCCGGATTCTTTCTAAGGCCATCACGATATTTTTCGACTGGTTCGGGCTGTTTTGGTTCTGGCAAGCTATCGATACTGACCGTGAGGTCGCCGATATCGCCCCCCATTAAGGATGTCAGCGCCTGTTTCTTTGCGGTGAGGTTCCTGTAAGAGCGATCAAGAGCAATTTTGCTGGCAGATAATTCAATTTCTGCCTTGTTTTTCTGGATCGGCGGTTCTTTTCCCGCCTGCACCTTGGCCACGACGCTGTCACGCACTTCGGTCGCCAGGGTTTGCTCTTCTTCAAGGATGGATACTTCTTGTTGAGCGGCAGCCAACTCCGCAAAAGCGATAGTGACATCGCGCATGAGATCAAGCGTTACACCGTCGCTGGCAAAATGCGCGCTGTCCTTCTCGGCGTCAGCAATGCGTGTGCGGCCACTCAGCTTGCCCGGCATTTCAATAAGCTGCGAAACGCCATATACCAGTTCGGCGCTATCCAAACCCTTGTAATCGCCATCTCCGTATATATTCTCAGCTTCGACGGATAGTGACGGGTTGGGCAAAGCCCCTGCCGCCGAACGGTTGGCGGTTGCCGCGCTGACACGCGCGGCCGCCGCTCCAAGCGTGGGGGATTTTTCCAAAGCTCTCTTAACTGCTTGATCCAGGGTAAGAGCCGCCGTCTTTGCGACGGGCTGCACAATGGGCGCCTCGGCAATTGGCTGCGCTGATTTTTCTTCCTGGGCATAAGCAGGGAGCGCTGGTGGCAGAGAAACCGCCGCCAGCAAACCTGCCAGAATGAGTGATCTTGTTTTCATGTCTGGCTTTCCTTTTCTATTGCGCAGATTTTTTGTTCTCAGCCGGTTCGGCCTGAACTTTGTCTTTTTCAAATTCAAATGCTTCGCCAAACTGGCATTTACGCCGCTCTTCCAGCGAAATCAGTCCGCGCGCATGCAGGCTTTTGCATTCATGCGGCTTGTAATCGTTTTTTCTTTGAAAGCCTGTGCCGGTACACGCCGAAAGAGCGAACACAGCAAGCAGCATCGTTAGCGGGATCTTTATCCCAGGTTGTAGGGTAGTCATGGAAATTCTCCTTGTTGATTGACATGCGTAATACGGTCGCAAGCGCTTTTTGTAAAAGCGGCGTTACAGAGAATGGCTTTTCAGCTCAAACTCTGTTCAATCAAGCAAGGATTCGGGGAGGGCGTTTTAATCCGGATATAAAGTCGTCGTCCGGCTCGGCGTTAATATTGACAAAAGCGGTTTTTAGAACGGGAACCGCGACGTTAATGCTGCCCTGCGTTATGGTGGCGTGTGACATGCAGCAATGGCCGCAACTTATGCAGGAATGTTTTACGTCTTTCGATGTCTGTTTGTCTTTAAAGTCATTCTTGGCGTGCTGTGCGCAAGCATCTTGAGTGTCGTCCGCTTCCTCAACAGAGGAAATCTGTCCGCATTTTGACGAATCGAAAGTATGAGCAGCGGCTGAAAAGCCGCTGAATCCGATAGCAAAAACCAGCAATAGGACTAAAATTCTCATAGCTATCAGATAGCATACCTCGTCTGTGTTAACAATAGCTTAGTGCAAATTCTTCGTCTTTTTCCTGCGCTGGATAATCAGCTGAGGCGTGTTCCGTCTAATCAGCGCAAATTATCGATTGGTTTTCCCTATGAAAATGATCGAGCAGCCGGTTCACGATCACCCGCCTTGAAGATCCCGATCAGGTCAGAGCCATCCTCGGCGCTATGACCGCTCCATGTTCTGAGAATTTTAGAAAGACAATTTCCACACGATAAAAGTGATGTGACATCCGAATCGAAAATCCAATCATGAAAATAAAATTCGGTTCTCAGTCGTCATAAACAATTTAATCGTCACGCTGATGTATGTCGGCTCAAAATTTTTTTTGCGCTGATGTTTGTTCCAAAAGCATACACCTGTATCACAGAGGTTTTGCAAAACCTTTTTACATCAACCGCATCGCCTTCGCGTGTTGTGTGTAGGCCGTTACTTTGCAATCACTATCAGAGCAAAAACTGCCTTCTTGTGCGCTCCACTCCCATTCATACGCTCGCGCCCATATCGCCGTAATAGCTCTGATAGTCCGTCAGCTGCATAGCGATGAACCCGTCCCGGAAAAGGGAAGATGTTAGCGTCGCTATGAATGAAAACCATGCTGAATTACCGATCTGTCTTCAAGCCTTAAATGTGCGCACGCCATTGGAGTGCGGCTTACGTGCGTCCGGTGTTTACGCATGAATTAAGTTCAGACTGCGTAGTATCACTCCGCCATTTTTCTTTTTTCCTGGGCCTAATCAAGGAAAAAGAAAATGGCCAAGAACCGCTACAGCGGCGTAGATTCCTACGCCGCTTTTTTTATTGCCTATAAAGCGAAAATCCTCACTCGAATGCCGATCTTTACGCCGGACGATTATGATGATTTCCAGCAGGAGTTGATGCTGGCTTATCTTCATGCGTGGCCGGAGTTCGATCCGGAAAAAGGCGACAGGCGCAGCTTCATCAAAACTGTGGTCAATACGAAAGCCTTGATGCTGGTGCGTGATGCCGAACGGCAAAAGCGCTGGACGGGCGCGCGGGTGATATCTCTGTCCACGCCTGTAGGCGACGGCGATGATCCGACAACGCTGGCCGATGTCATCGATCACGAAAGCGGTCTATGGGGCAGCGTGTTCCAGGAGCATAGCCAGGCTTTTGCCGAGCAGCGGCTCGATATCCGGCGCATGTTGGCTGCCATGCCGGGCGATCTGCGGAAAACCTATCAAGCATTGTCAGAAAACAGTGTTTCCGAAGCCGCGATCCTCTTGGGCATCCCTCGCACTACCATGTCCAGTCGATTGAAAAAACTAAGAAAATTTGTGGAGGACTACATGGCACAAAAATAATCTGCTGCCGCATCGTCGTTTTCAAACCGAACGGCATACCAGCCCTGTGTGACCACATCACACGAAAGGAAAAGGTATGGATCAGGCACAAAACGGCGATATGGCTATGTTCAAATGGGTGCAGCGCGCGCCCGTTGGCCAGCTTAAAGCTCTCACGGACGAACGTCTGCAGGAAATTCGGGAGGCGCTGGTCAAGGAAGTCCGCGAAGTTGGCCGCGCCCTGCAATGGGTGGACGGCATTATCAAGCTAAAGGCCATCGAGCGCGACAAGGCTGCCCCAGAGAAAGAATAACGCGGTGACACCGGAAAAAGGGACACCGCCGAAGGTTATTCCTCTGAAGCCGCTCTCGGCATCGGAGCTACGTCCGCGCGTACTGAACGCACTGCCCGATATTCTCAGGCATCTTCTTCCCGCTGGTATTGTTCGTGGCCGGAAATTCATGGTCGGCGATATCGACGGCAATAAGGGCGACAGCCTTGTCGTCGAGCTGCATGGCGAAAAGGCCGGACTCTGGCATGATTTTGCCACCGGCGCTGGAGGCGATATTTTCGATCTCTGGGGCGCGGTCAAAAACTTCGATCGACAATCACAGTTTCCGGCGCTGCTGCAGAATATTCAAAGTCATCTTGGCGCTGGTCTGTCGCCCGCGCCACGCGCCTCTCCCCGATCCGCTCCAGTCAATCGAAAACTTGGCAACCCTACCGCCAAGTGGGATTACGTCGATGGTGCCGGCCAGATCATCGCGTCCGTTTATCGCTACGATCTTCCGGATGGCTCCAAAGAATTCAGGCCGTGGGATGCCGTGCGCGGGGTAATGAAAGCGCCGGAGGTTCGCCCGCTCTATAACCAGCCCGGCCTGAAAAATGCCGAATTGGTTGTCCTGGTCGAAGGCGAGAAATGCGCCGAAGCGCTTTTATCAGTGAACGTGTGCGCGACCACGGCCATGAACGGGGCAAAAGCGCCGGTTAGCAAAACGGACTGGTCGCCCCTACAGGGAAAAAGAGTAATCATCTGGCCGGATCACGACGAGCCAGGTTTGGATTACGCACGCAACGCAGCCAGTGCGGCCGCCCGCGCTGGTGCTGTCCATGTGCATATCCTAAAAATCCCGCCCGAAAAGCCGCAAGCCTGGGATGCCGCCGATGCGGTGGCCGAAGGATTAGATATTCATGCCATAATCAAGAATTGGGAACGGCTGGTGGCCAAAGACACGCCGCCGCCGCGAAAAACACTTCCGCTTTACAGCATTGCCGAGCTGCAACAAGACAGCAGTCCCATCCCTGATGATCTGATTTCTCCGCGCATTTTGACGCCGGGCGGGCTGCTAGTATTCGGTGGTGCGCCCAAGGTCGGCAAAAGCGATTTTCTGATCGCGCTTTTGGCGCACTTGGCCGGAGGCGCTCCATTCTTGGGCATGAGCTGCAAGCGCCCTTTACGCGTGTTCTATTTGCAGGCCGAGGTTCAATACCATTATCTGCGTGAGCGTGTGCAACGGCTGGCGCTTACCGAAGCTGCAACGCTGTTTCTCAATTCCAATTTCATCGTCACGCCGCAAATTTCGATTTGCCTGAATGAAGCTGGCATTGAAGCGGTTGTGGAAGCCATCCACCAGCGGTTCTCGGATGCGCCGCCCGATATCATCGCTATCGATCCGCTCCGTAATGTGTTCGATGGCGGTGGGCTTGGCGGCGAAAACGACAATGACGCGATGATGTTTTTCCTGGCACAACGCCTTGAAGAACTGCGCCGTCGCGTCAACCCGAATGCTGGAATCATTCTCGCGCATCACACGCGTAAACTGTTCAAGAAAGCAGCGGAGGAAGACCCGTTTCAGGCTTTAAGCGGCGCTGGAGCGCTGCGTTCCTACTACACCTCTGGCATCATGCTCCACCGGCCTGATGAAAAGCGACCAGAGCGGCTACTGCTTTTTGAATTGCGTAACGGCCCAGAGCTGCCGCCTAAAATGGTAGCGCGCGCAACGCGCGGTTGGGAAGAAGTCGAAAACTATACCGCGCGGTTGGCTGGCCTATAAGGCCGGAGGGCAGGGGGGTGAGAAGAAAACGCTCGCCCGCGCGCGCCAGATCATCACCTTGCCGCAAGAGCAGTTGGTGAAGGAGTTTTTCATCCCGATGGCGGGCTGTGACGCCTTTGGCGGTGCGATTGCCGAGAACATCGGGCCTTTCATCGCAGGCGAGTCCAAAGATATGCCAGCGATCCTGCGAACGCTGGCCGAAGCTACCCGCTTTATCAGCGACGAGCGGTTGAAGGAGGCAACGGCAACGTCGGATTTCGACATTCGCCGGATGCCCTTTGAACGGATGACCATCTATCTCGTCATCCCGCCCGATCGCATGAAGGTGCAGGGCACCTGGCTGCGCCTCATGCTGGCGGCGGTCGCTCACGCATTCCGCACGGCCAGCCCTCGACCGCAGACCCGAGGCATGATGCTCATCGACGAACTGCCCGCCCTTGGCCGCATCCCTGAACTGACGACCGACCTTGCCACCATGAGCGGCTACGGGCTCGATTACACCCTCATCGTTCAGGACATGGGGCAGCTTGAGGGCATTTACGGGGAGGCGGGTGCGCAGACGATCCTGGCGAACTGCACGTGGAAATGGTTTTGCCGTGTCCGCGACCACAAGACCGCCAAGTATCTCTCCGAAACACTTGGCCAGCGCACAATCGCTACGACCACCACCAGTCAGGGCAGCAGTGCGTCAGGGGAAACCTCTGGCACCACCTTTGGGGAAATGGGACGCTCCCTGTTGACCCCCGACGAGGTGATGAACCTGCACCGCAGCAAGGCCATCGTTCTGCCGCCCGAAGGCCGCGCGATCTTGGTGCGACCCGTCGATCATTGGGAGTTTCCGCGCGAGTTCCAGTTATTCGCGGAGGGCTCGATGCGGGCATTCTTCATGCCTCCGCCCCTTACTGATCCGAACCCCTACTATCAGGCCAAACCGGACGAAGCATCCCCAGCTTGATCGTGGACGACGGCGGGGCAGGGGTCATTCGACAATCAGCCGCAAATCTGCTATTATGGAAATAACAGGATATGCAAGCCATGCGCGGTAACACCGCGCGCTTGGCAAGGGGTCATTTCATACCCCGTTGCATCCCCAGACCAAGGGAGGCCTTCGTGCCCCCCTGTGGAACCCCCAGAGCAGGAGCCGTCCCGCCCCTGCACCCTGGATCAGGGCACCGCCCTGAACCCGCCAAGGGAGATTTCATTCTCCCTTGGAACCCATGACCGCTGATCGACAGCGGCTTCGACCAAAGAGCCTTCGTGCCCTTTGGAAACCAGATCAGGGCGGCGCGACCCCCTGAACCCCCGGCAGGCATTTCGGCCTGCACCGACCAGGGCGGACCCTTGGAACCCTTCATTGCGCGGAGGGCGGGTGGCGAGCGGAACGGACAAGCGGCAACGAACCGTCACGGTCACGGTGCGCCTAACCGTTGACGAGCGTGCTCGCCTGGAAGATTTGTCCTCCCGCTCAGGCCTCGCCGCTGGCGCATTCATGCGCGCCGCGACTTTCGGCAATGCTGGCCCCCGCGCCCAGCGCCGCCCGCCCGTCGATCATGTTGCGCTGCGCCAATTGCTTGGCGAGCTTGGACGGGTCGGCAACAACATCAACCAGATCGCTCGTGCCGTGAACACCGGCGAAGCCCCCGATGCTCCCGAACTGCGCGAAGCCCTGCGCGCCTACCTAGAACTCCGCGATGCTATCTTTGTCGCCCTCGGCATGGAGCCTGCCGGTGATAATCAAGGGCGCTAGTCGGGCAGGGCCTAAGCAGCTTGCGCGGCACCTGGCGCGCACTGACACCAACGAACGTGTCGAGGTGCTGGAGCTGCAATCCCCGACCGGCTCCATGATGGAGGCCTTTCGGGATTGGCAAATGCTTGCCGACGGGACACGCGGCAAGCTCGGCCTCTATCACGCCAACATTGACCCTGCGCAGCAGTATGAAATGACGCGCGAGCAGTGGAGCCGCGCAGTGGACGTGCTAGAGGAGGAGCTGGGCTTGCAAGGGCAGCCCCGCGCCGTCGTCCTTCACGAGAAGGAAGGCCGCCAGCATATCCACGTCGTTTGGCAGCGCACCGACATCGACACGATGCTATTGCGCCATGACGGACGCAACTTCGACGCTCACGAACGCGCCAGCCAACGCCTCGAACAAGAGTTCGGCCATGAGCCTGTCCCTGGCAAGCACGCCAAGCGTGATCGGGACGCGCAGCCCGAATTTCCCAAGTCTGAAATCACCCATGCCGAATGGCAGCAATCCGAGCGCAGCGGGATCGACCCTCGCGCCCGAAAGGACCAGATCACCGGCCTGTATGAGGCTAGCGACACCGGCCCTGCCTTCAAAGCGGCCTTGGCCGATGCAGGCTATGTGCTCGCCAAGGGCGACCGACGCGATTTTGTGCTGATCGACGCAGGCGGAGAAGTCCTGAGCCTTCCGCGCCAGATTGCAGGCGTCACAGCCAAAGACCTACGCAGCTTCATGGCGGACGTGCCGCTGGGCGACCTACCTACCGTTGCCGAAGCGCGCGCCATGCAGCGCGAACGAGGGCAGGGGACTCAACCTGACCAAGAGCCCGCGGCGACCGACGCCGACGCAAAGCTGCAAGAGCGCATTAAGGCAGTTACCGCCGAGATTGAATCTCGCCATGCCGAACAGCGCGCCGAGCAAGAACGCCGCCACGGGCGCGAGATCGACGACCTACAGCAGGCGCAGCAAAAGTCCGCCGACCAGGCCTTTGAGGCATTCGCAAAAGAACAAGCCCGCCGCGCTATGGCAGATCGACCAGCAGAGCCAGGGGCATTTGAACGCCTGTGGCAGTCAATTCGTGAAACCATATCGGACGAAGCCCGATTGCAACGTGAGGCCGCAGAAGGCCGCCGCGCGGCAGAAGCCGACGAGCGCCGCGAACAGGCCGCACGTATCTTAGTTTCAGGGCTGGAATCGCAGCATCGAGCCGAACTGGACGCCCTTGTTGCGCGGCAAGGGCAGGAGAGGGCCGACTTGATCCGTGAGCAGGCCGACGACAAAGCGCGCCGCCGTGCCGATGACGAGCGCGCCCGCCAGATCGAGCGCGAGTATGAGCAGCGTCGTCAGGACGCCTTGAGCCGTAACCGCGAAGGGCCGGAGCGTGACGACCGCGCACGCTGACGGGCTCGCGTTTCCTGCAACCAATACCGAGCCTGCAATCCATCAAGGTTGCCATTGTTGCCCCGGCATCCCGCTTTGTCCGCGACCTCGCGGCTGCGTTGCTGCCAAGCCTCATATCCCGTTTCATGAGTGCAGCCCGCCGACCGTCGAAAGCAGCCAGCGGCAAAACCACTGGCACTGACAGCGAGGCACCGCCCAGCTTTTTCTCCTACGTAACCGCACAGTCTGCCGACCAGGGCGACAGTGATCCAATATCGGCATTCATGGCGCCACCCTTGGCGCCGCGTCCGAACCCGCGACCACGACCACGACGCAGCCTCAGAGCACGTTTCCGCTCCCGCTTTTTTGCCCGCATCTTCCGCCCCCGCTGAGTGATGATGTTGCGCCAGTCCTCCCGCGTTGCCCCTCCGTTTGATCGTAGTCCTTTGCCGGAACCGTGCGCTCTCGCGTCAACAGGAAGCCTCGGCTCCCCCTAAAGGTTGCCCCCAATTTTCCTGTCTGACGCTGCGCCCTGGCTCCGGCGGGCCGTCCTCATCCCTTCGGGGAAAGCAACGCTAACCAAGAGGACAAGGCACATGAAACTCATCACCAAAGAACAGCAGAGCAAGATGCTCGATCAGGGCAGGGCGAACGCCGAACGTGCAGGCGGCATCGACTTCCCGCCTGTGGTCAAACTCTTCACCCCCGACGCGAATGCGACGTGGCTGCTCACCGAGATTGATCCCGAGAACCCCGATTTGGCCTTCGGCCTGTGCGACCTCGGCCACCCCGAGCTGGGCTGGGTGTCGCTCGCCTTTGCCCAAGCATGGATTCATGCCGAGGCCGCTAAGCCAGAATGGCAGGCCCGCGAGGCCAGCCAACGCCAGATGAGCCTTTTCTAGAGAGGGTGCGCCGCCGGCGTTGCCGGCGGCGCGTCTCATCAGGCGTAAGCGCGTGTCAGAGCCAGCGATATCATGTCGATGGCGGCCAGTGCCAGACGACGCTCGGGCGACCCGCTTTGCGCAGCATAGAGGCGACGGTGCGCGTCACTGAGCATGAAGTTCAGTTCGCTGGTGCTGCGGGTTTCCAAAGCGATGATGTGTTGCATGACGTTCCTCCTATCGGTGTGAACCGCGCCAATCGCGGCCTTCCTGTGCTCGATAAGGCAGGCGTCGGGACGTCACGCACCCGAAGGGCTGAAACGGAGAGGAAGAGCCGTTAGGCTTGCGAGGATCAGTCCCGATCCTGCCAGAGCTACGGAATTGAAGGCGCGTTGGCACGGCTAACAGTGGAGGCGGATCGACCAAAGTAATCACGTCCCCCGCCTTTGGCTAATCCTGCATTTTCCAGAAGATACATTATCCGCTCCAAAGCAACGGCCTTGCTTTGCCTTGGTGAGCGGTGCGAAAATGCCTCTCACAGAGGTAACATCGGAAATGCTTAGACGAATATTCGATTGACTGCCGCACCCAGGCCAGATCGCTCAAGTTCGTGCCTGTGTGGGGCAGGAGAAGCGCATCGAGCAGCCGGCGCTGTCGAGCATCGAGTCCTCGGGTCAGATGCTCGGCGACATGGCGTT
>CAZYMI010000003.1:0-154446 GCA_964648505.1 uncultured Pseudobdellovibrionaceae bacterium
ACAATAACTTGCCCTGCTGCGGTATCCCAATAAGATGTTGGGCCAAAACGGGGATATAGATCTACCTTACCCGATGCCAGAAGGCCAAATTTAACAGCTGATGATCTTTTGATACGCCTTTCAAGCTTAACCAGATCAATCAATGCCGATGTTTTACCTGGCCTGTCATGGGTTTTGCTGGTGATAACAGTTAAGCCTTTTAAAGGTATGGGCCTGACCGAAATTTCCCGTTCTGTATCACTGTCTTCAAAATAGCGCTTTGCAACCCCGCCTCGATACGCCCAGTAGGTTTCACCTAAATAAGGTGCATGAATAACACCAATAATCGGAATATTATTTTTAATTAACGCTATGTTGACAGTAAAATCAGGGTCACCTGCAACAAACGCACGCGTGCCATCCAGCGGATCAACAAGCCAGGCATAGCCAGCTTCATTAAGTTCAGGTATCGCGCCTGCTGTCATCGCTTCTTCCCCGATTACGGGTATTTCAGGCACCACTTCAAGCAATTTTTGATAAATCAATTTTTCTGCTAATTGATCTGCTTGTGTGACGGGCGAACCATCTTCTTTATATGTTGGATTAGGGGTTCCCGATTCATCAAAATACTCAAGCGTAATAAGGCCTGCTTCAACCGCAATGCGGCGTACAATATTTGTTAGTGCAGGAATATGGTTGATTAAAGACACGAAGGATTATTGACCCGCCGCTGATTTTAAAGCAACAGTACCGGGTTTCACTTCTTTCCTACCAATCGAAACATAGTGAAACCCATAAGCCTGAATTTCAGAAATTTTATAAATATTGCGCAAATCAATAAGACGTGGTGTTGCCATCAGATCAAAAATTCGCTGAAGATTAAGCGCACGAAACTCGTTCCATTCGGTTAGCAATACCAACGCATCGGCCCCCTCGCACACGGCATAAGGGTCATCAGCCCACTGAACATTTGTTAAAACTTTTTTGCCGTTTTGCATAGCAACAGGATCATACGCTGTAACAATAGCTCCAGCTTGCTGCAAAAGCGGAATAATCACAAGCGATGGCGCTTCACGAATATCATCGGTATTGGGTTTAAAAGCAATGCCAAGAATACCAATTTTATATCCCTTAACTAAACCGCCGCACGCTTTGATAATTCGAGCGGCCATATCTTTTTGTCTATTTTCGTTCGCCTGAACAACTGCCTCAACAATGGTTTGAGGCATATTAAAGTCACGCCCTGTTTGTGTTAAAGCAACTGTATCTTTTGGAAAACACGATCCGCCATAACCAGGACCCGCGTGCAAAAATTTAGATCCAATGCGCCCATCAAGACCCATAGCGCGCGCAACATCTTGTACATTGGCATCTGCTGCTTCACACAAATTGGCGACTTCGTTTATGAAAGTAATCTTGGTCGCTAAAAATGCGTTTGATGCATATTTAATTATCTCGGCGGTTTCGGGGGTGGTGACAACCATCGGCGTTTCATTGATATAGAGCGGACGATATAATGACCGCATCACATCAATTGCACGATCAGAATCTGCGCCAATCACAACACGATCAGGGCGCATAAAATCATTGATCGCAGCCCCTTCGCGTAAGAATTCAGGATTAGAGCATATATCAAATTGTGCATCCTTGCGCGCGGTACGTATTTGCGCGGCCACTTTACGCGCTGTGCCTACCGGTACAGTTGATTTTGTAACAATCACGCTATACCCGGTTAAAGCATGGGCAATTTCCCGTGCGGCTTCAAAAACATAGGTTAGATCAGCATGGCCATCTTGTTCTTTTGTCGGTGTACCAACTGCAATAAATACTGCATCTGCACCTGCGACTGCTTGCTTGATATCGGTTGTAAACGTCAAGCGCCCGGCATCAACCTGACGGGCCACTAAATCTTCGAGGCCTGGTTCGTAAATTGGAATTTCACCCTTTTGTAAACGGGCAATTTTTTGTGCATCTTTATCAACGCACACAACATCAATCCCAAATTCTGCAAAGCAGGTGCCTGATACAAGCCCCACATATCCTGTGCCCACAACGCCGATACGCATAAAACCCTCGCTTGCCACTTGTGTTCCTGTGGCTTTTTAGCCCCTAAAGGCCTGAAAAGCAAGAAAGCCATGCCTTGTAGACACAAACTTTGCAAAAGCGTATTTTAGAAACGAAAATCATAAAACGAGGATGATATGACAGATCCAAGACCCCTGCCCCTTTTTTATAAAAACCCCGTCCCGTTGGATAGCAAAAAACATGCAAAATCAGGCTTAAAAGCTAATTTTGGATTATCTTTCACATCATCTGTGAACGCCGTTCCGATCAATATTGTTGAATTTCCTCAAGTTTGTCACACCTACCCTATTGCTTTCAGCCCTGATTCTGCTGCAACACCTGTTGCAATCATGGGCATTCGAAACTCAGAAAATCTTTTCACAACGCCGAAAGGTGAATGGGTTGATGATATGGCTTACATTCCGGCCTATATCAGACGCTATCCTTTTATATTTTCTGAAGTACCGGGGATGGATAAATTTTCACTATGCATCGATGAAACGCCTGAAACAATCGATCAAAACAAAGAGCAAGCGTTTTTTGAAAAGAATGGTGAGCCGACAGCGCTTACAAATAATGCACTTGAATTTTGCAAATCCTACCATGCGGCTGCACAACAAACTTTAAGCTTCTGCAAAGCAATTAATGACGCAGGGATACTTGTAGAACGAGAAGCGCAAATACAAAGTGCAGATGGAAAGCGCATGAGCTTTTCAGGCTTCAGAATAATCGATGAGATCAAACTATCTCAGCTGGATGCAGAAACATTTCTAGACTGGCGCCGTAAAGGATGGATTGCATTTATTTATGCCCATCTTTTTTCTGGTGCCCAGTGGCAGCGCATTACACGTATGCTTTCAGACCGTATCAAGCGTGAAGCTGCCTGATTAATTGGGTCTAACAAAACCCAAGCGCTATAAAACTTCTCTGTCATAAAATAAGGGCGCGAGATAACTACGCCCTTAAAATAGGTATTGTGGCCAGGATTATTGTTTTGGAGTTGCTTCCGGTTTCACTTCTTTTTCTGACTGGGCTTTTTCTGACTGGGCTTTTTTTGCCTTCATGGCCGCAAAACGTTTTGCGCTATATTCTTTCATCTCCGCTGAACTGACCTTGCCATTACCATCAGCATCCTGATCGGCAAAAAGACCGCCAATGCGACCTGTATATTCTGCTTCCGAGACTTTTCCATCCTGATTAGCGTCCATCGATGCGATCTGGCGCTCAATCCCTTTTACATGTCGCTTTGAATTTTTTTCATTTTTATTGCTTTTTTTAATAAAATCTTCAGCTGACTTTGTAACCTCAGGCACCGTTAAAAAACCGTCTTTATTTGTATCGATAATTGAAAAGCGTTTTTTCGCGGCTGCAATATTTTCATCCGCGCCTATATAGCCATCCTTATTTGTATCCACCTGCTTAATAATTTTCTGGCGTACAATTTCCCCGCGGTCCGTTGCCGGAGACTTGGCTTCCTGCGCAAAAACTGTTCCTGAAAAGCCCCCTACAATAAGAGCTGAAAAAACTGTCAAAGAAAGAAAATGAAAAACCCGGGCCACTAATCACCTTTATAAAAAGAGTTATGATTGATGTATCAAAGCACTTTTAAGGACCGCCCACAAGATCAAGAACAAGCCGATTGGGCTGTACACCTTCTGCTTTAATGGCATAACTTTTAAGTTTTACGGCTTTTTTAAGGGTCAAAACAAGGCGCTGGCCGCCTGCCCCATCCGCTTGAACAGCATAAGACGACACAAAAGGCGAGTTTGAAAATTTTCGTTCCTGATCTGCATTCCATCCCGTTGACTTCAAATCGATCAAAACAATTTTTTCTGCGTTATCAACATCGGTTGTATAAGATAAAGGGGTGCTTGATTCCAACACAATCCTGGTTTTATCAGCATGTTCCCCCACACGTACAGCAGATATAGCCGCTGAGATTGGCTTTTGTGCTTCAGACTTCTGAGAAACGGCTTTTGATGTTTTCTGTTGATCAAGAGCTTCATCGACAACCTTATCAATCGAGTCTCCCTTGATTTCTGCTTTTTTCAATTCAGGCTTACGAGCAGGTGGATAAATTGATTGCGTTGTTTTCTGATCTGGTTTTTCCTTTAAATCAACGCTCTTTGCTACGGTTTCTGGCTTATCTTTTTGTGAAGTGTTTTTCGCTGCCTCTGGTTTTTTCAAAGGCACAGAAACAGGAGAAATTTTTATACCTTTTACTTCCGCAAGAATAACATCAAGCCTGTCTTCAATATCTGAAAGACGAGTCAATTGTGCCTTGGTTACATTAATATCTGAACGAAGCTGCATGACTGCTTTTTCAAGACGCGTCAGTCGCTCTTCAGGCGTTTGTATAATAATCGGTTGCATTTCTAATCCGGCTGGCTTTGCAAGGGATGGTGATAAATCAACCGGCTGCAGATCTGCTTTTTCAGCATTTGGCACCTTTCCTTCAGACGCCTGACAGCCCGCAACGGCCAGCACAGCCAGCATCGCTGAAGTTAAAAGAAAGTGTGATTTTCGAATCATTTTCATACTGCAAAAGCGTGTAACTTATCCCCCGCCTGGTCAAGCAGCCGCACTATGATTGTCAACCTTATCCACAAGGCTTGCGGTTAAAATATTTTCATACACAGCGGTTGTTTGTGTAGCCATGCGCAGGAAGGTGAAATTTTCTTCAAAACGTTTGCGCCCGGCTGCGCCATACTGCAAACGAAGGGCCGGTTTTGTAATCAAAATTTTTAACGCTTCCCGGACGCCCGCAACGTCACCCCTTTTAACAAGAAAGCCTGTGAATTTTGGATCTACTGCTTCCCGAACCCCGCCCACATCTGTTGCCAAAACAGGCAAACCCGCCCGCATAGCTTCAAGAATACTGCGCGGAAACCCTTCCCAGTTTGTGATTAAACAAAACAAATCATGTTCTTCTAATAATTCGGCAATATCTGTGCGTTCTGATAAAAACATGACGCGATTCTCAAGCTTCAACTCTCTGACAAGATCAATTGCTTTTGTATTATCTCCGCCGCCTGCAAGGGTTAGCTCCCAATCCAAATCGACAAGATCTGAAAGCGCATAAAGTAAAGTTGCATGATCTTTTTGTTCAGAAAAACGAGCAACCATAATCATGCGACACAACGAGGCCTTATGCCCACTTTGAAAGTGTCTTGGAGCCAACGGCCTTTCAGCCATACCATTATGAATGGCTGTGATCCCATCAGGCGAAGCAACCCCTGCGCGCAAAGCAATATTCCGATCATACTGACTGACCGTAATAATATGCTTACTAAACCGCCCCATCAGGCGTTCTATGGTGCGATAAAAAAATGCTGACAATGGCGGCACTCCATCGGTAAACGACCAGCCATGCGCGGTAAAAATTGTTGGCACTTTTAATCGGGCAGCAGCAAGGCGTCCTAAGATTCCCGCTTTAGACGAATGGGTTGAGATTAAATCAGGCTTGATCTCAGAAAGTGCTGCCTGTATTTGTCCAAGCGCACGCCAGTCACGCACCAGATGAATCGACCGATATAAGTCGGGGATTTCTATCGTCTTAATACCTAAATGCTCAAGATGATCATTAATTCTGCCCGTCAGGCCAGTAATCACGACAGGTTCATGCCCTAAAGACGATAGATACAAACATAAATCGCGCACATGAATCTGCGCGCCCCCTATTTCATCCATCCGTGTTAAAATAAAAGCGATTTTCATTTGGGGCCAGTTTAGGCTAAATTCTGGTCATGACAAATGAAAATATTTTACTGATCGGTGGCGCCGGTTTTATCGGAGGATATTTAACCCGTGACCTTATCAAAGCGGGCGCACGAGTTACAATCGCAGATCTGAAAGAACCGCAAGACCTGCAAGGCGCAAAATTCATCAAACTTGATATTCTTGATTCTGCCGCAATCGATAAAGCCTTACCCGGCCACACAATTATCTGCAATCTGGCAGCAGCTCACCGTGACGACATTAAACCTGTCACGCTTTACCATCGTATTAATGTAGATGGTGCCTCAATGATATGCGCAGCTGCGAACCGTCATAATATCAACCGCATAGTTTTTACAAGTTCGGTTGCTGTTTTTGGTACACAAGACCTAGCCCCAGACGAAAACGCACCCCATTTGGCAACTCATCCTTACGGGCAAACAAAATCAAAGGCGGAATATATTTACCTTTCCTGGCAACAAGAAAAACCGGAACGATACTTATCTATCATAAGACCGACCGTTGTTTTTGGCCCGGGTAATCGCGGTAACGTACATACATTAATTGACCAGATTGCGCACAATCGCTTTATCATGGTGGGGAATGGTCGTAATAAAAAATCAATGGCGTATGTAGAAAATATAAGCGCTTATCTGACGCATATTATTTTAAATACAAAATCACCCCTAGATATATCTAATTACTGCGATAAGCCTGATTTAGATATGAACAGCCTTGTCTTGTTACTTGCCGATATTTTAGGCAAAACCATGCCAAAGGCCCGCCTGCCTTATACGCTTGGATGCCTTGCTGGATCAGGGTGTGATCTGATCGCTAAAATTTCAGGCAAAACGCTCCCGATCTCAAAGCTGCGTGTTGAAAAATTTTGCGCTCAGACGATTTTTGAAACAAAAGCACACGACACAGAATTGGGCTTTCACGCGCCCTTCACTTTGTTACAAGGTCTAAACCAAACACTTTTGCATGAATACGGGCCAAAACAGACAGCACAAAAGCCGGCTGCCTGATAAGGGCCGCATGGCCAAGCCATAAAAAGATCCACACTATTGTAAGAACCATATGCGATACGCCCAACCAAATCCCAAAAACTCCCACCGCCCCCAAAAATACTGAAAGCGTCATCATCGATAGTGTCGCTTGATGTGGGGTAAACCCCGAATCAATAAAGCGATGGTGGAAATGATTTCGGTCTGCCGCAAAGGCAGGCTTACCAGAAAGAACCCTAAAGAATAAAAGGGCAAAGGCATCTATGATCGGTAAAGATAAAACAAAGGCAACAGCAATGGGATCAAGAATAATATCCGGCCCGCGCGCAACATTCATCGCAGCCCATGCCAAAAAAACACCCAAGGACATACTGCCCGCATCACCCAGGAATACAGCCGCCTTCGCTCGCCAGGGGCTACGCATATTATATGCTAAAAAGCCGCCCAACGCACCGATCAAAGCCGATAAGGGTAAGCTTATATCAATGAAACCTGCGCTTACCGCTGCAACAAGAAACCAAGCAGCCATAATGCTGCTGAGGCCGCCAGCAAGACCATCAAGTCCATCAATCATATTTAAGGCATTAATCAAATACACAACACAAGCCATCGAAAACGGTATGGCAAAAACTCCAAGGTCAAAAGGATCCCCAAAAAGAGGCCCCAAAGAATCTAGTCTGGCTTCACCACTGAAAACTAGAATCCCCGCAACAATAAAATGAATAAAAAACTTCAGTTGCGCTGAAATTCCACGCAGATCATCTACAACACCTACAGCAAGAACAATAAAAAGGGACGCATAAAGTGGCCAGTGTGCTACAGGCGAAAAGCCAAATAAGGAACAAAAAAGAAGAGTGACTGGAATAATAACAAGACCACCTATAGGCGGCACAGCACCACTATGCAGCTTACGCCCGCCCGGGCGATCAACAAAACGCCAAGCCAGCGCCCGCCTGATAAGAGGCGGAAATAAAAAATACGCTAGCGTAAATGACGATAAACCTGCGGCCAGCAAAATCAACATAGCCGCTAAAATAGCACAACCGACTTTTCAGACAAGGTATTCTAAGTTAAGGACCGCTTAAAACACTTGGCAATTGCGTAAAGAAAAGATCGTTTAATGTGCCTCCAAAAGCAAAAACAGCCAAAGAAATCGCAACAGATATGCCTGCAGCAATTAATCCATATTCAATTGCTGTTGCCCCTTTACATTCTTGCAAGAAGCAGGCTAGCACCCTATTCAGATTAATCATGAAACCTCCGAACTCTTCTACTATTTTAGCAGATTTAAATCGACACAAGGAAGCTTTATCGCTTTTAATTTGAGTTGATTTTTCGGCTTTTCCTTTGTACAAAGCGGCTCGGTTCAAGGATTTGTGCCGTTTTTCGAGGAACCCCCCAGCCAATACCGCAAAGCTGATCACTTATAATTTGCGCCCCCATTAAAGATGATAAAAGCCCATGTGACCCTTGTGCGGTTGACGTATAAACACGATCTTGCAAAAAACCTATAACCGGAAACCGATCTTGCGCAGCAAGCCTGAGTGCCGCCCGCCCCCCTGTTATACGCAAACACCCTTTTAATTCGGGCACTGCTTCCTCAAACCTGTCCAAATTCTGCATTCCATCTTCAAGGCGCAGGGCTGTATCGGTCAGCCAAGGCTGAAATGTAGATCCCACAATGTGACGACCTTCAAAAACAGGTGTGCAATAACCACCATAACAAATATTTGTTTGAAGCGGCACTTGAATGCCGGATGTTGCGTAGCTGATTTGTCCACGAACTGTGCTTATGGGTAAGCCTTCTATAACTTGCCCATGTGCAATAATAACAACATCGTAAGTTTTAGTTAAATCATAAGGGTTTGGGCAGGTTGCGTTGAATTCAACTTCTATATCCCGCAAATATCGCCTGACAAGTTTTTCTGGCGACACAAAACCAGATTGCGGCAACCATAATGCTTCATGTGAAATTGGGAACCCTGCATGCCGCGACGCTTCACGGACCGAGCAATAATCCATATGATCTGTATGCCACCCCCAGCTTTGCATCATAGAAAAAAAACGTTTACGTTTATCTTCTGTGGTTGCTAAATGAAGCGCACCAACGGGGTGAAAATCAACGTCATCAAACAAAGAAAATGTACGATAAGCATTGGCAAATGCGCTCATATAAAATTCAGCTTCAGGTCCACGATTGGCTGTGAACCGAGGGTTATATAGCCCCAAAGGATTACCCGATGCGCCTGTGGCAAGCGTATGCGCGGCCTCTAAAACCCGAACTTTATGGCCTTGTTTGTGCAAAACATAAGCTAGCGCCGCCCCTGAAAGTCCTGCGCCTATAATAGCAATCGATTTTTGAGATCTGTTATAATGTTTTGCTAAAACCTGACTGGTTGAATGGCCTGTAATCATATCGCGCTTATGACCAAAGCCCTTTGCTTTTTCAACATTAAACCCAGCAAGATGCAGCCCTTCGCGAACAAGACGCGCAGCCGAAAATGTTGCCACTGTTGTTTTGGAATGACACAGGCGTTTTAAATTTTCAAACACTGTGTCAGACCACATGTCAGGATTTTTAGCCGGAGAAAACCCATCAAGAAAAATAGCGTCAACACAAGCATCCAACTCAGGAATTGCGTTATTCACATCATCAAAAATTAAAGTCAGATGGATTTGTGGGGTCAGATCAAGCCTGTGCCAACCGCCAATACGCAAAGGATAATGCTGTAACAAAACATCAAGCTTTTGTGATAATTCTGGCCAGTTTAAAAGCGCTTGTTTAATTTCAGCAATAGAAAGTGGGTGTTTCTCAAAAGAGATATAATGTAAATGCTGTTTTGATTTTGCTGTAAGCTCAAAAGATTCCCAAACAGCAAGGAAATTCAGGCCCGTACCAAATCCTGTCTCCAAAATAACAAAATCATCTTTGCCATGCCATGCATCTGGCAACTGGTTGCCTGCCAAAAACACATGCCGCGCTTCTGCCAATCCGTCATGGATGGAAAAATATACATCGTCAAACTGATCTGACCTAATTGTCATCGCCCCTTAGACATGGGGGGAAAACTATAAAACGTCAAGCATTTCTGCAACAAGAGGATGGCGCACAATATCGGTTGATTTTAAGCGCACAGTTGCAATATTCGGCAGCGCATCAAATCGCCGCGCGACTTCAGCTAAGCCTGACATCCCTTCTAGCAGATCGGATTGCTCAGGGTCTCCTGTGACCACCATTGTTGAATGCCAGCCAAGACGCGATAACAACATTTTAAGCTGCGCATAGGTGCAGTTTTGCGCTTCATCAATTACAACAAAAGAATTGTTAAGGGTACGGCCCCGCATAAAACCGACAGGTGCAATTTCAATCGTGCCTTCATCAAGGCACTGACGAACACGTTTTCCGCCCATGCGGTCACCCAGCGCATCATAAAGCGGGCGCAGATAAGGTGCCATTTTCTCATGCATGTCGCCTGGCAGATATCCCAGACTTTCCCCGGCTTCCATCGCTGGTCGGGATAGAATAATGCGCTCAACTTTTTCAGCTTCCAATGCTTCGACTGCCGCGGCGATCGCTAAATAGGTTTTACCTGTACCAGCCGGGCCGATGGCAAGCGTTAGTGACTTTTCTTCGATCGCCTTCATCAGTTCGCGCTGACCTTCGGTACGCGGTTTGACTTTGCGCATATAAGATTTATCGCGCTGACTGTCGATCTGATCCGCTAAAGGGGACCACCGTTCTGACTTTCGCCCCCCTTGTTCTTCCATGTCGAAAGCGGGGTGCAAAATCCGTCCGTCACGAGACGCGTGAACAAGTTGTGGACGTTGGTTTTTGCGGAGTTTTTTTGACATGAAGCGTCCTTCTGGCCACCTATATGGCCTTTTGGGGTGAGAGAAAGGCGGAGTTTGACCGACAGGTCGAGGGAGGGAGCGGCGAAACGACGTTTCGCGGAGGGAGACTTTGAGCTGATAGCGGAAATTCGGATTCTGGACAAGGAACCGTTCCGGTAAGGGTGTCAACGACAAAGTGATTCTATCAGAATTCGCTTGCCCTCACAACATCAATACAAAAAGGGCGCGGCTACGTTTCATCGCACCCGCGCCCCCCATATAAAAAAGAAATTACTCGGCCGCTTCTGATGTATCAACTGGCTTCGGTTTAATACCATAGGCACCTGCGAAAACATTCTTCTCAAACACCTGTTCCCAAGCCCCTTGGGTGGATGCTTTGGAATATTCAGTTGCTCTGTTCTCGAAGAAGTTTGCATGTTCTGCACCATTCAGCATCACATCCATCCACGGTAATGGGTTTTTATCGATGCCAAAAATAGGTTCAAGATTTAGCTGCTGCAAACGACGATCACCAATAAAGCGAATGTAGTTTTTTACTTCTTGAGGTTCAAGACCTTCCACGCCGCCCATTTCAAAGGCCAGATCAATAAAGTTATCTTCAAAGCCAACAATCGTGCGGCAGCTTTCTGTAATTTCAGCGCGCAGCTCATCATCCCAGATATCTTTATTTTCTGCGATAAAGGCATTAAACAGCTTGATCATAGACAGACAATGCAAGGTTTCATCGCGCACTGACCACGTAACAATCTGCCCCATACCCTTCATTTTATTAAAGCGCGGGAAGTTCATCAAAATTGCAAACGATGCAAATAGCTGCAGCCCTTCAGTGAAAGCACCAAACATCGCCATGGTTTTGGCGATATCACGACGCGACGACATAGATGCATTCTGCATATAATCAAACTTATCTTTCATCGCCTTATATTTTAAGAACGCTGAATACTCTATTTCCGGCATGCCAATTGTATCAAGCAAATGCGAGTAGGCTGCGATATGCACTGTTTCAATGTTAGAAAATGCTGCGAGCATCATCTGCACTTCAACAGGACCGAATACTTGTGAATAATGTTTCATATAGCAGTTATTCACTTCAACATCCGACTGCGTGAAAAAGCGGAAAATTTGAGTCATCAAGTTGCGCTCTGAATCAGTTAGGTTCTTTTTCCAGTCGCGCACATCTTCGGCGAGCGGCACTTCTTCAGGCAGCCAGTGAATGCGTTGCTGGGTCAGCCACGCCTCATAACACCACGGATACAAGAACGGTTTATATTGATGGCGTTCTTGCAAAAGCGGGGAATTGGCAAGCTTCACATCATCAGAAATGACAGATTTGGCCATTTAAAAAACTCCTGAAAAAAGTATAAAACCACTATAGGCACAAGTAAGTTAGACCGATTCGAGGGATAGGGAATAGAAGGACAAATCACTTTATTTTGTGTATTTTTTGTAATATTAACACTATATATTGTGTTTTTTAATTTTATAGACAAAAAGAAATATGTCTATTAGCGTAGCTTCATGATTTACCTTATACGCCATGGTTTCTCCCAAGGAAACGCCGATTTTGAAAATTATATTAAAATTGGCGATGAAAAGCTTGGTCTTGATGATCGGGGCTGGCAACAAGCTATTACAGCCGGTGCTTTTTTGGCGCCGTATCTTGCGCAACAAGGTCTGGAAAATTGGCCTAGAATATGGACAAGCTCACTTCAGCGCACAATTGAAACCACAAGCGGTCTCTTATCGGGTATGGGTTCTGTTTTTAAGGGCCAACCGGAACTTCATGAAGATCCACGCCTGGTAGAAATGAGCTTTGGCGTACTCTCTCATCTAATCAAAAAATCTCAAGACCCAGTTGACGGACTGCCCTACAAAAATATTCTTGCCTTATCAGAAGAATTTTATCGCCTTAACCCCTTCACATCCATGCCACCTTTTGGCGAGTCCCCTTTGAGCACGCTTGGAAGGGTTGATAATGTTATTGCTACATTATGCCGCGACATTGAAAATGGTACAAAGCCACACATCATCGTCACACATGGCGCCACCATTAAAGCTTTTCTGATGCGCTGGTTTCACTTACCCATGTCTGCTTGGAAAGAGTTAAAAACACCGAATAACTGCGATATTTTTTGTATTAAGCCTGGTGAAAACGGCAATCTAAGACACATCGTGACCCAAATATTTGATGGTGAAAATGGCCTTGCTGTTCATACAAATCCTATCGCACACATCAAACACTTAACAGTCAGCGCGCTCCCTGCTGTTCCCGCGCACCTTAAAAGAAATCTTTAAAGATCTGGAAAAAATTTTAGGAAGCTCGGCCCAATCCCGCACTCCATGACCTCAATTTTTTCCCACACTTTACCTGTTACATAAGGCTCACTCGCCATCCACGCATCTAATGTGGCACGGTCTGGCACATTAAACACCATCACTGACCCGCACATCTGGCCTGCATCATTTTTAAGTGCCGCACCAAAAATTTGCTCGCCACGTTCTACGGCCGTATCACATTTGGCAATATGTTCGGCCCGCGCGGCCATACGCCTCTCCAGCGCGCCTGCATCCTTATAATCATAAGCAATCACAACAAATTGTTTCATGAAAACTAAACCTGATGTTAAACAGACGGCGTATTTTGGCCCGCGCTGCACTGACACGACCCCTTACAACAACACATCTTAAACGCGCCGCATTTAGACCAGCAACATTTCCCGCCACTTAAAACAGCATAAACGATTGTAAATAAAATCAGCGTCTCCAGAAAACTGGTGATAAACCACAACACGGCAAGGGTTGCTGATATAGGCATCCATGCAAATGTGACCGCATGCAAAACCCCTATCAGAGCAGACACGGCAAGAATAAGCCTAAGAGGGCAACCGCATTTTTTATGAACAGATGCAATCACCGTGACCAGCAGAGCTGTAAAAAACTGCCCTGCAACGGCAATGTAAAAATGCGATTGCATATCAGCAGGCGTTCGCCATAAATCAGGGGTCTGGTTATAAAAACCTGAAAGCAAATAGCCATGCACCAACATCTGGTGCAAAAAAACAAAAATAAACCCGACAAACGCAGCCAATATAAATTTCTTTTTATCACAACAGGTACCAGAGCTTTTTTGTTCACTTGTGTCGCATGGTGTTTTGTTGGCATTACAGCATGTCATAAAGGCTCCTTTTGGTTTCAAATCATCTTACACCTGATTTGACCTTTGACCTATATTGAAAAAGCCCGGAATATACCCGGGCTTTTCAGAAAGAAAGGAAGATTATCAATTTACTGGCACGCCAGACATTCTTCATAATTTTTTTCGCCCAATTCACCTTGAACAGGTTCATCAGAACGCGGAATCCCATCTTTTGCACGCTTCCAGCTTGCATCAGATTCAGCGCGCATGATCGATTTGGATCGACAATAATATAAAGATTTTACACCCTTTGCCCATGCTTCCCAGTGAATGCGATGAAGTTCTTCTTTTTGCACATTTGCAGGTAGAAACACATTCAAAGACTGCGCCTGACAGACGAAAGGCGTACGATCGGCAGCATGTTCAATCAACCAACGCTGATCAATTTCAAAAGCCGTTTTAAACACATCTTTTTCCTCGGCGGATAGAAAATCAAGATGTTGAACAGACCCTTCATTGGTAAAGATAGACGACCAAATCTCATCTGTATTCAGCCCCTTTGATTCTAAAATCGCTTCCAGATATTTATTCTTTACAGCAAACGATCCTGACAATGTTTTATGAGTGAAAGCATTCGCTGCATTCGGTTCAATCCCGGGTGAGGATCCACCACAAATAATTGAAATAGACGCTGTAGGGGCAATTGCCATTTTGTTGGAAAAACGTTCTTCGATCCCATAATCCTTAGCATCAGGGCAAGCGCCACGTTCATGGGCAAGCTTGACAGATGCATCATCTGCCTGACGTTTGATATGTTGGAACATACGACGGTTCCACACTTTAGCCATCACCCCTTCAATCGGGATGCTTTTTTGCTGCAAGAAAGAATGAAAGCCCATAACACCAAGACCAACCGAACGCTCACGCATCGCGGCATACTTTGCGCGCTTCATCGAATCTGGTGCTTTATTAATAAAATCAGTCAACACATTATCAAGAAAGCGCATCACATCTTCGATAAACGTCGGATGATCATGCCACTGATCGAACGTCTCCAGATTAAGCGATGATAAACAACACACAGCCGTGCGGTCATTACCAAGATGATCACGCCCCGTTGGCAATGTAATTTCCGAACACAGATTAGACATTTTCACATTTAAACCTGCCATCTTGTGATGGTCGGGAATATTGTCATTTACGTGATCGATATAAACAATATAAGGCTCACCCGTTTCAATTCTGGCTGTCAGCAATCTGATCCACAAATCACGCGCTTTTACTGTTGCGATAACGGCATTATCTTTTGGTGACCGCAAAGCCCATTCCTGATCTTCAGCAACAGCTTGCATAAAAGCATTGTTGACCAAAACGCCATGATGCAAATTAAGTGCTTTGCGATTTGGATCCCCGCCTGTAGGGCGCCTGATTTCAATAAATTCTTCAATTTCCGGATGCCAGATCGGTAGATAGATTGCAGCTGATCCACGACGCAAAGACCCTTGCGAAATCGCCAGCGTCAACGAATCCATCACACGAATGAACGGTACAATACCTGACGTTTTACCATTGCGGCCAACCTTCTCGCCGATCGATCGTACATTTCCCCAATAAGAACCGATGCCGCCGCCCAACGAAGCCAGCCAAACATTTTCATTCCACAAAGATACAATTTCTTCCAAGCTGTCATTGGTTTCATTCAAAAAGCAGGAAATGGGCAATCCGCGACTGGTGCCCCCATTGGAAAGAATGGGAGTAGACGGCATAAACCACAATTTGGAAATGTAATCATATAAACGCTGAGCATGCGCACTATCGTCACCGTAATACATTGCAACACGCGCAAACAGATCCTGAGGACCTTCTTCAGGAAGCAAATAGCGATCCACAAGGGTCGCTAGACCAAAGGCTGTTAAATTAGAATCGCGACTGGTATCAATCTGAACCCTGTTTCCGCGTTCCATCTGTGCAACATCAAACATGACCCGAACTCCCCTTAATGAGTACTTCCCCGAACAACCCACAATTGTGGATGATAGTTTGTGAATAACTTTGGCAGGACCACAACCCCTTGGGGCTATGTCACTTATCAACCTACACGATCTTGTGGTTTAAGGGTATATGATTTTAATCCTAAAAAAATCTGCGCACACCCTGTACACGCCTCATGGCTTTGTTTTTACTTGGTTTTCAAGTTTGTTCCGCCATTTTGTCCCCTTCTTTACCACGCTTTATTCTTCAAAAAAGACAGGAGATTTCAGTATTACAAAAAACATAAGGCGTATTGCAAAATTCTCAATCCTGGTAAGTGTGGTTTGCCTGATGGATTCGCATCAAGCTGAACAGGCACCGACTCATGTTTTTTGAAAATCCGGCATCTATTCTGAAAATCCTGAAGCAACTCTGCGGTTTTAATTAGGATAAAGGAATGTTTTCCCTTGCCGTTTAATGAACATACTATTGGATGGGCTGAATAGGCACCTCGGGTGATTCTTGCGTACTATCACCTTGAGATGTTTTATCCAGCGGTGATTGGCCCACAGCCTGGTCAGGCGTTTGGGGTTGCCCATTAACAGTCTGGTTAGGGGTTGTATCGGACTTTTCAGCGCTATCAGAAGCTGCTGGATCAGACGACATCATAGCAGATGGCGGCGGTTGAGATGTTTCCTCACCATCATCAATATCTTCTGCGGCTTCTGGCGGCGGCATGGTTGGGTCCCCACCCATGGGATCGCCCGTACAATCTACAACCCAAACATCATAAATTGGATGATCCATAGCAGACACGGCAGGTGACGCTGCAAACATCCATCCTGAAAAAATCCATTTTGATTCGTTTTGCGATGTCACTTCCCATATCTGAAGAAAAGAGGACGCGTCTGAACGTTCATAAGCAGGTGGTTTTTGGCAGGCCCTGATTTTGATATAAATTGATGCGAATTTAAGCGTGGTACCCACTTTACCTTCAAAGGTAATTGTGCGCGCTGTTATTTTATCAAGGGCTTGCAGCTTAACGCTTGGATAATCCAAAAGAAAGGCTTGCGCTGTGCTTACAGAAAAGCCCATAAAACAAGCAACAGTTATGCAGAAGACAAAGATCCGTATCACGGTGTTGCCGGCTGCACTTTCGTTGTGATTTCACCTTCTGACGGAGAGGATTGTGGTTGAACAACCTCAGTTTCTTGAGGATTGACGGGTAGAGGATTCGCTTGAGCTTCCTGCTTCTCTTCTTCTTTCTGTCCGCTTTGCGAGAAAATAAACTTACCCAAAAGCTGTTCAAGATTTTGGGGCGATTGTGTCATTGATACAATGCCACCATCGCTTAAAAATTCTTCGCTGCCACCGGGTTCAAGAGAGAGATAACGGCCACCCAAAAGCGATACGCTTGAGATGAGCGCAGCCGTGTCGTCTGGCACTTTCACATCAGGCTTAACGGAAAAAAACACCTGTGCTTGATAGTTTTCGCTATTGAGCGCAACCCGCATGACTGTTCCCACTTTAACGCCGCTAATTTCAACATCATCGCCGGGCTTTAAGCCGCCTGTTGATGTAAAATCTGCCCGTAATGTGTACCCTTCAACATCAGAGACATCAGCAACCGAATAGCTGAACGCTAAAAAAACTACAGCAACCGCAACAACAAACGCGCCTAAAGCTGTTTCAACAAAAGAATGCTTCATAAAAAACCTTTATCCTTCACGAAAAACACAATAAGCAATTTCCGCCTTACGATAAAGCCCCAAGATGCCAGAGACAAAATTAATCAGGCTTCCAAGCTTCATAATCGCCTGTTGCAGGAGCACGTTTACCACCTTCCAGCTGATGCCCGGGCGGGCGATATGCTAGATCTGTGCCTGTTTTGTTTGAAATATAAGGCTTTTGCCAAGATCTGCGATAGGTGTCAGACGCGTCACTTGGAACGATATCGGATGTATAATGCATCCACCCATGCCATTCAGGTGGAATTTTAGACGCATCCGGCTCACCATGATATTTTACAAATCGACGGTCATGCGCATACCCTTTGCGCGCTTTTGCAACATAATAACGATTGCCAGCCGTATCTGCCCCAACAAAACGGGCACCCGTCAAAATACGGGTCCAAAACATGGACACAGGCGATAAGGCACCAAGAAAGGAAAAAAAGCTCATGGCGCAGAATCAACCAGAACGGCAGAAAAAGCAACAATCTCGTCATAAAAAACTTATATTTGACAAACTGAATACTGTTTTGCTATGTCAAATCAGAAACAGGGAAAATAATGAGCGACCAAGACGCAAAAATCTTAACAGGGGCCTTTGGCACCCGAAACGGTGGCTCTCATCTTCTTGATCCGACAGGGCTTGGCGCGGATTCCATTTGGGGGGCAGGGCAATCAACCGGATCACTGCTCACAAAAATTATTGAATGCCTTGCACCAAACCCCGAAACGCCCACGGTTTGTTCTATGCCTGACCTATCAGGATTTATGGACGCCTACGATATTCTTTTAAACAGGTCACAAAAAGATCCCGATGCCCTTAAGGCATGCGAACTGATTAGGGACAGAATAAATGATCTTGTGTCTTACAATCAGGTTTACAGCATCTGCCTTAAAGTTCTGCCTTACTGGCACGAAGGACAGGAAAAGCCACACTGGGGACCGCTTGTAACCCCTGCTTTAGAACGCGCCTTCGAACAAAGGCGTGAACAAACGGAAATTGTTATTGCAACAGATATTCAGGCCTGCGCCCTTTTATTCACACATGCTGAAACTGGCAGCGCGGATCAGGCCACAAAATTCAAAAAACTACTGGAAACATTAGAAGTCTATCTGGAATATGAAGATGCCTTATGCGGTATATCGATATTTGTTGAGACAATTAATGACATTCATGCTGAGATTATTTCAAATAAAGATAATCTAAGGGAAATTTTGTTATTAGCCCTTGGAAAATGCGACGCCATTGCCGAAGAAATTGGTATATCAGATTTACAAGAGTCCATTGATCGCATTCGTGAGCTCAGTGAAGATTTAGATGAAGTGGATGAATTTGCGAACACCATTATTGAAAGCTATACGAAAGATCAGGATAATATTCGCAAAAAACCACCGATAAAATTCGCTGATTTTTCGGCGCTTTTTTCAATGCTGACGGCGCCTTCTGGTCAGGCTAGTCCAGCTTCTTCTCAGGCTGAAGCTGCCAGTTCTGATACATCGACAAAGCCGCGTCCCGCCCCATAGACTGGTAGGATACATTTGCAGGCTTATGATCGCGCTTGGATCTGATTTGCCCAATATCATCGTGCGATAATCCAAAATATACATGCGCAAGCCCTACACTTTGTATAAGCGCACGCCCGATTGCTGTTGGTTCAGAGGATACAAATAAGCTGCATCCTTCCAGATGCGGCTGATTTAAACGTTCCGTTGCCTGCCGTATCGCCATCACTTCAGCATGCGCAATAGGGTCCGCCCGCGCTGAAATACCGTTTACCCCTTCCCCTAAAATATGCCCTTGCGCATTGGCTACAACCGCACCAAAAGGGCCGCCCCTACCTGACTTTGCATTCGCATCAGCAAGCGCAATGGCTCTGGCCATCAGGTCCTGCGGGGTGTGCGTTGCCTGATACAAGTTTGTAGAAGACCCAGGGCTCGATACAGGCTTGTGATCACGCACCAAGCGCCGCGCCATTTCGATCAACCTTTCAGGGGCGATCGGTTTTTGCAAAAAATGATGAATGCCAATTTTACTTGCATGCATTAAAAGATCCGATGTGCGTTCTTCCATCATCAAAACAATTGGCACATCAATCCCATATCCTTGAAGGCGCCGTATCGCATCAAACCCCGATAAAGGGCCCATCGGATGGGCAAAGAAAATGGCCGCAATATCGTTCTTACGCACAAGGTTTACAAGCGATTCCCCTTGGTCGGCCGTCAGCACAATATATCCTTCTGCTTGAAGAAGGGCCGCCACCTGATCCACAAGTTGCTGGTTGGAATCAGCAACAACAATCGTTCTTGTCTCAGCCATTATTCAACCGCTTCCTTTGTTGCCAAAGCCTTATCACGCGGGCGTGATGCCGTGACTTCAAACACAAGATCCTTGCCATCAAAGCCAACCGATACCGTGCCGCCTGCTGTAAGTTTACCAAACAATAATTCATCGGCGAGCGCTTTTTTAATTTTTTCCTGAATGATGCGCGCGAGTGGCCTTGCCCCCATTGCCGGATCATAGCCAGTTTTTGCCAGATATTGCCGCGCCTCATCTGAAAGGGTAATAACAACATGTTTTTCTGATAACAACGCTTCAAGCTGCATCACAAACTTATCTACAACCCGTGCTACTGTTTCAAGACGCAGGGCCTTAAACGGAACAATCGCATCCAGCCTGTTTCTGAACTCAGGCGTGAACAAGCGCTTAATTTCAGCCTGATCATCCCCAGTTCGCACGATACTTGTAAAACCAACTGATTCCTTGGCCATTTCAGATGCACCGGCATTGGTGGTCATGATTAAGATCACATTTCTGAAATCTATCGTTTTGCCATTATTATCTGTGAGCTTGCCGTAATCCATCACCTGCAACAAAATATTGAATAAATCGGGATGCGCCTTTTCAATTTCATCGAGCAGCAATACACAATGAGGATGCTGGTCAACTTGGTCGGTCAACAGCCCGCCTTGTTCAAATCCAACATAACCAGGGGGGGCACCAATCAGGCGTGATACAGCGTGACGTTCCATATATTCAGACATGTCAAAGCGGATAATCTCAATCCCGAGTGTTTTGGCAAGCTGACGCGCCACTTCCGTTTTACCCACCCCTGTCGGCCCTGAAAACAAATAAGACCCAATCGGTTTTTCTGGATCCCGAAGACCTGCCCGTGCCATCTTAATCGAATCCACCAAAATCGAAATGGCGGGGTCTTGATCAAATACAAGGGTTTTTAAATCGCGCTCTAAAGTTGAAAGTGTTTCACGGTCGGACCGGTTTACAGTTTTTGCAGGAATGCGCGCAATGATGGCTACAACCCCTTCAATATCCTTAAGTGTAATCGTTTTTTTACGCTTTGCAGGAGGGACAAGCATCTGCGCGGCACCCACTTCGTCAATAATATCAATCGCTTTATCAGGAAGCTTGCGGTCAGCAATATAACGGGCTGAAAGTTCAACCGCACCGCGAATAGCATCGCGCGTATATTTAACTTTGTGATGGTTTTCGTAGTACGACTTTATGCCCTCTAAAATCTTGATTGCGTCTTCAATTGAAGGCTCGTTGACATCAATTTTCTGAAAGCGGCGAACAAGCGCGCGGTCCTTTTCAAAATGGCTGCGATACTCCTTATACGTTGTTGACCCTATGCAACGTATAGCCCCACTTGAAAGGGCGGGCTTAAGCAAATTGGATGCATCCATGGCACCCCCTGAGGTTGCCCCGGCACCAATAATTGTATGAATTTCATCAATAAACAAAACGGCGTGGGGCATCGCCTCCAGTTCTTTGATAACAGCTTTCAAGCGTTCCTCAAAATCCCCACGATAACGGGTGCCCGCCAAAAGTGCTCCCATATCAAGGGCAAAAACAATAGCGTTCGTTAAAACATCCGGCACTTCTTTTTTAACAATCCGTCGCGCCAACCCTTCAGCAATAGCTGTTTTACCAACGCCCGGATCCCCGACATAAAGGGGGTTATTTTTTGAGCGACGGCATAAAATTTGAATAGTACGATCGATTTCCTTCTCACGCCCGATCAAGGTATCAATCTTACCGTCTTGCGCTTTTTGGTTTAGATTAACGCAATACGCATCAAGCGCTTCACGCCCTTCCTTGACCGGTTTTTCATCGCCTTTAACTTCAGTGCCTTCAGGCACTTTAGTTGAATCGTGCTGACCCAAAACCTTTGCGATCCCGTGGGATATATAATTTACCGCGTCAAAGCGGGTCATATCCTGTTCTTGAAGAAAG
Source organism: uncultured Pseudobdellovibrionaceae bacterium (assembly GCA_964648505.1). GTDB lineage: Bacteria > Pseudomonadota > Alphaproteobacteria > Micavibrionales > Micavibrionaceae > CAZYMI01. Next base: position 21,709 of record CAZYMI010000003.1, read on the forward strand.
TAGACCGCATGACTTTCACGCTCAGAAAATAAGGCGACCAAAATATTGGCTCCTGTTACTTCTTCGCGGCCAGAAGATTGAACGTGAATGGCTGCACGCTGCAAAACACGCTGGAAAGCTGCGGTTGGCTTAGCATCTTGAACTTCCGGCTTAATCAGATAAGTGACTTCTGTATCCAGATACTGAATAAGCTGGTCTTTTAAATCAGGGATAGAAATGCCGCAGGCCCTTAAAACAGCAACGGCATCGGGGTCTTGAATAATCGCCAAAAGCAAGTGTTCAAGCGTGGCATATTCATGCTGGCGTTCATTGGCAACAGCTAAAGCCCGATGCAATGTATTTTCAAGGTTGCGCGATAACATAATCCTTTATTCCTTTTCCATGGTGCATTGAAGAGGATGTTCGTTTGCGCGGGCAAAATCCATAACCTGCGTCACTTTCGTTTCTGCCACTTCAAAGGTGAAAACACCGCAGATCCCAACTCCGCGCCTATGCACATGTAACATGATATCGGTTGCTTCTTCCCGCGTCTTGCTGAAAAATCGCTCTAGAACATGAACCACAAATTCCATCGGGGTAAAATCATCGTTCAATAACACAACCTTATACAAGGATGGTTTCTTGGTTTTCGGACGCGCTTTCAGTAAAAGCCCTGTTTTTTGGCTTTCCTGTTCGCCTTTATCTGAATCGTCAAAATCGTCGCTCATAAACAACCATATAGGGTTACAAGCAGATTATACCACGGCAAACAGGCATAAAAAAACCCCGGGTTTTAAACCGGGGTTTTAGGAAACCAAAAAGGCTTAGGCAGCCATTGTATCGCCAGCTTTTTTCATGACTTTTGTGACTTGATCGTTAATTGGGTCCAAAGCTTCTGTTGCAACTTTAATGGCTTTTTCTGAAAATTTTGTTGCAGAAGACATCATTTCATCAAAGTTTTCCTGACAGATACGGTTTGATGTTTCTGTCAGTTCATTAATGGTTTTGCATGACATGATTGCCTTCATAGCCGCTGTCTGCTTTTCAGCAATATCTTGGGTTGAAGACATGCAGATTTTCATCATATCTTCCGAGCCCTTCATCCAAACGGCGAAAGACTGCATAACAGCTTCCATACCATCTTTGCTGAAGCTTGCCGCGTCTTGGGATAATTTATCGAACTGGGATTTGTTGCCAGACATCATCCCTTCCATCGCCTTTGTAGCAGGTTGGAAGTTAAAGTTAGGTGTGAAGCCTTGCGCGAAATTTGGCGACATTAGGTTTGACAAACCAGCGGGCATAAAATCAGCAAAATTTACTGGTTTCTTTGTCGCTTTTGCATCTGAGTTTGCATTAGCATTTGCAGCGTCTGGTTTTGATTTTTTCTTAGTGCTCATGTGAAGCAGTCCTTTCAAGTATAAATACAGTATTTAGTTAACATACAGCTTGTGCGATGCACAAGGTTAAATTAACCAGTTCCGACTATCTGGTCAAGTTTATTTTGTGCGGTGCACAAAATAAACTTCTGGTGCTCCTGCTTCAGGTTATTCTAATAGTAATGATATGAAAATGAGTCGAATAATGCTTACCCCTCTTTTCAGCGGGGTTTCTTATAGGGTTATACCCTTAGCTTTGCTTGGCATGGTAATTGGTTCAACATCCCTAATCGTGCGTGAACCACAAGCACAGTCTACAATGTTGGAAAATGCCGCGCAACCACCTCTTTTGCCTGAAAACCAGCACCCCACAACCCCCATTGAAACTGTAATCACAGAAAACGACCTGCTTAAAAAAACCCTTGTCATCGCCATGGATAGGAATACAGGCATATGCTGGGCAAACACCCGGACGCAAGAAGACCTTGTTAAAAGATTTCCCCAAGCGTCCTTAAATAAGCTCGTCATCATCAAAGCAGCTCTTGATCTGATCCGTGAAAGAAGGCTTTCCCCGAACACTGAAGTTCGCTGGACGGATTACGCCCGTTCGGTTGAAGGGTCTACGCTTTCAACCGCTATCTTCAAGTATAACAGGCAGCGTTATGAAAGTCTGCCTGACAATAAAAAGGGCCTTCATATTCCAATCCCCATGCCTTCCAGAATGTCAATTTTGTCTTTGCTTGAATCGGCTAAAAAAGGATCTCACAACGATTCAACAAGGCTGTTGGCTCAGGTTGTTGCCCGTAAGTTGGGTTTCCCAGATACGCAAGACGGCATCAGGGAAATGACAACTGCTTTACTGGCAAGCTATGGTCTGGTTTCAACAACTGCGACCGATCCTTCAGGTATGACAGATGAAGATCTGCCATCTGGTACAAATGCGCAAACCACCATAAAGCGCGACCTTGAAGTGGGGATGTTTTCAAACGCGCTGGATATGCTGTCACTTGCCGAGCGTACGCTTGATTCTGCAAGCCAAGCCCCTATTGTTCGCACCAATGCTTTACAGCGCGTATTTATGAATAGCCATCTTCAGATTGATGATTTTGCCGGTTCTGATCATTTTGCTGGTTTTTTGTCACAAAAAGGCTTGTTTTTAGTGAAAACCGGAACGCAAGAAGATAATTACCACATGATTGCCGCATCCCGGGACGGCACAAAACTATATGCCGTTTTTGGTGCCGATGACAACGAAGCACGCAAAGCAGGCATTACCCTTGCCCTATCACACCGCAATGATCTAAACGAGCTGGGCATCCCTAAATCAGGAGCGATCTTTAACTGTCTTCAAGGATACGGCTCTTTGTATACACAAGCCGTTCGAGATTTCTTAGTCGGCCAACCGAGCCCCTTAACCCCCGCAATAGGTCAAAGCAGTTTTAGTGATTTCAGAAGCCCGTATAGCTTTCTGGACAGGGGAAGGTCTTTGCCGTTAAAATAGAGGAGCGCTGCGTTTTTTCATTAACCCGCTCTTACCTGCGCCCGGATCTAAAATTATGATATCAGCCAAGAATCTTCTGAAGCGGTTTACAGTATCGACGCTTTGTCTATTTGCCGTCTTTGGTTTTTTGCTGCCCCAAAGCTATGCCCGCCCCGCTAATAAGGCTGTGCCAAAATATGCTTCGATGGTGATGGATGCTTCAACCGGTCACATCTTATCCCAAACTAATGCTGACATTACCGTCTATCCCGCATCTTTGACAAAAATGATGACGCTTTTAATGCTGTTTGATGCCTTGCAATCAGGGCGCATGACCATGGCAACACCGATGAAAGTCTCAAAACGAGCTGCCGCTGCCTCCCCCAGCAAGCTTGGTTTAAAAGCGGGTCAAACCATTAAGGCACGCGACGCCATGATGGGGTTAATTACAAAATCCGCCAATGACGCCGCCGTTGTTATAGCCGAACATCTAGGCGGATCAGAAGAAGCTTTTGCCCGTAAAATGACAGCCCGTGCAAAAGAACTTGGCATGACACGTAGCCATTTTATGAACGCATCCGGCTTGTTTCATGCCTCACAAGTAACTACAGCGCGGGACATGCTTCGCTTATCTGCTATCTTAATTGGTCATTACCCAAGCTATTACAAATTTTTTAAAACCAGCAATTTTAATTTTCGTGGCGTCAATTATCACAATCATAACCGTCTGATGCAGACCTACAGGGGAATGGACGGGCTTAAAACGGGCTTTATCCGGCAATCAGGCTTTAATCTTGCTGCATCAGCAAAGCGTGACGGAGAACGGTTGATTGCCGTTGTTTTCGGAGGCAAAAGCGCTGCGTCCCGTAATGCGCAAATGGCAAAACTGCTGGATGCAGGTTTTGCTAAACTTTCAGGCAAAACTGCCCCCAAAAACGAAACAATAGCTTTTGAAAATACACCTGATCCTGCCCCTACCCTTTCAAAAAAGTCAGGTCAAAAAAAGCTCGATCTTCAGGCAGATAAGATTGTAAACAGCAAAGCCGGAACAGTTATTCCTGCCATTCCCGCAACTCAAACAGATATAGCCGTGCAAGATCTTGAAGATCTTGAAAATCTTGCCATCGACCCTACTGATCTTGAACGTGCGCCCGGTACAGTACCTAGAAATTCAAGCCAGTTTGGCAGCGCTGTCATTCAGGCCGCCAAAAAGCAAAGTGGCTATCAGCGTATTCGGGTTGATCATGATGCAAGTGGTAATGGGGCCGTTATGGCCCAAAGCCGGGAGATGGTTTATGAAGAAGCGAGTGGGCAAAAAACTGCGTCACTGCAACCCCAGCCTTCCCAGCCCTTTTTAACCGAAAATATCGAAAACCAGATCTCTGAGATACAGGCCCAGCAGCAAGAACAAATAAAAACACAACCAGCCCAAAACAGCCAAAAGAACTGGGCTATACAAATAGGCGCATACACATCAAGACAAGCCACCGATCAAGCCCTTGCAGAGGCGCAAAAGCGATTGCCCACTGATCTGTCCCACGCCAGCCCGCTTGTCGCGCCTGTACAAAATGCCAACCAATCGTGGATTTTTAGGGCAAGGCTTTCAAACCTGTCCCATCTTGAGGCTGCAAAAGCCTGCCGCCTATTCAAAGATTGTATGATGATCGGCTCAGGGTCTTGATGAAAAAATACAATCCGCAATCTGGTAATATTCTTGCCTATATACTCATTGGGATTGTGCTGATCGGCCTGTTAACAATTGCTGTTCGTGGCACCAGCCCCGGCTCCAAGCTTATTGATAACGAAGATGCCACAATAAAAGCAGCGCAAATAGCACGTTTTGGACAGCAGGTGGAAGAGGGGGTTGCCCGCCTTTTAGCCAATGGCGTTTCTGAACAAAACATAAGATTCGCGCACCCGTTGATGCACACAGATTACGGTGTTTTAAACACATCGCCAACAACATCGTCAACACAGCAGGTTTTTCACCCAAGCGGCGGCGGGGTGTTTTTTCAATCCCCGCCCTCTTCCATTTTTGTCTCTGGTAACCCCGTTACCTATGATTTTTACGCTACAACCGCTATCCCCGACGTGGGATCAAACCGGGCTGATCTGGTTTTAAATGCCCAGTTTGTAACAAAAAGTTTTTGTGATGCCGTTAATAAAGCGCAGGGTTTAGATATTATAACGCTATATCCTGAAGACCCTGCTGCGGGCACACCATCTTGCATTTATGGCGGAACAAGCTGGAAATACAACGCAACAAACAGAATAAATGCGACGCCCAATACCTTTGATACAACAAGTTTTTCAAGAAAACCCGTAACACAAGCTTGTGTTCGCTGCCCGGCAGGCGGCGGATCTTGGATCTATAATTACTTCTACGTTCTTCTGGCGCGGTAAAAATCAGCCTTTATCGCGCAGCAATTTCTGCTTTTCACGGCCCCAATCGCGTTGTTTTTCAGTCTCCCGCTTATCATGTAATTTTTTACCCTTGGCGATTGCAATTTGTGCTTTAGCAAGCCCGCGCCCGTTAAAATAAATTTTAAGCGGTACAAGGGTATAACCATCACGCGTGACTGCACCGATCAGTTTATTGATTTCTTTTTGATGCAGCAGTAATTTACGCGGGCGCTTGGGTTCATGCTGCAAATGCCGCCCCGCTTGTGGATACTCAGCTATCTGCACATTAACAAGATAAACGGCCCCATCCCGCAAGTCAGCATGCGCTTCATTGAGTGAACATTGCCCCCGGCGCAAGGATTTTACTTCGGTGCCCGTCAGAACAATACCAGCATCAAAAGTTTCTTCGATAAAATAATCAAAACGCGCCCGACGGTTTTCAGCAACCGTCTCATTATTCGCAATAATTTTAGCACGCGGCTGAGACATATATGATCAAGCCGCTTTATTTTTTATGGCGGGCACAACTAACCCCGCCGAACTGATGGCTTCATCAACAGCCTGACGGGCCATAAGGCTGGCTGCAACCAAAGGCATGCGCACCTCATCGCGCGCCAAGCCCAAAACCGACGCTGCATATTTTACAGGTGCGGGCGATGTTTCAACAAACATGGCCTTGTGAAGGGGCATTAGCTGATTACGCAGTTTTGAAACTGTCTTAAAGTCACCCTTTACCCATGCGTTATATTGTTCTGCACATAAATGCGGGGCAATATTAGCTGTTACCGAAATGCAGCCATCACCGCCTTGGGCATAAAAGGCTGTGCAGGTGCCATCTTCGCCTGATAGTACGGCAAAATCATCTCTGACAGCGCGACGGATATAAGCAGGGCGATTAAGATCTGTATGTGCATCTTTAATACCCGCAATTCTAGGAAGCTCGCTCAGGCGCAAAACTGTATCCACAGATAATTCAACCCCTGTTCGCCCGGGCACGGCGTATAAAATAATCGGTAAGCTTGTGCTGTCATGAATGGCTTTAAAATGCTGATAAAGCCCTTCTTGGGTGGGCTTATTGTAATAAGGTGTGACCACAAGGGCTGCATCAACCCCTAAAGCTTCAGCCATTCGGGTCAATTCAATTGCATGAACAGTTGAATTGCTGCCCGTACCTGCAATGACTTTGACACGCCCCTTGACCACCTGCACGCAGCGTTCAATGATACGATGATGTTCATCTTTTTCAAGGGTCGGGGTTTCGCCCGTTGTCCCGCAAGGAACGAGACCGTGGGAACCTTCCGCAATTTGCCATTCAACGAAATTCTCAAAGGCTTTAAAATCAACCTCCCCATTTGCAAAAGGGGTGATCAGAGCTGGAATGGATCCGTAAAATTGGGTTTTTGTCATACTGCCTCGCTTGTCACCCGCACTCTATCGGCTTGGTTATTATCTGTAAAGAAAGGCTGCTTGAGGCTTGTGGTGATCGTGAGCGTTCTTGCCTTCATTCTGGTCCAACCCGCGCAAGCCCAAAGTACGGAAGAAAGCTTACGCAACTGGGAAATATTTTTACGCTTTCAAGAAAGAACGGGCTCCGGCCTTTATGCTTTTCTGATCGAACATCCAAACTGGCCCAAAGCAAAAGAATTACAACTTCGCTTTGAAAGGTCAAAGCCAGATCTAAGCTCTAATCAAATCTTGACCTTTTATAAGGATCTAAAACCCATCAGCTATGATGGAATGGTTTTATATCTTTCGGCCCTGCCTGAAACGCGTGCAAAAGAAGCGGTTAAAAACTGGTGGCAGGACGCTGATTTAAGTTCAAAAGAACAAAGCTCTTTTATAAGAATCTATGGCCATTTACTAACGCCCGAACAGCTTGAAGCCCGTTTTAATACGGCCTTATTTAATAAAAAATACACGAATGCCCGCGCGCTAGCAGCCACGCTTGGTAAAGGTTACTCAACACTTGCAGAAGCCAGAATCGCACTTTCTGAAGGCGCGCGTTCTGCAGACAGATTAATAAATTCTATACCCGCTCATCTACAAAATGACCCTGGTCTTTTATATGAGCGGCTGCGCTTTCGTCGTAAAAAAGATCTTGATGCTGGCGCGGCACAAATTCTACTCTCCCGCCCAGACCCTGCCCGTGTTTATAACCCCGATAAATGGTGGGCTGAACAAGCTATTATTGCGCGGCGCTATCTTCAAAAACGTGATTACAAAACAGCCTATCGTATCGCTTCGAACCATTTTCAAACCAAACCGCAAACTGTTGCAGAAGCTGAATGGCTTTCTGGCTGGCTGGCATTACGCTTCTTGAACGATCCTTATAAAGGGTTCCAGCATTTTGATAAAATGTACAAAACTGTGCGCACCCCTTTAAGTAAAGGACGGGCTGCCTATTGGGCTGGACGCGCGTCACAAGACCTGAATTACCCCGATATTGCCCGCCAATGGTATTCGGTGGCCGCACGTTATAACACTACTTTTTATGGTCAGCTTGCTGCGAAAAAACTGGGAAACCAAGCTGTGAACTATACAAGCCTTCCGCCCACACCAACGTCTGAAAGCAAGGCTCAGTTTGATTCAAACTCCCTTGTACAAGCATTGCGCGTTCTATACCGGCGTCATGATCTTAAAAATTTGCGCTTATTTATGGTGGCCTTGCGAAAAGATCTCAATGATCCTTTGCAATTTCGCCACGCCATTGATCTGGCAAAATCTTTTAATCGCACGAATGACGCTGTTGAGCTTTCTAAAGAGGCAGGTAAAAAAGGCTACTATATGGGCACTCTGGCCTATCCGGACTATTCAAACTGGCTTAAAGGGGAACGTGATGTTGAATGGTCTTTTGTACATGCCATCATCAGACAGGAAAGCGCATTTGATCCACAGGCAAAATCACCAGCAGGGGCACTGGGTCTAATGCAGTTATTAATCACAACTGCACACGAAGTCGCCCTTAAAGAAGGTGTTACCGTATCGCGCTCAGCCCTTTTGGATAACCCGCGCCTCAATGTCAGGCTTGGCACAGCCTATCTTGAGAGAATGCTGCGCCGTTTTGATGGATCTTACATTCTGGCTGCCGCCGCCTATAACGCAGGGCCGGGGCGGGTCAGTGGATGGGTACAAGAATTTGGCGACCCCAGACGCTCAAAAGACATCATTGACTGGATTGAAGGCATTCCCATTGAAGAAACCAGAAATTATGTTCAGCGAATTTTGGAAGCAACCCTTGTCTATCGATCGATCTTAAAGAACCAGCCAAGCGGATTTGCCAACGCTAACCCCTTGCCATTACAAAAGAATTAAGACGTTGATGGTCTGGTGATACATTCTTAAGTATGCGTAATGACTTATTAAATCTTGGGTTGTATAATACTAAAGTGTAGGGTATTTTTTCAAAAGAAGATAAATGATGCGGCTTCTTATAGCAGATGATCACACTTTATTTCGTGACGCGCTGGCAACGTTTATTCAACGCTCAGAGCCTGAGAGCGAAGTATTTACCGCAAAAGATCTTGCAGAAGCTTTAGATTTGCTAAAAAAAGATTCAGACATTGATCTGATCTTACTTGATTTGCGCATGCCGGGCATGGATGGGCTTGAGGGTTTTAAAGTGCTTAAGCAACAATACTCAGATATTGCCGTTGTTCTGATGTCAGGTGTTGCAGAACGCGAACATATAAAAGCAGCTATGAATTTAGGCGCTGTTGGATATTTTCCCAAAACACTTACAGCTAAAGCCCTCATAAAAGCGATTCATCTGGTTTTGGCAGGTGAAATTTTTATGCCCTTAGATCCTAAAACACATGATGTCATGCCCTCTTATTTTGGTGACTTGCCTTTGCCCCCAAAAACTAACGGGCACAATAGCACTATCTCAAATGACAGCGATTCGCCCTTAACACCACGCGAAATAAACGTGCTGGAGGAACTTTTAAAAGGCGCTTCTAACAAAGATATTGCCCGCATGCTTGATTTACAGGTTGTAACAGTCAAGCTTCATATTCGCGGTATCTGCCGTAAACTTGGCGCAAAAAACAGAACGCACGCTGCTTTGCTGGCGGTTGAAAAAGGGTTTATTCGTGACGAAGGGCAAACGCTTCATGCGGGCACCTGAATCTGATGAAAATAAAAATTTAATCGAAATAGTTTCTGCAAGTATCCATAATCTTAATAATGCCCTTGCAGCTTTACGCGGTTTCACAGAGTTTCTAGAAGAAGACCTGCCTGAAGGATCCCCTGAAAAATCTTTTGCTAAAAAAACACTGCAAGCCGCACTTGAAGCGCAAGCAGAACTCAACCATCTACATTCAGCCCTTGAAAAATTTAAGGAATAACCCGCATCGGTAGTTCCCCTGAAGGGGTCATCTGCCCTGGCGGCAATGGAGGCAGCGTTACCGGATCAACCCTGTTATGGGCAGGAATAGGTTCTTTGGGTAGGCCCATGCGATTACGCTGCTGCGACTTCAAAACTTCCTCATCACTCAAAGATACCCCGATGGGCGGAAGCGATACCAGATCGCGCAGATTGCGCGTTAGTCTCATCTTAAAAGCGGTGGCTCCAATCAAGGAACGATTATCAGCGCGCACAAGCCTTAAAGATACCTGAATATAGGGGTGAATAAGTGTATAAGTACCCACAATTAGATAATCGGGCTTAAGCTGGCGTTCTACACCCACGGCTATGTAACCCCTTTCGGCAATACGAGTGCCCATATGTTCAGGCAACAAGCTGGCCAGTCGCCCGCGTGGATCTAACCCCTGCAACGGCACCAGACGTTCAAATCCAATAGGTGTTTTAGTTGTGATCTGCTTTTCACGCACGCCCACTTCAAGCAAAAGATCTGCAGCAGAATAAGCATAGTCAGCAACATTGGTACGCCTTATTCCAAACAGGTCAGCTTCATCAATTGCATTTTCAAAGATGCATCCTGATAAAATAATAACAGATGCTAAAAGTGGTAAGACTGTTCGTAAAATAAACATTATTTATTCAACACCCGACGCTCAGGCTTTGTAGAAATACCTGGACGCGGATATGCACTAAAGCCAGGAAGCTTTGCAATTTCTACATCCTGATGACGGATACGATAGGTGCCCTTCACTTCAGCAAAATCGCGCACATTATCCGATACCCGCACAGACAGGTCTAAAAATGCATCTTGTTGCAGGCGTGAATTAGGGGTTATTTGCGCATCAAACTTTAATACCGTTGGGGCCCGCTGGTCAGCTGAAACAATAAAACCCTGGCTGGTCAGCGCATTTCGTAGCCCGTAGTCAAAAGAGTTGCTCGTTGGTGTGAAGGACTGATGCGGAACAATCGCAACCTCGCTAGGGCGGGCGGATAAAACACCCGCCAAACGGTTCACAATATCTGCAGACGCAAAAGCCCAGTCTTGGGCATTTTCATCGCGTTCACGCTTGATGCGATCATCGCGCACCGGATCTATAACATATCCATGGGGTGACGAAACAGGCGTTACATCTAAGGCTGCGTATCCTTTAGGCATAGGCAGAATTTCTTGGTTAGGAACGCACGCCCCAAGCAAAAGACAAGCGCAAACGCTTAAGATAAAAGAAAGAGTCGGGAGAAAAGATTTTGAATGCATCATGCCCCTAGTTTACCAATGCACGCGGATTAATGATAGCCCTGACGCACCTTAGACCGGCCTTGTTCTGTCAGCCAACAACACCGCCCGCCTTGCGCACATGGTATGGATCTGGCCCGAATATCCCCGCAAGCCAATGCCTGACAAAAAGCTTCCGTACCAAAATGACGAATCAAATTATTTTCCGGAATAGCCTGGTCTGTTTTACCAAAATAAATTTCCAGTGTGAAAAGTTCTTGTAAAATCATTGAAATCCCCTTTTTTAATGATTTATCAGGTAGCAGGAACGCTTCTGATTAGATAAGAATCATTCTCATTTAAAAGAGTATTCAAGTCAATAAAAATCTATATATAGGTCTATATTTTATTTTTTATCTACATGTTGTGTTTTTATGCGGCTTTAGAAGAATCATTTTGTTTGATTTTTTCAATAGAAGAAGTAGTGGAATGCCCTTCAAACATCGACATAATCGCAATTTCACCCCCATAAGCTAGAATTGTCTTAGCTTCGGGAAGCTGATCGATTGTGTAATCCCCCCCTTTAAAAAATATATCAGGCTGCAATTTGCCGATAAGCGTTGTTGGTTTGTCATCCTCCGCGGGGTCATTGCCAAAAACCACAACCATATCAACAGACCCGAGCGCACCGATAACCGCGCACCTTGCTTGTTCATGATGTACAGGACGACCAGAACCTTTTAAACGGCTAACAGATGCGTCAGCATTCAAACCAACAATCAGCCTGTCGCATTTATCACGCGCCTGATTAAGGTATGTCACATGCCCAAAATGAAGAACATCAAAGCAGCCATTTGTAAAACCGACTTTAAGGCCACGTGCTTGCCAACGCTCCACCTGCTCAAGCGCTTGCTGCCAGTCACAGATCCGGGGATGACGCGTGGTATCGAATGTGGCCCGATCACCTTCCGGCTTTGCTTGTAATGGGCGATCCCGCTTTTGAAGAAAATCAATAATTTCTGACTGACGCACGGGCGTTGTGCCTACTTTTGCAACCACAAGCCCACCGGCAATATTAGCAAGTGCTGCCGCCTCAACCAGGTTAGCCCCCGCCGCAAGCGCAGCCGCAATTGTTGCAATAACAGTATCACCAGCACCAGAAACATCAAAGACTTCAAGCGCTTCAGTACGTAAATGAACGGGCTGTACAAACTGTCCTTGGGCTGATTTTTGTACAATTGTCATCCCATCTTGGGACCGCGTTGCAACAAGAGCTTCAATACCTGTACGCTCAATAATAGTCTGGGCTGCAACAACAACATCTGAATCTTCCCTTGTCGGCATGCCGCCAGACGCCTCTGAAAGCTCTTTGCGATTGGGTGTTGCTACGCTGGCCCCTTTATAAATTGTATAGTCTTTACCTTTTGGATCAACCAAAACAGGAACCTGATGCGCTTTGGCACATTCAATAACTTTTGTAATTACTGTTTGTGTTAAAACACCCTTGCCGTAGTCAGATAAAATAACAGAACCCACTTTAGATATATTATTTTGTACATACGCTATCAAGCGATCCTCAATCGAGGTGTTTACAGGGGTTGTCTTTTCAAAATCAACACGCAAAAGCTGGTGCGTACCGGATAAAAAACGCGTTTTAATAGTCGTTGGACGCGTTTCGTCTTCTATCAAGCCATCGTGATTTTCGATTTTCGATGCCGCCATACCTTTTAAAAGTTGCCCGCTTAAATCAGCCCCAACGACGCCTGCAGCAAATGTCTTGACCTGAAGACCTATAAGATTCGATATCACATTCCCTGCCCCGCCCATCATACGGTTATCACGCGTTTTACTGAGCACAGGCACGGGGCTTTCTGGTGAAATGCGATTAACGTCACCATAAACAAATTCATCAAGCATTAGATCCCCCACAACCATCACCGCTATTTTGTTCATCGCCTGTATGCGGGAAATAAGATCAAGTGAGGTTGAAGAATTATTGGTCATAGAGGGTGCCTAAAGGGTTAAAATTGTCTTACACACCCTCTTTGGTATTAAAGCATTCACCTTTCGTCAATCTTTCTCGTGTTTAATTATATTTAATAGTAATTCAGACCTCATTTTTTAGGGCTTAGGTCAAACGATGTCAGGAACAGGAATTTTCAGGCTTTTAAAAGCTTACCTGCAAAATAATCGCCTCGGCGACCTTCTGGTTTTAAAAGGTATTATTAGCCAGGAAACCCTTGATCATGCCCTGACGCTTCAAGTTGGCCGTAAAAGGCATCTCGGGGTCATACTTCTTCAAGAGAAATTGATTACAAAAACCCAGTTGCGTCGTACCCTGACAGAACAGTGGGCCGCGCGGGGTCTGGCCACCGTATTTGCACTCTTCATTTCATTTGCATCTTTGTCTATCAAGCCAACACGCGCTGGCGCAAGTGAAAGACCTGTTGGGGAACTAATTCTTGCTTCAACAGGCACATCAGGCGCTGTGAATGAAATAGGTGAATATCCACGCCTTTTTGGTTTTAGCGAAAAATCTTCCCGTGACTTATCTGCTTTTTCAAAATGGACCGGTATGTTTCGTCGTTTTGAAACATCGATGAATTCGCCACAGAACTCAAAAATCATGGTGAACTGGAAAAGCAACCTTCGCACCGTTGGTAGCGGGTCTATCGAGACTATTGCCCGAAAAGTGAACACCGAAATGAACGATATTAAATACATACCAGATAACAAAAACTATGGCACATCAGATTACTGGGCAACCCCGATTGAATTTCTAAAACGTGGCGGCGATTGCGAAGATTATGCGATTGCTAAATATGCTTCTTTGCGGGCTTTAGGGGTACCAGAAGAACGTATGCGCCTTGCAATTGTAAAAGACACATGGAAAAACATTCATCATGCTTTATTGATTGTGTATGCAGATACCGGCACTTTTGTTCTTGATAACCAAGACAAATCAATGAAAGAAGCTCATGATGTTAAACGCTATCGTCCGATCTTTTCATTAAACCGCACGGGGTGGTGGCTTCATTCATCGCCAGGCGAAGACTTGGTCGCATCGCGATGATCCTCGTCTAATCGACTTTAACAATCCTAAGAATGTTAGTTGACCCGGGTGTCCCAAAGGGCACGCCCGCGGTTAGTACTAAATTCTCACCAATCTTCGCAAGCCCTTGTGCCTTTGCACAGTGCACAGCTTCCTGCACGGCTTCTTTGAACCGCGTAACATTACCAACTACAACGGGATGAACGCCATAATATAGCGCTGCCTTGCGCGCCACCTGTTCAACGGGCGTTAAGCACAAAATGGGTACAGCAGGTCGTTGCCGCGCTGTTCGCCTTACTGTTGTGCCTGAAATTGTATAATTCACAATTGCAACAGCCTGAACATCCTTTGCAACATTATCGGCCGCTGATGTAATTGCATCATAACCTTCTGCTCCACGCGGTGGATGGTCTGCATCAATAATCCGGCGATAGGTTTCATCACGCTCAACACGCTGGCAAATACGATCCATGATTTTAACCGCTTCGATCGGGAATAACCCTGCTGCTGTTTCAGCAGACAGCATAACCGCATCAGTCCCATCATAAACAGCTGTTGCAACATCTGACGCTTCCGCACGGGTGGGCGTTGCGTTATCGATCATCGATTCCAGCATCTGGGTTGCTACAATAACAGGCTTGCCTATATGGCGAACTTTACGCACCACTTTTTTCTGGGTCGTGGGCACATCTTCAGGGGGAATTTCAACGCCCAGATCCCCGCGTGCAAGCATGACCGCATCGGCAAGCTCAATAATTTTATCCAGATGTTCAAGCGCTGACGGTTTTTCAATTTTAACCAATAGTCCTGCACGCTGCCCGATTAAAGCACGCGCTTGGGCAACATCATCTGCGGTCTGAACAAAAGATTGCGCAATCCAATCCACACCCATATCAAGGGCCGCTGCAAGATCTAACCGATCTTTTTCTGTCAGTGCATCTATGGGCAATATAACACCAGGTACATTAAACCCTTTATTGTTCGAAAGCTTATGACCTGCCTTAACCTCGCCCGTTAGAAAATCCGTCCCCCGCGCCACGATCTCCATACGCACCTTGCCATCATCAAGCAAGATTTGTGATCCGACCGGCATGCCTGAAATAACCTCACGATGAGGCAGGCACACGCGCGTTTCGTCACCTTCAGTTGGGTCTAGATCAAGACGGATTTTCATACCCACTTTTAGCGCAATCGAATCATTCTTAAAACGACCCACACGTAACTTAGGGCCTTGTAAATCAGCAATAATGCCAATAGGGCGATTATATTTCTTTTCAATTTCGCGGATAAAATTAAAGCGGATTTGATGATCTGCGTGTGTGCCATGGCTGAAATTGAGACGAAAAACATCAACGCCTGCAACAAAAAGCTTCTCGATCATCTCAAGTGTTGAAGAAGCAGGGCCCAGCGTGGCAACAATTTTTGTACGGCGCGACCGCAAAACAGAAGCATTCATAAAATATTCATACCACATCTCGCGCCTGAAAATAAGCGGCAAGCAACAATTTTTCATCATGTTGTGTATTCATAAAATTACAAGGATCACTTATCCCTTTTTGCATAGCGGTTACATATTGGTTTTGTGTTACTTCAAAAGCGCCGAACTGAAGCAGATGATTATTAACAAACTGGGCATCAAGGATCTTAAACCCTGCGTGCCAAAGCCTTGAACATAAATGCACAAGCGCAATTTTACTGGCATCACGAACGTAGGAAAACATACTTTCACCGCAAAATGTTGACCCGATTGCAAGGCCGTAAAGCCCCCCTGCAAGGATATCATCTTTATAAACCTCTACACTGTGGGCATACCCTTTTTTGTGCAGGGTACAAAAAGCATCACGAATAGATTGGTTGATCCATGTTTCCTGGCGCGCTGTAGCGCAGGCATCAATCACAGATGGAAAATCAGTATTAATTCGAACATCATAAGGGAAGCTCAATACAGTGCGGCGCAATCTTCTGGGAATATGAAGATTCAAAATTGGAAGCTGGCAGCGATGCTTTGGTTCAACCCAGTAAAAATCCTGACCTTGCCTCGTATCTGCCATCGGGAATATCCCTTGCGCATACGCCGCTAGCATTTCATCTTCAAAGGTCACTTTTTCTTACGGGCTTCGATTTGTTTTTCCAACCAGTGAATATTATAGTCGCCCGATAAAAAATCAGGGTGATCAACAATCCAGCTATGCAAAGGCAGGGTTGTTTTAATGCCCTCGATCACGGTTTCATAAATAGCGCGCTTAAGCCTTCGGACACATTCTTCACGGTTACGCCCGTGTACAATAAGTTTTCCAACCATAGAGTCATAGTTTGAGGGGATGCGATATCCTGTATAAATTGCAGAGTCGAACCGAACACCTAACCCGCCCGGCGGATGAAACCGCTTGATTTCACCTGGGGATGGAATAAATGTATCGGGATCTTCTGCGTTAATGCGTACCTCAATTGCGTGGCCTCGGAATCCTATTTTATCTTTTGTGATCGATAAAGGTTCACCTGATGCAACGCGAATCTGTTCGCAAATCAAGTCGATACCTGTGATCATTTCAGTCACAGGATGTTCAACTTGAATGCGGGTATTCATTTCCATGAAGTAGAATTTTCCATCTTCATACAAAAATTCAATTGTACCGGCCCCTACATAGCCCAGTTTACGCATCGCATCAGATGCAAGTGTGCCTATAAAATCACGTTCCTGAGGGGTTAAAACCGGTGAAGGTGCTTCTTCAAGAACTTTCTGGTGACGCCTTTGCAATGAACAATCGCGTTCGCCTAAATGAATGGCATTGCCGTGCTTATCACCAAAGACTTGAATTTCGATATGCCGAGGATGGCTTAAGAATTTCTCAAGATAAACTGTATCATCACCAAAGTTTGCTTTTGCTTCTGCGCGCGCCGTTGAATATGCCTCGGAAAACTGATCGGCTGAGCGCACCACTTTCATGCCCTTACCGCCGCCGCCTGACGCTGCCTTTATCAAAACAGGAAAACCCATTTCTGAAGCAATTTTTTGCCCGTCCTCAAGGCTGGTTAAAGCCCCCTCAGATCCCGGAACAACCGGCAGGCCCAGCTCTTGCGCTGTTTTCTTGGCCATAACCTTGTCGCCCATCGCTTCAATATGTTCAGGCTTAGGGCCAATGAATGTAAAGCCGTGTTCTTCAGACATACGGGCAAATTGCGCGTTCTCAGATAAAAAACCATATCCGGGATGAATGGCATCAGCCCCTGTTACAGTTGCCGCAGATAAAATAGATGGAATATTCAAATAAGAATTCTTTGAAAGCGCGGGGCCAATACAAACACTTTCGTCAGCAAGGCGTACTGCCATGGAATTCGCATCAACTGTTGAATGAACGGCAACAGAAGCAACCCCCATTTCGCGACAAGCACGAACAATCCGAAGCGCAATTTCACCCCGATTGGCGATGAGAACTTTTTTAAACATCAAACTTACTCGATCACCAGCAGAACTTCGCCAAACTCAACAGGCTGACCACTTTCAACCATAATACGTGTGACCGTTCCCGCTTTTTCAGCCTTGATCTGGTTCATCACTTTCATCGCCTCTATAATTAATAAGGTGTCGCCTGCCTTAACCACATCCCCTTTGCCTACAAAATTTGGCGCACCGGGTTCAGGGGCAAGATAAATTGTACCCACCATAGGAGATGTCACCGCACCTGGATGGTTTGGCGCAATTGTGGAAGGTGCAGACATGTTGGCTTGTTGCGGTATTGTGGGATCCGAATTCATTACGCCAGATGCAGGCGCGTAATGAACAGGTGTGGTCGATGCAACAGGTGCGCCCTTTGCCACACGGATCATTTTTTCGCCTTCCGCGACTTCAATTTCTGTCAGGCCTGTCTCGTTCAGCAAAGCTGCGAGCTGTTTAATGGCATCGTTATCAATCTTCATGTGATTCCGTAAATAATGAATTGGTTAGTTGAACTTGCTTAAGGGAAACTTCGAAAACTGTCAAAATCGTCTTTCGTAATTTACGTAATTATTTTGACAATCTTTTTAACGCATAAAGATACCCGTCTGCTCCGAATCCTGCAATCACGGCTATTGAAAGCGAGGAAATATAGGAATGATGGCGAAAGCTTTCGCGAGCATGGGGATTAGATAAATGAACCTCCACCACCGGTAAGGATACAGCCTTTAAAGCATCGTGAATGGCAACCGATGTATGTGTATAAGCTGCCGCATTGATAATCATGGCATCAAAGCTGCCTTTTGCCTGCTGGATCCAGGTCACCATTTCACCTTCTAAATTGCTTTGTCTAAAATCAAGGTCAACACCAAGCTTCTGGGCTTCCGCACGGCAAAGCGATTCAATATCGCCAAGCGTTTGCGTGCCGTAAATATCAGGCTCGCGACTGCCAAGCAGGTTTAGATTTGGACCATTAATGACCAGAATGCGCATCGTGACCAGTCTGTGCGTCTTTTCGATGCGACGGGCTGTCGCAATCTTTTCTTAAATCGCTTTGCCCTGGCTTGTAAACAGGTACGGTTACCAAATGTTCTTGGCCATTCTTAAACCGCAGTGATACCTGAAAACTTTCCCCTTCAACAAGCTGCTTGTTTAAATCAATCAGCATAATATGGTCTCCCATTGGCGAAAGCGTGCTTGTTTGGCTTTTAGGAATCTCGATTGCATTTACAGCCCGCATCCTCATCACATCATCTTCAATAATATGTGTATGTAATTCGATATTGCGCGCAATATCCGATTTTACTTCTAAAAGCGCGTTATCGTTTATATCTTTATTTTCAATACGCAAGAAAACGGCGCCATTTTTTTGAGCAGGCGTTGTTGAATAAGCTTTCGCGCACAGGATGCTCATGGCATTTTCAGCTTTCGCAGTGCCTACAAAAAAAATAAACGCCGCAAACGCACTTATAATAAGACGCATTATTTTTTACCCGAACGCTTATCCTCAACAATTGCTTTCAAGACGTTATATTCAATATAACCGCGAACAATCTGATCGTTGATAACAAAAGCTGGCGTGCCTTGAATACCAAGCTGACCTGCGATTTCAGAATCCTTGCGAATTGTTTTTTCTGTTTCAGGATTGCTGGCATCTTTCTTTAGCTGATCCACATTCAAACCAACTTCAAGGGCAAGCTTCTCAAGGTTTTCAGGGGTTTTTGGCATAGATGTAGACATCAGCTTTTGATGATATTCCCAATATTTACCCTGTTTGTTTGCTGCAAGCGCCCACAAAGCGGCTGTATCAGATGTTGGACCTAGGATCGCAAGTTCTTTAAAAATTACGCGAACATTTTTATCTTCTTCAACAAGCTTTTTGATTGCAGGTAGAGCTTGCTTGCAATACCCACAATTATAGTCAAAAAACTCAACGATTGTCACATCGCCTTTGGGGTTGCCAATTTCCGGTGATGCGGGGTTTTTATAAAGCTCATTGCTTAATTCTTTAACTTTCGCATTTCCTTTTTCTTCAGCTTCTTGTGCCTGACGCTTTTGAAAATCAGTCACAGATTTCAACATAACCTCAGGGTTCTTCATGATGAACTCTTGAATTAAATCGTTAATTTCAGCGCGCTGATCTGGTGTAAATTTTGCGGATTCTGATTTTGAAGCTGGTTGAACGGGGGTCTCAGCCAAAACAGGATGAGCCAGAAAAATTACTGGATACACGAAAAGACACATAGTGGCTAAGGAAATGAAACGCACGAGAAACACCCTTCTTAAAAAATTGCGATAGACCAAGGCCATACTATCCCCTATTTCTTAAAATTGTTCCACCCCGGATGAAAAACAAGGCCTATTCGCCAGAATCTTTGGTTTTTCGGCTGTTTTGTGATTGTGCTATGATGTCACGGGCACGCAAAGCGTCTCTTGATCCTTTAGGCAGCCCCTCAAGGGCGGCTTGTGCCAAACCCCCGGCTTTTGTGATATCGCGCCTTAAAAAAGCCTCTTCAGCCAGTGCCAACTGTGTGCGCGGCTCATCCCCTTGTTTGCCATAGGCTGTTGCAAGCAAGCGCCATGCACGGGATGATCTGGGCTCATCACGCAAGGCCCTTAAAAGTTCGTCAATGGCTTGCTGCAAGTTGCCATTACTTTCAATTAAACTATGGGCAAGATCGATGCGGATCAGGGCAGCATCAGGCTTCAGGTCAATTGCTTTTTTGTAAGACACAACAGATTCTTTCAGTCGTCCTGATTCCTTAAGTACCTGACCTTTAAGTTCATAGAAGTAAGGATTGTTAGGTTCACTCGCCAGAAGACCATCGATTTGCTGCAAAGCCTCACTGGTTTGATTTTGTTTATAAGCCGCTATGGCTCGTGCATAGCGTGCAGCAACGGACTGATCTTCCCTTGGATAAGCCCACTCAATTTGTGCGGGCGAAACAAATGCTAAAATCTTTGCTTTAAGGCGATTAAACTGGTCTTCCCACTGGGAAGGAAGCTGTTTCTTATTATTGGGCGACCTTTCAACACGATCAGAAAGAGCCGATATACGATCACGTGTCAAAGGGTGGGTCCGGTTATATTCACTTTGCTGGGATTGAGGTAATATTTCATCTGATTCAAGTTTGTGCATAAATGATAAAAGCCCTGTGGGATTTATACTCGCTGTGTTCATGAAACTCATGGCCGCCTGGTCTGCGCTGCTTTCATACACACGGCTTGCCCCATATAACCGTCTAAGCGCCTGAGACTGCCCTGCGCCCGCAAGTGTTCCAGCAGCTTCCCCTTGCCCACTTGCAATCACAGCGCCTAAGCCCAAAATAATGCCCAGCACAGATTCATAAGACGCGTTTTCAAGATCTTCGCGCTTGCGCACCAAATGCCCGCCCGTAATGTGGCCCAGTTCGTGCGCCATAACACCCAAAACTTCACCTGCGCTATCCGCCTTAATAATCAGGCCTGTGTATAAAAAGATATTCTGTCCGCCCGCAACAAACGCGTTCACACCAGAATTTTGAATAAGAATAATCCGAATATTATTGGGATCCATACCTGCCGCAACCGCAACCGGCTTAAGCCAGCCCCTGAGGCTGGTTTCAATTTCAGTATCGCGGATCAGCACGCCTCCTTGCTGGGCATAAACAGGGCTATAGGCAAGGCCCATAAAAAACAGCGTAAAGACACAGAAAAGAAATTTGCGCATGATCATTCTTTCGTCGCATTTTGAACTGTTATAAGACTAGAATGTTTTGAACAAAAGGGAAAATGATGTCTGAACGTAAATCAGGGGATGGAATACGCGGCAAAACGGTACGGGTTAAAACCGCTAAGGGTCGAAAAACATCTTCAACGCAATGGCTCAAACGGCAGCTTAATGACCCCTATGTTCTAAAGGCCCAGCAAGGCGGGTACAGATCCCGCGCGGCGTTTAAATTACTGGAAATGGATGAAAAGCTTAAGATCCTTAAAAAAGGCCTGCGGGTTGTGGATTTAGGCGCAGCCCCAGGCGGCTGGTGCCAAGTAGTTCTTGATAAGGGGGCCGGCAAAATTGTTGCGATTGATATTTTGCACATGGACCCCATTCAAGGCGTTGATTTTCTGGAGATGGATTTTGAAGATATTGATGCACCACAAAAACTTAAAGACATGCTGGGTGGTCAGGCTGATTTAGTGTTGTCTGACATTTCCCCAAATACATCAGGTCATCAGCAAACAGACCATATCCGCATTATGGCACTGGCGGAGATGGCCTATGATTTCGCCCTCGAAGTCCTAAGGCCCGGCGGATCCTTTATTGCCAAGGTCTTTCAAGGTGGCACAGAAGGTGAACTTTTAGCCCGTATGAAGCGCGATTTTACAACCGTAAAGCACATGAAACCCCCCGCATCCCGCAAGGCATCCGCTGAACAATATGTGATTGCCCTGACATTCCGTCCAAAGTCATTGTAAAATAATCGTTGAAAGCCCGTCTGTATTCAGTTTATAAAGGGTCGCCATAAGCGACCTGCGACCCATCACGGTGTCCACGCTCAGGAGACAGCAATGGCTAAAATCATATCCCCCGTACACTCCATTCCAGAATCACTAACATTTGACGATGTTTTATTATTACCCGCAGCGTCATCCATTCAACCCCATGAAGCCGACACGCGTACAAAACTAACCCGCACCATCACGTTAAACATTCCTCTTCTTTCCGCTGCCATGGATACGGTGACAAGTGCAGAAATGGCTATTTCAATGGCACAGCTCGGCGGGATGGGTGTTTTACACCGGAACATGAGTGTTGCTGAACAGGCCGATCAGGTCAGGCGCGTTAAAAGATATGAATCAGGAATGGTTGTTAATCCAATTACCATCCATCCAGATGCAACACTGGCTGAGGCGCTAGAGCTTATGAAGCGTTTTGGTATCTCAGGTATTCCTGTCACAGAAACCGATGGCAAGCTTGTTGGCATCTTAACCAATCGTGATGTTCGCTTTGCTGAAAATACAAAGCTTCCCGTTCGTGAACTTATGACGCATGACGGTTTGGTTAAGATTTATAATACAGTTGATAAAGACGAAGCGAAACGGTTGCTGCACAAAAACCGCATCGAAAAGCTTTTGATTGTTGATGACTCTGAGCGTTGTATCGGACTTGTGACCGTTAAAGATATTGAAAAAGCCCAGCTTTACCCAAGCGCAAGCAAGGATGATAAAGGCCGCCTGCGCGTGGGCGCGGCTGTAGGCACAGGCGAGAATGGCATTGAGCGCGCTTTAGCATTAATTGATGCGGGGCTTGATCTTTTAGTTGTAGACACAGCACACGGCCATTCAAAAGGCGTTTTGGATACCGTTTCAAAAATTCGTAAGCAGCACAATCATTCAGTGCAAATTATGGCAGGGAATATCGCTACAGCTGACGCTGTTAAAGCACTTGTAGATGCTGGTGCAGATGCGGTGAAAATTGGCATTGGTCCTGGTTCTATATGCACAACCCGTGTTGTTGCAGGGGTTGGTGTACCGCAACTTTCTGCCATCATGAATGCAGCGCACGAAGCTCGAAATCATGATATTCCTGTCATTGCTGATGGCGGCATTAAATATTCAGGCGATCTGGCCAAAGCCATTGCCGCCGGCGCAGACTGCGCAATGTTGGGAGGGCTTTTGGCTGGCACTGATGAAGCGCCAGGTGAAGTGATCTTATACCAAGGAAGATCTTATAAATCTTACCGCGGCATGGGGTCGGTAGGCGCCATGACGCAAGGTTCAGCTGATCGCTATTTTCAAGGTCACACCAATGACAGCCAGAAGCTAGTGCCCGAAGGCATAGAAGGCCGCGTTCCTTACAAAGGCCCTTTATCAGCCGTTATCCATCAATTGATAGGTGGATTGCGGGCGGCAATGGGATATACTGGCTGCGCAACAATTGGTGACATGAAATCAAATGCCCAATTTACGCGCATGACATCTGCGGGTTACCGTGAAAGTCATGTACATGACGTCACAATCACGCGGGAGGCACCAAACTACCGCACAGAACTATAATCCGGAGACGTGAATGGATAAAATCAAAACTCTGTTTCGCCCCTTTTTAGGCTGCGTTTTGCCCGCTATTTTATTTGCGTGTTACCTTGCTGATGTGTTTTTAGCGATAGATCCAGCAGAAAAAGTGCTTCCTTTATTTCAAAAAGATCTGATCAAGCTTATTATTTTTGGTCTGTTGCTCGGCACTCTTATTCATCACGTTACAAAACATTTTGAATGGACACTTTTTCGCTTTTATCCACTGATCGGCATTGTGGGCTACTTTATCCTGAATAGCCTGCTTGATTTATTCCAAGGTGTACGAGCCGGTAAATCATTTGACAAAATCCTACCTGAAATGACCCACAATTTTACAACATCTTTGTTTCTTGGTGCCGGTTTTGGGGTTTTGTACTGGCTTCTGGCTGTGCAAAAATCTGCCCAGTTCGCTTTGTTTATAATAATAGTCATATTATTGGCATGCTTGTTTTACATTAAAGAAATTCTGGCGCTTTTTTTCATCTGACCCCCCTTCTCACTTATTGTAATTAGGCTATATTCCAATCATCCAACACCATGTTGGCCGTTAAAAACATACAATCCTTGGAGAAAATAAAATGAAAAAACTTATGCTGACAGCTGCTGCACTCGCATTGTTGTCCTCACCTGTTATGGCTTCTGAAGAAACCAAAGCAGTAGAAACACATGCTGAAGCTGCTGTAACGCAAGCTGAAGTAAAAAGCGCAACATTAAAAGACGGTACAAAAATTGAAATCACTGGCGAAGATGTTGTTGTTGTTGGCGCAGACGGTACAAAAACACCTGCCCCAGACGCTGAGCATGAACTGGCAGACGGTACAAAAGTGAAAACAGTTGGCGGCAAAATCGTAAAAGACGAAGCTGCTCCTGCACCAGCTGCACACTAATCTGCTTTTAATTTTTAAATTAGGCCCCGTCGCTTGCGGCGGGGTCTTTTTTTGACTATGACAGTGTTATGACCCCAGCAGCTCGAATTCAGGCCACCATTGATGTTCTTGATCGCGTCTTGCAATCACGCATCCCCATGGACTCGACAGCAGGTGATTTTTTTCGCTTCCGTAAATATATCGGCTCAAAAGACCGCGCCAATATTGCTGCTCGTCTTTACGCTGTTATGCGCCATTACGCAAAGCTTACATATTGGTTAAACTTTGTACACTTACCCCCATCTGCTCGTCTTATGGTTTTAGCCTATTTAAGATTAGCTGAGAATTTTTCTGTTCACGATATTTCTCAGCTTTGTAACGGCGACAAATATGCACCAGCTTTACTTGATGAGGGGGAGGAAAAATTTTTAGCAAACCCGCCTGAAACTTTTCCAGCCGCAGTTTTACATGAATGTCCTGATTATGCCGCACAAGAACTACAAGCTCTGTATGGTGAAAATTTTCCTGATGAACTTGATGCCATGCTTATTGAAGCCACACTGGATCTTCGCATCAACCACATGCGCGCAGATCCCGATACAGTACAGAATTTTTTAGCCGCCGATGATGTACACACACATAAACCACCTTTTGCACCTGATGCATTAAGAGTGGAAGGTAAAGTTCATCTTTCAAAGGCGCGGGCTTTCACAAAGGGATGGGTGGAAATTCAAGACGAAGGATCCCAATTGATTGCTTTGGCTTGTGATGCACGCCCGGGCATGCAGGTCTTAGATTATTGTGCCGGCAGCGGCGGTAAAACCCTTGCCCTGGCATCGGCCATGCGTAACAAGGGTAGAATTGTTGCAATGGATACAGAATTATCACGCCTTGAAAAAGCCAAACCCCGATTCAGGCGCGCGGGCGTTGCCGATATTATTGAAGTACGCCCCCTTGAGGATGAAAAACAACGAAAGTGGCTGAAACGACAGAAGCAAACTTTTGATGTTGTGCTTGCTGACGTACCCTGTTCTGGATCTGGAACCTGGCGACGCAACCCTGATTTACGCTGGCGTAATTACGGGCCTGATCTGACTTCGCTTTTACAAACACAATCGGAAATTCTTGAACGTGTTGCGCATACGGTAAAAGTTGGCGGCAGACTGGTCTATGCAACCTGTTCACTTTTTCAAAGTGAGAATGAAAAACAGATTGAACAATTTCTGTTAGCGCATAAAGATTTTACAATATTACCCTTAAATAAAAATTGGCCTGAGCACTTAAAAAACCCATGCCATGGTCCTTTTATGCGACTGACGCCCTTACAACATCAAACAGATGGTTTTTTTGCTGCTGTCTTGATTAGAAATACAGCCTAACGAAACCAACCCCTGCGCCAAAAATGTATGAGCATCAAGGTTGCGCATACACTCATAAATCCAAGTACACTGATATAGCCGAAAGGCATATTAAGTTCCGGCATATTATAAGGATGTGCGGTATTAAAATTCATACCATACAAAGAAGCGATAAACGACAATGGCATGAAGATTGTTGAAATAATTGTCAGTACTTTCATGATTTCATTCATACGATTATTTTGTGATGTCAAAAAAAGATCCATCAACCCTGAAGCACGCTCTCGAAACGTTTCAACCATATCAATAATTTGTAGCGTATGATCAAAACAATCTCGCAAATAAAATCGCGTTTCTTCTTGAATAAGACGATGACCTAATATCATCCCTGATAAAGCATCACGCAATGGCCATATTGATCGGCGGATATAATGAAGATGACGCTTTATCGTATGAATATCAGAAACCACCGCACGATTAGGATTCGATAAAACCTTATCTTCCATATCGTCAAGATTATCGCCAAATAACTCAAGCACAGGAAACGCGCTATCAATAATATAATCAACAATTACATAGGCAAGATAATCTGCTCCTGCTTTTCGTATAAGGCGTCCTTGTCCTTTTCGAAGTCGTTCACGTATGACTTCAAAGCTATCTTTATCATGATGATCTTGAAGAGTTATAATAAAGCCATCTCCAAGAAAAATCGATATTTGTTCTGTCAGCATCTGACCGTTCAAAAGCATTGGTCGGTAGCAAACCAGTAAAAGAGAATTTTCAAAATCATCCAGTTTTGCGCGCTGGTCCATATTCACAGCATCCTCTACTCCAAGAGGATGCAAGCCGAAAATTTCAGCAACTTTTTGAATTCCGGCAATATCGCCAAAGCCATCACAATCAACCCACAAAACTGGGTACTGACCTTTTAAGATCAGTAGATCTTCAGGTACATTCACAATAAATTCTTTAAAATCCCCTTCATTGTAAGCCATTGCCCTTATAATTGTCGGGGCAGATGTATTGATGGGCGCAAGAGTGCCGGGCGGGGTGCCGGGCGGCAATCTTTTACGCTTTTTTGATTTTTGTATCTTTTCATGAATACTCATAGCCAGACTATGACACAAAGAACCCTTTTTTAAAATAAAGACGATCTGTACGGGATCGATTTTTCTGGCTAAACTACACCTATGCAATCTGACTTCGAACAAAAATTTAGCCCCGCTGACTGGCAGTTTCTGGCCTCGCTTCCTTATCGTCTTGGATTGTGGATGTCACAGCTTGATCTGGGTGGCGGAGATCGAACGCATCATGCTGAAATGAAAGCCTTGCACGATGAAATTTTAACAGTGCAACGTAAATATCAAAATGTACCTGCCTTGTTTGATCTGGCAAAAGCTGCTCAAAATATCATGGATACAACGCCCTTTGATCCTTCCTTGCCTAAACAGATCCTAAGCGACTGCGAAGCTGCGTTAACCTTGCTTCAACCGCACTTATCAAACCCTGATATCAATTGTTTTAAACTGATGCTGATCGACATAGCAGAATATGTTGCACGCGCAGCGTCAGAAAGACCTTTTGCACCGCATAACCTTCATGGCGGGGTTGAAAGTGGTTGGTATGGGTTTTTATCTAAACTGACACGCTGGTCTAGCGGGCCAAAAGTCAGCCGATCAGAAAAAGCAGGGATCAACCAGCTGATTGAAACATTAGATGCAAAAGATATTGTCAGGCCCTGGCTCATTGAAGGGCGCTTTTAAAGCCCTGGCTTCCATCGTTCCCGCCAGCATTCGGCCATCAGCACCGGCCATAAAAGCGCCTGATGATCATGCACTCCTGATAAATGTTCCGCCCAGATGCGCTGTAATGCTTTTACATCATACAAACCTGATTGTTTAAGTGCGTCTTCGTTTAAATAAGATTGCGCCCAGTCACGCAGATCACCCCGAAGCCACTGCGCAACAGGCACGGAGAACCCTTGTTTAGGTCGATCAAAAAGTGATGATGGCACATAGTTTGATAAAACCTGCCGTAAAAGCCATTTGCCCTGACCGTTGCGTATTTTATAACGCATCGGCAGCCGCCACAAATATTCACACAACTTATAATCCAAAAGCGGCGAACGCACTTCAAGCCCGACAGCCATTGACGCACGATCAACCTTCACCAAAACATCATTGGGTAAATAATGGATAAGATCACCAAACATACCAGCTTGTCCCCCTGAAAGCCCAACGGGCCACTGGCTTTGATCAATCAAAGGAAAGTGCAAAAAATTTGTTTGGGTGCGCAAAGGCGATTGAGAAACCCACTGCGACAAAAATGCACAATGTGCAGCCTGATCATCACTCTGGCATAGAATATGGGCTAATGTTCGTACCTTTGCGGCGTTATTGTGTCTAATTATATGCGGTATCTTGACGATTAACATGGCAAAAGCTTTGCGCAACTGAAGGGGGAGAAAACGCGCAAACGCTGAATATTTTTGCAAAAACATATGGCGTCTATACCCGCCAAGCATTTCATCCCCTCCATCACCTGATAAAGCAACCGTAACATGCTGACGGGCCAGAACGCTGACAAGGTAGGTAGGAATTTGCGATGCATCCGAACACGGCTCATCATACATATCGGGAAGTTTTGCTACAATTTCACCAGCACTCTTTGATGTGATGATTTGATCGTGATGCTGAGTGCCGAGATGATTCGCAATTTTTCTGGCGTATCCTGACTCATCATAACCTTTTTCTTCAAAGCCAATACTAAAAGTTTGAATAGGCATTCTTGATTGCGATTGCATCAAAGCAACAACCGTACTTGAATCAATACCACCAGATAAGAAAGCACCTAAAGGCACATCGCTGATCATACGTTCTGTCACGTTTTTAACCAGACGATTCTCAAAATCAGAAACGACTTCTTGATCAGACAAAGCAGCGTCTATACCCTGCGCGCGGGCATCTTGTATAACAGTCGAAGCCTGCCAATACGGTGTCATATAAGGCAAAAGGTTTTCCCCTACTTTAAGTCTTTCAAGCACAAGGCTTACCCGGGCGCCGGGTAAAACTGACCAAATATTCTTATAAATCGTGTGAGGCGCTGGAACTGCGCCATAGTTATAATAAGCCTGCAAAGCTTCATGATGAAGCTGCGGCTTGAAATGAGGATGCGCGCTTAAAGCTTTCAGTTCAGAGGCAAAAACCAAATGCGATCCAGCCCAGCCAAAGTAAAGAGGTTTTTTACCGAGTCTATCACGCACAAAATGTACTTCTTGGCTTACACGATCATATAATGCGATTGAAAACATGCCGCCTATTTTTTGACAGGTGCGATTAAGCCCCCACTGGTCAATAGCTGCCAGCATTACTTCTGTGTCTGATCGGCCTCTGAATTTTAAGCCGACACCTTCAAGTTCTTGCCTGAGGGATAAAAAATTATAAATTTCGCCGTTATAGACCATCACCAGGCGTCCTGAAGGCGATATCATAGGCTGGCGCCCTTCCGGAGAGAGGTCCACAATCGCAAGACGCGCATGCCCAAAGGCAACGCCCGCGCGCTCATCAACCCAGCTTCCGGCTGAATCTGGCCCGCGATGTGCGATCTTCTGGCGCATCGCCTGAACGATCTGTTCAAGTGATGCTAAAGACGCTTCTTTTTTTGTTGCAATTAAGCCTGTAATTCCACACATTACCTTACTTTAACAGTCGCTCGTAAAAACAAAAGGTCCAAAGGATAAATCAAATGCTCAATGTTGGCGTATACCTGACATCCAAAGCAGATATTGACCCTTCATACCACCGCGCCATTGAAGATCTGGCTAGCATTTTCGGTAGTAACGATATGCATATGATTTATGGGGGTATGGTTGAAGGGCTTATGGGTCGATTACTTGAATTTACGCTTGCTGCGCGTGCCCGTGTGACAGGAATTATCCGCAAACCTAAAGCATCACTAAATATTGCGTCCCCACATCACCTGCTAGATAGAATTGACCAAGAAATTGTAGGCAGTTTCTCGGAGCGAAAGGTTAGAATTACCCTTTTATCAGACATGATCGTAATTTTTCCAGGTGCTTACGGCACATTAGACGAAGCATTATCAACGCTTTATTGGGGAACACGCGGCTATCATAACAAGCCTATGATATTTTTAAATATTAATGGCTTCTGGAATCCTTTAAAAAGACACTTCGACCAGATTTGTGAAACCTCATCTTATTTGATGAATAATGTATATTTTGTTGACTCGGTTGATGATTTTTTGACTATTGCCAGAAATGTAAAATCAGGTTCTACAATTTTATCAGCAAACCCGTCACAGCTTTGCGATTTTGAAAACGAAATCTTACATCATCGAGAAGCTTTGGTCATTCGCGATTCGCATAAACTTGGCCGCCTCCAAGTTTTAGGTGCAGCGCTTGTTTTGCGCCAAATGGCCTTTATACAACGTGATATTGTTATTTTTAACAAAAATGGTGAATTTGATTTTTTATTGCAGCAACTTGATAAAGCACATGCTGAAAAAATGATGCCGGAATCTTTGTGGAACATTCCTGTCGTTATTAACAATCAAACTGATTTAGATCAAATATTGATGGGCAATCACCCAAATGCTGGTTCTGCTATACGGGGTATACGCAACGCTAGCCCACCCTCCTGAAACGTTTAATTAAATCTTTTCGTTTCTCATACAAGCTTTGCTCAAGACCAACAACATATTCGTGAGGGTATAATGGCCTGCGATGCGCCGGATCAAGCCTGGCGAGAGATTCTTTTGCCCGCTTGCGAGCATCATGAACAGATTCTGATGGCACTATGCGTCTGCCCTTTACAAAAGCGGGCATAAGCGGTGCATAAGAATTTACACCTGCTTTAAAAACCTTTCGACGTGATGAGTCATCTTTATGAAGGGAAACAATATCGGAAACCAACTTATTTGTGCTGTCAATCAACCCTTTTGCTGAACCTGATACTATGGTACTGCCATTCAGAAAGCCCCGTTCATCTAGATATCGTACAATATCAAGAACGCCAGGAATTGATATTTTTGCACTCTGGTTAGAAAGTTTAATCACATCACGATATGCTTTTTCATCATGAACGGCCCCTAATTTATATACCGCACCAAGCGCAGGCTGGCGATAAGATGTTGCAAGCCTGGTTCCCACCCCCCAATCATCAATCGGGGCTTGTTCGACACGCTTAATTTGATCAATTGTTTGTTCATCCAGATCATTTGAAGCAATAATGCGCGTTCCTTTTAAACCTTCTTGATCCAAAATATCCCGCGCCTGCCGGGCCAAATAAGCAAGGTCACCAGAATCAAGCCTTATGGCTTTTAAAACGGTTCCCGCCTTCCGGCAAGCTTGAATTGCATGGCGAACGCCTTGAAGCGAATCGTATGTATCAACCAGAAAGACTCCGTTTTGTGGCATGGCGCACGCATAATGCTCAAAGGCTTCCAGTTCACTTTCAAACATCATAACAAAAGCATGCGCCATCGTACCGGTTGCTGGTATTTGATAATATTTTTGTGCCAGCATATTTGATGTGCCCGCAACACCGCCAACATAAGCACCGCGTGTTGACGATAATCCGTCAATGCCTTGAGATCGGCGTAACCCAAATTCATAAATAGCCGCACCACCAGAAATATAATCAAGCCGTGATGCCAAAGTTGCAAACAAAGACTGAGCATTGATACAATTTAAAACAGCCGCTTCAACCAAAAGACACTGCCACACAGGACCTGTAATACGCATAATAGGTTCATCAGCAAAAGCCAGTTCACCTTCGGGCAGAGAATCAATCGTCAGGTCACATTTAAATTTTTCTAACATTTCTAAAAATGGATCATCAAACAAACGTTCTTGTGATTGAGTGTGAGGATTAAAAGAAACTTTATTTTTTAAAATACGTAGATCATCTTCATCAAAACGCCAAAATTTTTCTACCCAATCAAAAAAAATGTTTTGACCAGCTGTAAGCAGATACCCGCCATCAAAAGGGGTTTTCCGAATAGTCACATGAAACGTTGTGCATGCCTCATGTTTGCCTGATTTAAATAAAGCTTGCGCCATCACAAGCGCATATTGGTCACACCACAAAGCACCACGTTCAGCTAAAATTTCACGATAGCTCATGGTTTTTGTGCCTGTATTTTACGCCATTTAGCAACATTCATATTGTGTTCTTCAAGCGTGCGCGCAAAAGCATGCCCTCCTGTTCCATCTGCAACAAAATAAAATTCATCATTCGCTTCAGGATTTAACGCCGCTTCCAAAGATTCATGCCCTGGATTGGCTATGGCACCCGTTGGAAGCCCTTCAAACATATAGGTATTATAGGGTGATGCGACTGTTTCTAAATCTTTCAAAAGAAGAGGGCGACCCAAAGGGGCCTTTCCTTGCGTTATCGCATATATAACCGTTGGATCCGATTGTAACTTCATGCCCATACGCAACCGGTTTATAAAAACACCTGCTACTCTCTTGCGTTCAGCTTTAACGCCTGTTTCTTTTTCGATGATAGAAGCCAGAATGACGGCCTGCTGCTTTGTTTGAATTGGTAAATGTGCTTGGCGTTCAGCCCAAAGCTGATCGAGCTTTACATTAAAGGCTTCTTGCATGCGCCTTAAAAGATCTGAACGACTTTGATTGCGCTGAAAAATATAGGTGTCAGGTAATATCGTGCCCTCAGATGGTACTTCATCAATTTGCCCGACCAAGCCTTGCGCGGCATTTAATGCCTCAACAACTTGGAAACTTGTCCACCCTTCAGGAATTGTAATTTTACGTTTATATATATCGCCTAATGCCACTTTATCCAAAACCCGGGAAAGAGCGACATGGGCAGGGAATTCATACTCACCCGCTTTAAGTTTTTTTCTGTTACCAGAGATATAAGCCGATAGTAAAAACAAAGCTTCTGATGAAATAACCTGGTCTTTATAAAGTTGTTGGGCAATACCACGTGTGCCCATCCCTGATTCAAGCACAATAAGCTTGTTTTGTGTAAGAGGCCCAGGCGCAAAAACAGATTTAAAAGCTAGGCCAATCAAAATAAATACAACGGCGCATAGCAAAAAAAATCCAGAAAGAAAAACAAAAAACCGATCCTTCTTTTCGGACCGGACTTTCATTTAAACCGCTTTAATAATAATTGATGCATTTGTACCGCCAAATCCGAATGAATTTGAAAGCACCGCATTGATTTTTTTCTCTTTAGAAACTTTGGGTACCAGATCAATCCCCTTACAATCATCTGAAACTGTTTCAAGATTAAGAGTTGGCGGCATGATACCATCACGAATAGACAAGATCGAATAAATAGCTTCAACAGCACCTGCTGCGCCCAGTAAATGCCCAATTGAAGATTTTGTTGATGACATGGAAATTGTTTGGAGCGCGGGACCAAACAGACGTCTTACAGCGCCGCATTCAATGCCATCACCTAAAATTGTTGATGTGCCATGTGCGTTAATATAATCAATATCCTCAGGGTTACAACTTGCACGCTTAAGCGCAGTCTTCATTGCGCGATAACCACCGCTGCCATCTTCTGAAGGCGATGTTATGTGATAAGCATCTCCAGAAAGACCATACCCAACAATTTCTGCATAAATTTTAGCGCCCCGTTTTTTAGCATGCTCGTATTCTTCAAGCACAACAATACCCGATCCTTCAGCAATAACAAACCCATCACGCGCTGTATCAAAGGGGCGCGACGCTTCTTCAGGTCGGTCATTATAAGAACCACACAATGCGCGCGCAGCTGCAAAAGATGCAACGCCCAAACGATTAACCGCAGCTTCCGCACCACCGGCGATCATCACGTCAGCATCGTCCATCATAATCAGGCGTGCAGCATCACCAATCGCATGCGTACCTGTTGCGCAAGCCGTCACAACCGAATGATTGGGCCCTTTAAAACCGTATTTGATCGACACATGGCCAGAAGCAAGATTAATAAGCATCTGCGGAACGGAGAAAGGCGAGAGCCTGCGCGGGCCCTTTTCAAATAGCAAAATTGATGTGTCTTGAATACTTTCAAGCCCACCAATGCCAGACCCGATCATCACACCTGTCCGTTCAAGCGATTCTTCATCTTGGGGTTGCCAGCCAGAATCAGCGACCGCTTCAGCAGACGCTGCCATTGCGTAAAAAATAAACGGGTCCATTTTACGCTGATCTTTGGGTTCGATGAATAAATCAGGGTTAAACGCACCCTTAACATCACCCACTTCTTTTGTGTATGGCACAAGACCTGCAATTTGCGAAGAAATATCAGATACTTCAAAGCGTTCAATTTTGCGTATACCGCTATGACCAGAAATTAATCTGGCCCAATTATGCTCAACACCCAAACCAAGGGGGCTGACAATTCCCATACCTGTAACAACAACTCGACGCATGCCGTGATTATAGCGATTTTGTTTAATAGGAAAAGGACGGATGCTGCTTCATCCGCCCTTTTTTAAAATACGCTTAAAAATTACTGTGCAGAATTTTCGGAGATGTATTTAATAGCATCGCCAACTGTCTGAATTTTCTCAGCCGCATCATCAGAGATTTCAATATTGAATTCTTCTTCAAACGCCATAACAAGTTCAACAGTATCGAGTGAATCCGCGCCTAAATCATCAATAAAGCTTGCTGCTTCAGTGACCTTTGATTCTTCAACGCCAAGATGCTCGACAACGATTTTTTTAACGCTTTCGGCAATCATGCTCATGATATAATTCCTTTGTCAGTGTTTCGTTTTTTGTTTTGCTTCAAACTGCCAGACCATAAACATCCTCACGAAAGCTGGCAAGGGGGGGCTAAATATCTTAAGATATATTATATAATCATTTTAAAACAATAGCTTAGATAAAATCATGGTTTTAGGTCATCCGCATTTCAAAAGGAAGATCCGAATCACTGATCGGTTTAAACGCCTCATAAACCGGTTGCGGAAGGCGATAATCCCACCATTCTTGTGGGATAGGCAAAATCTCGGTCTTCTCAAGGACAGCCGCATCCATCATCGTTTGCTCAAATAATTTGCGATTTTTCTTTGCTTGGCTTGAAATACCCTCATAATCGCGCCTGGCTGGGTTTTCACCCGGTTTTGTTGAAAGATGATCAAATACCGTGCCCATATCAACGGTCTGGCCCAAATAATCTTCAAGGGTAATATCAACAGCCATCGCACGCGGGTGCCCGCCCTGACCAGGGGGCGAAAGCAGACGAGGTTCAGTTAACCAGTGCGGGTTAGCCTTAACAATCGGACTTTCAAGCATACGAGTCTGTGCTTCGACTGTCCTCAGTCCATCTTTTAAAACATAACGCCAGCCATAGCGGCTTTGTGCCAATGCCGCCCCTTTTAAGACTACATTCGCTAATTTTTCATAAAGAAAAAATCGTGCTTCTGTTTTATAGACAGGCACTCCAAAAATATTTTCGGGGTGGTTAGGGTTCGCATAAACAAGGTCAATACGAATATTGTATGAGTCAACAAAATTATTCATACATATCAATAAGTTGTGATCTATTTGGATTGTCATGACTTTCCGTGTGTGCTTTTTTCTTGATGTTCGCTTTTTTATCCGTATAGTACGCCACGCTTTTGCTGGCAAACAACCCGTGTTGTCAGCTGCCCGCCTGAAAATGGTTTTAGACGGGACAACCACAAAAGGATAAAGACAATGCCGATCTATGAAACGGTGTTCATTGCTCGTGGTGAGCTTTCTGCAAAACAAGTGGAAACGCTAACCGATGACATGGGCGCGATTGCCAAAAAACTTGGCGCAAAAATCATCAAAACAGAACAATGGGGCCTACGCACACTTGCGTACCCAATCAACAAAGCAAAAAAAGCCTATTACGCGTTGATTGAAATGGAAACTGTTCCTGCAGCACTTTTGGAAATGGAACGCAATATGCGTCTTCACGAAGATATTGTGCGCTACTTAACCGTTCGTCTTGATGAACCATCAAAAGGGCCATCACCTGTCTTGAATAAAGACCGTGATGCGGAAATTGAAATTGAACCAATTGTGGAGGCTGCATAATGTCTGAACGTGAAAGAGAATCAAAATCATCTGAAGGCGAACGCGGTCCAAAAAAATCTTTTAGCCGCCGTCGTAAAACCTGCCCCTTTTCAGGCGAAGGCGCGATTGCAATCGACTGGAAAGACCCACGCATGCTTGGAAAGTTTTTATCCGAACGCGGCAAAATGGTGCCTTCGCGCATCACAGCTGTATCGCAGAAAAAACAGCGTAAGTTAGCGCAAGCAATCAAACGTGCACGCCAGATGGCTTTAATTGCGCCTGTGCGTGTTGAACTTGACTACGCAAGCCGCCCACCCCGCGAAGATCGTGGTGACCGCCCATCCCGCTTTGAACGTTCTAACGAGGAAAGAGGTTAGTCATGGCCCTAACAGAAGTTATTTTATTGCAACGCATGGAAAATCTTGGGCAAATGGGCGATATCGTCCGTGTGCGTCCTGGGTATGCGCGCAACTTCCTGCTGCCTGAGAAAAAAGCCTTGCGCGCCACAAACGCAAACAAGGCCCATTTTGAAGCACAGCGCAAAACACTTGAAGCTGAAAACCTAACTAAAAAAGCTGATGCCGAAACGGTATCCAAGAAACTTGACGGTTTGACTGTGACCATGATCCGTCAAGCAGCAGAAGGTGGACAGCTTTATGGTTCAGTTTCAACCCGTGATATCGCAGATATCATTGCCACCAAAGGCTTTAAAGTTGAGCGTAATCAGGTTGTACTTAACCAGAGCATTAAAACAATCGGCCTGTTCCCGCTTGATATTATGCTTCACCCTGAAGTGAAGGTTAAAGTGACAATCAATATCGCACGAACAGAAGACGAAGCGAAAATGCAGGAAAAAACAGGCAAAGCGCTTTTGGCTGATGCAAAAAAAGCCGCCGCCGCGGCCTTAGCTGAAACCGAAGCTGCTGCCACTTCAGAAAATCAAGACTCTGAAGTTGAAGCTGATGCCCCTGCCCCAAAAGCGAAAAAAGCCCGTAAAAAGGCTGCCTCAACCGCTGAAGTTCAGGCTGAAACGGATTCGGTAGACGCTGCTTAAGCACGATCTATCGATTTAGAATGCTTTGATTGCAGTTCAGAGCCTTCTAATTCCTTCTTAAACCGGATGAATCCTTGTGGTTCGTCCGGTTTTTTAATAATTTTTTCTTGACTATTTTTATACATAATAATAAATTCCATAAAACTATGGAGTTATCAATGCCTATTTTGGCTACCCCTAAGCCCGGGCCGGATGTCCTTTTGATCGAAAATGGGGCTGGCTTGTCTTTTCAAGACCTGAAGGGATGTTTGCAAGCTGCTTTTACAAACGCAATCGTAATAAGTAACCGTTTAGCCAGTTGTGAACCTATTTTCAAAAAAATTGAAGCGAATCCAAAAGCTTCTTGTGTTTTTGTTGTTGGTAAAAAGTTTGATGCCTCAAAAATTCATGAATTGCGGGAAACACTAAAGCTAAAAAATATTGGCATTGGCGGGCTCATTATCAAAAAAGGCGCACAAGCAGGTTCTTTAGCAGAAGAAAGAATCTATGAAAATACTGAGATGCCTCATTTTCATTTTGGATTTCAAGGCAGCACTATTCGTCGTCCCTATATGCTGGCAGTTATGTACACAGGGCAAGAGGGTCCACCAGTACCTACAGATTTAAAAGAAAATATCTTTAGAGCTGCTCACTTGGCCCACATGCGAGAAATGAGTAATCTGGCCACTGGTATTAAATAATACAATATTTACCCACATTTTCTTGCGCCTACATCTTCTTATGATTGTCTTTTTGCTTGGGTTTAAAAGCAAAACTCTCTAGGCTGACAAAATGACATTATCATCACAACCGATCCCCCTGCGGGCTGATATCGAAGCAGCAGAACCCTCTATAATGCGTCAGGCACCGCATAACCTTGACGCTGAGCAAGGCCTTTTGGGCGCCCTTTTAACTGACAATCGTCAGCTTGAGCGGGTGAGTGATTTTTTGCGCCCTGTTCATTTTTATGCGCCCGCCCATCAACGCATTTATAAGGCAATTTGTGACCTGACCGACCGCGGCCTTGCCGCAACGCCTGTTACCCTAAAAGCCTTTTTCGAAACCGATAGTGAACTTACACCCGTTGGTGGCGCAAATTATATTTTTGATCTGGCAGCAAGCGTACTTTCTGTACTCAATGCAGAAGATTACGCCAAAACAATTTATGAATTACACTTGAGACGTGAACTCATTTCGATTGGGCACCATGTTGTTTCGGAAGCTTTTGATGTTCAGGCCAATGAAAGTGCCACTGAAACAATTGAAGCTGCAGAGCAAAAATTATTTGAACTGGCGCAATCTGGTGAAGTGCGCGGTGGATTTTCAACTCTGAAATCAGCTGTTACTACTGCTATTCAAATTGCTGAAAAAGCTTACCTGACAAGCGGCCATGTCACGGGCGTCACAACAGGCCTCAAAGATCTTGACCAAAAATTAGGGGGGATGCACCCGTCTGATTTGATTATTCTTGCAGGCCGGCCTTCGATGGGGAAAACTGCGCTTGCAACAAACATCGCTTTTAATGCCGCAAAAGCTTATGCCCAATCAGGCGGAAAAGAAGGGGCGATTGTCGGGTTTTTCTCGCTTGAAATGTCATCAGATCAGCTTGCAACACGTATTCTTGCTGATGTTGCTGGTATTTCCGGTGACCAGATCAGACGTGGTGATATCAAGCAAGATGATTTTCGCAAATTTGTTGAAGCTTCGCACCTAATGAGCACAATACCGCTTTATATAGACGACACCCCTGCGCTTTCTATCTCTGCTATTCGTACGCGCGCGCGTCGCTTACAAAGACAAAATGGGCTCGGCATGCTGATTGTTGACTATCTACAGCTTCTACGTGGCGCCGGCACAAGGCAATCTGAATCAAACCGTGTGATCGAGGTTTCAGAAATCACACGCGGCCTGAAGGCGATTGCCAAAGAGCTTGGCATACCTGTGATCGCGCTTTCCCAGCTTTCTCGTGCTGTTGAAAATCGTGAAGATAAACGTCCACAACTAGCTGACCTTCGGGAATCGGGGTCGATCGAACAGGATTCGGATGTTGTGATGTTTATTTATCGCCAGGAATATTACCTCAGCCGCGAAGAACCACAGCAAAAACCAGGCGAGGATGACAGCAAATTTCATGACCGTTATGCACAATGGCAGGATCTGCTGGGCAAAGCATCCAACATTGCAGAGACAATCATCGCCAAACAACGTCATGGGCCGATTGGTACGGTGCGTGTCTTCTTTGATCCGAATCTGACGCGGTTTAGTGATCTGGAACAAATCCACAATTAAAATTAAAAATCGTCTAACGTTTCGGGCGGCGCCAGATTTTAAAATCTGGACAACCGCCCGATATGGCCAGATCAAAATCCGGCACAATAAAACCGCGCACAGTTAAGACACGCGGCGAGACAAATTCGCTGTACGGGCAACATAATGCGCCATTAAATATGCCCATTTGCAGGGTTTTTCCTGCCATTGTGAAAATCCGTTGCGACGTTGCCCTGTTTCATTAAGAAAATCACGCACTTCAACGCGGGCACGCCTAAGCAAGGCTTCTAAATCTTCCGATTCCATTGTTGGATCTTCAAGGGCCTGACGAAAACGATTCAAGGCAACCTCACATGCAAAACCAGCATAATCTAGATTAGGCTGACCTCCAGCTTCAATGGCTTGCGTATAGATAGAAGTTGTTTCTTCGATTACTTTTTGAATGGATTTTTGCTGTTGCGTTTTTGTCTTGCTTACAGTTTTCATTCGTCATCCTCCTTGGTTTACGGTTTTAAAAATAACACCCTTTATCGCCAACCAGAGATTTGACCACCAAAGAAAAGATGTTTCCCACACAGCTTGAAAACTGAGCAGCCTTTTCTAAACAAAAAACTTCTTCGGATTAAGTGAATGCTAACATTGATTCTGCTGTAAACGCAAAATAAATTTTAAAAAAACACCTTGCACAGCAACATTATTAGTTGCTGATATTCAATTGCCCTGCCGCCACAATCTCCTGTGTAGCGGGATTTTGTGCAAGCAAAACAACGAATTTTGTTCCTGCATTTAAAATAATCGGCACCTGCATTTTTTCCGTATCGCTTTTCCATTTTCCTAAAGAATTTAGGCTGCGCACAGGACGCGCTGAATGTAAAATAGACCCGGAATTTTCTCCGCTTTTCACAGCTACATCTTGTGCTGGGCCGATTTCAAAAAATGTGAATTCTGCTGATGGATTTAATTTCAAAAAGTTCTGATCGGTCTGCGCTTCAACCTGCCCATTAGAATGACTTGTTAAAATTATAGGCTGAACTTTTGAAGAAATACGTGCGCTTTGCAACGCAGCCGTGATTGAGGATTCACTTGACCCAACAAAAGAACTTGTCCCATTCATAACCAGTTGCGGTGTGAAAACCTGCCCTTGTGAAACAGCTGGCGCATAAATCCGTTGACGCTGCGTACATTCGGGAAGGGAGTGTGTATCTTTCCAGTTTAAATAATTCCAATACGTAACATGACACGATAAAATAATGACACCTGGTTCATCTTTTAATGTTGTTAAAAAAGCATCGGCAGGCGGGCACGATGAACAGCTTTCAGAGGTGAATAACTCAAGAACAACAGGGGGGCTCTGGGTTATTTTGGCTGTTTGGGCTTGCGCCGGAAAAGCCAGTAAAAAACTCGAAAGGATAAGAATGTATTTTTTCATCTTTTCTCTTCGAAGACTTCATACAAAAAGTTACACTTCTATTGTTTGTAGAAAAAATATAGCGTAAAACCATAGGGTTAACGTTAAGGATTTCGTATGACCCCACAAGCCACACCCTATTTGGGGGCACAATTCAGCCCTGTGACTATTTTTGGCGGCACTGGATTTATAGGCCGTCAGATCATCCGTGAACTGGCGCGCTCAGGGGTTACTATTCGTGTGGCCTGTCGTAATCCAGAAAGCGCTTACGCACTTAGGCCTTCTGGTATGGTTGGGCAAATTGTTCCGGTTACCTGTGATATCAACGATACAGCCAGCCTGCGTCACGCCCTTTCTGGAGCCAAGACAGTTATAAACTGTATCGGCATTCTTTTTGAAAAAGGACAGCAGCGCTTTCAAAAACTTCATGCCGATTTTCCTGGTACGCTTGCCCGTTTATGCCAAGAAGAAAATATTGAACATCTTATTCATATCTCGGCGCTTGGTATTGAAAATTCAAAATCAAACTACGCCAAAACAAAATATGAAGGAGAACGTAACTTAAAAAATGCTTTTCCTCAGGCTATTATTTTAAGACCGAGTGTTGTGTTCGGTGCAGAAGATAATTTTTTTAATCAGTTTGCAACGCTGGCGCGTTATCTTCCTGTTCTTCCTTTGATTGGCGCAGGAAAAACAAAGTTTCAGCCTATTTTTGTAGGTGATATTGCTGACGCTGTAATAAAAGCACTGCAAACCCCATCTGCTGCAGGACATATATTTGAACTGGGGGGGCCTGAAATTTTAACCTTCCGGTCTATTTATGAAAGGCTTTTTGAGCACACAAAAAACCCACGTTATTTAATGCCTATCCCTTTCTGTTTGGCAAAAGTCAAAGGGGCTTTCTTACAGATGCTACCCCATCCCCTGCTGACAATCGATCAAGTTCGTTCTCTTGAAACAGATAGTATTTTAACGCAAAAATATAAAACTGTATCCGACCTTGGCCTTGTGCCTGCAAGTCTTGACCTTATTTTGCCAACCTATCTTGATAGATTTCGTCCGGGTGGACGATTTGCTGAGAAAAAAAAGGCTTAAAGTTTATGCGCCGCATTATTTTATTTCTAATACTTGTTCTGGCTTCCCCAGGATCATCGTACGCTCAAGAGCGCAATGATGGCATTGCTGTTATTGTAAATAGCGGTGTGGTTACGAATTCAGACGTTAATGATCGTATGCGCTTAATCATGGTCTCTTCAGGTCTACCACAAACGCCCGAGGTTATCAGCAAGCTGAGGCCTCAGGTAATCAGCAACCTAATTGAAGAAGAAATTAAACTTCAAGAAGCC
This sequence comes from uncultured Pseudobdellovibrionaceae bacterium, assembly GCA_964648505.1. Taxonomy (GTDB): domain Bacteria; phylum Pseudomonadota; class Alphaproteobacteria; order Micavibrionales; family Micavibrionaceae; genus CAZYMI01. The sequence goes on from CAZYMI010000003.1 coordinate 63,376, forward strand.
GACCGGTTAAAAATTAAAATCGAACCTACCGATATTGAAGCTGCAATCAATAACCTGGGTGAGCAAAACAAAATGACGGGTGAACAATTCCGCACCATGTTGCAAAAAGGTGGCGGAATACGCTTATCTACCTTAAGGGACCAGATTAAATCTCAACTGGCATGGACCAAGATTGTCATGCGTCAGGTGCGGCCCAATGTCGATGTTTCTGAAAGCGACATCGATTTTGAACTCAAACAACTGGGCACATTTATGGGGAAAAATGAATGGCAAATTTCAGAAATTTTTCTGCCTATTGAAAAAGCAAAAGATGAAGCCCCGGCTATGACCTTTGCGATGCGCTTGCTAGCTGAAATTCGTAAAGATCCAGAAAAAAATTTCCCTACATTTGCACGTCAATTTTCACGCGCACCCACAGGACCCGCTGGGGGCGATCTGGGCTGGGTCAGAGAAGGGCTACTACCTGAAAAACTTGATGCTGCTGTTTTGCCTATGGATAAGGGCCAGATTACAGATCCCATCCGGTCACTTACGGGGCTTCACATTTTGTGGCTTCGTGATGTGCGCACTATCTCTAACGAAACACTCCCCAACCGTGAAGCGTTAACTCAGCGTATTGGCAATGAACGTCTTGACCGCGCACAGCGGCGTTATTATCTTGAATTAAAATCTTCGGCATTTATTGATGAACGCGGATCTTGATACGCTTCCAAGTTTACGCGAGCTTGTTGAACGATTTGATATTCGTGCTAAAAAATCTTTAGGACAAAACTTTCTTTTTGATCAGAATCTGACCGATAAAATTGCGCGCGTTCCGGGAAATCTTTCAAATATTCATGTGATTGAAATTGGCCCAGGACCTGGGGGGCTAACACGATCACTTTTAAAGACAAACGCAAAAGAAATTTCAGCGGTCGAGTTTGATCCACGCGCAGTATCGGCTTTGCAAGGCCTTATTAAATTTGCCCAAGGAAGACTCAACGTTATAGAAGGAGACGCCTTAAAGATTGATTTCACGAATATTGCGTCTACCGGGCCTCGGGTTATTATTGCCAACCTTCCATACAATATTGCGACACCTTTATTGATAGGCTGGTTAAAAAAAATTCATGAAAATCGAGATTTTTTTCAATCCATTACCATTATGGTGCAGCGTGAGGTTGCTGAGCGTATCGCAGCACAGCACAGCACATCCGATTATGGGCGTCTTTCGATTATAACGCAGTGGCTTTGTGATACAAAGATTATGTTTGATGTTCCGCCTGAAGCCTTTTCACCCCCACCCAAAGTAACATCAAGCATCATTCATCTGGTTCCCAAAAAATCTTTTCAGGTAGAGCCTTCTTTCAAAGACATGGAAAGGCTGACAGCTTCTGCTTTCAATCAAAGACGTAAAATGATCCGACAATCGCTAAAAGCCTATCTGCCTGCTATTGAATCTTTAGGCATAGACCCTACCTTGCGCGCTGAAAACCTAACGCTGGATGATTTTTTAAATCTCGCCTTAAAGCTTTAAGCGGCCTGCTTTTGTGCTGATGATTTGGTATCGGCAAAAGCCCAGTCTAGCCACGGCGTCAAGGCAGCTACATCTGACGCTTCAACAGTTGCGCCGCACCATACACGCAAACCTGCAGGCGCATCACGATAATGGGCCAAGTCATATCCTGCACCTTCTTTATCAAGCTTCTTGCACATGTCTTTAACAAAACCAACCTGCGCTTCTCTGTCTAAAGATTCAAACCAAGGGTCTGTCATTTTAAAACATACAGATGTTACAGATCGCTTTTCTTTTTCTGTGACCAAAAAAGTAATCCAATTTGATTTTTCAACCCACTTTTCAAGAATAGCCAGATTATCCTGACACCGTTTTATAGTGCCCTTAAGGCCACCAATCTGATCAACCCAGCGAAGAGAATCCATACAATCTTCAAGCGCGAGCATAGAAGGCGTGTTAATTGTTTCGCCTGTGAATATTCCTTCAATTAGCTTTCCTTTAGCCGTCATGCGGAAAATTTTAGGTAAGGGCCTGTCAGGGGTGAAACTCTCAAGGCGCGCTACGGCGCGGGGCGATAAAACAAGCATGCCATGCGCCGCTTCACCCCCTATAACTTTCTGCCATGACCATGTTGTTACATCGAGCTTAGACCAAGGCATATCATAAGCAAACACAGCCGATGTCGCATCACAAAATGTTAACCCCTGACGATCATCCTTGATCCAGTTGGAATCAGGCACACATGCCCCTGATGTCGTACCATTCCACGTAAACACAACATCACGATCACAATCGACTTTTGAAAAATCTGGCAGATCACCATAGTCAACATCAAAAGATCGCATATCAGAAATCTTGAGCTGCGACTTAATATCTTTCAACCACTCTTTACCAAAGCTTTCCCAGGATAACACATCAACACCACGCGCACCCAGCATCGACCACATCGCCATCTCAATCGCGCCTGTGTCAGAAGCAGGCACAATCCCTATTTTATAATCTGCGGGTATAGCGAGCAATGTTCGATGCTTATCAATACATTCTTGTAAACGAATCTTGCCCGGCCCAGAACGATGTGAACGACCCAGCAAAGCCCCCGACAGGCATGATGCAGACCAGCCGGGTCTTTTAGCAGCAGGACCGGATGAAAAGTTAGGGCAATTAGGTTTAAGTACTGGTTTACTGGTCATAAATGGGTCCTCTTGTGGAATCGGCTTATGTTCGACATCCTACTCATATGGCCTATCTGATTCCAGAGTTTTCATGTTTGTTTTAACGCTTATCGCTAGCACGACCCCCCTGAAGGCTGCCCATCTTGGTGTCATCGAAGGCATTTTAGATCCTATGGGCCTGCGTCTTTCCTTAAGTCCGCCGGTTTGGTTAGCTCCGCATAAAGCTGCAGACTTATTTATTGAAGATAAACCAAACCAAAAGCAAATGGGCGAACTTAGACAAGCTCTTGATCATGATAAAATTGATATTCTCGTCAGCCGGACAGGCGTTGCGCGACGCAAATTGTTGCTGCTTGCTGATATGGACGCAACAATTGTAACCACCGAAACACTCGATGAACTTGCAGGCCATGTCGGTCTGCATGAAAAAATTTCAGCAATTACAATGCGCGCCATGAACGGCGACCTTGATTTTCACGAAGCGCTTCGTGAACGTGTTTCCCTGCTCAAAGATCTCAGCGTAGAATCTCTGTTTCAAACTTTAATGAAAACCGATCTTTCTGAAGGAGCAGAAACGCTTGTAAGAACCATGTCTGCGCATGGCGCAACCTGCGTTCTTGTCTCTGGCGGCTTCACATTTTTCACAAGCGCTATCATGTCATTGTGTGGATTCCACCACAATCACGGCAATAGTTTAGAAATTGTTGAAAATAAGCTCACCGGGCGCGTACTTGATCCTATTCTTGATAAGGATGCTAAGCTAAGCTTCTTAAAAAGCTACGCCGCGCAGCAATCCCTTGATCTGCATGAAACTCTTGCAGTAGGCGACGGGGCCAATGATTTACCAATGCTCGAAGCAGCTGGTCTCGGGGTTGGGTATCGCCCCAAAAAGCTTTTAACAGAAAGGCTTTTTAACATCGTTCAATATTCTGATTTAACGTCTCTATTATTCGCGCAAGGATATAAAGAAGACGAATTCATCCATCGACAGACTCATTAATGACCTTTATGATAAACCTATGACACAGCAAAAGCTAAAAGTTTCAGACGAAGAACTTGAGGACTTCATCCATAAATTTGGGCGCGATTACACTGCCCTTGCGCGCCTTGATCGTTTTGATCCTATCACAGGCAGGGACGAAGAAATCGATCAAGTCATTTTAATTCTTCTACAAAAAGGACTTAAAAACGCCATGCTACTGGCTCCGGCAGGGGTTGGTAAAACAGCTTTGTGTGTTGGACTGGCGCAAACGGTTGTTAAAGGCGCGGTGCCTGATTATTTAAAAGATGCGCGCGTAATTGAAATTGATCTGGCGGCAATGGCCGGGGGAACATCAGGCCCCGCTGAATTTCAGGGTCGTTTTATTCCCATGTGCCGCGGTTTTGCGGAACGTTATCATGACCCTAAATACCCAAAGTTTATTTTATTTATCGATGAAATTCATACCATTATGCCCAGTGTTCAAGGAAGCGCTTATCGCGGCCTGTCTGAGGTTATGAAACCCTATCTAACCGTAGGCGATCTTCATGTTATTGGCGCAACAACAAAAGATGAATACCGCATGTATGTTGCAGAAGATCCGGCCCTTGACCGTCGTTTTCAAAAAATTGAACTGGCCATCCCGAACGGCCCCCAAACAGTTAAAATACTGGAAGCGTTACGACCAGGCCTTGAAAAACATCACAAAATAAAAATTCCTGATTCTGTTCTTAATGAAGTTGTAAAGCTGACTGAAGAACATATGCGCAAACGTAACCAGCCAGATAAATCGATTATTATGCTTGACGCATCATGTGCACACTGGGTCAAAACAAAAGGTATCGGTTCCGAACTACAAATGGAAAGTGTGTATTACATGATTTCAAAAGAAACAGGAATCCATGCAGGAGCATTAGACGACCGCAAAAAGTGACGGTAAGTTTTTAAATTGCATGAATTGCTTGAAGCGTTGTTTCATAAACATCATCAACCCAATCTGGAATGTTGTTATAAGTGCGCCCATGAAGAACCAACATCGTCTTCATCCCCATTTTTTTAGCAAGGCGTAAATTACGAGGAATATCTTCAATCATTACCGTGCTTTTTGCATCAGACCCCAGTCTTTCTAAAGCATACCGAAAACCTGCATCTGAACTAGCCTTTCCTTGGAAAGAAACCATATCTGTTGAGATCATTTTATCGGCATCGAATACGTCATGAAGATCAATATGCGTGATAACCTTGTGAAGCCAGTGCGCATGAGCGTTGGTTAGAATACCTTTTTCTATTTTAAGGTTAATAATTGCCTGCTTTAAATATGTGTCCGGCTGCAAGTGCCTATGATCTACTTTTTGTGCAAAAACGGGGAGCCATTGTGCCCAACTGGCCAATTTCAGTTCTTCTATAAAAACTTTTGATGATTCATTATGAGTACCCGTGCTTCTTTTTGCTAAAGTCAAAGCATCCTCATGACTGCCTTTAAACCCAAAATGTAAAGCTGTATCAACGGCACCTGCCACATACATTTCAATCGCTTTTGGAGTTTCAGGATACAAAACGCCGTCAAAGTCAAACAAAACAGCTTTCATTCCAAATAATAATCCACGGTTGTAACAACCCTGACAACTTTATGCCGCTGGGCTGATTCGGGAATATCAAAAACCTGATCACGTCCATTAATTTCAAACAAGCCCTGATTAGCATTTTTAATACCACCAATTTTCTGACCAGCATCTTTTGCAAATTGCTGAGCACCCGCCCGCGCACCTTGCATAGCCTGCGCAATCATTTCCGGTTTAATATCATTTAGCTTTGTGAAAATATAATTTGGTGCGCCTGTGTTTGTAAGAACTACCCCTTGAGATAAAAGTTGGTTTGTGCTCTGTGCTGCTTTTGTGACACTTATGATATCATCAGACCGAACAACGAGCGTACGTGTTAAAATATAGCGCCCTGCAGATGCATTATCTGGCCTATACGCTTGTGCCAGAAGGTCCTGCATATCTAAAGATAAAACAGAAACATCGTCACTCAGAATGGATTGATCTTTTAAAAAATTTTCAATTTTTGCCGCGTCATCGGAAAGTTGCTTTTGCGCTGCAACCAAATCATTGCTTGTAACTGTATGCCTCAGCGCCCAAATAGCAAGATTTGCCTCAACCTCACGGGTTGCAAGGCCTTTGACTGTAACGAAATTATCTTTAGTACGGAATCCTTTAAGACCCTGTTCAATTTTATGGGCTGCGCAAACAACTGTGCCGAGTAAAAGTAAAAATGAAAAAAAGCAGATCGCTTTTCCAAGAACTGAACTTTCTTTGTAACAAAAACTCATCTTATCTCTCCGCTTTGGGTGTCGTAATTATAGCGGTAAGTTCTGGCGCTGGCAAAATTCGCCATTCGCCTTCTGGTAAATTATCTAAATTTATGCCTCCTACATGGCTGCGGTGAAGGGACAAAACTTCATTACCTATTGCGCCAAACATTCTGCGCACCTGATGATAGCGACCTTCTTTTAAAACCAGTCTAGCTGACCTATCCCCGTCGGGTAAAAATTGTACTGGTAAGAGGGGCTTCTTTTCTGATTTAAGCATCAATGTTCCTGAACCAAATATTGCCGCTTCATCACCTTTAAACGCATCCCGAACTTGAATCTGATAAATTTTTTCAACATGTGTTCGGGGGGAAATAAGCTTGTGCATGATCTCACCATCGTCTGTTAAAATAACCAGACCTGTTGTATCTTTATCCAACCTTCCTGCCGGACAGAGCTTGGGATTGCGAACATTGAAACGAAACGGCAATAATTCAAAAATTGTAGCGCCATCACCATCGTCACGCGAACAAACATAGCCCACAGGTTTGTGTAAAATAATTGACAGAGGAAAAAGCGGATCAAGGGGCTGCTCTTCAATTGTAGCGCCTTTGGTTTTTACATCATCAAGAGAAACATGCATTTGTGGGTCAGTCACACATGTACCTGCTACAACAAAAACGCCTGATTTTATTATATTCGTTACATCTTTGCGTGACCCATAACCTAAATTAGCCAGCAACCTGTCGGCGCGCATCATCTTTATCATTTTACTGCCTCGTATACTTTAAAACCTTTGATATCGGCTTTAAGGGAAAAAGACCGAAAACACTCTTTTAAGCTTTCTTCATAAGGAAGGTGCCTGTTGGCAACAAACCATAATGTCCCAGAATTTTTAAGAGAAAGTGCTGCCGACTTTATAAATCTTTTGCCAAGAGAAGAATCTGCTTTCTGCCCTCGATGAAAAGGTGGATTCATTATGATATGATCAACTTCACTTTCTAAGGGCGTCGAGGTCAGGTCACGTAAAGCTGGCGTTTTAATAACAGAAAATTCTTCCAAATTTTTACCGCAAGCATGCAGTGCTCGCAGATCACAATCAGCATAAATAATTTGTGAAATCTGATCATACTTCTTTGCAGCCTGTACGGATAAATATCCATACCCACAGCCAAAATCAGCAATTTTTCCTGTCAGATTCTTATTAATTGTTTTCATTAAGAGTTCAGACCCATCATCAATAACATCCCATCCATAAAGACCTGGGCAAGACAAAAACTGACCTTGCAAAATTTTGCTGAAATCCGCTTGTTGCCGCCATAACATCAGCTTTTCTTGATTATAATTTTGCCCATTGGATATAAAATAATACAAACGGCTATGGGCGCGAGAATCTTCATCAAAATCTATCTCAAGCTCTCGAAGGTCCCGACCTATTGTTCTACCACCTAAGTCATTCTCCAAAGCTATAATAACCTGAGCACCCTCACTGGCATGTAAAAGCGACAAAGCAATCAATCCCCTTGTTTCTACGGCCTGTTTTGAGCCCAGCATCCATATGTTTTGATAAAACCCTTGGGGTTGCTTTATAAATCTTTCCTCAGGGCCTATACGAAGACGAATATCGTACTGAAGGATATCACATTCATTTTTTGTCATAGCAGGGTTATAAAAACCATTTACAAAAAGTGTTTTTCCGTGCTTGGCCTTCTCATGAAGGTTTAAAAAACTATTTAATGCTTTAGCCGCGGGACGATTGATCATCTGTTTATAATTATGTCTAATTAAGTTGTATCTTATTATATTATATCGCGTTAATCTCTTGCACCTGAGTTACCAATTGATAGACATTAACAGCCCATAAAACAATAAGAGCTTTGAATTCACATGATATCCCTTAAAAGTCAGTCTGGTCTAAGCCGTTCGAAATTACTGATTATCATTTTTATTGCAGGGCTTTTACTTGCAACAGCTTATATCACCTACGCAAAATTCAAAATGTTTGCTGGCATGGGAAAATTTTCATTCCCTCCACCGGGAGTTGTTGTAACGAAAGTTGAGCCCCTTCCTTTTTCTGATGGCATCGAAGCCGTGGGAACTGCCATGGCAAATGAATCAGCCAATCTGACATCGCGCGTTACTGAAATTGTAAAATCCATCAACTTTTCAGAGGGCCAAATTGCCCCTGCAGGAACGATTTTAGTTCAACTCTCAAATGATGAAGAAGTTGCAATGTTTACAGAAGCGCAACGCGCTTTTGATCGTGCCGATGAACTTGTAAAGCGTAAAGCCGTTTCCGTCGCTCGAAAAGATCAGGAGCGTATGCGTATGGACACAGCGCGCGCGCAACTTAATGACCGTGAAATTATCGCCCCTTTCGAAGGCGTTATTGGCTTACGTCATGTGAGCGTAGGGGATCTTGTGTCACCAGGCACCGTTATTACCACGATTGATGATATTGACCCCGTTAAGCTTGAATTTTCTGTGCCTGAAACATTTCTTCCGGCCATCTCTACGGGCTTACAAATTGAAGCACGCACTGAAGCCTACCCTGAAACCTTATTCATCGGAACTATCATTGCTGTTGATACACGCATCGACACACAGACAAGATCTTTTCGTATCAAAGCTGCAATTCCTAATCCTGACTTACACCTTAAGCCCGGGTTGTTGATGAGCGTCAATATTGTGCGCAACACACGCAATACACTTGCTATTCCAGAACAAGCCTTAACTTTAAAAGGTGATCAGGTGAATGTTCTAACGATAGGGGCAGACAAAAAGGCACAAATTGTGCCCGTTACCCTTGGCGTAAGGCGTGCTGGGTTTGTTGAAGTGACATCTGGGCTCAAAGAAGGAGACCTTGTTATTGTTGAAGGCCTGGTTAAAACGCAGCCAGGGGCCGAGGTTGTTATTACAGCCACAAAAACAATTGCTGATTTTATAACCGATGCAACGGCTTTTGCTGTGACGGGGAAGCAGTCTTCCTTAAAAGTTCTTGATGCCCAGCTCAATCAGGCAAAAGACCAAAGGTCAGCAAATCAACCAACTCAGCTAAATCAGCCCCCTGAACAAAATATGTTACAGCCTGAACCGCTTCAATCGGAACAACCTTTAGACCCTTCAAAAACAAACCCTCAGGGTGAATAGGCATGTGGCTTTCTGATATTTCAATTAAACGCCCTGTTTTTGCAACCGTCATTAATCTGCTTGTTATCCTGATCGGCATCATTGCTTTTAACCGTCTGCCGTTACGTGAATATCCGGATATTGATGCACCTGTTGTCTCTATTAACACTGCTTATCTTGGCGCGGCGGCTGAAACAGTTGAAAGTCGGGTTACAAAAGTCATTGAAGATACGGTAAGTGGCATTCAGGGTGTTCGCAGTATTGAATCAGAATCTCAAGATGGAAATTCTTCGATTGTTATCACTTTTGTGATTGGCCGGAATATTGATGATGCTGCAAACGATGTTCGGGATCGCATTAGCCGCGTTACAAGCGACCTACCTGAAGAAATTGAATCTCCTCGTATTGCAAAACAGGATGCTGACACAGACCAGACAATCTGGCTTGCGCTTCAAAGTCAAAACCGCAATGCACTTGAGCTTACTGATTATGCTGATCGCTTTATTCGTGATCGCCTATCTAACCTTGATGGGGTCGCCAACGTGATTATTGGCGGTGAACGCCGCTACGCCATGCGCATTTGGCTCGATCGCAAAGAAATGGCTGCTCGGGGAATAACTGCGCCCGATGTTGAACGCGCCCTTTTGCGTGAAAATGTTGAGCTACCTGCGGGTCGGATTGAAGCCCTTAACCAAGAACTCTCTGTGCGCATTGCGCGTCAGTATAATAACGCTGCTGATTTTTCTAAGCTTGTCATCAAACGTGGAGATGATGGTTATTTGGTTCGGCTATCTGATGTTGCGAAAGTAGAGGTTGGACCAGAAGATGAACGCACCAACTTAAATTACAACCGCGTTTCTGGCGTAGGACTTGGTATTTCAAAACAATCAACAGCAAATACGCTTACAGTTGCGCGTGGCGTTATTACTGAAATGGAAAAAATCAGAGAAACGCTACCCAAAGATATGACGATTTCTGTTGCCTATGATGCCTCTTTGTTCATTGAGGCCTCGATTCATGAAGTCTATTTTACCTTGGGGCTTACAATTATACTTGTGATTTTTGTAATCTGGCTGTTTCTGGGCGATTGGCGGGCGACGCTTATTCCTGCTGTTACGATTCCTATTTCTGCCATGGGGGCCTTTATTGTTTTGCAAACCCTTGGCTATTCGGTTAATCTTTTAACACTTCTTGCAATTGTGCTTGCAATCGGCCTTGTTGTAGACGATGCGATTGTGGTCCTTGAAAATATTTACCGCCGAATAGAAGAAGGCGAACAGAAACTTTCTGCATCTTATAAAGGGGCCAATCAGGTCGCCTTTGCTGTTATTGCCACAACACTTGTTCTGGCTGCTGTTTTTATCCCTATTTCTTTCATGCCTGGTAATATTGGACGTTTATTTACCGAGTTTGCCTGGGCAATTGTAGGGGCTGTTTTATTTTCATCTTTTGTTGCACTTACAGCATCGCCGATGATGTGTTCCAAACTTCTTTCTACAAAATCAGCGCAAGCAGAGAAAAATTTTCTGAGCCGCTGGCTTAATAATGCAATCGCGAAATTTGAAGTGCCTTACCGCAGCTCCCTCGGCAGCTGCATCAGACACCCTTTTTTCGTTATTCTTACAATCGCCGTTTTATCTGGTCTCGGCTATTTCTTTTTTAAATTTGTGCCTTCTGAATATGCACCGACCGAGGATCGAGGCATTGTTTTTGTTGTGATGATTGCGCCCGAAGGCTCTTCTCTCGAGTTTTCTAAACGACATATGCTGATGGTTGAAGAGCGGATGGCTAAACTGCTCCCCCCTGATCATGGAGGCCCAAAAGATGGCACCGGAGAAGCCCACGGGATCGTTAATATTGTGCCCGGCGGGTTTTCTTCAACGGGTGCGGTCAATAGTGGTATTGCTATCGCACTTTTAAAAGAATGGGGCGCACGACGTTATTCTGGTGAAATTGTTAAACAACTTTTTGGAGACTTTTCTCAAATCCCAGGAGTCTTAGCCTTTCCACTTATGCCCCCATCTTTGGGTCAAAACCCGCGAAACACGCCTGTACAATTCGTTATTGGCGGTGATGACTATAAGAAACTAGCTGAATGGCGCGATAAAATACTTGAACGCGTGCAAAAAAATCCACGTATGTTTCAAGTCGATTACGATTACAAAGAGGTCAAACCACAGCTAAAAATAGAAATTGCCCGTGACAGGGCCGCTGATCTTGGTGTTTCTGTTTCAGAAATAGGATCAACATTACAAACAATGTTCGGTTCAAAAAAAGTGACAACTTATCTTGACCGTGGCGAAGAATATGAAGTTGTTTTGCAAGGCAAATATGAAGACCGTATTTCACCAACTGATCTGGATAATGTCTATGTGAAGTCAGAGCGGACTAATGAACTTATTCCGCTTTCTAATCTTGTTACGATGAGAACAATTGGCGATTCAGGTTCTCTGCCCCGTTATAACCGTCTTAGGTCCGTGACAATCACGGCAAACCTTGTGCCCGGTTACTCACTGGGTGAAGCTTTAAAATTCATGGAACAGACGGCCGCCGAAGTTGCCCCTGATGCCCGGATTGATTACAAAGGCGAAAGTCGAGAATTTCGTGAAACCGGAAACGCTATTTTCTTTACATTCTTGCTTGCGCTTCTTGCTGTTTATCTTTTTCTGGCGGCACAATTTGAAAGCTTTGTTCACCCTGTTGTTATTATGATGACCGTTCCTTTCGCGCTAATCGGGGCTTTATGGGGGCTTTATGCGGCGGGGGCAACACTAAATGTTTACACGCAAGTCGGCCTTATTATGCTTGTTGGACTTGCCGCTAAAAATGGTATTTTAATTGTTGAATTTGCCAATCAACTTCGTGACGAAGGTGTTGAGTTTATGGAAGCGATCATGGAAGCTTCACAAAAGCGCCTGCGCCCAATTTTAATGACATCCATTGCAACCGTTGCAGGCGCCATGCCTTTGGTTTTTGCAACCGGGGCGGGCATGGAAAGCCGTTTTCCCATCGGGGTTGTGATTGTTGCCGGTGTAAGCTTTTCTACTTTACTGACTTTGTTTGTTGTGCCTACTTTTTATGTTTTACTTGGTCGCAACACAAGATCGCCCCTTGCTGTAACACGTGCGCTGGAAGCAGAACTACAGGAAAAAGTTTAATTTATGTCCTACACGAACAAAGGAAACCTTACACAAGGCGATATACGCACACATTTAATTCGACTAACTGTACCCATGATATGGGGCATGCTTGCTATTATAAGCTTTTCAGTTGTCGATACCTGGTTTGTCAGTCGACTTGGGGATGATGAGCTTGCTGCGATGAGCTTCACTTTCCCTGTCACGATGTTTGTATTTAACCTGATTATTGGCCAAAGCATTGCGATGTCTTCGGTTGTATCACGCGCGATCGGTTCGGGTAACCATACCGATATTGAAAGATTTGCGGCACACGGCATGATGATTGCCTTTTTATCCGGTATTGTTTTTGCTGTTTTGGGTATCTCTTTTATGGATCTTATTTTTAAAGCACTTGGTACGCCCGATACGCTGATGCCGCTTGTTGATGATTATATGCGCATTTGGTTTATCGGTGCAGCTTTTATTACGGTGCCAATAGTTGGAAATTCAGCTATTCGTGCAACAGGCGATACTTTAACGCCATCTTTAATCATGCTTTTGGTCGTACTCATTAATATTATTTTAAATCCAGTGCTTGTTTTTGGCTTTTTAGGCTTCCCACGCCTTGAAATGGAGGGCTCAGCACTAGCAACTGTTTTTGCAAATGCACTTGGAATGCTCGCAGGCTTGTATATTCTGATTTACAAAAAGAAAATTATAACCTTGTATTCTTTTAACTGGCGTGGTTTTGGGCATTCTTTTAAGACACTAATGTCTGTAGCCATTCCTGTTGGTCTGACAAACACAATTTTGCCAGTTGTATCAGGGGTTATTACTTATATTCTTGCAAAATCCGGCCCTGAAATTGTGGCCGCTTATGGTATTGTTAGCCGTATTGAAGCCTTATCATTTGTAGTTTTAATTGCACTTTCTGTTGGTATGTCACCTATTATTGGGCAGAACTGGGGGGCTGACAAAAAGGCTCGTGTACAAGAAACGATCAATCTTGCGATCCGGTTTTCGGTTTTATGGTCTGTCGGCGTTGCTGTATTGATGTTAATTGCTCACGACTATATTGCACGCGCTTTTTCTTCTGATCCAAAAACAATTGAAGCGGCATCTTTTTATATGCTTATTGTCCCGCTTACTTATGCCTTCGGAAACCTTGTGAATGGCTGGGCTTCGGCTTTTAATGCGATGGGTATGCCAAGATATTCTTTTAATATGATTATGATTAAAATGATTATTCTCAGCATTCCTGCTGCATGGCTGGGGCATATTTTTATGGACTGGAAAGGCGTGTTTATTTCGATTGCGCTGGTTAATTTGTTGGCAGGTATTTTGTTCCATCTGCGTAACAGCCGGTTCTTACGCGAAAAATGTGCCCCGTAAAAATCTTATAAAACCACACCTTCCACTGTTGCCGCTTTTAAAAAAGAAGGTCTGGATTTTATAGCCTGTGTCACACGTATAAGATTTGAACCAAACTCAAACCCTATATCAAGACCAACCGACCAGCGATGAATAACGCTGAGCAGAATGTCAGCTAATGAAAAATCAGGCCCTGCCAGATAAGCATTTTCCTCAAGCCTTTTTTCTACATCATCCCAGTAACGCTGTATTCGTATTTTTGCTTTGGCACGCGCATCCACCTGCGCATTATGATCAGACATAAGACGATGAGTAAAAAACATAACACCATGGGCCGGATGCAGTTCTGAGTTCAGGGATAAAAGCCACTCCAGCGCTTTAGCACGCTCAACTGAGCTTTGCGGAGGCAAAAGATCACTTTTATGTTTATCTGAAAGATAAATCATAATGGCAGCACTTTGGGTGATTACCACACCATTATCCACCAATACAGGCACAGCGCCTTTTGGATTTAAGGCAAGAAATTCTGGTGTGCGTGTCTGACCCTGTGAAATGTTAACGATTTTAGCCTCGAACGGAACGTTCAATTCATAAAGCGTTACATGTACAGCCATCGAACAGGCGCCAGGAGAGGTAAATAATGTATACATCGCACTTTCCTTATTTGAAGAAGGTTAATGCTTTTTTCTATATTAAACAGCCAAAAAAGTATTTTTTATAATAATAGCGATTTAGGCTTGACCGTAAGACCTGTCCCGAGGATAGTATGCCCGTTGTCAGTTCACCGACGACAGCATGATTGAATAAGGTTTACCAAATACCATCCATCTTGCCGTCAGAGACCAAGACTACGACATTAACGGCCCTTTCGGGGGTCAACATAAACAAGGCAAGACTGGAGACTAAAAGATGGCAACAGGTACAGTAAAATGGTTTAACGGCCAAAAAGGTTATGGTTTCGTAACCCCTGATGAAGGCGGCGCAGATGTGTTTATTCACATCACAGCTGTTGAAAAAGCAGGATGGAAATCTCTAAACGAAGGTCAAAAAATCTCTTATGACATCGTTGAACAAAAAGGCAAAAAATCTGCCGGAAACCTTAAGAGCGCATAATCGCTTAAACAGATTTCTAAAAACCCCCGACCCTGTTCGGGGGTTTTTTTATAGGCTATCATCACGCTATGAGCGACATTCAAAAAAACTTCCTTGAATCAATTGCAGTGAAACAAGATATTGCTGCAAATTATATTTCTGTTCTCGAGAAAATAACCGATGTTATTTTCTCTTCTCTCTCACAGGGGGGTAAACTTCTCTTGTGTGGTAATGGAGGATCGGCTGCAGATGCGCAACATCTAGCCGCAGAATTTTTAATCCGGCTAAGATCTAATGTCGATCGAATACCACTTCCCGCTTTATCCCTTGCAACAGATATGTCTTCTGTTACAGCTTGCTGTAATGATTATTCATTTGAGCATATTTTTATACGTCCGCTTATGGCTTTAGGCAGAAAAGGCGATATCGTGATTGGCCTGTCTACATCAGGGAATTCAAAAAATGTTATAAAAGCCCTAGAAAAAGCACGAGAAATGGGTATCACAACCATCGGTTTTCTGGGGGGCACAGGGGGGGAGGCAAAGCATATTTGTGATCTTGCTTTTATTGTCCCGTCAAGCACAACAGCACGCATACAAGAAGCGCATATCACAGCGGGTCATGCTATTTTAGAAAATGTTGAAGATCGCTTACTCGCCGCTTTGCGCTGAGTAATATTTCTCCCCAATTCTAATTTTCTCACGGCCATTTTGTACGCGCCAATTATTCGTATCACGCAGCGAGAAAATACAGCCGCAATATTCCTGCTGATAAAATTCTTCCCGTTTTGAAATTTCAATCATCCGTGCGCCGCCACCATTTTTGCGCCAGTTATAATCCCAGTAGGTTACATTCGGGTAACGCGATGCGGCGCGGTGACCGCAATCATTAATCTGGTCCATATTCTTCCAACGCGAAATACCTAAACACGTGGCATACAAATTGAATCCATTCTCATGCGCATATAAAGCGGTGCGCTCAAAACGCATATCAAAACATTTTGTGCAGCGTGCGCCACGTTCGGGCTCATTCTCAAGACCTTTAATACGTACAAACCAATTATCAGCGTCATAATCTGCATCGATGAAGGGGATGTTCAATTTTTGGGCAAATGTAATGTTTTCTTCTTTGCGTAGCTCATATTCGCGTTTAGGGTGAATATTTGGATTATAAAAGTAAATCGTGATATCCAAACCCGACGCCGCCATCGCTTCCATCACCTCACCAGAACAGGGCGCGCAGCACGAATGCAGCAACACCTTAGTGTTATCATCCGGTACAGCTAATTTGACACGTTCTGGTAGAGTATGAGCCATAAAATCTTTTAACGTGAAGGCTTCAAAATGTCAAAAGCAGTTTGCGATGGCTTCGGTAAAGGCGTATTACCAGCTAATGAGAACTGAGCAGCAGCCTGACACTGCAAATCTGTTGGGTTGATAATTGGTAGACAAGATTGATGTGCCTTAAGCGCAATTGGTAATTCCGTACAAGCCAAAACAACAACATCAGCAAAACTTTTATAACGACTTATAACATCATTCATATCTTGTGCATGGCTTGGTTTAAAAAGACCTTGCGCCAACTGTGTTTGAATAACTTGAATTTTGTTGCGGTCCTTTGCTGTTGGACTGAACACGCATGCACCAGAATGTAAACTAAGATAATCACGATAATAATTATCCTCCATGGTCATTCTCGTTCCAAGAAACAGTACGCGCTGATAGCTATGAAATTTTATAGACTGCGCCGTTAAAATCAGCGCATCAAAAACTGGAATAGATAAAGGGTGATCATACTGTAACTCGTGCAAAGCTTTATGCAGCGTATTGTTTGCAAGAACAAGACAATCTGGCTTTATGAGCATAAGGCGTTTGATAGCTATATTAAGTTGCGAACGCACATACGGCCAATCAACAGTATAATTTTCTCTTACTTTTGGATAATCAATACTGTTCATTAAAATGTGAGCGCTGTGGCTTCCACGACTTTGTGCTGCAATAACTTCTTGCATATATTGATAATAAAGCATTGTTGATGGCCAGCTGGTGCCGCCAATAAGACCTATTGTTTTCATAGGCGCACCATTGGGGTGATCATTCTTTGTAACCGTTCTATTTGGTATGGTGCAATATCCTGTTTCTGGCTGGCACCGCCAAACCGAATGCGACGGCCATTTGCTACCAAAGTAAGGCCAGCACGTGATTTTTGTATCTCAAGTTCTATGCCTGATTGGGGGGCAAATTCTTGTAGTAACGATAATGCTTTCTTTTTATTCATTGTCTTCTCCTGTTGTTAAGACACAGACAAAATGACAAATATTTAAAAAGACTTGAAATATATTAATAATATTGTACTAATATCATATGAGTATTAATACGAATCACATCGAATTCAGACAGCTACGATACTTTGTTGCCGTTGCCGAAGAACTTCATTTTAGTAAAGCCGCACAAAAGCTACATATATCTCAGCCACCGTTATCCCAGCAGATCATGGCGCTTGAGGCGCATATTGGCACACCCCTCTTTATACGCACCAAAAGATGTGTACAGCTCACAGATGCGGGCCGCGTTTTATTGTCCAGCGCGAAACGTATTTTAATGGATGTCGCGGAAACGGGGCGAAGAATTCAAGATGCCAGCACAGGTGAAATCGGCGAATTACGCATTGGGGTTAATTACTCGTCACCATTAAATCCCGTATTTTCAAGAATTATCCGGTCATACAAAAGCGCTTACCCAAAAATAAAAATATCACTCATCGAAAATTCATCACCAAAACAAGAAATTTCATTACATGAAAATCTTATTGATGTGTGTTTTATCTGGCCCCTAAAAAAGAACACTGACAAAGAGATATCTTTTATTCCCGTTGCAAAAGATCCGTTACGCATTGTTGTGCCGCGTATGCACAAACTCGCACGCCAAAAATCTTTGAAACTTGATGATATTTTATCTGAGACAATATTTCTTACACCGCGCCAAACACGCACAGCACTGTATGAACATTTACAGTCTCTTTATATCAAAAAACATTTAGAACCCTTCATTCAGACAGATATTGCGCAGCTACCCATTATTTTAAGTATGGTTGCTGCCCATCTTGGTGTTGGCATTTTGCCGCATTGGCTTGATATGCTTCAAAAAGACGATGTGGTTTTTAGGCCTATCGTAGGCATTCCCCAGCAAGACACTGTTTTCCCCCTCAGTATTGCCTATAGATCTAAAGACAACTCGCAAACAGTCAAAAACTTCCTCAAAATTGTAGAAAAATAGCTTTTTAGCGATTTTACTTGCCTTTTGAAATAGGTGGTGTCATAGATGCGCCCGAGTTTGATTTAAAGCTCTAAACAATGTCCTGTCCCTCCTATTCAGGAACCGTGCCGCATAAGGTCCGGATTGGGTTTTTCCCTCGTCGTCATAGAGTTTCGCCTGTTTTGCAGGTGATCGATGCTCCAAGCGTTTAAGACCATCGTGGCCTTTAGCGTAGTTTTGACACGTTGAAAAAGAAAGAAAAACGAATGACAAACCCTATCTCACCTTCTTTAAACACCTCTGGTTTCGGTGCTCTTGGCTTGCCTGAAACCCTTTTAAAAGCATTAGAGAAAATTGGATTCGAAACGCCAACACCCATCCAAACTCAAGCAATACCTCTTGCCCTAGCTGGACGCGATATTTTAGGATCAGCTGCCACCGGCACAGGGAAAACAGCAGCATTTGGCTTGCCCTTGCTTCATCACCTTATCAATAATCCTAAAGCTATCGCACTTGTAATGACGCCAACACGCGAACTGGCGCAGCAGGTTCTCACAACAATTTTGCCACTAACCGTTTATCACAAAGATATTCGATCCGCCCTTTTAATTGGTGGCGATTCTATGCAAAAACAACTTCGTCAATTGCAGTCTAACCCGCGCCTGATTGTTGGCACACCGGGCCGAATTAATGACCATCTTGCACGACGCACCCTATCACTTACACATGCTAGCTTTCTGGTTCTTGATGAAACAGACAGGATGCTTGATATGGGCTTTGGCGTACAGATTGAACGTATTGCTCAGTTCATGCCTAAAAAACGCCAAACACTTTTATTTTCAGCAACGCTGCCCAATCAAATTCTAAAACTTGCTGCGGCATACCAAACAAACCCTGCGCGTATTTCTGTTGATCAATCGCATAAGCCTGCGGCAAAAATTGTACAAGACAATATTCGTACAACTGAAGCTGATAAATTTAATTCACTGATGGACCAGATTGAACAGCGTGATGGGTCAATCATCATCTTTGTAAAAACAAAATATGGAACAGAGCGTCTTGCAAAAAGACTGCGTAGCGAAGGTCAATCCGCCGATGCCATTCATGGTGATCTGCGTCAACGCCAACGTGAAAAAGTAATTGAAAAATTCCGTGATCAGCATTACCGCATTCTTGTTGCGACAGATGTCGCGGCACGCGGTCTTGATATTCCGCATATTGAGCATGTTATCAATTATGATCTGCCACAATGTCCGGAAGATTATATTCACCGTATTGGCCGGACTGCGCGCAATGGTGCCGAAGGTTGTGCTGTAAACCTACTCACACCAGCTGATGGCGCGAAGTGGAAAGCAATCTCGCGTCTTATGAATCCAGAAGAACGCGACGAGCGTCAATCTGGTGGTGAACGCCGCCCTGCACAGGACAAAAACAAATACGCAAAAAAACGACCATTTCGCCATCGCGGTCAGGGCAGCCACGGCGGACGCCCCCAGCAAGCGGGTAGGTCCGATTCCAGGTCCGAACCAAGATCAGGGGATCGCGCAACTGAGCGTCCGGCGCAGCGGTCTGGTGAACAACGGGCCCGCAGCTTTTCAGGACGCCGTTAAAACGAATCACTTTTTTAAGAACTATTAAATCTCCGAAAAAACGTTCAAAATTTTAAATAGACACTCTAAAAATGTCTATTTTTGAGCGAAAAAGGGGGTTTTTCGTGTTTTTTGTGCATAATTACGATCTAAAACATCAATAAATATTGAGGTTTCCGAGAATCAAGCCTACCTTGAACACTCTTAAATTCAACCTTTACATGGGAAGAACAACTATGGCTACAGCTACACAACCAACAGTGACCATGAAGCAAATTGCTGCTTTGATCGCCGAAAAACAGGAGATCTCAAAAAAGCAAGCAAATGAAATCATGGATGATCTGATTACACATCTGGTCAAAAATCTGAAAAAAGGCAACCGTGTCCGTATGGCCGGCCTTGGTATTTTGCAAGTTCGCAAGCGCGCTGCTCGTATGGGCCGCAACCCTGCTACTGGCGAAGCCATCAAAATTCCAGCAAAAAAGAAAATTGCTTTCCGCGCTGCGAAAGAACTTAAAGAAGCCGTCGGCAAATAAGCCAATCTGGTTTTTATTAAAACCACCTTTGTTTTAGGCAAAGGTGGTTTTTTTATGCTATAAATACGCATGTTTTTGCTTTTTAAAACCATTGTTTCAGGCCTTATTATTGCCCTTGCAAGCACTGTGGCCAAACGGTTTCCTTTACTTGGGGCAATTCTTGTCTCTATTCCACTCACATCACTTTTAACGGCACTTTGGCTGCATGTTGAAACAGGTGATAACCAAAAAATCGCAAGTTTTCTGGGCAACGTTTTCTGGGCACATCTGCCAACGCTCATTTTTTTTGTAGTCACGCCCTATATGTTAAGAAATGGTTATGAATTCTGGATATCTTTGATAATAGGGATGGCCATAACGACTGTAACCTTTTTCATCTACGCCCGAATATTAAGGGAGTTTGGCATTAATATTTATTGAGCAGGAGTTTGTTTTGAAGTCATTTATGACCCGTCTACTAATTGGTACAGCAATTATTGCTTTTACACTATCTACAGCAAGCTACGCCCAGGAGAGAAAAATGCCCGATAAAAAGCCATTAACAGAGTATGTCACTAAGAAAGATGGTACAGAGCCTGCTTTCCGTAATGAATATTGGGATAATCATGAAGAAGGTATCTATGTCGATATCAATTCAGGGGAGCCTCTTTTTTCATCAAAAGACAAATATGATTCAGGTACAGGTTGGCCCAGTTTCACAAAACCTATAAACCCTCAGGAAATTGAGGAAGTTGAAGATAACAGCTTCTTCACCAGACGCACGGAAGTGCGCGCCAAAAACTCTGACTCACATTTAGGGCATGTGTTTGATGATGGACCGCGTGAATTGGGCGGTAAGCGTTACTGCTTAAATTCGGCGTCTCTTCAATTTATTGCCAAAAAAGACCTGGAAGAAAAAGGTTATGGCGATTTAAAGAAGCTTTTTGAAAGCACATCCGATACAGATACTAAAGCCAAAGCTCACGTTGAAAAAACTAAGTAATCTTTCTGGTTTTATATAAAGAATACACAACACCTGCGCCCAGTATTGCAAACGTGATTGCAAGAGAAAGTGCGGGTGGAAATTTTTCAAGCTGTAGAAAATCTGCAATAAATATTTTTGACCCAATAAAGATCAAAAGAGCAGATAGGGCATATTTCAGATAATGGAATCTTTCAACCATCGCTGCCAAAGCAAAATATAAAGCCCTTAATCCTAAAATTGCGAATATGTTACTGGTGTATATTATAAATGTGTCTGTCGTAATATTAAAAATAGCAGGCACTGAATCAACTGCAAAAATAACATCTGCGATTTCAATTAAAATTAAAGCCACCATTAAAGGGGTCATATAATTTGATATTTTTCCTGTTAAAGGATCTTTTTTCTTAATAAAAAAGCTTTGCCCATGCAGTTCATCTGTAACTTTAAAATGCTTACGAATAAACTTAAGGAGAGGGTTTTGCGATAAATCAGATTGTTCTTGATCCGCAAAAATAATCATCTTGACGCCTGTCGCGATAAGAAAGATTGCGAACACATAAAGAAGCCACGAAAACTCAGAAACAAGCGCAGCGCCAACACCAATCATAACGCCTCTTAAAACAATAACACCTAAAATTCCCCAAAACAGAACGCGATGTTGATACTGTCTTGGAATCGAAAAGAACCCAAAAATCATGGCGATAACAAAAATATTATCCATCGCCAGTGTTTTCTCAACAATAAAACCTGTCAGGTAATTAAGGCCATGCTCCGATCCACGCGCATACCAAACCCAAACGCCAAACAATAACCCTACGGAAATATAAAAAGAAGAAAGCTTAAGACTTTCAGCAACACCAATTTCATGATTATCGCGGTTGAGGATCCCAAGGTCCAGAACCAAAAGAAATGTTACAAGACCCAAAAAAGAAACCCAGAACCAAACAGGTGTACCCAGGAAATCCTGCGAAAGAAATGTTAAAAGATAATCCATTTTGACTCCCTCTGACGTTCTAGATGAATATTATTCTAGATAAATTTCTAGTTCCGACATCGCTAAAGAATGCACTTTAACCAGAGGGGCCCGCAACTATTAAAGACAATTATAGTACATAATCAAACTTTGTCAATTCCATCTTCAAAAGAAAGGCATGTTTCAAGATAGTGGCTACGAATACTAAAAAAATCTTTTGTTTTTTTTATATGCTCGAGATAGATGTTTCGTTTTTGATAATGCTGATCGCGCGATGCTACAATCATAATATTCTTTGATGTATGAATGCTTGAAATAAACTCAAAGATTTTGGTTTTGTATCCGTATAATTCTAATATCTGGGAACGCAGAATGTCTGTTGCCATTTCAGCTTGACGTTCCATAAAAATTCCATGACTCGTGATAAAATCTAATGGCGTGTCTGTTTTTCTTTTTTCCATTTCTCGCCTGATTTGTTTATGACAGCAAGGTGCTACAACAATCAAATCTGCTTTTGCCCTTATTCCTTTAGCAATAGCGTCATCTGTTGCTGTATCGCACGCATGCAATGCGATCATAACAGACGCGCCATCTGCTTTATATTGAGCAATGTTCCCACGAGTAAAATATAGATCTGCGAAATTATTTTTCTTCGCAATATCGTTACAAAACTGAACAAGATCTGGTCTACTTTCAACACCTTCTACAACTGCATTTAAACCCATTGTTGTTCGTACATAATCATAAAGGGAAAAAGTTAAATAGCCTTTCCCTGACCCCATATCAGCAATCTTCAAATTATTTTTTGAGGGTAGATCCCTAATAAGACCAGACATGATTTCAATATATTTTTCAATTTGACGAAGTTTATCTTGTGCATCTTTACGAACATGGCCATCAGAAGAGGTGATACCAAGATCTGTAAGGTAAGATTTAGAAACCGTTTGTAATAAGCGTTTTTTCTTACGGTCATGACTCTGATCTGGCAAAGTTTTATAAGATGGCGACTTAACCAATATTCTATATATTTGACCATCAGATGTTTCCAACTGCGTGTCATTTAGTATCGTGAAAAGTGTTAAACTATAAAAACCAGCATCAATAAATTCAGAAAGTTTTTTTATAATTTCTGCTAAAGCGTAATTTTTAATGATGTCGCGTGTTTTATAACGATATGTAACGCTCATCATAACGCTGCGCTTAATATTTACTTTTCTAAGAATAAGAGATTTAAGTTCTGGCTCCGTCCCCTTATAATCACTTGCTATGAGCTGCACAAAACGATGCCCTTCAAGACTATCGTCAAATAGCTTAATAAAACTCTCAGCTTCTTTTTTCATTGAATTGAGCCTGTAACTTAGATTGTTTCTTTTAACCTTGAGTAAGTGTAAACAATAAGGCACAATTCATCATCTGTAAAATTTCATCTCACTGGCGCCATGAACGATTCAAATAAAATATATATGGTTACGCAAACACTCGCATTAGTTGGCCTTATGGCTGTCTTATGGCTTGGATTGTTACCTGCCTTTCTGGCGGGCTTATTCGTTTACTTTATTGTTGAGTTTGGGACTCGACTGCTCGGGCGGGCCGGTATTATTCCAACAACAGGTAAAATCATTCTTTTAGGCATTATTGCACTAATCACAATTTCAGGAATTGTAGCCGTTGTCTTATCTTCTGTATCTTACTTTTCTGAAGGACCTGAGAGTTTCGCCGTTTTATTCCAAAAAATTGCTGACATTGTTGCAACTGCACGCGATTATTTACCACTTTGGGTACAAGAATATTTACCAAATAATATTGATGAGTGGCAAATTGCATCGTCAAAATGGCTACGGGATAATGCTGAATATTTTAGTTTTTTTGGCAAGGAAATTGGAATCTTTCTGGTTCATATTATTGTCGGGATGATTATTGGTGGCATGATTGCTATCAATCCTGCATTTCAGAAAATTAATGGACCCTTAGCACAGGGATTAAGCGAACGGGTGGATTTTTTAAGCACTGCTTTTAAACGAATTGTTTTTTCTCAAATCAGAATTTCGGCACTAAACACTTTTCTAACAGGGATTTTTCTGGTGATTATTTTACCTTTAACAGGGAATCACCTTCCTTTAACAAAAACCATGATTGCCGTTACTTTT
Source organism: uncultured Pseudobdellovibrionaceae bacterium (assembly GCA_964648505.1). Taxonomy (GTDB): domain Bacteria; phylum Pseudomonadota; class Alphaproteobacteria; order Micavibrionales; family Micavibrionaceae; genus CAZYMI01. Next base: position 87,507 of record CAZYMI010000003.1, read on the forward strand.
GTGGCAGGTCTCTTACCTATTATTGGTAACCTTATTTCAAACACTGTTATTTTTCTAATTGCTTTAAGCGTTTCGCCGCTAACAGCTTTTTGCGCCCTGTTTTACCTGATTGTTATTCATAAGCTAGAATATTTTTTCAATGCACATATTATTGGAACGCAAATTAAAGCCAAAGCATGGGAGATTTTGCTAACCATGCTGGTAATGGAAACCGTATTCGGTATAGCCGGCTTGATTGCTGCGCCCATTTACTATGCTTATCTTAAAGATGAGCTAACAGCACGTAAGTTAATTTAATACGATCACTAAACTTTATAACCAGCCTTGTAATTCTCGCTTAATAACATGTTCAATTACATTCATTCCTTCGACAGAATCATTAAGGCATGGAATATAAGAAAAATTCTCTCCGCCATTTGCTAAAAAATCATCTCTTAATTCTATATTTAGTTCTTCAAGTGTTTCCAAGCAATCTGATACAAAGCCTGGTGCTATAACAGCAATGTTTTTTGCACGCGATAATTTCGCTAAATCAACTACAGTCTTATCTGTATAAGGCTGAAGCCATTCTTCGGGTCCAAAGCGTGATTGGAATGTTAGCAGCCATTGATCTTCAGGCCAGCCCATTTCTTCACGTAATAACCGCGAGGTTTTTGCGCAAAAGCAGTGATAAGGATCCCCTTCAAGCAAATATCTTTTCGGAACGCCATGGAAAGAGGTGATAAGCATATCAGGCTTCCATCTCAGGGTCTTGAGATGCTTTGTGATAGATGAAGCCAGTGCTTGAATATAAAAAGGATCGTCATGATAGGTTGGAACGCATCTTACTGCAGGTTGCCAGTTTCTTTTTTTAAGATCATCGAAAGCTTTATCATAAACTGTTGCGCTTGTAGCCGCACAATATTGAGGATAAAGCGCATACAAAAGAATTTTCTGACACTCCGAATCAATTAGTTTTTGGATTTTTTCTGAAATGGAAGGATTGCCATATCGCATAGCCCATTCACACACAATATCAGGGTAAAGACTTGAAAATTGACCTTCAAGATTTTTGCATTGTGCCCGTGTAATGGTCATTAAGGGGGATTCATCTTTTTCTTTATTCCAAATTGTTTTATAAGCATGTCCACTTCTAAAAGGACGCGACGTTAAAATAAACAAATTTAAAATAATCTGCCAAAGAATTGGGTTTACATCAATAACACGTCGATCACTTAGAAATTCTTTTAAATATCGGCGCATAGACCAATAATCTGTTCCATCTGGCGTTCCTAAATTTATAATCAAAACACCGATTTTTTGCTTTTGAATGACTGGATGATTATTTGGTAGCATATGATGTTTCTTCCATATTCGTAGTTAATCCTGATGCTAAATCACACAGCCCACGTAAGCTGATCTGACCCGTATAATTTCCAAATAATATATGACCTTTCTTATGACACCAGTTTTTTTGTGCTACCTGCCAACAGCTTTCTATAGCTTCATTATAAACTGGCAGGGCTTGTGGCCATTTTGTCACATAAATTGATTGTATATCAGCAGTAAAACCAAAAAGATCAATGAAATCTTTATGAATTTTTTGTTTAATATCTTCATCTGCGAGATTAACATCAGAAACTGCTTGCGTTCCACCATACATAAAACTAAGCGAAACTAAATCTTGAGTATGAACGCGGTTGGGAAAGGCTGATGAATTAAACAAAACCCCCAAAGCATCTAAAGCAGCATCACCTGCTTTTAATACACCCACACCTTCAGATAAAAACTGCTTGTTTTTATTAGCAAAAACAGTTGCTGAGACTAGCGGTGCATATTGAATTGCTGAAAGTGCTTGGGCAGTTATAGGGCAAGCCGCCTCAAGTAAACTGGCGGCTACATAAGCAGGGGTGCATAAAATTATATTTGGATTATGCGGCAAGTGAGTAACGTAAGAATTCAATCTTACATCGGCATTTGGATGAGCAAGAACATACTCAGCCAACACTTTTGGAATTTCACCCATACCCTTTTCTGGGGCTGTCATCGCTGGCTTAGAAGAAGATTTTTGCAAAGATATAAAGTGCGTTAGTAATGTCTTTGTATTTGAGACAGAAAGCTTAGGAAAAACAAGTTTCTGCAGAGCGTCACACGGCATACAGGCATAAATACCCTGCATTAAAGGGGTGATCAGCGCATGACGTCCTGCTGAGCCCAAATGATGATCTGCCCAATCCTGCATTGTTTTGTGATCACGGCCTTTAGCTGTACATACACGCCAAATCGTAATAATCGTTTCAAATATTGTTAACGGAAATATGCGCAATTTTTTTCGCCGAAATATAAACTTGCGGCGCGTTTTTGATTGAATAACATTAATGCCAAGATCCTGACACAGCTTTGATATGGCATAATCTGACCTAAATGAGTGCGCTGCTTTTTCCACCACACCTTCTTGGACACAATTTGTCGCGATCATTCCTCCTAAATAGGCGGACGCCTCATGCAAAGTTATTTTGTACCCCGCTTGAAGTAAATAATACGCACAAAGAAGGCCGGATATACCCCCACCTATAATGGTTGCTTGCTTATAGGATGGGTCAAGCATACCAATCATTTATATTGTCCGGCTAAAAATTTGTGTTTGCGGCTTATGTCTTTGAAGCCTTAGATCAAAAGCCATACAAATATTTCTGATAAAAGGTTTGCCTTTTTCTTTAACAAAAGCACCCTCTTCGTTCATTTCAATCAAATCGTCATTTTCGGCTTCTTGCAAAAGGGTTTTAAAAATATTGCAATCAAGCTCTTGAAGCCTGCTCCAAGAAAGTTTAAATTTTGTCATTAAATCAAGAATGACACGCCTCAGAATCAAGTCTTCGGGCGTTAGAATATGGCCGCGATACAAAGGAAGTTCGTGACGTTTAATTTTTTCTTCATAGGCGGATAATGATTTTTCATTTTGTGTAAAACAAGTCCAGGAATCTGAAATTGCTGATACACCAAGCCCAATTAGTGGTGAAACATGATAAGGAACATACCCCATAAAGTTACGAAATAATAATTCCTTAGAAGAAGCGATAAAAAGCGGATCATGCGGCAAGGCAAAATGATCCATCCCGACTTCAACATAACCTGCCGCTTCAAGCAAAGACCTGCCATGTTCATAAAGTTTACGTTTACTTTGAGCTTTTGGTAAATCTGAGTCCTCAAAGCCGCGCTGACCTGTTTTACCAACCCAAGGAACATGGGCATAAGCGTAAAATGCGATGCGGTCAGGTCGCTGTTTTATGACGTGATCAATAGTTTGTTGAATGGTTGTCTCAGTTTGATGTGGTAATCCATATACAAGATCGAAATTTATACCTGTAAACCCCACATCTCGGGCCTGTGCGCACAAATCGGTTACCATTTCAACTGATTGTTCGCGGTGAATGGCGCGCTGCACTTGTGGATCGTAATCTTGAATACCAAGACTAATACGTTTGAAGCCCAAACTAGCCATTACTTCTAAATGGGCCTTATGTGTTACACGGGGATCTGTTTCAAATGATAATTCTGAATCTTGAGTAAAAGAGACATCGCGCAAAATTGGATGTAAAAGATCTTCAAGCTCATGCGGGGTAAGAAAAGTAGGTGTGCCACCACCCAAATGAATTTCTGACAATAAAAGCTTATCAAACCCAAGGTGTTTTTTATATAACATCCATTCTGCATGGACCATATTAATGTAATGTGATGCCTGCTCATGCTTGCGTGTAATAATTCTATTACACGCACAAAAAGTACATAACTTCTCGCAAAAAGGAATGTGAATATAAAGCGCGGCGCCGCTCCCTGCTTCGCGACTATGCTCTATTTCATCCTCTAAAAATTTAAGCCATTTTTGTTCGCTTGGATTATCACACCAGTATGGAACCGTTGGATAGCTAGTATAGCGAGGCCCCTGAACATCATATTTTTCAAGCAATTCCGTCATTATATTTTTCATGACGCAATTCTTTCTGGCTGAAAGAAATTACGAACAAGACGAACAAAATCGTATACATTTTCCTCACGCGCCTGCGGTGTTACACCATGGCCCAAACCACAAATCCACCCCTTGCGTAATTGTGCTGGCACATGGACCATCATTTCAAGATAGCTTTTCAAACGTTGGCGAAACAAATCATTGGGCAAAGTTAAATTGGTGGGATCAAAATTACCTTGAACAGAAAATTTATGTCCAAATTTAAAAAAAACATCAGACATATTCTGATCATGATCAACACCAAACACATTGATTGGCAGTGCCGAAATAAGATCCCAGTGTGATAATGTTGCTGCTTTAGCATAGTATATAATTGGCGTATCAGGATAAAAATCTCTAAACCCACTTATAAGCTTTAAGAGATGTGGGAAATATAAGTCACGATAATGATCAAAGCTGATATCTCCGGCACAGCTTTCAAAAATTGAAACGGCGTCACAGCCTGCCTGCGCCTGTAACTTTAGATTTTCCAACAATAATGGTATCAAACGATCCATAAAACCCTCAAAACGCCCATCATGTAGACCCGCACGCGCATCATCCAGATTGGCTTTATGCGATCCATGTACAGCAAATACATATAACGTCAAAGGCCCGCCTATAAAACTGATTAGATCTTTCTGAGGATTAAGCCGCGCACGCGTTTTTTGTAAAGCTTGTGCCTGAAAAAAAAGCAAATCAAGCGCGTTAGAGGGAACCGAATAACGCAATAAATCTTGTTTGGAACGAAGATGGTAAGAAAATTTTGGACCTGGATCAAAAATAAGATCAGGGCCCATCACTTCAATAGGAAATAAAATATCTGAAAATAAAATGGCTGCATCAAAGTCAAATTCATTGACAGGACCTAGGGCAACTTCAGCGGCAAGATCAGAATTTTTACACAAATCAACAAAACCGTGTTTGCGCCTTAAGGCCTGATAATGTTTATGGTATCGGCCTGCCTGACGCATCATCCAGATTGGTGGTGTCCCGGAATTTTGGCATCGAACTGCTTGTGAAAAAATATTATCAACCGCCATAAGTGCCTTTTTTAATATTCTGTGCAACATCATAGGCTGCATAACTTAAAATACCATCTGCGCCAGCACGTTTAAAAGCAAGCAAAGATTCAAACATTGTTTTTTCTTCGTCAAGCCAGCCATTGAGACCCGCGGCTTTAATCATGGCGTACTCACCACTTACTTGATAGGCAAATGTAGGAACACTAAAATTCTGCTTAATTTTGGTAACCATATCAAGATAAGGCATGCCTGGCTTTACCATGACCATATCTGCCCCTTCTTTTATATCCAAGGCAACTTCGCGCAACCCTTCAAGTTCATTGCCAGGATTCATCTGGTATGTTTTTTTATCGCCAACCAGTGCTCCCTTAGAACCTACAGCATCGCGAAAAGGTCCATAAAAAGCGGAGGCGTATTTTACTGCATAAGACATGAGCATAACATCAGTAAATCCTCTTCTCTCAAGTGCATTCCTGATAACACCGATACGGCCATCCATCATATCAGAAGGGGCCAGAATATCGCATCCGGCTTCTGCTTGGATAAGGGATTGCTGTACAAGAAGTTCAACTGTTTTATCATTTTCAACATATCCATTTTCATCAAGCACCCCATCATGGCCATGGCTGGTATAAGGATCAAGGGCAACATCACATAAAATGCCAATATCTAGTTTTGCTGCGCGAATAGCCCTAACTGTACGGCAAATCAAATTATCTGGATTAAAAGCTTCTGTACCATTTACATTTTTTTTATCAGGATCAATTTGTGGAAATAGCGCTAAACAAGGAATGCCAATTTCACAGGCGCGGACCGCCTGCTCAACAATCAAATCAATGCTTAAACGCTCAACACCAGGCATAGAGGCAATAGGGCTGCGCCTTAACGCCCCATCAGTAACAAAAAGTGGCCAGATGAGATCTTCTACATTCAAGTGATTTTCCTGCAGCATACGACGCGACCAATTATGTCGACGCGGCCTGCGCATGCGTACAGAAGGAAACCCGGGTTCTGCTATTTGCAGCTCGATTTTATCAATCTGCTTTTTTTGATTCATATTGATCACTTCTAATTTTGCTTCATTTTGCATTGATCCACCTTATAAATTCATCATAACTAGGAAAAACAGCCAAAGGGCCAACATTTTTCTTTTTTAAAATTTCAGCAGTACGACCCGCGCCACAAGCATGCAGTTTAATATGCCCTGCATATTCGGCAAAGCGCATATATTGGGTATCGCTAACCCACCAGGCAATAGCTGCATCCTTCAGCTTCTCTATAAGAGCAGGAGCAGGATTTGAAACAAGCCTATACACTGAAACGACATCACCATAATCCCAGTGACGTGCCGCCTGTTCATGGGTATAAACGGTCATATCTGTTAAAGATGGCAGCCCTAAAACAGGTTCACACATTGTTTGCTTTATAAAATTAAACCCAAACCCATCTGCGCACCCTTCCACCCATATTCCTTTTTTTGCAAGTTTTTTCCAGCTTGAAACACCGCTGACCCACACGCGTGTTTGCGCTGCAAGATGTGAAGGAACCGCACGAGAATGGGCAATAAAAGCTACAGGTTTATGCTGAAGTGGTGTTGCAAGTTCTTCAACCTCGAAAGACTGATCGCTGTTTTTCATGCCGTCCCATACCGAACCTGAAACCTTAAATTCAGGTTTCTGCCATCTATTTTCATTGATGGACAAACCCTGCTCAGTTTCACCGCGTATAATCATGATATCTTGGGCAAGATTGGGTACGGTTACTTTTGTTGCTCCAAATTTCTGATGACAACCACCGCCATGGCTGATCAAAATATTTCTTTCATCAAGAACTGCTTTTTCTGTGTTTTTATCGTGTACCGATTTGAATATTTCAAGAATATCGTCACGGTCCTCGCAGGCCTCAACACAAATAACCCCTTGCCCGGGTGCAGCAGGGCAAACAGTCAGAGGAGCAACCATCCACCTAATACCTTTGAGCAGCGGTGCAATCTGTTCCCTGCCTTGTGCATCACAAAAAAGTCTGGATAATCCTGCAAGCGCAAGTGCAATCGCTGAGATTCCACCATCCTGACGATGAAGCTTCTCAATGCGGGTATTCGCATTACCCCTTAAGGAAACAGCTCGAACATTTACTTTTTTAGAGCCTATTACAGGCAGTGCCTCCATCAAAAATTCAGGAAGCAAAGTCATGCGTCTGGGAGACGAAGTGCCTAAAATAATGTCTTGTTCTGAGTGAAGATGATTGAGAATGTCTGGATGAAATAAAATAACATCTCTTGGATTGTCTCGCTGTAGTAACGCAGCAGTTTTAATTCCTATGGGCCTTTTTGTACCCAGATCCTTAAAAGAATGAATAGTACAATCAACTTTATGGGTCAGTAATTGCTCATCAAGTTCATGAGTAAAAACGCCTACCTGCCCCATCTGCCATATCGGGGTTGTTTTATCTTTATCACCACTTGATAAAATGCCGCAAATTTCGAATTCAATTTCAGGGTAATGTTGCTGCACATGCGCTATCACACGCCTTGTTTGCGCAAGCGCCATCATCGATGTACGCGTGCCAATGCGAACAACTCTTTTACGATCAGGCTTTTTGACGTTCATGCGGGATATCGATCTTTTCCAAGAAGCCTGACAAACGCACAAGTTTTTCAGGCGCAAGTGTTTCAAAAACATTAAATAAAGCAGACACAAGATAGGCGATATCCTGATCCGAATGAAAAGGCGATGGCGTTAACCGCATACGTTCTGTGCCCCATGGCACAGTTGGGTAATTTAACGGCTGAACATAAATATTATGACTGTATAAAAGCATATCTGTCATTTTACGGCACAAAGCTGCATCCCCAACAATCACAGGTATAATATGACTTGGCGTTTCTAGATGGGGAATGCCCGCGCGCAAAAGTTCACTTTTCAATTTTCTGACACGATTTTGATGCTGATGACGCAAGTCATCTTTCGTCATTAAATATTCTATATTCGTACGTGCTGCAGCACACACAGCCGGCGGAAGTGATGTTGTAAAAATAAACCCGGAGCCATAACTTCGAATAGCGTCGATCATTACATGATCACCTGCAACATAACCGCCTATAACCCCATAAGCCTTACCCAGCGTACCGTTAATAAAATCAATACGATCGGCCAGGCCATCACGCTGCGCTATACCGGCACCTTTGGAGCCGTATAACCCCACAGCATGAACTTCATCCAGATAAACCAGCGCCTGATATTCAGACGCCAAAGCTACAACCTGACCTAAAGGAGCGATTGTACCGTCCATTGAGTAAACCGATTCAAGCACAATAACTTTAGGTGTATTTTTAGGCATGTCCTGAAGAAGTTGCGCAAGATGATCAACATCGTTATGCCGCCAAATTAACTTCCGGCAGCCGCTATGACGAATACCTTGAATAATAGAGGCGTGATTTTTTTCATCAGAAAGAAAAATACAATCCGGCATTATTTTACCAAGCGTCATGAGCGAGGTCTGATTTGCAACATAGCCAGAAGAAAAAACAAGCGACGCTTCTTTCGCATGTAATTTGGCAATTGTTTCTTCAAGTAAAATATGTTCGTGGGATGTGCCTGATATATTGCGTGTTCCGCCAGCGCCAATACCATATTTTTGGGCGCTCTCACAAAATATTTCTATCGCTTTGGCATTTTGGCTCATGCCCAGATAATCATTACTGCACCAAACGGTGACAGGCATTTGTGTGTAATTACAAGGACGGTAAATGGCTTTAGGATATTGCCCTGCAACGCGTTCAATATCAGCAAAGCGCCGATAATTGCCTGAAGTTTTTAAAATATCGATTTTTTGCTCGAAAAGAGCTTTATAATGAAGCGTCATAATGCCTGTCTTAACGTGAATCCCACAGCCATACCAGTGGTCTATGACTTAAAAATCATCCGGTAGTGCCCAATTTAAAAAAAACAATTATATTTATATAATTTTTTACATATAATTATTTATTATGAATACTGATTAATTTTACATTTTTATAAAGACTGACCTGGTCATAAAGTTACAAATGCTGTTCGATACGGCTTAGTAAAAATTCTTCCCATCGAAGTAAAACATCATCATGATAGAATTCTTTTGCCGACTGCGCGCTCCCTGCTGATAGCTGTAAACGTATATCTTTTGAACTCATCAATCTTTCGAGCGCTGCGGATAAAGCCTGCGCAGTCCGCTCACGCACCAAAAACCCATTTTGACCATCAATAATCTGTTCATTAATACCAGTACAATCAGCAAAGCCTAGCACGGGAAGTCCGTGTGTTAACGCTTCTGCCAAGACAAGGCCAAAATTCTCAAAACGCGAGGGATGCACAAAAATTTGCGCCTTTATGTATTCCTCATCCATTTCGTGTGAAACGCCAGATAAAAATATTCTATCTTGAAGGTTATGTTCTATAATTTTTTGTTCGAGGTTTTTTCTCTCTGGCCCCTCGCCAATAATTTTCAAATCCCAATCAGGGTGATTTTTTGCCAATATTGAAAACGAATCAATAAGAAGTGCGTATTCTTTCAAAGCAACCAGCCTGCCTACTGCCAAGATTATTTTTTGCTGATTTTCAGGGCCCGCAACATCGGATTTTACAAAATTTGATTGCACAAGATTCGAAAGAATATGCATTTTATTTCTCATGATCGCAGGGTAAAGATTCTTAATTCTTTGTGAAACGATTGTGATTGAATCCACAAATATGCACATTAAATTCATTGCCCAGAATTCTATAATTTTTTTCTTGTAATACTGTGGAACGGTATGTTCACTGAAAATAACTTTAATACCAGTGCCTAAAAGAGCTATCTGCAAGGGCACAAAAATACTGTGCATAAAAGCCACAACAATATCTGGCCTATGCGCACAAATTGTCTGCCGAATTTTCCAGATAATACACGGTATACTCGTCCACGATGTTTTTTGATCTTTATTATTGTGAGCTAAGTTAAATATATGAATATGCTGATTAACCTTATAAAAACTTTTTTCACTTCTTTGATCTAAAGTTAGAATTGCAAGATCATGATTGCGATCATGCAGCTTATTTGCAAGATCAACAGTCAGTCTTTCAGCGCCGCCTGCTGAATGTGCGAGAGTTTTAATTGCAAAAATAATTTTCATTTAAAGATTTTTGAAAAAGAATGACACCCAAATTGATAGAATCTTTTTAAAATAAACAATAGAAAATATTGAGGAGATATCATGAAACTTTTTTTATAAAACTCAATTTTATCTCTCGGATATTTTAAAAAATGAGTTACACTAAAATACCATTGAGCAAAAATCTTTGCTTTTTCGTTAGAAGAAATGCTCGATTCAGGATGATCAATATACTGATAACAAAATCTCATCACCTCTTTGGCCATGTCCGCCCCCTTGGAGAGGGCACTTTCTGATTTTCCATGCACCCGATGGGTGGCAGTAAATAAAGGCAAATGTACCATTCCATCGAGAGCTGCGAATTTAAATGTCATATCAAGATCGCCCGTATATTTTAAACTTTGATCCCTTAACCCTATCACATCAAAAGCAGCTTTTTTGAAAAATACCCCAGGACCTATTGTTACTGAAACATCTTTGAGCATGTTTCCAAGATTATATTCAGGCAATTTATGTTCTTTTATAACTCTTCCATGTGTATCAATCTCGACCCAATCTGGATAAACCATAAGCTTATCTGGATTATCAACCAAGGCTTTTACTGAAAGCTCTACAGCATCGTTTGTAAAAAAAGGGTCATCTGAATTAAGCACACAGATAATATCGCCTGCTGCAAGTTTGAAACCTTTATTAACCGTTGCCGTTTCACCTATATTGTCATGATAGTAATAAACGAACTTATCTTTATATTTCTCAATGACTTTTTTTGTATTATCTTTTGAACCATCATCAAGAATAATATACTCAATATTGGAATATGTTTGTGCAAGAACACTATCGATTGTCTCACATATATAGTCTTCGCGGTTATATGTCGGCGTTATAATTGTGACACGCGGTGTTTCTGGTGTTTTCATTCAAATTTTCCAAAGTAACTTTTAAAAACGAACCTGTGCCTAAAAATAAACATTATTACATTCTTCTAAAGCTTAGTTTACTTTTTGGCTCCTACTTCTATAAGTCTAAGCAACACGCTATTATATTAGAATAATAGTTGTCATAATAAAATAATTTATTAAAACTGTAACCTATTGGCTGATACTTGAGTACTATAACCAGCATTTAAATCTAATTATAAACAAGTTTTTATATTGAATAAAACTATGTTTACAGACTAAAGTGCTTTCGCTTATCTTCATTTTGAAAGGACACCTTTTATGAAACTTCAGTTTGCCCACATCGCTTTTGCTGTCTTTGCAATGGCCCTGCCATTTTTCTTATCTTCTTCTGCGCATGCAGCAAATTCCCCTATTTATACCGGCACTTTTAGCAGTAATGCTGTGGGTGGTTACGATACTGTTTCTTATTTTGCTGGTGGCAAACCCGTTAGAGGCAGCTCAAAATTCAAAACAGAGTATAAGGGCGCAACATGGCTTTTCAGCAATCAGGAAAATCTTGATCTTTTTAAAGCTAACCCTGAGAAATACGCACCACAATATGGCGGATATTGCGCTTATGCAGTAGGCGAAAAAAATGCTCTCGTGTCATCTGACCCGTTGGCTTACACCATTGATGGTGGAAAACTTTATCTTAATTATGATAAAGATATTCAAAATACATGGCTTCAAGATAAAGATGCCTACATCAACAAAGCTAATGCTAACTGGCCGGGCCTTGTAAAATAAGATCGTCATGCCGGGCTGGCCCAAAACTAAGGGCCAGCCTTCTATTTCCGACCCATAACAAACGAGACAAAAAATGCAAGACCAGATGAAAATGACGGATCAAGATATGAACAAATCAGCATCCACAGGTGAAACCTGCGTTTACAAGCAGATCAGAAAGTTTGATAAAATTGCAGCCGCTTTATCGGTTTATATCGCTATCGTTTTTGTTCAGTCTTTATTTTATAAATTTTCTGATGCGCCAGAAACTCAGTATATTTTTGCAACGTTGGACTCTTGGGCTGCCGGTTTTCTAACTGATGGTCTTTTCGTCCCGGGCGGTATTTTTAGTGCTAAAGTAATTGGAAGCTTAGAGCTTATTTCTTCTTTAAGCCTCATAGCTGCGCTTATCTCTGGCCGTGTTATTTTGCGTGTTTTTGGTGCGGCTGTTGCGCTTGCTATAATTTCGGGTGCTATTTTCTTTCACCTGTTCACGCCCCTTGGAGTTGAAGTACAAGGCGATGGCGGATTGTTATTTGCCCTTGCTTGTGGTGTCTGGATCAGCGCTGCTATTTTATTATATAGAGAACGCACCTACATCCTTGACGTGTTGACTCCTTCGCCTAAAAAATAAGCGTTATAAACAAATGTTACAAATATTTGTTTATTCATAGTAACAGTTAATAAATTTGTTTTAATATTTATTGGGCCTTGTGCCTGGCCTTAATATGGATTTTAGTTTTTTAAGCAACCTGAACTGGTTTGACCCAATGACCTATTGGGTCCTATCCCCTATCATGCTAGCGCTAGCCCTTGGCGCGTTTAGTTTATTATTTGAAGATATTGCCTTATTTATTGGTATAGCCGTCATACATCATGACCCTGTTCTGATACTACCGGTTTTTATAGGACTTTACGGCGGAATTGTTTCGGGTGACTTACTTTTATATGGCACAGGCCGATGGCTCAATCGTCTGGTTCTTGTAAAGAATTTGATACAAAAACCTTCTGTTACAAACGCTGTTACAAATTTGCGCCGCCGCTTATGGCCTATGATTTTAATTTCACGCGCTATCCCCGCTTCTCGTTTACCCACGTTTTTAGCTGCGGGGCTGATGCGTGTCTCCATGATCTCTTTCAGCCTTGTCATCCTGACATCAGTAGCTTTATGGACCGCTTTTATTTTATTTGGTGGGGCTAGCTTGCTCCATTTTGTTGAAACAAAATTGAATATTTCTCCGTTTTGGTTATTATTACCCCTTATATTTTTTCTTTTACGTCCTTTTATCAGCTTTTTGCCGCGTAAAGTATAATGTCTGAATCAAGCACCTCATCAATCGAAAATTCTATACCCGTGTCGGCAACAACAACCGATCGGCCTTACCGTCCGGCCAATCTTCCGCCCCTGGTTATGGGTGACCAACCTCTCAGCTTCTTTGAATTCTGGCCTACTTATATTTTTTATGCCCCTGTTTCTGTATGTATTTTATTTTTCAGCCTTCGTTATGGAGGGCTGACTTTACCCACTTATTCAAATCCAAGTTTTACGGCTGGCGGCTTTTGTGGTGAATCAAAAGCACAAATTCTATCCATGGCTAGCACCTATATTGGGGATTTAATTTCGCCTTTCATAAAATTTAATGTAAGCACCGATTCATCAGAACAAGAAACACAAAAAGCCACACAGGAAATGGAGAGGGCAGGGGTGTTTTTTCCGGTTGTTGCAAAGCCTGATATGGGATGCCGGGGCGCTGGTGTGCAGCCTATTTATACAAAAGACCATCTTACAAACTACTTAAAAACCTTTCCTATGGGTGCAGACGTCATTTTACAAAACATGGTTTCTTGCGAAGGGGAAGCTGGTGTTTTTTATGTGCGTGAGCCGGGTCAGCAAAATGGCCGCATTTTGTCACTCACGCTCAAATATTTCCCTTATGTCACTGGCAATGGCACATCGAGCTTACAAGATCTGATTAAAAATGACCCACGCGCAGGTCAATTGCCTCAAATTTATTTAAAAAGATTCTCACAACAATTAAATACCGTACCCAAAAGTGGTGAAAGAGTTCGGCTGGCCTTCGCGGGAAATCACTCAAAAGGAACCATTTTCCGCAATGGAAATGATAATATTACGCCAGAAATGGAAAAAATGTTTGATACCATATCAAAGAAAATTCCAAATTTTTATTTTGGCCGTTACGATATTCGTTTTGATGATTTTGAGAGAATTCAAAAAGGATACCCCGAGTTTAAAATCATAGAAATTAATGGTGCTGGAGCAGAAGTGACGCACATCTGGGATAGTCGAACATCCTTGATGCATGCTTGGCGCGATGTCATTGCGCAGTATAATTTACTGTGGAAAATTGGCGCAGCAAACAAAGCACTCGGCTTTAAAGGTCTTAATATAAAAGGCTTGTGGCAAGCCTACAGGAACGAGAAATCATTAACAAAAGTCTATCCACAAACGCATTAAACTAAAAATATCTATTCAATAATACCGGAGAAAAACCATGCAAAATACAGCCGCAGCCCTTGCTGAAAACATAAAGACTGCTTACCAACAAGATGATCAGCCACCCTTATTTTGCGCCCTAAACACCGTGCAGTCAGAAATTTCATTAGCGCTTAGTGGCCTAACACCGGAAGACTATTGTTCAACAGCCCATGGCAGCTCAATTGGCGCACATATCAGACATCTTTTAGAATTTATTCAAGCACTTGTACATGGTACGCAAAATGGTGTTATTGATTATGAGGCACGCAAGCGCAATCCACTTTATGAACAAAGCCCAATTGCAGCTTTACAAGAACTTGAGAATACAATTTCAACTTTAAAAAATATTCTCAGCTCAACAGACCATTCATTATCTTATACATTGCGCGAAACACCTTCAATTAATTCATGTAAAATGAATTTTACAACCAGCCTTGGTCGGGAAGCACTCTTTGTTATAGAGCATGCCACGCATCATATTGCGCTTGTACGTATGCTTCTAGAGCAACAGGGCAAAAAACCGTCTGGTGATATTGGTGTTTCGGTTGCAACTTATATGTATCGCCAAAAAACTGAAACTTCATCGGCAGCTTCATAAACAATGTGTACGCTGACAATACAGCGCAGTGAAAAAAATACCTTGATTACCATGAATCGTGATGAGCGTTCTGGCCGCAAAGCTGAATCTCCACCTGCAAACTGGAATAATTTTGATATTCTTGCGCCAAAAGATGAGGAAGGTGGCGGCACCTGGATCGGCATTAGGTTTGATAATCATTGGGCCTGCCTTCTTAATCATTACACTGTGAAACCTTCTGAAGGTATTAAATCACTCATATCACGCGGCATGATAATACCTTTTCTTCTCACACAAAATGACCCACTGAAAGCCATACAAGAAATGGATTTAACCTCTTTTGCAGGTTTTCGCCTTGTGGTTGGATATCATAACAATATCATTCATGTAAGTTGGGATTGCAAAACACTGACGCATCACAGTGTTCCGCAAACGGAATGGATGATGGTTAGTTCATCATCCTGGGAAGAACAAGATGTGCTTGCTTATAGACAGATGATTTATGAACGCTGGCTAGGACAAGGCGCATCTTTCAGTTCCTTTCAATCCATGCAAACTGTGCCAAGCTTCCATCTTCATCAAGAAAAAGGGAAAGAGGCCTACGGTGTTTGGGTCAAAAGACCTGCAACACACACAACCAGCATAACCCAAATTACCCTTCCTGCAGTCGGAAAAAACCGCATGAATTACTGGCCTGCTTATAACATACCTGTTGTTTGCGCCGCATGATTAATTTTCAAATACAGAGATCAAGAATCATGAAAATTTTACGCCCTACCCTGCTTACTTTAATGACAGGGTATCTGATTGGATGCGAACCACCTTTTAGTACGGCCCGTAACAACGACCCTCTGACCAATTCAAAATGCAAGAATTTTCACTATGTATCAGCTGAACAGCGCAAATTAGGAGGCGTTTATTGCCCGGCGCTAAAATCGGGGAAAGAAAATAAAGTAAATACAATTGTTTTTTTACACGGCGCTCCGGGAAACTGGAAAGCCTGGAAGCGCTATCTTGATGATACTGATTTGTCAGGCAGTTATAACCTGGTTGCAGTAAATCGCCCGGGCTATGACACTTCAGAAAATGGTAAACCAGAAATAAGCCTTGCCGTACAATCAAGGTTGATACGCGAAGCTGTGCAAACACAAATAGGCCCAGAAAAACGTTATATTGTTGTAGGACATTCCTTTGGCGGGCCTGTAGCTGTTCAAATGGCCATTGATGATAAAAAATCAATCGCGGGACTTCTTTTGCTTGCCCCTTCAATTGATCCTGATCTGGAGAAGATAATGTGGTACCAACGGCTTGCAAACTTTTGCGCCGTACGATGGATACTACCTTCCGAGATTGATGTTACAAATCGGGAAATTATTCCCCTTAAAAGCCAGCTGGAACAGCAAAAAGATAAGCTTAAAACCATCGACTTGCCGGTTATTGTGCTTCAAGGTGATCAAGATGGGCTGGTCCCTCCAAAAAACGCAGACTACGCTAAGCGCATGATGACAAATGCTAAAACAGATATTGTTATGCTAGAAGGGCGCAACCACTTCCTGCCTTGGCTAGAATACGACCTTGTTAAAAAGAAGATTGTTGATCTCTTACAAGACTTATAATAATCAAATCCTTATTTTAATAAATAAAATTGATAACATTGTCATTTTTTAGTTGTAATCCATTTTATGAGTATAAAAGGGTCGTAGAATAAGCTATAAATTGATGTTGTTAGCACTTTTAATTTTCAGGCGATGATTGAGAAATAAAAAATACCATTCTTGTTATAGATGATGATTCTTTGACATACAGAATCCTTGATATCGCACTAGATAAAAATGAATTCAAAGTAGTGGAATGTACAAAAGGAAAAGATGCCGTAGCGCTCTGTGTTTCTTTAAAGCCTGATATTCTGCTTCTCAGCATGCAAATTCCAGACATGAGCGGAAAAGACATTATTACATCAATAAAAGATTGGTCTCAGGTCCCTATTATTATCGTAACAGAGCAAGATAGTAATAAAGAAGTAATTGATGGTTTAAATATGGGGGCTGATGATTATGTGTTCAAGCCTTTCAATACAGATGTCTTACGTGCGCGTATCAATGTATCTTTAAGAAAATCTGCGGTACTAGAAGCAGGTGAACCAGAGCTTAACTTACCCTTGTATTATTGTATGTAAAAGCAACACCTGCGTTTGCATCGTATACAAAGGGTTTCTTTTCTACGCTATAGCTTTTTGCAAAACTGTTTCCATCGAGAAAAATATCATGCGCAACTGCACGGGCTTCAATCCCTGAAAATAACGACCAGCCCCATTTATCTCTCTGAATTTCATAGACGCCCGTACCTGGCATCGCTGGCTTTACACGAAGAGGGCTATATGAACTCTATAAGCCCTCATATCAAAATCATTTTTGAATGAATTTTGCTATTCGTTTTCTATCACTTATCAAGATCAATTTGTTTTTTGCTTGTAACTGCCCCAACGCCTGCGCCAATGCCGCCGCCGCTTAAAGCGCGCTCACCTCTAGTATCACCGCACGCAGATAGAGGGCTTATCAGAACAGCCATAATTATCGAAAGAATTACTTTATAGTTCTTCATCTTAAAACTCCTTTTTATAAACAGCTAACGCATAGCGGTCTATAAAAGTTCATCAATTTATGACTGAAGTTTTTATAATCTCTGTGTTCGTTTATTTAATTTAGACCTTGGGCCTTTAAGAAATTGCTTTTCGAAAAATAATTTTATCCTCGCCTGCTTTATAAAACTCACGAATTCGAGCTTCCTGATCATAGCCTAGCTTGTTATAAAAATTCCTTGCTTTCATAAGATTGGGAAGACTTGAGGTTTCAACGAGCAATACACGTACATCATCATGCGCCAGTGTTTCTTCAATATATCGCATCATCTTGCTACCTACTTCACTGCGTTGGTAATCAAGATGAACTCCAATAAAATAAACATTCCACGTACCATCAGCAAATTGCTCTGGCGCATAATAAGCAGTGCCTATAATTGCTTCACCTTCTTGAAAAACAATCCATTTTGGGCTCTCTCCAAGCTGCCCTTGTGCCCAGCCTTTGAAAAGATCTTCAACAGATTGTATTTCTTCAGATTCAAAAAGCCCGATCACACCAGCTAGGGATAAAATTTTATTTTGATCTTCCTTAAGAGCGGCTCTTATCATTATTCTATCCATAAAATTTAGAAGAAATATATTAATGGCGGACAGGGCGGGATTCGAACCCGCGATAGGGGTTAACCTATACACACTTTCCAGGCGTGCGCCTTCAACCGCTCGGCCACCTGTCCATATTCAATTACAAGAAACCGCTTTTTGCTTATGCGCTTTCGCGCACCTTTTACTTATGCGCTTTCGCGCACGGGCGGCCACCTGTCTACATTAATAATTTTGCCAAACAAACTAGAAATAATCACAACACATGTCTTGAAACACAGACAACTGACCACCTAGAAAAAGCCTAACAGGGCCAAACTGTTAGCAGCATATCTGAAAAATTTCAAGCCTTGGTAAAGAGCCATAAAAGACCTTCTTCTTAAGCTTGTTTACATGTAAAATATCAATATGAACAAGCATTTAGGCCTTATTTGTGTACTTGTATTCCTGCCCACACTGGGCGTGGGTATTCATGATGGATACATAGCTTATATCACCAGCCAGCCTTTCCGATTAAGCGATATCGGTTATTTGATTGACCGTTATGCACCGGGAAACCTTTTGGCTTTTCAGGGACTGGTAGGAAAATCTATAATGGATTCAGTTTTTATACCTATTTTAAAATTATCTGCTCTGCCTAGTTTTGCCACTTTAGCAGGGTTATTCTACTTAAGTTTGTTTATCCTAAAATCACTAAAACGAGGGCCTTTTAGATATAAAGGTGATAATCCTATCCAAAATAAAGTTGAAAAAGATGCCAATAAGCCAGACTTTTTACGTTTTAGACGCCGCCAGAGCTGAGATCTTCAATCATCGCACCCAATATTCCAAGATCACCAGAACGTGACAGCCTGTGATCGCCATCATCAATAAAAATAATACGCGTATCACATAGCGGATATGACTGACGAATAAGAAGCGCTTTTTGCCAATCAACATCTTCATCTTGCTGGCCATGCAAAAGTCGCAGCTTTGTTTTTAGAGTATTTTTCTTCCTCAAAACACAACATGTATCCCCATCATCAAGAAACGTACGAGTAATTTTATATGGCTGCGAAGAATAACCATTAGGAATAACAAAATAGTTACTCTGTGTTAGATCCTGATGATTTTTAGAAGTCATCTCAGCTCGAATATCAACGCTAAAATCAGGGGCGGCAGCAACACCTATCAGGCCGAATAATCTGTCTTCTAACTGTGGTGCGATTAAAAGCGATATCCAGCCCCCCATAGATGACCCAATTAAAATTAAAGGGCCTGAAACGCATTTTTTAATAACGCAAAGAGCATCTTGCGCCCAAAGTGATATGGTTTGGTCTTCAAACAACCCGCCCGACATACCATGGCCCGAATAATCAAAACGTAAATAAGGTTGCCCGCGTGATTGGCAATAATAGTCAAGCCACTGTGCCTTATTGCCCTCCATGTCCGATTTGAAGCCGCCAAGAAAAACAACGGTTGGAAGGGCAGTTTGCGCTAAAATGCTATGTTTAAAGGCTATATCGGGCCTATCTGGTCTTTTTAAAAATTGCACTGTCATGGCTTGTTTATAAAGCCGATGCCGCTTATTTTGAAGCCCTAATGCAACAAAAATCGCCTGTCATTTTACAAATCATACCTTCACTTGGGCCCGGTGGCGCAGAACAAGGCTGCATTGATGTGGCATCAGCTATTTGCAAAGCTGGCGGCACCGCGCTTGTTGTCTCTCATCAAGGTGCACGCATACATGAACTGACACGCGTAGGTGCAAAACATATTGATATGCCCATGCATTCAAAGAATATTTTTACTATGATTTTTAATATAAGGCGTATTCGCGCTCTTATTCGTGACTATAAAATCGATATTGTTCATGTGAGATCCCGAGCACCCGCCTGGTCAGCTTTCATGGCTGTAAGGGGTACGCAAGCCCAGTTCATAACAACCTGCCATGCTCCTTACAAATTTAAAAATCGTTTTAAAAAATTTTATAACAGCATCATGACAAAAGGTGCGCGTGTTATTGCTATATCAGATTTTGTCGCACACTACCTAAAAGCAAATTATATGATTGATGAAAAGCTGATCAGAACTATTCAACGTGGAATACCGATTGAAAAATTTCATCCAGCAAACGTAACCCCTGAACGCATGATAAAACTTTCAAACACTTGGCGTATTCCTGAAGGTATGCATGTCATCATGCTGCCGGGACGTCTGACGCGATGGAAAGGGCATCATATCTTTATAGATGCGCTTTCCCAACTAAACCGCACAGATGTTTTTGGTCTGATTATAGGGTCTGACCAGGGCCGAACTGATTATACAAAAGAGCTACACAACTTGATTACCGAAAAAAATCTCGATGGACGCGTACGCATTGTTGAGCACTGCGCTGATATGCCTGCGGCCTATATGCTGGCTGAAATTATTGTATCGGCTTCCATCGAACCAGAAGGATTTGGGCGCATCCCAGTCGAAGCACAAGCGATGGGAAGGTCTATTATTGCCACAGCCCATGGCGGCGCCCGCGAAACAATAACAGATGGAGAAACGGGCTGGCTTGTACCACCTTATAATCCAAAAGCGCTGGCTGATAAAATTCAAGATGTTTTAAATATGTCACAAGAAATAAAAGAGCATATTGCCTTACGTGCTATTGAAAACGCGTCTGTACGTTTTTCAAAAGATCGTATGACTGCCGATACACTGCGTGTCTATAATGAACTTCTTGTAGAAAAATTATTACATATACCTGACAACCCTCGTTCCTTTCAGTTTACGGCATGACACAAGAAAAAATTCTTGTTATTAAGCTTTCTGCGCTTGGTGATTTTATTCAAGCTCTTGGACCTATGGCAGCTATCCGGAAGCACCATTCGTCTGCACATATTACCTTACTAACAACACCACCCTTTGTAAAAATGGGACAAGATTGCAGCTATTTTGATGATGTATGGGTTGATAACCGCCCAAAATTCTATGATCTATTTGGCCTTTTAAAATTACGCAAAGGCCTGATCGGGGCTACTTTCTCAAGGGTTTACGATCTTCAGAATAATGATCGAACACAGTTTTATTTATGGCTGATGACCCCTTGTCGTCCTCAGTGGGTTGGTGCAGCGTTTGGGGCATCTCATCGTAATGCTTCAAAATTACGCAATGCTGGCAAGGCTTTTGATGGACATCGACAAACGCTTGAGATGGCGGGCTTGAAAGATGTTACGATTGATTCCCTTGAATGGATGAAAAGTGATATTTCTAAATTCAATCTAGAGTCTGATTTTATTCTAATTGTGCCTGGCTGTGCACCAAATCGCCTTGAAAAGCGCTGGCCTGCAGATTGTTATATTCAATTATGCCATAAGCTGAAATCAAAAAATAAAACGCCTGTCCTTATTGGTACCCACGCTGAAAAAGATATCATCGATCAAATTAGCGTTGCCTGCCCATTTGCAAAAAACCTTACAGGCCAAACTAATCTTTACGATATTGCTGCACTGGGCCACGCAGCAGCAGGCGCAATTGGAAATGACACAGGGCCTATGCATCTTTTATCTGTGACAGGATGCAAAACTTTAATGATTTTTTCAACCGGGTATGGAAGTAACCCACAAAAACATGGGCCACTTGGCGCTAATTCAAAATGCATAAGTGCAAAAAATATTGATTCTATAACGGCAGATCAGGTAGTAGATGAATTTTTCTGCGTTTCAATATAATCCATGCAATAAATGTTATAAATTGCTTCCATCATTTTTTTTGCCTTCTCGCATTCGATGGAATAATAAATTGTTTGCGCATCACGCCTTGTTTTCACAGTACCTTCGCGCCGCAGCCTTGCCAGATGCTGTGATAAAGCAGATTGTGATAACCCTACAATTTCTTCTAAATCGCCTACGCTCATTTCTTTGCGCCATATCGCGCACAAAATATGCAAACGCTTGTCATTGGCAAGCGTTTTCATAAGGCTCACAACTTCAGTGCAGTTTTTTTGAACTTCTTCCGGATCCAACTTACAAACCTAAAAAAATTATGTAGATCCCCCCTCGGGACCAGAACAGTGAAGAAGCATACAAGATATTTTCTCGCAACTATGTATCTTCACTTCATGCATAATTATATCACAAAGGAAATTAAAAGTAATTATATTTCAATTTGTGAACGATTTTTTTGCCGGAGCGCGACGAAGTAATAGTTGTCGTAAATATTGAGGCAGTGCAGCAATAATACAAACCAGAACGAACATTCGTTTGGGAAAAACAATCAAAGCTTTTTTTTGTGATAGCCCTTTTGAAATAATGTGTGCCGCCTTTTCAGCAGATAACATAAATGGCATATAATAATCATTCACATCCGTCATCGGGGTTTTTATAAAACCAGGGCAAACAACACTCACACCTATACCTTTGGATAGGAGCTGGCTTCCTAAAGCTTCCCCATAAAGTCGCAAAGCCGCTTTTGAAGCGCTGTATGCAGGAGCGCCGGGTAAAGCTAAAAAAGAAGCCATAGAGGCAACAAGAGCGATCTGCCCGTGCCCGCGTCTAACCATACCCGTTAAAACAGGATCAATTGTTATAAGTGCGCCTGTTAGATTGGTTTCAAAAATTTGATATGCCTGCGCTATTGCCTCAAACCCTTCAATTCCAGCGCTACCTGCAGAAATACCCGCATTCACGATCAATAAATCAATATGAAACCTATGATCGAGACCCTGTGCCCAATGAAAAAACACATCGCGGGCGCGAATATCGATAAGAGCTGTGTGAACGGTTGAGCCAAGGTCTTCACATTCCTGCGCCACCTTTGAAAGCCTTTCGGCATCTCGCCCCTGAAGACACAAAACAACCCCGGGCTTAGCATAATATCTTGCCAAAGCGGCCCCCAGGCCACTTGAAGCCCCTGTAATCATCACTGTTTTTGGGGATTTTATCACGCTAAACCCTTCAATCATCTTTTCTGCACTGCAAAAAACTGCTAATTCGGATCATCAACAAAAAGGATGGTCATGGTCAAGGTTCTCATTGCAGATAAAATGGATGCGCTGGCAGAAAAAATATTCAAATCCCGTGATATTGAGGTAGATATTAAGCCCGGCCTAACCCCTGATGAGCTAAAAGCGGCGATTCCAAACTATGACGGAGTTGCCGTCAGATCATCTGCCAAAATAAACGCACAATGCCTTGAAAACCCTGGGCGCCTTAAGGTGATCGGGCGGGCAGGAATAGGTGTTGATACAATCGATGTCAAAGCCGCAACAGCTGCAGGCGTTGTTGTGATGAATACGCCTTTTGGAAATTCGATCACAACAGCAGAGCATGCGCTCGCTATGATGATGGCGCTCGCACGGCAAATCCCACAGGCGAATGCTTCAACCCATGCAGGCAAATGGGAAAAAAGCGGCTTTTTGGGCGTGGAACTTTACGGCAAAACTATCGGTATTATCGGATGCGGTAATATCGGCTCAATTGTCGCCTCGCGCGCGCGCGGGCTTGAGATGACCGTTATTGCCTTTGATCCTTTCCTGACCAATGAACGCGCCCTTGAAATAGGAGTTGAAAAAGTCGATCTGGATACATTATTTGCCCGGGCTGATTTTATAACACTGCACACCCCTCTTACAGATCAGACGCGCAATATTATTGATGCTGCTGCTTTAAAGAAATGCAAGAAAGGCGTGCGTATTGTTAATTGCGCGCGGGGTGGACTGATTGTTGAAAAAGACCTCAAAGAAGCTCTTGATAGTGGGCAGGTCGCAGGTGCAGCCTTAGACGTTTTTGAAGTGGAACCCGCCAAAGATAATATTTTATTTAATAACCCGAACGTAATCTGCACGCCCCATCTGGGCGCTTCCACATCTGAAGCACAGGTGAATGTGGCAATACAAGTGGCAGAACAGATGTCTGATTTTCTTTTAGCTGGATCTATATCAAATGCTGTCAATATGCCCTCTATTTCAGCAGAAGACGCTCCCAGGCTTAAACCTTATATGGGGCTTGCTACCCAGCTGGGAAGTTTTTTAGGACAGATAACGACAATCAGCATCGACCGCCTGGATATCGAATATCAGGGCAAGGTATCCAAGCTGAATATCCGTCCGCTAACGGCGTGCATTTTGTCAGCCTTACTTGGGGTAAACTCTGACTCCGTCAACATGGTCAACGCGCCAGAGATTGCAAAAGCGCGTAAAATGGCTGTGGCAGAAATTAAAATAGATGAGTGCGACTTGCAAACCGCAATTAAGCTCATTGCACACACAAAGAATGGCACAACATCTTTGACAGGAACGCTGTTTGCAAACGCACAAGGCCGTATCATAAATATTGATGGTGTTCCAATTGAAGCAGCACTAACCCCAAATATTCTATTTATCCGCAACGATGATAAACCCGGTATGATTGGCGGACTTGGCACTTTGTTAGGACAAGCAAAAATCAATATTGCCGATTTCCGACTTGGCCGCGTCGCTGAAGGCGGGGTTGCGGTTTCACTTGTTTCTATCGATCAACCTATACCCGATGACGTTTTTGAAAAAATATCTGCTTTAGGCCAGATCAATACAGTGAAGCGTTTGTCTTTTTAAAAAGGCCTGATGGCCTTTCAAAGGGCAATGACAAATTTACCCCGTTGAGTTATACTGAATAGACAAACATATCAAAGGGTTATGTGCACTGCACCATAGGGTTTTGCCATAAGCTCGCAGTGCTTGTTGGGGGATGTTGATGCAAGAAAAAATATCAAAGCCATGGATCTCAAGCTATCCCGATGGCGTTCAATGGGATAGCCCCATGCGATCACGCCCGATCTATGACATGATGCGGGAAACACGCGAAAAGTTTCCTCATCATCCTGCTTTTGATTTTCTTGGAAAAAAATGGACTTGGGCGCAGATAGACGATCAAGTTGGCCGATTTGCCAAAGGGCTTCAGCTTAACGGCGTAAAAAAAGGAATGCGGGTTGGTATTTTTTTGCCCAACACGCCTTACTACGTTATTGCTTATTACGCACTGGCACGTATAGGCGCAGTAATCGTTAATTTTAATCCCCTTTATGCGGAACGCGAACTCAAACATCAAATTATTGATTCTGGATGCGAGATGATGGTTCTTGCAGATCTAAAAATGCTGTATGAAAAAATGATCAAGATGCTTGACCAGACAGATCTCAAAAAATTAATCATATGCCCCTTCCCTGACATTCTGCCTTTCCCAAAAAATATTCTTTTTAAACTTTTTAAAAGTAAAGATTTATCGGATATCCCTTACGATCTGCATCACATCCATTTAGCAGATCTTTTGAATAATGATGGCAAACCCGATAGCGTCCCTGTTCATGATGATGATTTGGCCTTGTTACAATACACAGGCGGCACAACTGGCACCCCAAAAGGTGCCATGTTAAGCCATAAAAACATTGTATCGAACACTGAGCAGGCAATTTTATGGTTTTCAAATTCTAAACCTGGCGAAGAAAAAATGCTTGGCGTCATCCCTTTCTTTCATGTCTTTGCCATGACGGCTGTTATGAATTTCTCTGTACGCCTTGGGTTTGAAATTGTTGCTTTGCCACGCTTTGAACTGGAAGCGACGTTAAAATTAATTGATAAAAAAAAGCCCCAGCTTTTTATGGGCGTTCCTGCTATTTTCAATGCTATTAACAACCATCCAAAATTAAAAAACTTTGACCTATCATCTTTACGTTACTGTATTTCGGGCGGCGCTCCACTTCCTGTGGAGGTGAAGAAATCATTTGAACGCAATACAGGTTGCGTTGTTGTAGAAGGATATGGCTTAACCGAAGCATCCCCTATTGTTTGCGTTAATCCGTTAAATGGTCGCGTGAGAGATGCATCAATTGGTTTACCATTACCGGGAACAAGTGTTGAGATTATAAATGCGGAAGACAAAATAACACCTATGCCTTCTGGCGAAAGCGGGGAGTTATGCGTTCGTGGTCCGCAAGTTATGCAAGGATACTGGAACAAGCCTGAAGAAACAGCCAATGTTCTAAAAGGTGGCCTTTTGTATACGGGTGATGTTGCCATCATGGATAAAGATGGCTTTGTTTATATCGTTGACCGGATCAAGGATATGATTATTACCAACGGCTACAAAGTGTATCCGCGTAATGTTGAAGAAGCGATATACTCACACCCCGACACAGAAGAATGTATTGTTGCAGGAATCCCCGATACCGATCGAGGTGAAATCGTTAAAGCTTGGATTAAGATGAAACCCGGGCGTGAAATATCAGCCGAATTTTTGAAAAACTGGTTACAAGATAAGCTTTCACCTATGGAGTTACCAAAAGTTATTGAATTCCGTGATCGTCCGCTACCAAAGACAATGATCGGCAAGTTATCGCGCAAAGACGTTCTGGCAGAAGAATTCTTTCATAAATAAAATAGATTTTTTGTAGACGTGGCTGGGCAGAACAGGTTTGTTTCGTTACACTGTTTTCATGTCTTTTCTAACATTATTCAAATCATCAAAACCGGATCCAGACAAGGCGCGGCTGGAACTTTTTATTGCGGCTTTGCCATTCCCGTATTTTGCATGGTCAAGAAATGGAGATACATTATATCACCCAGATTTTTTTAAGCTGTTGGGGGCGCCTTCGGTGCGCACACTCAATGACATCGCCCAAGCACTAACACCCGGAGACGCCGCAGCGCTTGAAACGATGGTTAACCGTCTGCGCGATACAGGAGAAGCGTTTCACCTGAATGTCGAAACCTTTAATCGCGATCGCGTTCTCAGGCTTTTTGGTTCGCGTGGCCAAGACAGTGGTGATATTGACCCCTTTGTTATTTTATGGGCAGAAGATATTTCTGAATATCGACGCGAAATTGAAAGCCTTAAAGAAAAAATCAAAGACACTGAAGCGCTTTCAAAAACTCGCAAAACTGTTCTTGATAATTTTCCACGCCCTTTATGGTTACGGGATAAGACTGGTGGTCTTATCTGGTGCAACCCTTCCTACACAGAAGCTGTTAAAAGCACAGCCGATAAAGTAATAGACGATCAGATTGAACTTTCCATTAAGCCATCAGCGCAAGGCCCTACCGATACCCGCGCCCTTGCGTACGAATCTTTAAAACGTGGCAAAGCTTCTCATTTGCGTGGCCATATTATTATCGGGGGTGAACGCCGTTTGATGGATTTCCATGAAATGCCTGTACCCGGCGGGCTTATCACTTTCGGTTATGCGCTGGACCGTACAATTGAAGAAGAGCTTGAAGGCATTCATCGCCGCGATCAAACCGCATTCAAAGAACTACTTGAACACATGCGTTCGGCTGTCGCCTTGTTTTCATCAGAAGAACGGCTTGAATTTTCAAATACAGCCTTCTCGCAATTGTGGGATCTGGAAACACAATGGCTGAATGCGCGACCTAAACTTGGAGATGTGCTAGAAAAATTACGTGAACGTAGAATGTTGCCTGAACAATCTGATTTCAGGCGCTATAAACAAGGCTGGCTGGATTTATTTCGCAATTTAGTTGGCACGCATGAGGATATGTTACACCTGCCAAATGGCGTATCACTTCGTTTACTTGTTGTCCCTCATCCCATGGGGGGATTGATGATGACCTTTGAAGATGTCACCTCACGTTTGGCACTTGAATCATCTTTGAACACGCTGATGGCCGTTCAAAAAGAAACCCTTGATAATCTAGGGGAAGGGGTCGCCGTTTACGGAAGTGATGGTCGCTTGCGACTATGGAATCCTTCTTTTTTAAAGCTTTGGAGTCTTCATCCAGAAGATGTAGAAGAAAATCCACATATCAGTAAGCTTGTTGAACGTCTTCAGCCAAAATTCGGGGTCGAATCATGGATATTTGCCAAAGATATTTTATTCTCACAAGCTATTTCAAGAAATGACGCCAATGGGAGACTTTCCAGATCTGATAAAATATTAATTGACTGGTCAACGGTCGCTTTACCAGATGGCGGTGTCATGGTGACACATCGGGATGTAACTGATACTGTTCAGGTTGAAAATGCTTTGCGCGAAAAAGCTGACGCACTTGAATCAGCTGAGCGCCTGAAACTTGATTTTCTAGCCAATGTATCTTACCAGCTCCGAACGCCTTTAAATGCCATTATGGGCTTTAATGAAATGCTGGGCATGCAGATATCAGGAACATTAACAGATAAGCAACTTGATTTTACCCGTGCGATCCATGAAGCATCGGAACGCCTGACAATGCTGATTGATGATATTCTGGATCTTTCGACGATTGAAGCAGGGTACCTAACGCTTGATAAAACAGATACGGACTGCGCTGCACTTTTGCAATCTATTTATGATCTGACTGTTGAATGGTCACGGAGCGTTGGCGTTGTCATGAAGCTTGTTGTCACACCTGATCTTGGTCGCGCTATACTTGATAGCAGGCGTATCAAACAAGGCCTGCTTCATCTGATAAGAAATGCTATTGCCTATACTCCCCCCGGAGGGCATGTCACACTTAATGGTCATCGTAACCATGAAAATAAAATATGCTTTTCAATCGAAGACAATGGCCCTGGTATAGCCACAGAAGATATCAATAAAATGTTTGAACCTTTCATGCGTGGTAACCCCCCCTTACATCAGGTGGATCAAGGCATTTCTATTGGCGCAGGGATAGGTCTTTCAATTGTCAAGCGGATCATTGAAACACATGGCGGTAAAATTAAAATTGAAAGTACGCTGGGAAAAGGAACGCATGTTTTTCTTGTTTTTCCCTGACATGCAACTCTCAGTAAAGCCATTTATATTTTGCAATGCAGCGTCAGTTTTGCTTTTAAGGACTTGCCGTTCATGAAGCATCTCTTTACTGTACTGCTTGCGACAAAAGTTTTTGTAAAGTGAGAAAAATGACCAAAAATCAAATTGAAAATGCAATTAAAGCTTTACCAGCAAAATCTCCGAAAGACCTATCCCATTTTATTCCCTCTTTTCTAAGCGAAGTGCCCGCTGAGGATTTAAACCAACTTGATTCCAAAGATATTGTTGCGCTTTCACAAATTCATTACGCGCTTATGAAGTCTTTAAAAGATGGCGTTCATCACGCAATCAAAATTACATCCATAACCGATACGTCAAAAAAAGGGTGGGACTCACGAGGAACTCTGATCGATATTGTGACCACGGACCGTGCTTTTTTAGTTGATTCTGTTTCTGCTTATCTAACATCTGAAAACTACGTTATCGATTTATTTATACATTCGCGCTTAAATCAGGGTGAGAAGCGTCTTTCACATATGCATATTCGCGTTCGTGGGGCTCTGGCTGAACAGGTGATTGAAGAAATAAAAACTGACCTTATCTTTGTTCTCAAAGATGTCGAAGACAGCACACGTGACTGGCAGGCCATGAAGCAGAAAATCAGGTCTGCACAAACTTTTCTTACCACAGCGCCAAAATCTTATGATCCTAAAGAATTATCTGAATGGAAAGATTTTCTAGACTATATGCATGATGATAATTTTACTTTTCTTGGTTATCGTGAATATAGAATGTCAACTCAAGGTAAAGTTGTCACAAGTGAAATTGTAAAAGGATCTGGTTTAGGACTTCTTGCAGATCAAAAAAAGCCTGCTTATATCAATGATCAGCAAAAAACACTTCCTGCTGATTTACAAAAGCTAAGAACAACACTCCCCCCTTTAAGTATCAGTAAAGTAAACCGCATTTCTACCGTTCACCGGCGCGTTCCCCTTGATGCTGTCAGCATAAAAAAATACGACGACAAAGGGCGCGTTGTTGGAGAAGTTCTTTTCATCGGTCTTTTTACATCTGTAACCTATTCTAGATCTTTGCGCAGCATTCCTTTTTTACGCTATAAATCAGAAATTATTATTAACCGTGCGCGTTACGAATCCGGATCGCATAATAGTCG
The DNA here is from genome assembly GCA_964648505.1 of uncultured Pseudobdellovibrionaceae bacterium. Lineage (GTDB taxonomy): Bacteria > Pseudomonadota > Alphaproteobacteria > Micavibrionales > Micavibrionaceae > CAZYMI01. The sequence continues at coordinate 117,427 of CAZYMI010000003.1, forward strand.
GGCACTTCGGCATATTCTTGAAAAATATCCGCGCGATGAGATGTTCCAAATTACAGTCGATCAATTAGAAAAAATATGCCTATCGATTTTAAGGTTACAAGAACGCCAAAGAATAGCCTTATATGTAAGGCGTGATCCTTTTGGTCGCTATGTTTCTTGTTTGGTTTATGTGCCTCGCGAACGTTTCGAAACGCGCTTGAGACTAACGTTTCAGGATATTCTTGAAAAATCTTTCAATGGAAAATGTACAAATTTTTATTCTACAATTGATGACTCACCTTTGGTGCGGGTTATGTATGTGGTTGCAGTGCCTCAAGGCCAGACCGCAACAGCTTCTGATGAACAGATCGAAAGGCAATTGCAAAATGCCGGACGCTTATGGGGGGATAGCCTATCTGAAGCGCTGCATAACAAACTTCCTGATGATGAGGCCGCTTTAAAGCTTGCCCATAAATACGCGACTGCTTTTTCAAGCGATTACCGCAAAACAACTAAAGCCGAACACGCTGTAAAAGATATTTTAAAGGTCGAAGAAGTATCCGTAACCCGTAAAATGGCTTTAGATTTTTATCAGACTCCTATTTCTGAAAAAACTATTTTTAATCTGAAAATCTTTAACCCTTTAACGCCTGTTCCTTTGTCCGATATACTTCCTATTTTAGAAAACATGGGATTACGCGTTCTTTCAGAGCAGCCCTATGAAGTTCGTCTTCGTCAGAATCAGGAGGCTATCTGGATTCAGGATTTCTCACTCCAGATCGAACAAAAAAATGCTGAGATTGATATTCAAAAAATTAAACCTTTATTCGAAGAAGCTTTACTAGGTGTCTGGTCAAACTTTTTTGAGAATGACCAGCTTAATCGATTGACTATACTCGCGAGCCTGCCAGCGCGCGCTGTTATGGCTTTACGCGGCTATATACGTTATTTGCGCTTAACAAACTTACCTTTTAGCCTTAATTATATTGAACAGGCCCTTACAGACCATCCTCAAATAGCACAAAATCTTCTCAATCTTTTTGTTGAGAAATTTAATCCAAGAAAATCAAAAGAAAAATCTGTATCTCAAGAATCGCTGCTTGAGACAATACGTATACAGCTTGAAGCTGTAACCTCTCTTGATCAAGACAGAATATTGCGCGCGCTTCTTTCTTTAATTGAAAATACACTGCGCACCAACGCTTTCCAAAAAGATTCTCAAGGTCACGACAAGCCTTATATTTCCTATAAACTTGCAGCAGCTAATCTTTCTATTTTACCAAACCCAAAACCTTTCAGAGAAATCTTTGTTTATGCGCCCTTTGTGGAAGGCGTTCATCTTCGCGGGGATCGAATTGCCAGAGGTGGTTTGCGCTGGTCAGACAGGCACGAAGATTTTCGAACTGAAATCTTGGGGCTTATGAAAGCCCAGACAGTAAAAAATGCAGTGATTATTCCCATGGGTGCAAAAGGAGGCTTTATTGTAAAGCAACCCCCAAAAGAAGGGGGCAAAGCTGCCTATCAGCAAGAAGGGATTAGATGTTATCAAACTTTTATCCGCGGCCTTCTTGATATTACAGATAACCGTGTCGGCAAAAAAATTATCCCACCTCAAATGGTTATCCGTTACGACGAAGATGATCCGTATCTTGTGGTTGCTGCCGATAAAGGAACGGCCACGTTTTCTGACATCGCCAACGCTTTATCACTGGAATATGGCTTCTGGATGGGAGACGCTTTTGCATCGGGCGGCTCTGCAGGGTATGACCATAAAAAAATGGGTATCACAGCACGCGGTGCATGGGAAAGCGTGAAACGTCATTTTCGAGAACTAAACCATGACACACAGACAAAAGCTTTTGATGTGACAGGTGTAGGCGATATGGGAGGAGACGTTTTTGGTAATGGGTTGCTACAATCTCCTTTTATCAGATTAATTGCAGCTTTTAATCATCTGCATATTTTTTGTGACCCTAATCCGGACCCCGCAATAAGCTTTATTGAGCGTCAAAGATTGTTCGATGGTGTTCTTGGTTGGGACCAGTATGACAAAACTAAACTTTCAAAGGGTGGGCGTATTTATCTTAGATCAGAAAAAGTGTTAAACCTGACTCCTGAGATTATGGCGCGTCTTGATCTTGCAAAAGATAAAGTAACTCCCGTTGAGTTGATGCAGGCTATTTTAAAAGCCCGTACAAATTTATTATTTTTTGGTGGTATCGGTACATACATCAAAGCATCAACAGAAACACACGCCGATGCCGGCGATAAAAGTAATGACTCCTTACGTATTGATTCAGGCGAACTTCGTGCGCGCGTCATTGGTGAAGGGGCCAATTTAGGTATGACCCAACGTGCACGCATCGAATGCGCAGCAAAAGGTGTGAAGCTAAACACAGACTTTATTGATAATTCAGCAGGTGTTGATACATCAGACCATGAAGTAAATATAAAAATACTATTTTATCAAATCATGGCTCAAAAAGATCGTCTGACCCTTGCTCAACGCAATACTGTTTTGAAGAAAATGACAGACGATATTGCTAAACTTGTTCTCAATGATAATTACCAACAGACACAAGCTTTATCTTTAATTGAAATGCGCTCAGCAGAACGGCTTACCATTCACCAGCAACTTATTGAAGCCCTTGAACATGAATCAGGCTTAAACCGTAAATTAGAAGCCTTGCCTACAAATGCTGAAATCGCTGAACGACTAAAGCGGGGTCAAGGTTTATACCGTCCAGAACTATGCACACTGCTTTCTTATGCTAAAATAACGCTCACACGGTATATTCTTGAGAGCGATATACCTGATGATTTGCACCAGCAACATTGGCTTTATGCCTATTTTCCTTCTCTGATGCAAAAGGAATATACAAACGATATCGCTCAACATCCTTTAAAACGAGAAATTATTGCGACAGCTATTGCCAATATGATTCTTAATCGTATGGGTACGGGCTTTATCATGACAGCACGTACAAGACTTGATGGAAACACGGCGCTTGCAACCCGTGCTTTCCTGGCAATCCATCAAATTCTTAACCTTGAGGAAGTTTGGAAACAAATTGAAGCTCTTGATGGAAAGGTATCTGCTGCAGTTCAGTATAAATCCTATCGCGCTGTTGCACGATATGCTGAAGCCCTTACTTTTTGGCTGATTGAAAATAAACCAGATCTAATTACAGATATTAAACAACAAAATCATTTTGCAAACACACTCTCACATATGCGTACTGTTATTGGAGACTTGATTGTTGGCGATATAAAACTAGACCGAAATCAGTATTTACAATCTTGCCTTCATGATGGTTTGCCAAAATCTCTGGCAGAATATATTTCACTTCTTCCTGTTTTAGAGCGCCTGATTGGTCTTGTGTTAACTCCTGTCAAGTCATTCAAAGAGCTTACTGATTTTATAAAAGCCTATATAGAAGTTGGCGAATTATCGGGGATTGAATGGCTGCGCTTGCAAATGCGTACAGTGTCTATAGATGGCCCACATGCTGCACGCTTGCAAGAATCTCTTTTCAATGACCTGATCGATATTCAAAAAGATTTTGCAAATCGATCACTCAAAGCGGGCAAAAACCAGAAACAGGAATTTTCAGCTATTCAATCTCTTAAGAAACAAGGCCAGATTGATCTGGCTGGTTTGATTGTGACGATCCAAGATTTAAAATCTCAAAAAATACTGAACGCTGCAAAAACCAAATAACCTGTAATCTTATTGCTTTGGAATTTTTTGAGACAACTTAATGGGTGATTTGGGTCCCACAAAGCAACTTGCCAAAAAAGATGCGCAGCCGGCAAAAGCATTAGCATAAAAAATTCAGGGGGCTGGCCTGCACTGTAACCTGAACACATCCATAGTAAAACAGCTATGGTATAAAAAGCTGTCACATAAACAGGGCTTTTGCTGCCAAATTTTAGGGCTGTTGATTTTATACCCACAAGCGCATCATCATCTTGATCTTGATGGGCATATATTGTGTCGTAACCAAGGGTCCAGAAAATAGCCCCTGCGTATAAAAGCCAAGCAGGTATATCAACAGAATTGGTTACTGAAGCCCAGCCTATCAAAATACCGAAATTAAAAGTAACGCCTAAAAAAGCCTGTGGCCACCATGTCAGGCGTTTCATAAGCGGGTAGGAAACAACCAACATAAGTGAACATACGCCTAGCAAGATTGCGGTTGACGTTAACTGCACCAGAATGAATAAACCCGCAAACAATAGAACTGCTAAAAAAATAAAAGCCTGTAAAGGACTTATAGCGCCTGATGCCAAAGGCCTGTTTTTGGTTCGCTCCACATGCTGGTCAAGATCTCGGTCCCATAAATCATTAATAACGCACCCCGCACCCCTCATCATAATGGCACCGATACAAAATAAGACCGTCAAATACCATTCATGAACCCCCATTTCAAACAAACCGCCTGAGGCAAAAACAAGCCCCCATAATGTAGGCCATAATAAAAGCCACGTACCAATAGGCCGATCAAGACGCATCAGGTAAGCATACGCGCGCCAGTGCAAAGGAAGATATTTATCAATCCACCCCCCACTTAAAAGATCAGGGCTGGCTTTTATAAAGTTTTTTTGATTAGATTCATGTGTCATGGATAGAATAGAAACCTATAAGTTACCTCGATTATTCGTTGAGTCTGATATTCAGCAGGGCATTATGCTTGATTTATCAGATAACCAATCACATTATTTTAAAACTGTTTTACGCAAGCAACCAGAAGATCTTATCAGAATATTCAATGGAAAAGATGGTGAATTTTTAGCCCGCTTAAAATTTCAAGGCAAAAAGCAGGCTTGCATTCATGTGCTTGAACAAACCAGGACTCAGCCAACGCAAATACCAGAACGCCATATCTTTTTTGTACTACCTAAAAAAAAGTCATTTGACCTGCTGGTTGAAAAGTCAGTAGAGCTTGGTGCAACCCATTTCCACCCCCTGACCAGCCAAAACGCTCAGATCAGAACCTTAGATCAAGACCGAGTCAGGCAGCAGATTATTGAAGCCTGTGAACAATCAGAGCGTCTGGATGTGCCAACCTTGTCTGCAATTGAGCCTTTTCAATCTGCTATCATAACTGCGCAAAATCTATTTGCCGCGGTTGAACTACTGGATGCACCCCCCCTTGGCCTGTTACTCGATAAAATTGAAGCTCATAATCCCATATCTTTTCTAACCGGGCCTGAAGGCGGCTTTACAGCGCAAGAACGTCAGTTCCTTGAAAAACAACAATATTTAACCGTTATGTCTTTAGGGCAAGCCATTTTAAAGGTGGAAACGGCAATATTCTTTTGTTTGTCTGCCGCCAAACTTAAAGGGCAAAACAGTGGAATTGTTTGACAAATCAGCCTAAACTTTGCTTTATGAGTTTATAAAAAAATATTTTAATAAATTGGGTGTGTGTCGATCTTATAAAAATTGGAGCATCGAATGACCGAAAACCAAACCGCACTCACCACCCCACTTGCCGATAAATGCATTAATGGTATGACGCAACTACAAGTTTTGATTAAAAATCTAGATCATATGATTGAAAAATCTGAAGCCGTTATCGCCCTTCAGGGGGAAGATTATGCGCGGCTGGTTTTTGCCCGAAACACCCTTGCTGTTAATGCCAAATTCTGGAGCGAGGATACTGCAACGCGCGTCGACCGCACCAGGTCTTTCATGCCATATGCCGCCCTGACTGGGGAGGATGCAAGATTATTCCACCGCAGACTAACAGAATCTTTTTTGTTTTCTATGAACGAGATTGGTACGCTTAAACTGCCCGGTACAGCTGCTATGCCCGCGATGATTAACAATGTCTCTCAAGCGTTCGGGTCTTATATAACACGCAATGCTGAAACCCTTGAACAGCTTGTACATAAAGGTGCCACAATCGAGCCGTTGCAAATTCAAGTTGCACGGACCCTTGCCAAACCTGAACAACAAAAACAAGCTGCCTGATAATGGTCTATGATCCCGACAACATCTTCGCAAAAATTCTGCGCGGGGATATTCCATGCAAGAAACTGTATGAAAATGAACATGTGTTGGCTATTCACGATATCCATCCGCAGGCCCCTGTTCATGTGCTTGTGATGCCCAAAGGGGCTTATGTTTCTATGAGCGATTTTTGTTTAAATGCAACAGATATTGAAATCGTGGCTTATTTTCGTGCTATAGGGCAGCTTTCCGAGCAATTAGGACTTCATGAACATGGGTACAGAGCAATTGCCAATACCGGATCTTATGGTGGACAGGAAGTGCCGCATTTGCATATCCATCTTTTAGGCGGTAAACCGCTAGGGCGAATGCTCGAAAAATAATTTTATTATTTTCTTGAATAAAACAACAAAAAAGCACGGCTTTTATACCGTGCTTTAAAAAGAAATAATTAAATACTAAACGGCTGTCTTAATATCGTCGGCGTCATAAACAACAGGGGTGCCACTATCGACACCTTTAACATCAAGTGGACGACTGCGTGTGTTGATCTGATATGCAAGACGCGCGTGACCTGGGCAATAGGGAAGCCCTGCAACCCCCTCGCAGCCACAAAATTTAAAATCTGCATCTTTAGGGTCACCAACAGGCCAGCGGCACATACGCTCTTTTAAGTCGAGCATTTTAACGCCGATGATTTTAATATCTGCTTCAATAATTTTACGATTATTTTGAGCAGGGGCAACACGGCTGATATGCGATGGTTCACGCGGAGGACGGGGCGAAGAAGCGCTTGAGATCCTGCGGTTTTGCTGAATAGGGGATAACCGGTTAGACAACTTCAGGCGATGCGCCTTGCCAATAACAGCATTACGTGTAACACCACCACCCAAAGCCTTAGCAATTTCTGCGGCTGATTTTCCTTCGCCCCAGAGCTTTTTTAATAATGATACGCGGTCATCGGTCCAACTCATAACTTCAGAAATCCCCTAGTTTGAATACTGTGTTCAACACATGTGTAATTTTTATCGGAACAAAAAGACCATATCAAATTCTAACACGGACGAGAATCACCTGTCACCTTTTATCCACATGAAAATAGTGTAAGGACACAAAGGATTATTGTGCCTTGACATCTAAATTCCAGGGAATGTAACGCTCCTGATCTTGTGTCCAATTAGGCTTTACACTGACATGCAATTTCAAATGAACTTTATGGCCCAGTAATTTCTCCAGCTCTTTACGCGCTTTCGAACCAATTTCTTTGATACGTGACCCCTTGGCACCAAGCACAATCGATCGCTGCGAATCCCGTTCAACAAAAATAATCTGATTAATTTTAAAAGACCCATCATCAAATGTTTCCCATGATTCTGTTTCAACGGTCATGGAATAAGGCAACTCTTCATGAAGTTGCATAAAAATCTGTTCGCGGGTTATTTCTGCTGCAAGCAGGCGATCAGGCATATCTGTTAATTGTTCAGAGTCATACAAGAAAGGGCCTGCTGGTAAAATCTTAAACAACCCTTTCTTTAAAATATCAATACCGTCTCCTGTTTTTGCAGACACCATGAATGTTTCATGAAAACTGCTTTTTTCATTGAATATTCCGATCATTGGTAAAAGCTTCTCAGGATGAATTTGGTCTATTTTATTTAAGATCAGAACTGTATGTGCGGGCTTAATATGTGCTTTTTCAAGGGCTTGAATTATAATCCCCGTTCTTTCAACCGCACGCGGATCAGAAGCATCAACAATCACCGCCACACGATCAGCATCACCCAACCCTTGGCGGGCTGAATGCACAATTGCGCGCTCAAGCGTTTTCTTGGGTTGAAAAAGACCGGGCGTGTCAATCAATATAAGCTGCACATCCCCTTCAGTGAGAATCCCTAAGACCCGCGTGCGCGTTGTTTGCGCTTTTGGACTTACGATTGAAATTTTTTCTCCCACAAGCGTGTTAATCAAAGTTGATTTTCCAGCATTGGGTGCGCCCACAAGGGCAACTGTTCCGCAATAGCTTGTCATGCGTTTAAAGCCACAAGCATATATTGCGCAGCTTCTTTCTCTGCTGCTTTTCGTGAAGAACCCTCACCTTGCAAAGATGGGCGGCCTTTGACGTGAACTTGCACGGTAAAAATAGGGGCATGATCGGGTCCAGAACGCGCGATAATCTCGTATTCAGGCACAGGCAAATTACGGGCCTGCGCCCATTCTTGCAAAGCTGTTTTTGGATCCTGCGGCGGATTAAGCATCGCTTCAATGCGCCCTATATAAAGGGTTTTTATTATTCTGGCTACTGGCGCAAACCCCTGATCCAGATAAATGGCACCAAAAAGCGCTTCAAGAGCGTCAGAGAGAACGTTATCGCCAGGATCGCCCGTTTTATCGGCTCGCAGCAAATGATTATCAAGCTTAATTTGCCTTGCAATATCTGCGAGCGTTGATGCTTTGACTAAAGCAGCATGGCGTAGCGCTAAATCACCTTCAGCTTCTTTTAAAAAGCGTTCATGTAAAATTTCAGCGATCACCAAAGCTAAAACGCGATCCCCTAAAAATTCAAGACGCTCGTTATCTTGTGAAAGTTTTGTGCTTGAATGCGTTAAAGCCCTTTGTAAAAGTGCGGGATTTTTAAATTCATACGCTATGGCATCTGGCAGCGTGATCATGGTTTGTTTTTTTCTGCCTTTATTTCCTGTGGTCCGGGAGGGGTCAGGCGGTCAAAAATTCGATTATACCGAATTGCAAAAGGCCATTTCCAAGGCTCATAAATTGCAGCAGATCCATCAGTTGAGAAAAACAAAATATCCGCGCGGCCTACCATATTGCGAAGCGGTACAAATCCAACCCCTTCCATCACACGGCTATCGCGTGAATTATCACGATTATCGCCCATCATAAAGTAATGCCCCTCAGGGACTTTATAAGCAGGGGTATTATCTAACGCTTCTTCATCTGAAGCTTCTAGAATAAAATGAATTGTGCCGTCAGGCAGCGATTCAACATATTCCATCATCAGGCTTTTACCGCCATTTGTATCTATAACTTCCTTGTATCCTACTGGGTCACGTTCAACCATTTTGCCATTGATATATAAACGACCATGAATGACCTGTATTGTTTCCCCCGGCAGACCGATTAGGCGTTTAATAAAATCTGTTCGGTTATCCTCAGGGGTTTTAAAAACAATGATATCGCCGCGCTTGGGGGCTTCTGATGCCCAGATACGGTCTTCAATGGGCCCAGCTGCAAATGGAAATGAATATTTAGAATAGCCATATGTCTTTTTAGAGACAAAAAGATAATCCCCAACAAGCAAAGTAGGCAACATGGATTGAGAGGGAATATTAAATGGTTCATACAGGAACGTACGAATAACCATCGCAAGAATTAAAGCCAAAAATCCTGTCTTGAATAGCTCGCCCCAATCTTCTTCAGATTGTTCTTTTTTTAAAACAGGGGGTTTTTCTTCTTGTTGTGTCATGTATCTGTCTCGGCAATAGCATAGGCCAGCACATAAGGCGGCTCATCGCTTAAGGATAAATGGACTTTGATATGATACGCAAGGGAATACAAGGCCTGAAGGGCGTTTTGTGCAGCCTGAGAAAGTGTAACAACTGGTTTTCCAAGATTATTATTTGCAATATCAATATCCTGAAATGATAAGGAAGCAGAAATACCTGTGCCACAAGCCTTGGAAACAGCTTCTTTTGCTGCAAAGCGTTTCGCAAGCCACAAAGGCTGGTGTACATCTTTCATACTCACTTCAGCAGGTGTAAGAATACGGGCTGCAAATTTATATGGATGCTTTTCCACTAAAGCCTCGATCCGCCTAATATCAAGAATATCCGTGCCTATCCCTATAATCATAGTGAAGGCCTATTTAAACTTTCGCGACGTTTATCAATAAACTCACCTTTAAGTCGTACCAGTATCATGCCTAATTTATACGCAAATGGGTAAAGGCATATTGCAACCAAAACTCCGCCCGTAAGCCAGGGAAGAAAAACATTGGGAAAATTCGTAATCGCTGTTCTAAAAAGTTCACCTGGCGATAAAACCCCAGGCAGAGAACTGACTTCTTTAATACCAAGAAAATGAAAAGTAGCGAGCCCAATTTCATAAACAAACGCAAGAATTGGTAAAGCTGTAACCGGATTAAAAACTAACGTCCCTATTAAAGCCGCAACATAGTTAGCACGAAGCGTCCAGCAAATAAAAAGCGTCAATAAAACATGAAGCCCCATAAGCGGAGTGAAGGATACGGAAAAGCCAATTGCAAATCCATTGGCAACTGCGTGGGCAGAACCCCGTGTGCGCGTAAATCGATACCAGTAATATTTAAAGGCTCTTTTCCATCCTCTTTGGGGCCACAAACAACGCATTAAGCGCTTTAACATCGGCAATTTATCACGACGTGAAAACATATTTTATCGGCCCCGAGCGCGTTCAACAGATGCAACCTCGGGTGTTGCACGCAACGCTGCCATCAGATTATTTAAGTGCCGGGTGTCTGTTACATAAACATCGAGCAATAAATCCCAAAAATCTGTCGATCGGTTAGTAATTTTAAGATTAGTGATATTACCGCCATTTTTTCCAATCACCGTTGTGAGTGTACCAAGTGCACCGGGCTCGTTCATTAATGTAACATTTATTCGACCCACATGAGCCTCAGGATTATCTTTTCCTTCACCCCACGATACATCAAGCCAGCGTTCAGGCGTGTCTGCAAATTGCTCAAGTGTTTCGCAATCAATCGTGTGAATTGTAACCCCTTTACCGGTTGTAACAATTCCTACAATCCGATCACCCGGAAGCGGGTGGCAACAGCGCGCAAAATGCAAAGCCATGCCGGGTATAAGGCCTTGAATAGGCATAGGCGCTTGCTTGCCCGATTTCATCTGCGTTGCGCTACCTTGCTGGCCTTCCTTTATTTTCGGTTGCGCAGGAACAGATTGGTGGCCGGGAAAAATTGCGCGAAACACATCACGGCCTACAATATTGCCAGACCCAATGCCCGCATATACGTCATCAATTTCGTCTGCTTTAAACTGGGCCATAACGCCATGCACTGCTTTTTCAGAAAATTCATAACCTTCGGTTTTAAAAAGTTTCTGAAGCATCGCTTTTCCAAGCGAGACATATTCAGTACGCTGCTGCAAACGGATAAAACGCCTGATATGCGAACGGGCCTTGCCCGTTACTACAAACCTTTCCCACATGGGGGACGGTGTTTGAGTTTTTGACGTGATAATCTCCACCTGATCCCCATTTTGTAATTTGGTATTCAAGGGAACAATACGGCCATTAATTTTTGCGCCAACGCACCTGTCTCCAACGCCAGAATGAACAGCATAAGCAAAATCAACAGGTGTTGAGCTGCTTGGAAGTTCAATCAGATCGCCTTTTGGGGAAAAACAGAAAACTTGGTCTTGAAAAAGTTCTAGCTTTGTATTTTCAAGAAAATCTTCGGGGCGTGCTTCTTGTTCAAGAATTTCCAAAAGCTCCCGCATCCAGCGATATTTCTTGGCATCTTTAAGGGCCGCACCCAGATCTGCATTTTTATAAGCCCAGTGTGCGGCTACCCCTAAATCAGCTTCTTCATGCATGTCAGCCGTGCGGATCTGCATTTCAATGCGTTGGTTTTCAGGGCCAATCACAGTTGTGTGAATTGATTTATAACCATTGGGTTTAGGGGTTGATATATAATCTTTAAACCGGCCGGGAATATTAGGGTAAGCAGAATGAATAACGCCCAGCACATGATAGCATTGTTCAATACTTTCAACGACAACACGAAACGCCATAATATCGGATAATTGTTCGAATGAAATATTTTTACGCTGCATTTTACGCCAGATGGAATAGCGCGTTTTTTCTCGACCGCTGATATCCGCTTTAATACCTGCTTTTTTTGTTAAAGTCGTAATTGTCTTAATAATAGAATCAACAACATCGGTCCCTTCGGCACGCAAAAACGCAAGACGATTAGTAATACTTTCCCGCGCTTCGGGATTCATCTGCGAAAATGCAAGGTCTTCAAGTTCTTCTTTTATTTTATGCATACCAATACGCTCGGCAAGCGGCGCGTATATTTCAATGGTTTCTCGGGCAATACGTTTGCGTTTTTCAAGCTTATCAATACCATCAAGGGTGCGCATATTATGAAGCCGGTCAGCCAGCTTCACTAAAAGAACGCGAATATCCTCCGACATTGCCAGAAGCAGCTTGCGAAAATTTTCAGCTTGCTTTCCTTCAACCGTCTGACCTTCAATTTTTGTAAGTTTACTAACACCATTTACAAGGGTTGCAACATCTTTACCGAACTTCTTTTCCAGATCTTCAAATGTTGCTGCTGTGTCTTCAAGCGTATCGTGCAAAATCGCTGTCAGGATTGTTGCTGTATCCATCCGCATATCTGCCAGAATACCGGCAACTTCAACAGGATGGGTGTAGTAAGGCTCGCCCGATGAGCGGGTCTGTCCTTCATGCATCAACCGGGCATAATCAATCGCCTTGTTAATCAAGGCCGGATCAGATTCCGGATTATAATCAGATACTTTTTTTGCCAGATCAAACGTCAAAGACATGATCTGATCACTCTATCACAAGGAGGAATGTTACGGAAGATAACGCGGGTACCGATTAAGCGTCTTTCTCAGAAAGACCTGCCATATCTTCTAGGCCACCGCTTTCTTCTTCGCCTTCGATATCAGCCTCATCGCCATCATCAATCATACCGAATTCATCAGCAAGATTCTGTTGCGCTGCTTGAGCTGCCAGTGCTTCCCATTCTTTTTCGCCTTCTGCTGTATCAATGATATCAGCTTCTTCAGGCTGTAAATGAATGACGCGTTGGTTGGAACGGATCAGATCTTCTTTAAGATCATCTGTTGATACCGTTGACTCAGCAATTTCGCGCAAAGACACGACAGGGTTTTTGTCATTATCACGATCGACGGTTAAAGCGGCGCCTGAACCAATTTTACGCGCACGTTGAGATGAAATCATGATCAGCTCAAAGCGGTTTGGTAACTTTTCAATGCAATCTTCAACGGTAACGCGGGCCATGGGCAATCCTTATCGAATGTTCGGGAAATGCGCTTATACACGAGCTTGACCCAAAAGTGCAAGCATGGGATAAACCCCTCTTATTCTTAAATGTTATATTCAGAGGTTTTATGAAAAAAGAATCCCCTTTCATGCGTCCCTATTACACAGAAGAAAAACTGGCTATTTTTATAGATGGTGCCAATTTATATGCCGCGGCAAGGGCATTGGATTTTGATATTGATTATCGCCGCCTTTTAAAATGGGCTTCAGGGCAGGGCCGCCTTGTCAGGGCCTATTATTACACAGCCTTGTTTGAAGACCAGGATTTCAGCCCTATAAGGCCGCTGGTGGATTGGCTGGACTATAATGGCTATACCATGGTTACAAAAACCGCGCGTGAATTTACAGACAGTCAGGGTCGTCGAAAAATCAAGGGTAATATGGATATTGAGCTCGCCATAGATGCCATGGAAATGGCAGACAAAGTTGACCATGTTATGCTGTTTTCCGGGGATGGCGATTTTAAAAGGCTGGTTGAAACCATCCAGCGCAAGGGTGTGCGTGTTACCGTATGCTCTACAATAAAAACGTCTCAGTCCATGATCGCTGACGAACTGCGCCGATGCGCCGACCATTTTCTGGATCTGGAAACCTTGATGAAAGATATCGAGCGTACAGGTGGGCCTGTGCGTGATCAACGCATGCAACGCGACCAAGATATGCCAGAAAATCAAAATACAGACCAAGACATGGATGGAGATGGAGACGAAAACAACATGACCCACTCTATGCCGGCCTATATGAAACGATAATTTATTCGTGACAGACTTTTGTAACCCTGATCTGGACTGCCCGCTTTGTCCGCGTCTTGTTCATTTCCGATCACAAAATCGAAAGAACTATCCGGAGAAATTTAATGCCCCGGTGCCTTCATTCGGCCCTTTAGATGCAAAGCTTCTTATTGTAGGCCTTGCGCCTGGTCTTCAAGGGGCTAATTTTACAGGCCGACCCTTTACAGGCGACTGGGCGGGTGATTTGCTTTATAAGACTTTACTTGAATTTGGCTATGCCACAGGGGTCTACGCTGAACATGCGCAAGATGGCCTAACGCTTTCGGGGTGCCGCATCACAAATGCTGTGCGATGTGTACCGCCTGAAAACAAACCCTTGCCTGATGAAATTAAAAACTGCGCCCCTTTTCTAAAATCTGAAATTATCGCTATGCCAAACCTTAAATCAATTTTGTGTCTTGGGCTTTTATCACATAATGCAATTATAAAATATTTTGGATTAAAACCTGTACATGCACAATTTGCGCATGGTGCAACCCACAAGATTGGGACGGTTACAATTTTCGATAGCTACCATTGTTCTCGCTACAACACGAATACCAAACGCTTAACAGCAGATATGTTTCGCGATGTCTTTAAAAAAATAGAAACAGAGAAGGGAATATAAAAACTGCGCTTTTCATATCCCCGAAACACATAGCATGGGGAGACAAAAAACGAAGCTTCTGTGTCCACAACCTAAATTCTACTTCGCCCCTGCTCGAATTTCAGAAAGGAAATTCGAAACCTGAGTTTTTAAACCATCTGAAATAACTGCCAGCTCTTCAGCCGCTCCTTTAACTAAACCTGCCGCCTCGCCCGTTTCTGCTGCCGCGCGCTGAACGTCTTGAATAGTTTGGGATACCTGTTGAGTGCCAGTTGATGCTTCAATCACATTGCGACCAATTTCAGATGTAGCGGCGGTTTGTTCTTCAACAGCAGCTGAAACTGAAGAAACAGATTCATCAATCATCTGAATATTACCGATGATCTTTTTCACTGCCGCAACAGAATTGCGAACCGCAACCTGAATTTTTGTTACACGCTCATCAATCTGTTCGGTTTTTTGCGCTGTTTCCATGGCCAGCTTTTTAACTTCATCAGCCACAACCGCAAAGCCCTTGCCTGCTTCACCGGCGCGGGCAGCTTCTATTGTAGCATTAAGCGCTAATAAATTCGTTTGCTCCGCAATGGCTTTAATGGCACCCACAACCTCACCAATTGAATTTGCAAGCTCATTAAGCTCACCCACAGCTTGGCTGGTGCTTTGCGCATCATCAGATGCCGTGCTGGCTTTTGTTGCAACAGATGAAACCTGCTTAGAAATCTCTTGTGATGATGAAGCAAGTTCTTCAGATGCGGCGGCAACGGTCTGCACATTGGCGTCTGCTTCGGTTGCAGCTGCCGCGACAATTGTCGCTGAATGCGCTGTGCTTTGGGAAGAATTACTCATTTGCGTTGCTGTTGCCTGCATTTCTGTGGCAGCCGCTGCAAGCGATGTAATAATATCACGGGTCCGATTATCAAAGCTATCGGCCAGATCCAGCATTGCTTTTTTACGATCTTCTTCCGCTTTTAATTTTAAACTTTCTTGTTCTGTACGCATTTTTTCGTTGTTTTCAAGTGCTGATTTAAAAACAGCGACAGATGAAGCCATTTTTCCAATTTCATCAGCGCGGTTTAAGCCCGGAATAGCAACGGCATAATTTCCACCAGTCAAAGATGTCATGGTTTGGACCATCTGATTAATGGGGCTTGTCAGGCGTTTTGAAAACCAGATGGTGCTTAAAATAATAATGGCAAGCACCAAAATCGAAACGATAAGAGTATGTTGAATTAAAAGAACTACCCCTTGTGTGGCTTCAGCGTAATCAAACTCAACCATAACAACATATTTTACGCCCAAAAATTCAAAGGGCGAAAACGCTGAAAAGCTTTTCACGCCGCGTTCGTCTTGTAAAATATTAACACCTTCTTTGCCTTCAAGGCCGGCTATGGTTGAGGCATTTTTAATTTCTTCTTTCAAAATACCTGAAGGTTCGCCTTCTTTCCAAAAGCGATTATCGGTGCGAATAAGGTAATCAGAACCAACAAGATGCATATGACCAGATTCACCCATACCTACTTCCGAATTTAAAATATTTTGAATTTTTCCAATAGGCATCTGAAACGCAAGCGCGCCTAAGAAAGCGCTTCCGTCTTGCGACATAATCGGCGCCATCAGAAATCCCGCTGGTACGTCAGCAGACGGCGCATATGGCTTGAAATCAGCGTAAGCTAAGTAGCCTTTTTTAGCATTCGCCTTAACATCGGCAAACAATTTGCCAATGTCTGTATCTTTCCACTCACCATTCACAAGATTTGTAGCAAAATCGCGTTCTTTAAAAACGGTTGTAACAACATTTCCAGCAGAATCCATGATAAAAACATCATAATACTGCCTTGTTTGTAAAAGTTCGCGCAACCAGGGGTGATATTTTGCGTGCACCGCGCTGTAAGTTGACCCATCACCTGCATCATCCAGAAGATGTTTCTCACCTGTTTTGTTGGCATTTTTGCCACCCTGAGCAGGGGTATCAATATACAGCTTTTGCAAAATTTCTTTGGGTGTTTGCCCAAAGCTATTGGGCGTTACTGCCAGTTCCTGCCACGCCGCTTTATATTCACTCAGCATTGCTCTGATGTCATTGCTATCAGCAATGATTTTAAGGTCATCACCAATCGAATATAAGTAATCTGATAACTGCGTTTCTTTGATTCTCACAATTGCTTCAAGCTTACCAGATACTTCTTGTTTAGCTTCCTGCGAAGCATCGATATAAGACACCGCTGTAATGGCACCGGTATTTAATATTGCAAGCCCAACCATAATTAAGGGAAGTTTTTTTGAAATCTGTAAGTTTTTGAAAAGAGAGAAGCTCATGTTCTATGAACCTTTTCAGGCTGAGTGTGAATGTAATTATTTCTTAAGCATGATAGCTCAAAATTAAAAGAAGGTTAAGGCATACAAAAACTTTTGTATTCACCCTTGATACGAAAAATCAAGGCGGTGATTTTTCACGCTTAATCATCAATTTATTCAGCGCGTGAATATAAGCTTTGCAAGCCGCAACAAGAGTATCGGGGTGTGCACCCTGCCCGTTGACTGTTTTACCAAGTTCTTCAAGTCTTACTGTGACCTCTGCCTGGGCATCTGTTCCGCCTGTCACGGCTTGAACATTAAAAAGCTGCAACTGCGCTTGTGGGTGAGGAATGATCGCTTTCACTGCATTAAAAATAGCATCAACCGGGCCATTGCCTTCGGCGCGGGCTGACATAACTGCGCCATCAACAAGAAGTTCAAGCTCCGCACTTTGGGGCTTATGAGACCCCGCCTGCACTGAAAGACCGATAAATTGTATTTTGTCATATGCGTGCCCGGCCTGATCGTCAATTAGGGCAATGATGTCTTCATCAAAAATCTGCTTTTTACGATCAGCAAGATCTTTAAAGCGTAAAAAAGCTTCGTTAAGACTGTCATCATTGAACTCCCCGTAACCGAGTGACTTCAATTTATCACGAAACGCTGCGCGCCCTGAATGTTTGCCTAAAACCAGATCCGATTTATTGAGGCCGATTGATTCAGGCGTCATAATTTCATAAGTGCCGCGATGCTTGAGCATACCATCTTGATGAATGCCGCTTTCATGCGCAAACGCATTCACACCTACAATTGCCTTATTCGGCTGCACCTGAAAACCGATAATGGATGACAAGGTGCGTGACGCCTTCATAATCATGGTAGTATCGATATTATTTTTATATGGCAGATCTGCATTACGGGTGCGAATAGCCATTACAATTTCTTCAAGTGCGGCGTTGCCCGCACGCTCACCAATACCATTTATTGTACATTCAATTTGCCTTGCGCCCGCCTGAACCCCTGCCAATGAATTAGCCACAGCAAAACCCAGATCATTGTGGCAATGAACAGATAAAATAGCCCGATCAATAATGGGCACACGCTTTTTCAGCATCCTAAATTTTGCTGCATAATCATCAGGCAACGCGTAGCCAACAGTATCTGGAATATTGATGGTGGTTGCCCCTGCTTTTATAGCTGTCTCAACCGCCTTGCACAAAAAATCATCTTCTGTCCGTGAACCATCTTCTGCTGACCATTCTACATCATCTGTATAATGACGTGCTAATGTAACACTCTGGGTAATGGCATCCAGCACGGCATCTGGTGTCATCTGAAGCTTATGTTTCATGTGTAAAGGCGAAGTCGAAATAAAAGTATGAATACGTTTTCGCTGCGCCGGTCTGATAGCCTCGGCTGCTGCTTCAATATCTTTTTGTGTCGCCCGTGCAAGGCCTGCAACAGTTGCCCATTTTAAAATTTTTGCAATCTCATGCACCGCCTCCCAATCACCTTTAGAGGCAACCGGAAAACCCGCTTCAATGATATCAACACCCATCTGATCGAGAAGTTCTGCTATACGCAGCTTTTCTTCCAAATTCATGGAGCAACCCGGCGCCTGTTCACCATCGCGCAAAGTTGTGTCAAAAATAATAATTCTATCGTGATTAGATTCTACTTGGCTGACCATCGCGCATTGTCCTGCTACTGAAATGTTATGATTTTTATAGAAGCGGGGAAATACCCCTTAAGCCCTGAAAAGATTTCAGGGGATCATAAGTCGTAAAAGAAGCGCGTTTTGAAAGTTCATAACTGAAGTTAAACGAATTTTTGAACTGCTGTCAATTTTAACAAATAATCCCAAGTGTAAAGACCGGTATTGTGCCCGTCATCAAATGTGATTCTTATGGCGTATCGACCAACGGGTTCAATTGCGGTAATCGCCACGTTATCTTTACCTGTTACAATCTTCTTACCTTCACCATGGCCTTGCACCTCTGCAGAAGGGCTTTCTATGCGCAAAAGCTTTGCCGGAATCTCGATAACTCGCCCATCATCAAACACCACCCGTAGTGTTTTTTGTGCGCTGACATAAACAATATCGACGGGCCAGGGATTATTTTTTGTATTCATGGTCTTCAAGCCGTCTGGCTTCATCTACAAGCATCACCGGCACACCATCACGAATAGGAAATGCAAGGCCAGCACGATCCGATATCAGCTCTGCCTTATCACGATCATACCGCAAAGGGTTTTTTGTAAAAGGGCACACAAGAATATCAAGAAGTTTTGGATCAACTTGGGTCATTTTGATACTCTAGTGACAAGATGGGTTTTCGTCATCCAAAGATTTGGCAGCCATTTCAAGAAACGCCATAAACATCTTGGCGCGCGACTGGCAGCAAGGGGCCTCCAGAAGAGCCTGCTTTTCAGAAGGCTCAAGCGGGCAGATCATCGCAAGCGCGGTAATCAGGGCATCATCGTCAGTTTTATCCAGCATATCCCAATCACATGTAATATCGTTACGACCAAAATATGTTTTCAGATTGCCAATTAATGACCCACGATGCACATCAAGGCACCCAACCGGATCCATGTCTTTAAGATAGTCCGACCACGACACTGTCATATTTCTAAAGCCATCCTTTTGCGGCTGTTCAGATATAATCTTAAATCGGGACAAACCTTGCAAAGCAACCCTGTAACGCCCATCTGGCAATTCAGTAAAAGAAACAATGCGCCCCACGCATCCTACATCGTAAAGCCCTTCGCTTTTTGGTTGAATCATGCCGATAAGCCTGTGCGAACCTAAGGCATAATCAACCATTGCCAGATAGCGAGGTTCAAAAATATTTAAGGGTAAATTACCACGCGGTAAAAGCAGCACCCCTTCTAACGGAAAAACAGGGATGATCTGGGGCAGTTCTGAAATGCTGCGTTGTTTTGTCATGATTTTGAAATAGTCCGTTTCTTCAAAAAATCTAGACGAAAAGGATGGTCGAAAGCTTTTTTCGCATGGAAATTGTCAAAGGGTCGGAAAATCCTGTTGCCTCAAAATACTTGAAAAGCAGGTTTTTTGCCCGGTCATCTGCCCAGGTTTTATTATGTTTGATAATTGTAAGCAGCATATCCATCGCCTGTGTATGAAGCCCGCTTGCATAATAAATTTGCGCCAACTCATAACATGCGTCTAAGTCTTTTGGATTTTGCGCAATCTGTGATTCAAGCGCGCGCGCGTCTCCTTTTGGTGCAAGACGCGTAACTTCAAGTGCTGTTTTAACAGATAAATAATGCGGATCCTTCTGAATCGATTCAGGGGCGGCATTCAATAAAGCTTCAGCCTGCTCAATATTCCCGTTCGCAAGAAATAAACGCACCACGCCTGTAAAAGCCTGCGCATTTTCTGGGTCTTGTTCAAGCACCAGAGAAAAAAGATTGCGTGCTTCTTCAAAAGCACCCTGAGAGAGATGCGCACTTGCCTGCTTCAAAATTGCAGGAATATCCACTGGTTCGGGCATCTGGGCTTTTGCAACCTTAATCAGCTGATCGATAATAGCTTTAATCTGGCTTACAGGCTGCATGCCCATAAAACCTGTAACAGGCTGACCCCCGAAAAATGCAAGCACGGTTGGTAAAGACTGAATTTGAAAAGCCTGTGAAAGTTCAGGGTTTTCATCAACATTAACCTTCGCAAGTAAAATTGCACCTTTTTGTGCGGTTACCAATTGCTCCAAAGCAGGTGTTAGTTGTTTGCAAGGCCCGCACCAAGGCGCCCAAAAATCAACCAGAACAGGCTTCTGTACTTTTAAAACTTTTGTTTCAAAATCTGCAGTCGTGATATCAAACACAAAGGCGTCATTTGTGGCTGTGGTCGTCTTTGATTTTGGCATTCCAATCAACATGGTTTAATCCGGCTTGCAAAGGGTCAGGTCTGTAATATGGGCTTCATGATCAATTTTTTCAAGAAACCGGACAAGATCAGCCGGGGATACACCAATTGTCATGGTGTTGATCAAAGGATGGAAATTAACAAGTGTGTGTGAAAACATAGCCTTATCCAGCACCACCGGCACAAGCCCTTGTTTGTCATTAATAGCGGCATAAGGGCAAACAGACCCAGGCCTGACCCCCAGATGATCCCAAAGCCTTTGGGCCGACCCAAAAGACAATCGGTCATAGCCGATCAAAGGGGCAAGCTTTTTTAAATCTATTTTTGTTTCATTTAATGCGCTTACCAAAACCATGCGTTCGCGCTTATCACGTAAAAATAAGTTTCGACAATGCGCCCCTTCAATATCTTTTTCAAACTCAAGGCCTTCTTCAACAGTAAAAAAAGCGGGGTGATGATGCACTTTATAAGCAATCCCCATATCTGATAACAAAGCCAGCAAGACCTCTGGGGTTGTGGGCAATGGGGGGTCGATTGCAATTGTTAACGGCGCTGACACGGCTTAATTCCTTGATATTTACATGATTTGAACGATCCTTGAGCCTTCTGTTGGTGTTTGTCAATAAAAGCGACCCTTGCATCAAACGCATCTTTAAGCTAAAACCCCCCAATCTCACCCTAAAAGACGCGGGCGTAGCTCAGGGGTAGAGCGCAACCTTGCCAAGGTTGAAGTCGAGGGTTCGAATCCCTTCGCCCGCTCCAATTTTTGACCCGCTTGCCTTAAATAGCGAGCGCCTTCATTTTAAAGAAATTATAATCTAAAACAGCCGAGATTTTGTTGTTAAAACCCCTTAAATATCTTCTGTTTCGCTTAAAACCTTTCGCTCTTATATTTCTGGCATGCGCCCTTTTGGCCCGAATAGCGATCACCCATTATCAATGGGCCGATATTTCAACTGAACCTTCCGCGTTAATTAAAGCCTTTCTGATAGGCTCGATTTTCGATGGTGCTGTGTTTTTATATTTTGCAGCTCTGATCTCTTTTTACCTCCTTTGTTTGCCCGCACATTTACACAACACACGGCCTGACCGCATCATCACGGTGATTTTATTTTTCATTTTTACCTATGTCATCAGTTTTGCTGCGGTGGGGGAATGGTTTTTTTGGGATGAATTTCAATCCCGCTATAATTTTATCGCTGTTGATTATTTGGTCTACACACGGGAAGTTGTTGGTAATATTCAAGAATCCTATCCTTTGTATCCTGTACTGATCGGACTTGGGTTATTCACCTTATTTTGCACGCGTTTTACTTATGTTGATCTGCTTACCTCCTCGTTAAAAACCTGCACCATTCGTAAGCGTTTTATTCTCTTTACAGGTTGCTTTTTACTAGCCTGTTTCTCATTTTTAGGGGCCAATACCCAGTTTGCTACGATCAGTACAAATCGTTATATCAATGAAATCGCCCGCAATGGGATTTTTGAGCTATTCGCCGCTTTTAAAAATAACGAGCTTGATTACAACCAGTTTTATGCACAGCTGCCAAAAGAAGAAGTGATTTCCCTGATCCAAGATGATCTTGGAAACTTGGGTTCAAGCACAGGCTTTTCCCCCTTGCAGCGTAAAATAACATCTGCGCATCAAGCCCAGTCTTATAATCTTATTGTGGTCACGGTTGAAAGTCTGAGCGCTGATTTTATGAAACGCTTTGGCAATCCATATAATCTAACGCCTCATCTTGATGCGCTTGCACAGAAGTCTTTGTTCTTTTCGAATTTGTACGCGACGGGTACACGAACAGTTTACGGCCTTGCCGCACTAACCCTATCTATGCCACCAGTGCCTGGAAATTCTATTGTCAGGCGTGCCGATAACGGTGGACTTTTTACACTGGGCAGCGTGTTGAAGGAAAACAATTACACAACAAAATTTATATATGGTGGCTTTGGTTACTTTGATAATATGAATGCGTTTTTTGCTGCCAATGGTTACGATATTATAGATCGGTCAGATCTGGGCAAAGATGAAATTACCTTTGTAAATATCTGGGGTGTTTCGGATGAAGATTTATTCAATCGTGTCCTTAAAGAAGCTGATCGTGATGAGGCGAGCAAAAAGCCTTTTTTCAGCATGGTAATGACAACATCCAATCACAGGCCTTACACATTTCCAGCTGGTAAAATTGATTTGCCTTCAGGCGGAGGCCGCAGCGCAGGTGTTAAATATACGGACTATGCACTCCATGCCTTTTTAGAAAAAGCGGTTCAGCATAAATGGTTTAAAAATACAATTATTGTCATTGTTGCAGACCATACCGCTGGTAGCGCCGGAAAGATTGAAATTGATCCCGCTAAATATCACATCCCCATGTTTGTTTATGCACCGCACATCATCAAACCCGGTATTGTTGATAAACTTGCAAGTCAGATCGATGTGGCGCCAACCCTTCTGGGCCTGATGAATATTTCTTATGAAAGCCATTTTTACGGGCATGATCTGATGCACCCAAGCCCAAACCGGTCCCCAAACCGGGCCTTTGTATCAAGCTACCAAAAACTAGGCTATTTGACCCCTGAAGGGCTTGTGCTGCTTACACCAGGCATGAAGGCTGATTTTTATGCCGTAAATCAAAACATCTACACAAAAGCCGGACCGCCGCCCAAAAATATGAAAGATAAAGCAATTGCGTATTATCAAGGCGCATCCTTGTGGAAAGACTGGAGCAAGCAGCCCGAAAAAGAATAATTTTCACGGAGTTAATCTTGCCTGCATTTACGGACCTGCTATAAGCAATTATGCAGCACGATCATATTTTAATTCTCGATTTCGGTTCCCAAGTTACCCAGCTGATTGCGCGTCGTCTGCGCGAAGCTGGCGTATATTGTGAAATATGGCCCTTCAACCATGCAGATGAAGCCCGCATCAAGGCGTACAACCCAAAAGGTATTATTTTATCTGGTGGGCCTGCAAGCGTGCTTGATGTTGACAGTCCGCGCGCACCAGAATGTGTGTTTACGTTAGGTGTGCCGGTGCTTGGCATTTGTTATGGCCAACAAACCATGTGCACACAACTTGGCGGCAAAGTAGAAGGCGGGCATGCCCGCGAATTTGGCCGCGCAACAATCGACATCATCAAAAACTGCCCCTTGTTCGAAGGCACATGGGAAGTTGGAACATGTGAAGATGTATGGATGAGCCACGGTGACCGCGTCACAGTTTTGCCCGAAGGTTTTGAAGTATTTGCAGCATCAGAAGGCGCGCCGTTTGCGGTTGCAGGCGATATCAAGCGCCGCTTTTATAGCTTCATGTTCCACCCCGAAGTGGTGCATACCGAACACGGGGCCCAGCTTTTAAAAGCTTTTACGCATAATATATGTGGCTGCAAAGGCGACTGGACCATGAACGCATTTAAGCAGGAAGCAATTGATAAAATCAGAAAACAAGTGGGTCATGGCAAAGTTATTTGTGGACTTTCAGGCGGGGTTGACTCGTCTGTGACAGCAATTTTACTCCATGAAGCGATCGGCGAGCAGCTTGTATGTATCTATGTTGATACAGGGCTTATGCGCTCAGATGAAAGCGCGCAAGTGGTGGGTTTATTCCGCAATCACTATAATATTCCCCTGATCCACGAGGATGCAGGGAATTTATTTTTAGGCCATTTGCGCGGCGTATCTGACCCTGAAATCAAACGCAAAACCATCGGTGCTTTATTCATCGATGTGTTTGAAGATATCGCCAAACGAGTTGGCGGCGCGCAGTTTTTAGCGCAAGGCACGCTGTATCCGGATGTGATTGAAAGCGTATCATTCACAGGCGGGCCATCAGTCACAATCAAATCACACCACAATGTGGGCGGCCTGCCAGAGCGCATGGATCTAAAACTGGTTGAACCCTTGCGCGAGTTATTTAAAGACGAAGTGCGCGCGCTCGGCCGCGAACTCGGCATGCCGGATGACTTTATCAGCCGCCACCCCTTCCCGGGCCCGGGCCTTGCAATACGTGTACCGGGGGAAATTACAGATGAAAAGCTTATCATGCTCAGGCAGGCGGATAAAATTTATCTCGAAGAAATTCGCGAGGCTGGCCTTTATAACAAAATCTGGCAAGCCTTTGCTGTTATATTGCCAGTTAAAACCGTGGGCGTGATGGGCGATGGCCGCACCTACGATAACGTGTGTGCGCTGCGTGCCGTGACATCAACAGACGGCATGACGGCTGATTATTACCCCTTTGATCACGAATTTTTAGGCCGTGTTGCCACGCGCATTATCAACGAGGTGCGCGGCATTAACCGCGTGGTGTACGACATTACATCCAAACCTCCCGGGACGATTGAGTGGGAGTAAACTAATTCGGGGGAACTGCCCCCCCACCACCGGGGACACAACCCAAATCGGGGACATGAAAAGACTGCGCAGCAGGCCTTCGTGTCCCCGTAACAAAACAGAGAAAATAAATTGGAAGAATCTATAAGAGAAAAAATAATCCCCTTTTTAGAAGGTGGTGTAAATAGTGAAGCAGATGCCGTCTACTTACTAACCCAAATTCGAAAGGTTTGTGAACAACGAAAGCTCAAACCGAGTATCAATCTAAAGCTGTGTATCAATTGGGCGCTGCACACAAATCTTAATCGTGATTATATAAAGGAATTTATTGATGTCATTGAAAATTTAATCTCACCTATTATTAATGGTGAATTAAATAACGCTCCTGATATTTTTCTTTTTGAGACTTTTTTTCGAGATGAACTCAAAAAACTCTTGGAGCAAATAGAATTCCCAATAAATTTGTGTGTTAACAATTCTCTGTGGGATAATTTTCTTAAACACTATATAGGCGTAATTGATGAATGCACTTTAGAGCATAATGACTGTCAAATTATCGAAAAAATTACAATCAGAAAAGGCTTCGACAATTCCTCAATTCCAAATGCCCCTATTTGCAGTCTACCATTTGATATTCGCTGGGAAATAAACTTAAGAGAGCCAAGAGATAATCACAAAAAAATATCGTTCTCTGTTCAGCAAGAAAGAGGGAGATTTATTTTTTCTGGCACTAGCTTGGGAGATCCCGTAAGGTAATTAACGCACCGTGCATCTTAATCCCACACAACGCGAAACTATAGATTTCTTTCCATGAAACTATTTCTCACCCTCGTATTTCTTCTCACCCTTTCCGCCTGCACAACGGCGGATGTGAATGATGCATCGCGCACGGCGGCATCGGGTGCGTGTTCACAATCGGTCAGCGAAGGCGCGCGCGCTGTCGGTGCTACGGGCGGCATTATGGAACGTATTGCGGCGTCGGCTGTGAGCCGTGTGATATCTTCGACAGCTTGTCGCTAGTCCCTTTTGAGGAGGCACAAAAGCTTCGTTTTTTGTGTCCCCGAGCAAACCAAATAAAGGAGACATGAAGGCTGCGCTTTTCATGTCCCCGAGAGATTTCACGTCCCAGAGTGGCCTATCAATATAAATTGACGACCACTTCAATATGTCATATAAAATACATAATATATTTTATATGAGATGAGGAGATCGACTTTGGGCGAAAAATATTGGGCTGGCATCACAAGCATTTTTGATTGTGTGCGCCAAGGTAATGGCACTTACGTTGTAACCAGTAATCATTGCCAATCAGGCACTGCGGCTTGCATAGAAAAAATGGATTCTACGTTGCGCGAAGCTTGGAAAGCCAAAGGCGGTCAAAATGATCACTTGGTGAAAGGCCGTGTAGCGAGCGGGTTTTTATATTTAAGCAGCTTCCCAATTGACTTTAATGCTGACAAGCCAACCTTCAAAAAAATCAAAAAACAAATCGAAGCGCGCGGCATCACCAAAGCCCGCATATATGTCGATGTGCCCAGATACGCCGCTTGGGGCTACGAAAGTTAGATTTTTAGTGTAGCGTGCCGCTCGCTTTTTTGCCCTTTGTTAGAAGTATTGTCGTCACCATAAATAGGTGCTAATGGCTTTTACGGGGACAGGAAAGCTTCGTTTTTCCAGTCCCCTTTTTTAAGTAATTAGGAGCACACATGGCCAAAAATAAAAAAATCGTACTCGCTTATTCAGGCGGTCTTGATACGTCCGTGATTCTCAAATGGCTCTTGGAAAAAGGCTTTGAGGTTGTGTGCTATATTGCGGACGTTGGCCAAGCGGATGATTTTGAAGCAGCCAAAGCCAAGGCGCTTAAAATTGGTGCATCAAAAGTATTCATTGAGGATCTTAAGCGCGAATTCGTGACCGATTTTATTTACCCTGCCTTTCGCGCAGGCGCGCTATATGAAGGGCGTTATTTGCTGGGCACATCACTTGCCCGCCCCGTCATTGCAAAACGCCATGTTGAAATTGCCGAAAGTGAAGATGCCGCTTATGTGGGGCACGGCGCAACAGGTAAGGGCAATGACCAAGTGCGGTTTGAGCTTGCGTATTATTCACTGCACCCTGAAATTCAGGTGCTGGCACCATGGAAAACACCTGAGTTTTTGGCCCAGTTTAAAGGCCGGTCTGACATGTTGGCGTATGCAGAAAAACACGGCATACCTGTTTCTGCGACTACGAAAAAACCATATTCGGAAGATGATAATTTCTTGCACATTTCCCATGAGGCGGGTGTGCTTGAGGACCCGGGCGCGGTGTGCGCAGAAGATGTCTATTCACGCACAACATCACCTGAAAAAGCACCTGATGTTGCTGATGTGATTGAAATTACTTACAAAGCAGGCACGCCCGTATCGCTCAAAACACCAGATGGCAAAGTAGAAACTGATCCCGTTGGTATTTTCGTGAAAGCAAATGATTTAGGCACCAAGCACGGTATTGGCCGCCTTGATATGGTTGAAAATCGCTATGTGGGTATTAAATCTCGCGGAGTTTACGAGACTCCAGGCGGCACGATTTTATTCCAAGCCTTACGCGATTTGGAAGGCATTACGATGGACCGCGAAGTCTTGCGCTTACGCCAAGAATTCGCGCTCAAACTTGCAGACCTGATTTACTACGGCTATTGGTTCAGCCCTGAATTCGATGTATTGATGACAGCCACAAACAAGGCGACCGAGCGCGTTGACGGCACCGTGACAGTCAAATTATTCAAAGGTTCGGCGTATCCAATTGCACGCACAAGCCCAGTTTCACGTTACGACGCCAAGCTGTCATCGATGGATGAAGAAGGGGGATTCAACCAAATGGATTCACAAGGCTTTATCAAAATCAACGCCATCCGCTTGAAGGCTAACCGCATACTATTGCGGAACAGAAAATAAGCATCTTGTTACACGCAAAACATCATGTTACGAAGAGCGCGCAATAAAACTGCTTTATATCACGGTTCTCTTATATGCCTCGCGATTTGCAATCCTTATTCGGAATTGCCTTAAACTCAATCACGCATCTTGCTGACCCCACCAATCATATCAGGCCAAGGCGTCATTCCTATGTTATTTTTAGACAACGCAGCGAAGGTTACTCTTACCTTGAATGGTATAGTGCAGACCAGCAACAAAATGGATCCTTCACAGTCCAGCGTGTTTTAAACTTTAAAAATAAGCCTGATAACTCTAATGATGTTGTACTCTGGAGACCAAAAGCAATAACACCAGAGGCAATAACAGCACTTCGTGAATTTATACCCTCTGATGACTGGGGGCGTGATTTAGGCTTAGTTGGCGCTTCTCACATAGATGGCCTTACAAGCATTGAAGCTGACCAAGCCCTCGTCGGCTGGCATTTGCGTATTGCGCACACATTAGATAAATCGAACTGGCTTGTGCGCGGCAACCCGCGTCATTTTTCATCGCTCGTGGAAACCGTGCCTACTTTAAACAGGCATAATGATTTTCACCCACGACGTTTTCCAAAAGCCGCGTAATGCAAAAACACGTCCGCCGTCTTTTGAAAAAGGAGCGGCTTTTTCTGCTGGTAACTCAATTAAACCTTTAGTTTTCGTAATGTCTTCAATAGGTGCGGCTGCAACGATAGCGGGCAGGCATATTTGTAACATCGCAGCAACTGCAGGATGCGGCGGTTTTGATTTTGTATTGCTTGCAAAGCACGTCCCCGACAAGATCATCAAAAGGCAGAGTAAAAATGTAGCCACGAACAAAGTTCTTTTCACACAGCACTCTGATATTTTTATAAACTGCAATTTAGTAATAACTAATATGCCGTTTTTCTTGACGCGGTGCAATAAAGCCCTTTAAGCTTCTATGGATAACAAAAGTTTAGAAGAGCACCCATGCCGACAAAAACAGATCCGGCAGCGTTCAAAGCTGCGCCTGAAAATTCTGCCAATCTAAAAGCTGTGCCAATCACCCGCACACTCACAGGTGCGCAAATTGTTATTCAGGCACTGATTGACCAAGGCGTGAATACGATTTTTGGCTATCCGGGTGGAGCCGTTCTGCCGATTTATGATGCGCTGTTTCAACAAAAAACTATTCGCCATATTTTGGTGCGTCATGAACAAGCTGCACTTCACGCGGCTGAAGGGTACGCGCGTTCTACGGGTAAGGTTGGTGTCGCGCTTGTTACATCCGGTCCGGGTGCCACAAATGCGGTGACGGGTTTAACCGATGCATTGCTTGATTCAATTCCGGTTGTGTGTATCACAGGCCAAGTGCCGTCATTTTTAATTGGCACTGATGCCTTCCAAGAAGCTGATACAATTGGTATTACACGCGCGTGCACCAAGAATAATTACCTTGTGAAGTCAGTTGATAAACTGGCGCAAACAATGCATGAAGCATTTCATGTAGCGCGATCTGGCCGTCCTGGCCCTGTTGTGATTGATCTGCCGAAGGATGTGCAGTTTGCAGACGGGCCATATGTTGCGGCGCCTGAGGCTGACTATTCAAAATATAAGCCAAAAACCACGCCTGATCGCAAATTAATTGAACAAGCGGTTGAAATGATGGCATCAGCCAAACGTCCGATTTTTTATACAGGCGGCGGCGTTATAAATGCGGGGCCAGAAGCATCTGCACTGCTTACAAAACTTGTACGCCTGACAGGATTTCCTTGCACGTCTACGCTGATGGGTTTGGGCGGGTATCCTATGCGCGATCGTCAGCATCTCGGCATGCTCGGTATGCACGGCACCTACGAAGCTAATTTGGCCATGCATGGCTGTGATGTGATGATTAATATCGGCGCTCGGTTCGATGACCGCGTGACGGGCAAGCTCGATGGCTTTTCACCCAATTCCAAAAAAATTCATGTTGATATCGATGCATCCAGCATCAATAAAATTGTGCGGGTGGATATTGGCATTGTAGCCGATGCCACAGAAGCCTTGCGTGCCATGATTGAAGTGTGGACGGGTAAAGGCAAACAGGCAGACCAAAAAGCACTCACCACATGGTGGGCGCAAATCAATCAGTGGCGCGATAAAAAATGCCTGAGCTATGCGCCATCAGATAGCGTGATTAAACCGCAATATGCGCTGGAGCGCCTGCGTCACTTCACCCAAAAACGCGATGATGTTTATATCACAACAGAAGTGGGCCAGCATCAAATGTGGGCCGCACAATATTTGCCATTTGATAAACCTAACCGCTGGATGACATCAGGCGGGCTTGGCACAATGGGTTACGGTTTTCCAGCCGCCATCGGCGTGCAAATTGCACACCCCAACGCGCTTGTGATTGATGTGGCAGGGGAAGCTTCCATCCTCATGAACATGCAGGAGATGAGCACAGCCGTGCAATATCGCTTGCCTGTGAAAATTTTTATTCTCAATAACCAGTGGATGGGCATGGTGCGTCAGTGGCAGGAACTACTGCATGGTGAGCGTTATTCCGAAAGCTATACCGATAGCTTGCCAGACTTTGTAAAACTCGCCGAAGCCTATGGCGGCATAGGCCTGCGCGCAACCACTCCAGCCGAGCTTGATGATGTTATTCAAAAAATGCTGGTCACCGATAAAGTCACGATTGTTGATGTGTGCGTGGACCAGAAGGAAAATTGCTTCCCCATGATCCCATCAGGCAAACCGCATAATGAAATGATTTTGGCTGCATCCGCCGATGCTATTGATGATGCAGGCAAGAAGCTGGTGTAATAATGCACAGTTTCATAGCTTTTATTGATGAATCCGGTGATGATGGTTTAAAAAAGTTTCAAACCATAGGCCACACAGGCGCATCTAACTGGCTCGTTATTTCTTGTTGTGTCGTACGTTATAATCAAAATCTAGAACTTGTTAAACTTCGTAATTCGATTAAGGACTCATTAGTCAATGGGCAAAGAAAAGACATTCATTTTTCTGACCTAAAGCATAATCAGAAAATCATGGCTTGCCAAAAGATAGCCGCCTTCCCGCTTCGTGGCATCTCTATTCTATCCAATAAAACATACATCCCGAGAGGTCACTATGTTAGAAAAAATCAACTTTATCATTACATTACTCGCTATCTTATAGAAAGGTTATCTTGGTTCTGTAGAGACAAAAGACCATCGGTTCCCGAAGGGAATGGGCAAGTAAAAATTGTTTTCTCAAAACGAGGTGGGATGGACTATCAAAACTTTCAAGATTACTTGAGGCATCTAAAATCACAGTCTTCACAGAACAATCAGAGAAACAATATACACTGGCCAGTAATCGATATCGACTCTGTAGAAGCGCAAGATCATTCAAAATTAGCCGGACTCCAAATAGCAGATTGTATTTCAAGTGCGTGCAGATCAGCTGTTGATCCTGATATTTACGGCAACTGCGAAAGCAGATACGCCAAGGAACTAAAAAATATAATCTATAAACGCGGTAACTATTTATCTTATGGTCTCAAAATCTTGCCTGCTCTTGAAGAAATGAACCTTACCAATGACCAAAAAGAGTTTTTTAATTTTTTCCAATAAAAAAGGTAGCCCCCCAGTCCCTGTACCACTATTACTAAGAATAGCTGCTATCTCACGAAAGCTCGGGTTTACTCTGGCGCATGACTACCTCTTTAATTATTGCATAAGAAAAAATAAATTACAAACTACGTCTGTTTGTACAATAAAATCAAAGAATTATAGTAAAATTGGTAAGTTATTTAAAAATTGATTATATAGTAAGTGCTCTGCTAAAAAGGTCTCATGTCAAACCCCTCCGCATCTGTTTATGCACATTCTCAAAGTGATGGTCCGCCATCAGCACATACGTTATCGGTGATTGTTGATAACGAGCCGGGTGTGCTTGCGCGCGTCATCGGCCTCTTTTCAGGCCGCGGCTATAACATCGATAGCTTAACTGTGGCGGAGATTGATAACGCCAAGCACCTCTCCCGCATCACTGTTGTATCAACCGGCACACCGCACGTAATCGAACAAATTAGGCACCAGCTGGAACGGATTGTATCAGTGCGCCAAGTGAATGACCTGACAGTTGAAGGCGAGTTTGTCAGCCGCGAACTCGCGCTCATTAAAGTTGTTGGCATAGGCGATCACCGCATCGAAGCGTTGCGCATTGCTGATATTTTTCGCGCGCGCCCAGTGGACAGCACATTACAATCATTCGTGTTTGAGCTGACTGGTACGGCTGAAAAAATAAATAAATTTATTGAACTGATGACACCAATCGGGCTTGTTGAAGTATCCCGCACGGGTGCGGCTGCCATTAAACGTGGTGAAAAAACTCTTTAATCCCAAACCCTCCGAGAGCTCTATGCAAGTTTACTACGATAAAGATTGTGACCAGAATTTAATTAAAAGCAAAAATGTTGTGATTGTGGGGTATGGGTCCCAAGGCCATGCACACGCGCAAAATTTGCGTGATTCAGGCGTTACAAATATTCGTATTGCGCTGAAGCCTGAAAGCGCCACAAACGCCAAGGCCAAGGCCGCAGGGTTTGAGGTGATGGCACCAGCAGAAGCCGCAAAATGGGCAGACGTTGTGATGATGTGCACGCCTGACGAATTACAGCGTGATATTTATAAAAATGAACTTCACGCCAATATGAAGCAAGGCGCAGCACTTGCGTTCGCACATGGCTTGGCTGTGCACTTTAAACTGATTGAACCGCGTGCAGATCTGGATGTATTTATGGTGGCCCCCAAAGGCCCGGGTCATACAGTACGCAGCGAATATCAAAAAGGCGGCGGTGTGCCGTGCCTGATTGCCGTTGCGCAAAACGCGTCCGGTAACGCCAAAAACTTAGGTTTGTCTTATGCCTCTGCAGTTGGTGGTGGGCGTTCCGGCATCATCGAAACCACATTTCGCGAGGAATGCGAAACTGACTTGTTTGGTGAGCAAGCCGTGCTTTGCGGCGGGCTTACATCGCTCATTCAAGCAGGGTTTGAAACATTGGTGGAAGCAGGATATGCACCCGAGATGGCATATTTTGAATGCTTGCATGAAACTAAACTGATTGTTGATCTGCTTTATGAAGGCGGCATGGCGAATATGCGTTATTCCATTTCCAACACGGCCGAGTATGGCGATTACACACGTGGCCCCCGCATTATTACGGATGCCACAAAAGCTGAAATGAAAAAAATTCTGAGCGAAATTCAATCCGGCAAATTCGCCAATGACTGGATGGCAGAAAATGCGGCAGGCCAACCCAACTTTAAAGCCATGCGAGCCAAAGGTGCCGCGCACAACATTGAAGAAGTAGGTACCAAACTGCGCGCATTGATGCCTTGGATTGGTAAAAACAAGCTGGTTGATCAAGCGAAGAACTAAGCTTTTAAACAGCTAACCTACTGAAATAATAAGAATATAGCCGAGCACATGCTTGGCTATATTCTTATTGACATTCATATTTGTAATATGTAAATTACAACATCATTTTATCGTAAAAGGATCAATCCATGGCCAAACAAGCTTTTCACAACAAAATTTTACTTGGTGCATTACCAGCAGCAGCACTTGCATCAACCTTATCTGCAAGCCCCGCAAATGCGCAAGCCACAGTTTGTATTGGTAATGTTTGTGAAAGCTCGAATTCAGGATCCGTTTCGGTTGGCCCAACAACAGTATATAACAACGGCAATGGCACCTACGTGAATGGTCGCCGTGTTGATCCACGTAATCCTAGGCCTTTAACAAATCCAAACTGGCAAGAACCAGTTGCAAGACCACAGGCACAATTACCTGCAAGACCTCAGTATCAATATACACCACCAAGCTATGCTTACACACCGCAATATAGTGCTCCATCAACACCGGTCACATGCCCGATTAATATTGATTTATCCGCGACTTTTGATGAAAAAAGTTACGATGTTAATTTTACAAATTTTACATTTTCTTCAGTAGAAGCCTTTCAAAATGCAAAGGCAAAAATGGCAAAGTACGGCTACCTTGATTCAAAATATGTATCGAGCCCCACTTGTGGCCCGATAGCAGTTGCGGCAATGAGCCGTTTCCTCGAAAATAACCCGGATAGAATGAGAATCACTAAAACTAATACAGGCAGCAGACCGCCAAAAGGATCTGATTTTTCCTTGGAACTCTCTTTTTAAGTCAAAAAAATTAAATCTTAAAATCAGCCATTTTATAAAGAATGTCCGACGCTCCTGCATCGCGCAGATACTGCGCATGGGCGTCCATATCATCTGATGTGCCAACAAAGCCGATTGTGCGAATGCCCGCAGCGACTGCGCCGCGCACACCTGTTGCACTATCTTCAATAACAACGCTGTTTTCCGGAAACACGCCGCATACTGCACAGGCGTGCAAAAATAAATCAGGGGCGGGTTTGGGGCGTGCGACCATATCCTTGGTAAAAATCCGACCTTCTTCAAAAAAACCAATAAGGCCGGATGATTCAAGTGAATAAATCACTTCACTGCGAAACCCGTTTGATGCGACAGCCAAACCCACCTGACCATGCAGTAACTTTAAAAGGTCATACGCCCCTGGAACAGCCGGTATTCCCTTATGTGTTAACGATTTTCGACTTTGAAAAAGCTGATCGACGGCATCGACAGGAAGGGTCACATTTAAACGATATTCGATATCCCGAAACATCTCGGACACGGTTCGCCCTACATAACGGGCGTACAAATCGCGTGCGCTTAACCCCTGAACGCCTAAGCTTTCTAGAAGTTTTAACATGCCCGCCGCATGGATCATTTCTGTATCCACCAACGTGCCGTCGCAATCAAAAATAACAAGATCTATCGTCATGTGCTTCGCGTTTCTAACATGGCTGGATTGAAAAAGGAAAACAGTTCTTTTCTTCTAGGCGGCCTTACGACATATTACAATGATGCATCTTGATGAAAATGGCGCCAATAAAAAACTCGATATCCCTTTAAAAGGGATTGCGTATGCGGCTGCTGCCTTCTTTTCATTCTCGGTGATGGTTGTGTTCTCCAAGATGCTGACCGAAATCCACCACCCTATTGCTGTTTCTTTCTACCGTAACGCGGTCGCTTTCCTGCCTATGCTGTTTATTGTGCTCACTTTTTACGGGCGCGAATTTTTAAAGCCTATACGCCCAAAACCCCTTATGTTTCGATGCATACTTGGTACCGTATCACTTATATTTACTTTTTGGTCTTTTTCGCTTTTGCCGCTAGCTGATGCAACTGCGCTTTTGTTTTCCTCCTCCCTTATCATCACGGTTTTATCTGGCATATTCCTCAAAGAGAAAATTGGACCTTACCGCGCTGGTGCCGTTATGATTGGTTTCATCGGTGTCTTGATTATGTGTCACCCAACGGGAAACACAAATCTAATGGGTCTCATTGTTGTGCTGACAACAGCTTGCCTGCATGCGGTTTTACAAGTGACGCTTCGTTATATGGCCCAAGCCATTCCGCCTATTACCGTGACCTTCTATTTTGTTGGCATCGGCGCACTGATGACTGCATTTTTAATGCCGTTCTACGGCTTTTGGCCGCAAGGACATGAATGGTGGGAGATTATAGCTTTAGGGCTTACAGGTGCCCTTGGGCAGTATTACTTATCCAATGCGTTTCGATACGCAGAAGCCTCAACAGTCACAGTGTTTAATTACACTGGTATTATTTGGGCTACTTTATTTGGCTTTTTATTCTGGGGGGATATTCCAACCCTTCATATTATACTGGGCGGCGCAATCGTTATTACATGCAATGTGTTTATTGTTTTGCGGGAGCGCATCCGCGCCCATCAAACAGCCGAGATTGCAGCCGAATAATTATTCGTTGGCGAACCCTGCCTTTGAATAGACCCCGACTATTTTATCACTTTTCCAATCGCACACATAAAAAATACCGGGCTGGCTGTCTGTGATCTGATAAACCCCATCAACCAAACTCAAGACACGTCTTTGGTCGCGTCCGGAAAGGTGATAAAAACCTGACCCAACCTCAAGCACAGGAACTCCATTTCGAACAAATTGGTCTTTTAGAACACTAACGTCATAATATCTTTGAATAAGCTTCAGACCTGCGCGCTGATCGGGGACCCAGTCCCCCAATTTCCATGTCTCATGATCCCATTGCGCGGGGTGCGAAGACCGGCCATCATCAACATAAGGGGTAAAATCAGCAGGCTTGCTCCAAAAAAATCCTAAAACTTTAGGATCGGCCTTGGCCTGAATGCTCCAAGCCCCTGTCACCAGTAAAAACCCAACCACAAACTTTAAAAATTTCATTTTTACAGCCTCTCAAGCCTCTTTTAATCTTTTATATGATAGTATGGAAAGATGGTTGATTCAATCAGCGCATCTTTATCAGGTCTGACAGCCGCTTCTAAGCAGGTCAACGCCAGCGCAAGCAATATTGCCAATGCTGGAACTGTAGGCGCAATCAATCCATCTGACGGCCCCGCTGCCTACCAGCCTGTTGATGTTGTGCAGACAACAAATAATAATGGCGGGGTTACATCAACCTATGCAGGCCGTGACCCGGCCAGTGTTGTTGCCTATCAGCCAAACTCCCCTTATGCAGACAGTGAGGGGCTGGTTTCAGCTCCAAATGTTGACCTAACGACCGAAGTTGTAAATCTGAAGCTCGCTGAAATTGCTTACAAAGCAAATCTTACAGCCTTACGCGTTTCTCAGGATCTTACAGAAGAACTCCTCACAAGGTTTGATTTTAAAGCTTAATCGCGCCAGGTTAACTGCGTATGATTAAATTGCTTCCTGTGCAACCACGTTCCTGTTCAAAAACAATCTTCTTTTAACCCGCTGAGAGCCGAATAAAAGCTCTTCAATATACTCATCATCGATAAAACGGATCGAATCCTGCCATTTATTATCAGGCAGATAGATAGTACGCGATGTGGAATATAAAACCGTATCAGGCAAATTCAGATTAGTAACAGGGCTAACAACTGGCGACGGAGGTGGTGGCGGAGGTGGTGGCGGAGGTGGTGGAAGCATACCGGATGTTACTGTTAAAACACCTGGTATAAAACTGGAAACCGAATAATTAACAGCTGTACCGCCTGTACCATTAATAGCGTACGTTCCCTGCGGTGAAA
>CAZYMI010000004.1:0-54829 GCA_964648505.1 uncultured Pseudobdellovibrionaceae bacterium
GCTTCACCCACCCCCCTTTTGTTTCCACATTAAATTGTTTATGGTTGCGCCCTAAGTGGCCCCGTGGCGGAACTGGTAGACGCACACGACTTAAAATCGTGAGTCTGTAACGGGCGTGCCGGTTCGATTCCGGCCGGGGCCACCACTAAATTCCCAAGTCGTTTATTTGTCGTGATAATTCTTTATCCTAAAAATCCATAGGGCGAAGCGCTTGACGAATATTGTCTCTATAAATGATTGGCATATTCGCAATGTTTCGCGTGCGTTGCAAACGAACTTCGTATTGTAATTTTAACTGGCCTAGAAGTTTATTTGATTGGAAATAAAATATTTAAGCGCCCACTCAGAAGCTTAAGGGCTCCTTAAAATAGAACCAATATATTTTTTAACGCCCTGCGTTTGCATGTCGCTGATAGCATCATCAACTACGGGGGCTGTTGCAACTATCAGCGTTGTCACACCAGCAAAAAAAGCTACCGCCATAAAGCTGTGCTTAAAGGACGGAATGGGAAGGCGATGTAATGATTGCCCAATAAAAGCATTCTGCCCAAATAAAACAGTAAGCCCAAATCCAACACTAGCAACAATTGCTTTTGAAGAATCTGAGAGGTCAGAAAAACCTGTGTAGTCAGAAAGCTGCTGTGCAGATTGCGTTACAATACGAACAGGCGTGGAGCTAAAAACATCATCCATAAAATTTTCAAGCTCGTATCTTAGGGTCATTTCAATACCTTATAAACTTTTTTCAAGGCTGGGGTAATTTTTAGGCGTGACCATCTCTGAGAGTATTGTTTTCATACCTTCAGTAAACGAAGTAACACCCTTATCAAAGATATCACCACCAATAAATGATGTTGATGCTATTGCCATCAAAGCCGTGGCGCCTATTGCTGCTGATTTAACAGCGTGTCCGATACGATAGGTTGCGTACAACCCTTTGTCTTTTCTAAGTGGAAGCTTTTCAACATCTTCCCTTGGCGAATTAAAAATAGTGTAAATACTGTATGGCGTTATAGATCTGGCCAAGCAACGCGCATGAACCTTCTCACTCAATAGGCTATAGACTGCGCCTATGGCCGCGCCACTTCCAGCTGCAATCGTAAAAATTTCAGGCAGGCTATTTGATAGTCCCATACGCAACTCCAGTTTTTATAACGAATAAATTATATTATTCTGGAAATAGGAGCAAGACAATCATAAAAATATGAATATTAGTATTTAATTACAACGCATTAGACAGTATTACTTTATAATAAAAAACATAAAAAAAGCTCCGAAGAAGCAGGGTTAAATCATAACCTGGGAGCTTATTCGGAGCTTTATGCTTGATAAAAGCTTAGTAATTTCTGTTAGCTTTTTTCTCTTTTTTTGCTGCCTTTTTTTCAGCAGGCGTTTTTGTTGCTTTCTTTTTAGTATCTTTTTTTGCGTCTTGTGACTTAGCCATTAGAATCTCCATTGTTAAGAATGAACAAAAAATTCTAGCATAATTGTAAGTCTGTAACAGCTATAGAAATTTCTTTAGCTAAAAGAATGCCGGTCATGAGAGCGCATACTCACAGCCCTTGGCTCATCTCCGTGCTTACGGATAATTTCAAGCAACTCTTTAGTAGCCTGATCGAGGGGCTCAATATGAGTTGAGCGAAGAACAAGTGAAAGACCCAAAACGCCACCTCGATAATGGGGGTAAGATCCTATTTCAACTTCAGGAAAACGATTATTTAAATCTCCTAGATCATCTGCGATCATGCTTTCTCCGAGCCCGCAGGCAACTGTATTTGATAAAATAGGCTTACCCTGCTTAAGCATATCCTTCACATGATCAAGCATGGCTTGCATAATACGTGGTACACCTGCTAGCACAAAAACATTATCGATGCGAAACCCAGGTGCAGCAGAAACCGGATTTGGGATAAGAATTGACCCCTTTGGTACCTGCGCCATTTTGCGCCGGGCCGGTGTTAGGTTATCTGGGCCATAATAATTTTTTAATGTTTCATACGCCTCCGGATCTTCAACCAGATCCACCTGAAAAGCACTGGCAATACTTTGCGCTGTAATATCATCATGGGTTGGGCCTATGCCCCCTGTTGTAAATACGTGATCATATTTTGCGCGAAGGATATTGATGGTATGAACGATCACATCTTGTTCATCAGGAATAATACGCACCTCGGCAATGCGAATACCACGATCAAGCAGTTTTTCAGCAATCCATTGTACGTTTGTATCTTGTGTACGGCCCGATAAAATCTCGTTCCCAATCACAATAATGGCTGCGCTAAAGGTCTCTGATGCGTTCATAGGGGTAAATTATCCTGTGCAAAAAGCAAAATTCATTATAAGTTTTAAAGGGCTGCCGCTTGGCTTTCAAGGGGTGTTTCATATATAAGATAGTCATGTTTGATTTAAAACCAAGTGTTAATGAAGATGGTATTCAGATCCATGCGGCCGCAGATTTTGCAGGCATGCACAAGGCTGGAAAGCTGGCTGCTGAAATTCTGGATATGATTACCCCTTACGTGGTACCCGGCATAACCACCGAAAAACTGGACCAGCTTTGTCA
Source organism: uncultured Pseudobdellovibrionaceae bacterium (assembly GCA_964648505.1). GTDB lineage: Bacteria > Pseudomonadota > Alphaproteobacteria > Micavibrionales > Micavibrionaceae > CAZYMI01. The sequence goes on from CAZYMI010000004.1 coordinate 2,564, forward strand.
TGACTATACCCTTGCCAAGGGCGCTATCCCTGCCCCGCTTGGGTATAAAGGATATACAAAATCTATCTGCACATCGATCAACCATGTTGTATGCCATGGAATACCGGGCGAAAGAGCGCTTGAAGATGGCGATATCATCAATATCGATGTCACAGTTATTCTTGATGGATGGTATGGCGATACAAGCCGCATGTACCTTGTTGGAGACAAAGTATCTATCAAAGCAAAACGCCTTGTTGATGTGACGTACCAATGCTTAATGGCGGGTATTGAAGTTGTAAAACCTGGCGCAACGTTTGGTGATATCGGCCATGCCATTCAAAAAATTGCTGAAGCAGAACGTTTTTCTGTAGTCCGCGATTTTTGCGGTCATGGATTAGGGCGTGTATTTCATTCGCCGCCTTCTGTTATGCATTTTGGTGAACCGGGCACCGGCCCTATCATAGAACCGGGCATGTTTTTTACCATTGAACCCATGATTAATGCTGGCCATTTTCAAACCAAAGTTCTCTCCGATGGCTGGACAGCTGTAACACGCGACCGATCTTTATCAGCACAGTTTGAACATTCAATCGGGGTTACCGATAAGGGTTGTGAAATTTTTACACTATCTCCTCAAGGCCTGACAAAGCCGCCTTACAATGGTTGATACAACAAAAAAAGAAAAACCGCATTATGCGGGTCACCGCGAACGTCTGCGCGAACGATTTCTAAAAGGCGGAGCCGACGCACTTCAAGATTACGAACTCTTGGAATTAATTTTGTTCATGGCTATACCAAGGCGCGATGTTAAGCCCCTCGCCAAAACTCTCATTAAAAGTTTTGGTTCATTACCGGCGCTATTTCGTGCGGATACAAAAACACTTCTTTCTTATCCCGGTGTCACTGAAAATGTTGCCACTGCAATTTTATCGGTTGGGTCAGCTGCGCTTTATCTTGTAAAAGCCGATGTCATGAATCGTCCTATCCTTTCAAGCTGGGCGCGTGTCATGGAATATTGCTATGCTGCTATGGCCCACGAGAAACGCGAACAGTTTCGTTTGCTGTTTTTGAATAAAAAAAATGAACTGATCGCCGATGAAGTTCAACAAACGGGTACAATCGATCACACCCCTGTCTATCCAAGAGAAATAATAAAACGGGCCTTAGAACACGGGGCATCTGCGTTGATTTTATTGCATAATCACCCAAGTGGTGACCCGACACCTTCAGAAGATGATCTGAAGATGACAAAAGAAATTATAGACGCAGGCCGAACCTTTTCAATTACAGTGCATGATCACGTCATCATTGGACGAAAAGGGCTTTTCAGCATGCGTAATAAAGGATTAATTTAAAATAATATATGAGGTAACCAACATGATCCCCCGCTATTCCCGCCCCGATATGGTCAAAATCTGGGAACCAGACAACAAATTTAGAATTATGCTTGATGTTGAAATCTATGCTGCAGAGGCTATGGAACAGCAAGGGACAATACCAAAAGGTGTCGCAAAAGCAGCCCGAGACCGTGGAAAATTTGATTCGTCACGCATCGATGAGATTGAAAAAACTGTTAAACATGATGTGATCGCTTTTTTAACCAATATTGCAGAACATGTTGGCGACGAAGCCCGCTTTTTACATCAAGGCATGACATCGTCTGATGTTCTGGACACAACATTTGCAGTTCAACTGAAGCAATCATCTGATCTTCTTCTGGCGGGGCTAGAAAAAGTTCTGGCTGCGCTGAACAAACAAGCGCATACACATAAAAACACCCTTTGCATCGGTCGGTCGCACGGCATCCATGCAGAACCAACAACTTTTGGTTTAAAACTTGCCGGCCACTATGCGGCGTTTGATCGTGCAAAAAATAGACTGCTGAATGCTAAACAGGAAATATCAACCTGCGCTATTTCAGGTGCTGTTGGCACCTACGCCACAGTTGACCCTGGTGTAGAGAAATATGTTGCCGAAAAATTGGGTTTATCTTGTGAAGCTGTCTCAACACAGGTCATTCCCCGGGATCGACATGCAATGTTTTTTGCCACACTTGGCGTTATTGCGTCTTCGGTTGAAAATATAGCTGTTGAAATTCGTCATCTGCAACGCACCGAAGTGCGTGAAGCAGAAGAGTTTTTTAGCCCTGGTCAAAAAGGGTCATCAGCAATGCCCCACAAACGTAATCCTGTTTTGTCTGAAAACCTGACTGGTCTTGCTCGATTAGTGCGCTCGGCTGTTGTGCCTGCGCTTGAAAATGTCGCGCTTTGGCATGAACGTGATATTTCGCATTCTTCCGTCGAACGTATGATTGCGCCTGATGCAACAATTACCTTGGATTTTGCCTTGCACCGCCTAGCTGGACTGATCGAAAATCTGCTGGTTTATCCTGACACGATGAAAAAGAATCTGGATAAAACAGGTGGGCTGGTTTTTTCACAAAAAGTTCTTCTGGCTCTAACTCAAAGCGGTATAAGCCGCGAAGATTCTTATACGATCGTACAGCGTAACGCCATGAAAGTCTGGGAACAAAACGGCACCTTAACCCTGCTGGATGCCTTAATGGCAGACAAAGACGTTACAAAAAATATCAACAGCGCGGATTTGCACAAAATTTTTGATTACCATGATTATCTAAAACACATCGATATTGTTTTTAATCGCGTTTTTGGTTAGATTTCATCTTCAACAGGAGTAATGTGCAATGTCTATCAAAGGCGACCCAAAAATCATTAAGCATCTTAATAATGCTTTGCGTGCGGAACTTACCGCTATCAATCAATATTTCTTGCACTCTCGCATGCTTGATAGCTGGGGCCTTACAAAAATGGCACGCCATGAATACGAAGAATCAATTGAAGAAATGCAGCATGCTGACCAAATCATTCAGCGCATTCTTTTACTAGGCGGCCTGCCCAATCTTCAAACGCTCGATAAGCTATATATTGGCGAAAATGCAAAAGAAGTTATTGAAGGTGATTTAAAACTGGAATTAATGGCTATTCCTGCCTACAAAGAAGCGATCAAAGAATGCGACAAAGTTGGTGACTATGTCACAAAAGAACTTTTAACGAAGATTCTAGCCGATGAAGAAAAGCACGCAGATCATCTGGAAACGCAGCTCCACCTAATTCAAACAACTGGACTGCAGAACTATCTTGCTCTTCAAGCAGAAGCCCAAGCCAGCGCGGTTGAAAGTAAAGACTAGTTAAAAATCGGGCGCTAACTCACCAATATTTTGCAGGCGTGGCGCCTTACTTGCTGGCATTGCCTTACTTGCTGGCATTGCCTTAATATCGGGTTTTCTATTTGCGCCCGTGATGATACGAGCATGATAAGTGTGAACATTATCTGTGAAGGCAAAAGTTGGTGTTCTCACAAAGCGAAACTTAAATGGGCTTGCAGAAATGCTTCGCGTTATAGGGTCAACAATCCCAGTTGAGCACGCCTGAAGATCAGGATTATACAAAGCATAACGATCCTCACCTGATGGAATAACAAAATCAGGCATTGGGTTTTCTCTGCCTATAGAAAAATCTGTTTGTGCTACCATTGATAAGGAATACCGACCCTGATGTTCTTGGCGGTCCAGATAGGCAAGAACAACTTTCTTTGTGTTTGGGTCAACAAAACAAATTCCTGAAAATGGTTTGTTGGCAGCTTGCTTTGCCGATGCCTCCCCACCCCGAAATACAATTTTCAAATCTTGGCTTAAGTCTGTGCCGTAACTTTTCTCAGCCTGCTTTGCATCTGCGATCGCGGGCGCTATCGCCGTACCTAAAAAAACAGACGCAAGGATTATTGCTTTTTGATTCATAAGTAATGCCTATAAATTATTTTTTTAAATTATTTTTATACATAACCATGAAGCTTTCATTTGTCAAAAACTAAAATCGGACAAAAAAAGTCCTTAATAGTATTGACTCGCAATTAAGAATGATTTTCAATTAGATTTAGATATTGAAAAGGAATCGGCATGAAAGTTTGCATCTGCAATAATTTTAATGAAGCGCGCCTGAACGAGGTTTACGCTGATCCAACTGTATTAAATGCTATTCAATCAGAAAAAGCGTTTCAGGATAAGTGCGATGCTTTATACCGTGCGGCAAGTGGCGGCGAAGACCCTGTCTGCCGTTCCTGCTTTGATGTTATTGAAGCGCGTATCGAAGATTTTATTTCCCGCCATGCATCCCGAGAACCGGCGCCCGCTTCTTTGCCTGTTGTGGCTTGATTGTCTGCCCCGTCCATGGCAGTTTAACCCCCATCTATTAAACCTTTTTAAAAGGCTATTCTTATGAACCCTCTAAAAAAACTATTCTGGAGTTTGCTGATGTGCGCTGCTATCTCAACCCCTGCCCTTGCTGCAGACAAAGAAAACACTCTTCTGCTTGATTTAAAAGACGGACAGGTGACTATAGAAATGCGCCCTGATCTTGCTCCAAAACATGTTGAGCGTATCAAGACTCTGACCCGTCAGGGATTTTACGATGGTGTTGTATTTCACCGAGTCATTGATGGCTTTATGGCCCAAACAGGTGACCCTACGGGCACAGGCACAGGCGGCTCTGAACTTCCTGACCTGCCGGCAGAATTTAACAAAGAAAATTTTGGTCGCGGCACAATCGGTATGGCACGCACCAACGATCCAAACTCTGCGAACTCACAGTTTTTCATCTGCTTCAAAGATTGCTCGTTTCTCAACGGCCAATATACAATCTGGGGGCAGGTAACATCGGGGATGGAAACTGTCGATAAAATTACACGGGGTGAACCACCTTCAAACCCAGATAAAATTGTTAAACTTCAAGTCGCAGCTGATGTGAAATAACTTTTTTACAAAGTCTGAACATTTAAAAAATTAACCCGCCCAAATATCTAAGGGGCGGGTTTTTCTTTAGTCTGCTCTTTAGCTTGTGTTGAAAGAATATTGGCAGCAGATATAAGCTTCTTGATAATGCTATCAAGTTTTTGTGGCATTTCCAGCGCATCAAATGTTTCAAGGCGCAAAAATGTTTCCTGACGGTCAAAAACATATAGCATGGTACAACCCTTTATTTTTGCAAGGCCATCGAGTGCAGCCAACCTTGCTGGCGTTAAAAAAACCTCAAGGGCACCTGAATCTTTTGCTTGCGCAATCAATGTGTAATCCCACCCCTCATGCGTTATTTTTACCGAATAAGGGAAATCAAGAACCCTGATAAGCTCTGCGAAAAAGGGGGACGCGACCGCACCTTCTGTTGGCATACCCGAAGGCAGCGTAAGCTGAACAACCGTAACGTATCTTTTGCCACGCGCATCATTGGTTGGGCGTGATTCAGAAAAAACCAGCGCCTTATAGCCTGCGATGACTCCCTCAAGAGAAGGTGATTGTAAAAATTTACCAGATGCATAAGTTAGCTTGTATTTTGTGCTAAAAACTTTCCATGCTTTTTTTTGTTTTAACAAGGTTGCAATAGACCAGAAAAAGGTCCCGAACACGATGACAACAATTGCTATCCAAACCACTAACCAGAACACGGGAAAACCATCCTTTGCTTCTTCATTTTAATGGTTAAATAGCCTAGATACCAGCCTAGAATTAAGAATTAAAGAAACCTGTTGCGCACCTTAACGCCACGCCCGGGCACATGACCCCCCGCCAAGCTGCGAATAAACCTGATACTGATTCTTATACACAACCAGATCGTCAAAGTAATTTGCTGATGTTTCGCTTAAAACCTGATTTCTTGCAAAAAACGTTCGGTTTGGTTGTCTCGAATTTTCAACCTCGGGATCTGTAATCGCACCAGGAACAGGAATAAAATTTGTTGTTCCATTCGCAAGGAAAGACCCCAACCCATTCCGTCCGTGCGAAATCAAGGCATACACCGCTGCGCGTATGTTTGTCGTACCAATAGGTGCGCTTACTATTCGCCCCGGCCCATCAGAAGGAGTAGCATATGTGCCTGCAATAGGGGCAGGATTTGGCGGCACGCGTCTTGGCGTTGGAGGTTCAAGAGCGATAACGGCTGTTCCAAATACTTCTACATCATCTGTTGGTAAAGTCGGAACAGGTGCGCAGCAAAAAGATGCTTTAATGGGATTAAGATGATAATCTATGCCTGCATTTGTCTCGTACCAATCTGCTGTCCTGCAAGACCAATATACTGACCCGTTATACTGCGCAAAAGCCTGACTGACGGAAAAACTATAATATCTGCCCCATTCATCGCGGGAATATTTCTCAGGAATTTGAAGGGTACGAAAAGGCACAAGCCCTGATGTCGTCGCCGGATTACAAACACCACCCGGAAGCCTATCTTCATAACCAAAACCCGTACCAGGAATAGAATTGGTTGGCAAAACATCTGGCGCGGCAGGGCACGGTAACCTATCATAACGCTGAACATAAGCGGCAATAGAAGAAGAAATAAAATCCATTTCAGCTTTTGTCTCGCGCTCTCTGACCTCGTCTGTTGAGCCGCCAAAATCACCCGCACCCAAAGCAACAGATACACCAATTAAAGCCAAAAAGGCCACAACCACCAAAAGGGCAGAACCCGTTTGTTTGTTTTTTATGGCGTGCTGCATGACGATTTCCCGTTAAAAGCCATAAGACCATCTTGTGTTAACCAGATCACACGATCATCAAAAAAGTTTGCTGCGCCAGCCGTCAAATTTAAAGCCTGCTCGCGATAAGTAAAATCTGCATTATAGTTTTCAGTTTCTAAAGTACCTGCAGGCAGCGCACCAAAACGACCATTTGTATTGTTAACCACATAAGAACCTTCGCCATTGGGGCCATGCGATATAAGCGCAAAAGCAGGGATAAGGTTTGCACCACGATCAGGGGCTGCATCAATATCAGGAAGATCAAAAGCAACCTCTAGGCCAGGCGAAATGAGGCGCGAGTAAAGATCATGCACATTACTATAGGTCGGCGATGAGGAATCCACATAAAGTGGCACTAACCTTTGATCTGTTCCTGTTCCTGCATCACGCGCAACAATATTAAGCACTGCCGTGCCAGGCGCAATTGAATTAAGACCACAAAAACGAGCTTTAGGGGCATTAACATTATCACCTTGGAAAACCCAGCTCGCCGTTCGCACACTTGAATGCACCGTACCTGAATCAAAAGGCAAAGCGGTCTGATCGTTATTCGCTGTTAGAATTGGACTGACCGCATAAGTAAAAGGCCTGCCCCATCCATCAATCGATGCCTCGTAGGGAAGATCTAATGTAATAAAAGGAACAACACCTTCATGTTGCCCCGCGCCATTGCATGTGCCAATAGGCTTTGCTGTTGTATTTGCCAGTGTTTGAGTATAGGTAACCCCCCTTTCCCATCCATAGACGGCCTGCGCACCCGTTGGGTTTTCAGGCGATGCCGGATCAGACGGGCAAGGTATGCGAGAATTACTTTCAGCATAGGTTGAAAGCGCGCTGACGACCCTGTTCATATTCTGCTCGGTTACATGAATGCGTTTTTGTGCGCTCGCCATATTGTAGGCAGTTAAACCAAAAGCCGTAAATAAGCCAATAATAATCAAGGCTATGGATAGCTCTAAGAGAGTCACACCCAGTTGCTTGTTCACTTTAGGGTACTGCACAGCTTTCACCTTGGCTTGCAAAAATCATATCTTGTGTCTGCCACGATACCACATCATCGAAAGCAAGTGCATCCTGCCGATCACGTCTTTGCCTGAAACTGTTAAATAAAATGTCGTTATCGTTATTCTCACTTTCCAGCGTTGTAACGCCCGGAAGCGCCGGGACAGGATTACCCGTACCTAAATCATACGCATATAAACCATTGCGCCCATGTGAAATTATAACGTAAGCGATCCCTGTCGCCTGATCCGTGATCGGCGGTACAAAATTAGCCTTACGTGTTGATGGATAAGGGGTGTCTATTAAGGCAACATCAGTACATTCAGCTGGCGCAAGGCCGAAAGCCGAACAATAAGCACCCCCACTATTACCGGTAAAACGAGGTGGCGTTGCAAGTGCACCAATCTGGCCTTCAATTAAAATGCCAACGTCCGAATTTCGCAAAACAAGTGCACCTAAAGGGTCTGCTACAACAGGAGACAAAGCGCCCCCCAGACTACAGCAAAATCTAGCTTTTAAAGGATTTTTATGAATAAAAGTGGGGCCAACGGATGATGTCATCTGATACCAGTCAGGCGTTCTGCATCGAGGATGAATAGGAACGCCGGGCGGCGCAGGATTTAAAGTAAATCCTTCCGTCACTGCGTATGTAAAAACATTACCATGACCATCATAAATATAATCTTCTGGTAAACCCAATGTTTTAAAAGGAACAATACCCTTTGCGTTAACGCCTGTACACGCAAACCCAATGCCATCACCATCTACGCCACTGCCGCGTTCAAAGCCGAAAGGTTCAACCCCTACGGTTGTTCGCAAAGGATCTGCAGCGCAAGGAATGCGGTAGTTTTTAACAGCATATGTTCCGATTGCTTCTTCGATCCTTGCAATTTTTTGCGCTGTTTCAGATTCTCTCGCTTGTTCAAAAATAGGTAACGCAAACTGCAAAGACGCAACAAGTATAACACCAGCTATTGCAACAACAATTGCGATTTCAACAAGCGTAAAACCTGAGGATGCTTGAACTTTACTCATTAACTTTACTCATTATTCGTTAAGGACAAATTGATCTTTGCACACCGCCTCCGCCACATTCATCCCCAAACGGTTCTACATACTGAATGCAAGTCGGACTATCCGTACCAACGGGTCCATTACCTGTTGAATTATATCCTTCACAGTAATATCTCTCAATACATCTTGAAACTGAGCAGGTGTAGCTTGATGCTGCTGTACCAGAAGAACAATAATCATTTCCGTTCAAATAAGGCTTAGGTCCGCAAACCCCATTAACAGCACCACCTACAGGCGGAGGCGTAACAGGAGCTACCGCTGGCGGGTTAATGACAGGGTTAGCGCATTCATTTCCAATAATTGTCCGTACAGCAGAAATAATATTCGAAGCAACTGTTGTAGCATTTGCTGTTGCAATATTATAAAATGATCCGTTTGTTGCTGTTGTAATGTCGGTTGCTTGGGCTGCGTAATCCATACCCTGACCGTTAGCGCCAACATTTAAAACAATCACTTTAATATTGGCAGAATTTAATGCGGTAATAACGCCCGCCCTTGTCACAGTTTCTGTGTGTGACGGCGCATCACCAAGCCACACAATCACTTTACCTGTGTTTGGACGCCATGCAAAAGAAGTTGCCGCTCTGTTCAAAGCATGGAAATTTGCTTCATCCCAGTCACAACCACCTTGAGCAACCCAGGCATTAATACCTGATGCTGCTGTCGCGGCGGTTGTTGTGACACCTGTATGCACTTGAAACGGTGGTGTTGAATCGCCACATCTTTCAAAAGGATCAGGGCCGTAAGATGTGACTGCGAAACCAACATCGCCACTTGGAATTGACGCAGTAAGCTGCGTTAAAATACTATTTGCAGTCTGCTTCACTTTAGTAATATGAGGAATCATGGATCCTGTGTTATCTGCCATGAACATCACATCAACTTTAGAACAGAAAGGTTGTTCGAGTGGCGGGTTCGGTGCCGTCGTACAGGTGTTTGATGTGACTGTCCATGCGCCAAATGCTGGCCCTGGACCAGGTGTACATGAAGATACGCGTTCTTCGTCAATCTGACCAACCTGGCCGGGTGGGCACGCTGTTGTGCGTGTTTGTGTTGCATCTGGTATACAGCCTGTTGGCACACATGAATTAGAATGTGTTGTCCAACCGCTCCAGCTAGGCCCGGGGCAAGTTGATGTTCGTATTTCTTGAATACTACCGGTTTCTCCAGGCGGGCACGAAGCAGTCCGATATTCATCGGGCAATGGCGTGCAAGACGGTATAGGCGCACATGTATTTGTATTAGGGCCCCATGGTCCCCACACACCCGAAGGGCATGTTAAATTTCTAATTTCAGTAATAGTACCTGTTTCGGATGGCAAGCAAGATCTGTATCTGATTTCGCTGCGCGGCGTACATATACCAGTAAATCCTACAGCAACTGTGCTTACAGGTTCACACGACGCATCGCCTACTCGGGCATATAATTCATCATTACGCACATAACTTACAACATCATCATTGGTTGCAAATCTTTTCCCAAGGGAGTCAAAAAAGCTACCGCCCCCCCGAACTGATAATTTAGGATTATAAACTGCGCCCGTCACAAGCTCAGGATTGTTGGCAACCTGCTGTTCTAAACCGGAACTTGTTGCGCCAGAATTTGCATCTTGAAAACGGTTACCAACACCCACGGGGCTACCGCGCATAAATGAAAATATTCCGTTTGATCCATGGCTCACCAAAGTAACTGCTGTGCTTGAAATACGACCCGATGGGTAATCCGGCAGACCCCCACCAACACGTGGCGCATCCATCTGGCCGCCCGGCTGCGTTGGCCCTACTGCCAGATCATCATCGCGCCAGCGGCCTGTTGATAAGACTGATTCATTGGCTGCACTATTCTGGCCCGCAGCAACAACGGACGAATTCTTCCAGTTTGCTGGAAGAGCGTTAACGCCAACATAGTTTAAATAAGATGTTTTTGGCGTCGCGTTACAACAATACATAGCCTTGGCTTTATTAGAATGAATAAATAAGCCAGTAGAATCTTGTGAATACCAATCTAGCGTACGACAGGCATTGTGAATTTCAGGATCGCCAGGAACAACTGCATTCTGCGCAATTTGTAATGCCGTGTTAATCGTCAGGTTTGGTGCAGGGCGATACGTAATATAATGCCCCCAAGCGTCTTTGGCTGCTTCTTCAGGAAGATTAAGGTCACGATAAGGCACAATACCTTCAACGGCTCTGTAAACTTGCTGTTCGGTTGGTGTTGCGCCAGCCAGCGCAAGGCAATTTCCGCCATTACGTTCGCGCCCCATTGTAGAGGCATTGTTACCACTTGGGTCAGCCGCACAAGGTAAACGGTTGTTTTTTTGTACATAAATTGACAGCGCATCTAGCACAACATCCATGCGCTTTTGTGTTAACTCAACATTCTTTGATTGTGTATAGGTGGCAAAACTTAGGATAATGCCGGTAAGAAAAATAGAAACAACGACTAGAACAACTGCAATTTCTACAAGCGTGAAACCTGCCTGACCCTTTGCATTTTTCTGTCTATTTTTGTTTTCTGTCTCTTTCATAATTCACACATCCCGCGCCACTGTAATCTTGACCTTTTTCAGGCCAGCATAGCTAATTGTAGCCCTCATACAGTTAAGAATTGATAAAATTTTAGAGAATTTATGGAATTTACTGCTTTGAGGCCTTAAGCCGCACCATTCTGGGGGTGGTGACAGAACCTGTCAGGCCCAAATCCAAAGCTTCAAGGGCTTTAATTTCATCTCTCAGGCGGGCTGCACGCTCAAATTCCAGATCAGACGCGGCTGCTTTCATTTGTGCTTCTAATGCCTTGATTCGCTTCATAATAGCCTCAGGCGAGGATAAATCCGCCCCATCTGCCTGATGCTCAAGCCTTGCGACATTCACCCGGTCAGCTCGTTCGAAAACACTATTTAGAATATCTGATATTTCCTTGCGCACCGATTCAGGTGTGATGCCATGTGCCGTATTATATTCAATTTGTTTATGACGACGCCTTGTCGTTTCATCAAGGGCGGCTTGCATACTTTTTGTCATGACATCTGCGTATAAAATTGCTTTGCCATCAATGTTACGGGCGGCCCGCCCAATTGTCTGGATCAAGGACGTGCGCGACCTTAAATACCCTTCCTTGTCTGCATCTAAAATAGCCACAAGCATGCATTCAGGTATATCTAGCCCTTCGCGCAATAAGTTGATGCCTACAAGCACATCAAAAACGCCCAATCTCAGATCGCGTATAATTTCAATGCGTTCAAGCGTTTCAACATCAGAATGCACATAGCGCACTTTTACGCCATTTTCATTTAAATATTCAGTTAACGCTTCGGCCATTTTCTTTGTAAGCGTTGTCACAAGGGCCCTGCCGCCTGCTGCAATCACCTTGCGGCATTCTTCCATCAAATCATCAATCTGGTGTTCTGTCGGGCGAATTTCAACGGGCGGGTCGATCAGCCCTGTCGGACGCACAATCTGTTCAGCAAAAACACCCTTTGTTTGTTCTAGCTCCCATTCTCCGGGTGTCGCAGAAACAAATATAGTTTGCGGCCTTAGCGCATTCCATTCATCAAATTTTAAGGGTCGGTTATCCTTACAACTTGGCAGTCTGAACCCATAATCAGATAATGTTGTCTTGCGCGATCTGTCACCTGCATACATGCCATTAAGCTGCGGGATCATCGCATGACTTTCATCAAGAATCATCATGGCGTCTTTGGGCAGATACTCAATTAAAGTGGGGGGTGGCTCGCCCGATTTTCGTCCGGTCAAATACCTTGAATAGTTTTCAATACCCGCGCAAACCCCCGTTGCTGATAACATCTCCAGATCAAAGGTTGTACGCTGTTCCAACCGCTGATATTCGAGCAGCCGGTTTTCGGCCTTTAATTGCGCCAACCTTTCTTTCAGGTCTGATTTTATTTGTGTAATTGCCTGCTGCATTGTAGGGCCCGGAGTCACATAGTGGGAGTTGGCAAAAATCCTGACCCCATCCAGCTTGGCAAATTTTTCGCCCGTTAAAGGATCGAATTCAGTTACCGTTTCAATCTCATCCCCAAAAAAAGAAAAGCGCCAAGCGCGGTCTTCAAAGTGGGCTGGGAACAGCTCAACAATATCGCCACGCACTCGGAACGTGCCGCGCTCAAATGAAATATCGTTACGTTTATACTGCAACCCAATCAGGCGGGAAATCAGGTCCTGCCGGTTGAGCATCATGCCTGTTACAATATTAAAGGTCATGGCCTGATAATCTTCTTTCGATCCAATGCCATAGATGCACGAAACAGAAGCGACGATAATAACATCCTTACGTTCAAAAAGCGCGCGCGTTGCCGCATGCCGCATACGGTCAATCTGTTCGTTGATGGTAGATTCCTTTTCGATGAACAAATCTGTTCGTGGCACGTAGGCTTCAGGTTGATAATAATCGTAATAAGATACAAAATATTCAACAGCATTTTCAGGAAAAAAGCTTTTCATTTCCCCATACAGCTGGGCTGCTAAAGTTTTATTAGGTGCTATGATTAATGTGGGGCGCTGCAATGTTTCAATCACATGCGCTACCGTAAATGTTTTGCCCGACCCCGTAACGCCCAGCAAAACTTGATCCCGCGTACCAGCCCTAACGCTTTCCACAAGGGCTTTGATCGCCTCAGGCTGATCGCCTGCAGGTTTGTAGTCCGATACAATCTTAAAGGGCTTGGATTGATCCAAAGTCTGTTCCATGATGCATCATAACATAGCGTTTAAAGGTGTAAAATGAACCCCCTTATTGATCCTGATTTTCTGCGTATTCGCCGATCGGCCTCAATCAAATCCCTATCAAACCCCGGGCCCACACAAGAACAGTTAAACGATATTTTAACCATCGCAACGCGTGTGCCAGATCATGGCAAACTGCATCCATGGTATCTCGTTCTTTTTCAAGGTGATTCCCGTACTAAGTTTGGTCATATTTTATCAGCACGCTGGGCGCAAACCCACACAGACGCCACACAAGAACAACTTACTTTCGAAGCGCAACGTTTTTTGCGTGCCCCTTTGGTTGTTGCTGTTATCAGCCGAATTCGAGAAGCAAAAATACCAAAATGGGAACAGCTATTATCAGCAGGTGCGCTATGCTATAATCTTTGCCTTGCTGCAAATTCATATGGCTTTGGTGCAAACTGGATCACAGAATGGTATGCCTATGACGAAGATATCAGGCGTGCATTAAGCTGCGAAGACAAGCGCGATCATATCGCAGGCTTTATTTATATCGGCACAGAAATCAGTAAACAGGCAGATCGGGAAAGGCCTGATCTTGATAAAATATCATCCCACTGGCCTGACCCTGCCCAAAAAGGCGATGAATATAATAAGTCAGGGTTTGGACTGCCCAATTCAGATTTTAATTATTGACATAAGTATTTTGTATTTATTATAGTCTGCCCATGAGTTACTGGGACGAACTGCCTGAAGGCACAACAATTTACACCCTCACTGAAACAGGCTTTGTAAACGCCTGCAAAAAAGCGCGGGGCTTTCCTTTGTCGTGTTCGCTAGCTTTCAATACACGCACTGATGAAGTTTTTGCTTTTACCCAAAAGAAACAGGCAAAATTAAAAAAATGCTGGCAGGACGAAGAACCCCTGATTGCCGATAAAACCGGCTATGACATTGTGGATCTTGGTAGTGCATCAAGACCCCTTATTTCAGGCCAGTCGCCTAACATGATAACCCGCATACAAAAAGCACTTGAAAGACAGCGTTATCAGCAAGCAACGGTTATTGCCTGCACATTTCACTGATCTTTAAGCGGCCTTAAGGTTGGAAACGCAATCACTTCGCGAATTGTGTGGCTATCGGTGAGCAACATGACAAGCCTGTCAATGCCTATACCCCAGCCCCCCGTTGGCGGCATGCCAAATTCAAGGGCTGTAATGTAATCCTCATCAAGCATCTGCGCTTCTTCATCGCCAGCAGCGCGTGCTGATACTTGGGCCATAAAACGCTCACGCTGCACATCGGGGTCATTCAGTTCCGAAAAAGCATTAGCAATTTCCCAACCATTCACAAATGTTTCAAATCGTTCAACCAAGCGTGGATTATGACGGTGTATTTTAGCTAATGGTGAAATTTCAAAAGGATGATCGGTTACATGGGTGGGCTGTATAAGATGCGCTTCTACTTTTTCTGCGAATACTGCTTCCACCACTTGGCCCCAGTTTGAGGATTCGTTTATATGAACACCCAGTGTTTTGGCCTGCGCCCGCGCACTCTGTGCATCTTCAATTGAAAGAAAATCAACGCCTGTGTGTTCTTTTACCAGATCAACCATCGATTTACGCTGCCAGGGGTCAGAAAAATCAATCTCCTGATCTCCAAACATAACGCGCAAGCCCCCATGCACTTCACGCACAGCTGCTTGAACCAGATCCTCGATCAGGTCCATGATATCGTTATAATCCATATAAGCGTGATAACCTTCAGCGGCTGTAAATTCAGGATTATGCTTGATCGACAACCCCTCATTGCGGAAGTTTCGACCTATTTCATAAACCGAATCTGCAAGCCCACCAACGATCAAACGTTTTAAATATAATTCAGGTGCCACGCGCAAAAAGAAATCCGTATCCAATGCATTGTGATGTGTAACAAAAGGTTTGGCTGTGGCACCCCCCATAATTGAATGAAGCATAGGCGTTTCAACTTCTAAAGCACCCATTGAATCAAGCTTACGGCGCATGGATGAAATAATTTTTGATCGTGTGCGCAAAACAGCGCGCGATTTTTCATTCACGATTAAATCCAGATAACGCTGACGATAACGCTGCTCAATATCCGCCAGACCATGATATTTTTCTGGCATCACTTCAAGTGATTTTGCTAGCATTGTAACCTGCGAGGCGCGGACCGATAACTCACCCCGCGGGGTGCGTCGTATTGTACCTTCACCCCCTATAATATCGCCAAGATCAATGTAATCTAGTTTTTTAAGCTCTTCAGGTGCCATTGTTTCTTTGTGGCAAAACACCTGAATTTTATCTGTTGCGTCCATCAAATCTATAAAAAGCCCATTATTGCGTATCGCCATCACACGGCCTGCAACGCGCACTTTATCTTGTGTTTCAGATCCATTTTCAAGCTGGGCATATTTGGCCTGAAGTTCCCCAGCGCAGTGCGTGCGCGGATAGTTATGGGGAAAAGGATCGATCCCGGCATCGCGCAGGGCTTTTAATTTTGCCCGCTTCGCTTCAAAAGGGTTTCCTGAAACTGTGGACTCTGTTGCTTTTGCTGCTTTTTCGCTCATGGACCATTCACTTTGTTATGCTAGAATAAGGAAATTGCAGGATTTTGATGGAAAAATCAATGATAAACGCACCCTTACCAGACGGATATACCAACAGACAAAAAATGCGTGGAAGCGCCATTCTTTACATTTTAATCGCAATCGCCCTATTAACAGCTTTAGGGGTAACTTTAACCAAAATGTCTTCAAACTCTGCCGGTAACATGAAGCCTGAACAGGCAAAATCATCCGCGCAGCAAATTATAGCCTATGCGAAAGCGGTTGAAAATTCAGTGCAATTTGTGCGCACGCAAAATAGTTGTGGTCTTACTCAGATCAGTGCTGAAAATCTTGTTTCACCCAGCTATACAAATCCAAATTCACCTGCAGATAAACGCTGCCACATTTTTAGGCCCGAAGGCGGCGGTATGGAATGGAGAAACCCACCATCCCTTTCAACTGTCAACAAAGAAACATGGTTTATAGCCGGCCGTTCTACAAGCATCACAGGCTTCGGGCCCGAGGGATCAAGTACGTGCGCAGCTAAATGTACGGATTTAATTTTGTTTTTGCCTAACGTTAATGAAGCTGTCTGCAAATCCATCAACTTCCAGCTTGGTATTACAACAAGCGTTGATATAATTCCGGCAGATAGCTACACCACTTTCCAAGCTCATTTTCTTGAAAAATGGATAGGCGTACTGGGAACATCAAGTGGCAACAGAATTTCGAACATTGGCATGATACATTATTTTAAGCCTGCTGCCTGCGTCAGAACAGCTGGGTTAACCCTTGTTGGCACATTCCCTACGATTACGATCACAGGAACCCCTTATTTATTTTATCAGCTTCTTGTTGCGCGCTGATGAAAATGGCGAAAACTCATTCTACTTCATTCGCATCCCTTGGTATATTTGGGGCTGATATATCGTATCTGTCGCCTTATGGTGAACTTACCTCGTTTAAAGCGCATGATGAACACGCGCTGACAGTCGTTTGTCATGCGCCCTGGACCTTTTCAAAACTTAAGACCAAACCATTTCCAACCCTTGATCTACTGGAACTTTTTACATTTTTACGCCCTGCGCAATTTTGTGCACCTACAATAACCGGGCTTGCCCGCGCGCTGGATGTGGATTTACCCCAAAATGCACAAGATGCTGCTTTGTGTTTACAATCAGCCACTCATTTATTACTCGATGATTTGAAGGCTACATTTCCAGCCGACCGCGAGGCAATTTTAAATCTTGCCCGTATCATGGGCCAGAATGGCAAAGGCTGGGGCTGGACGCCCGTTATTTTTGCAGCTTTAGCTGAACACTATGATGTTAGCGCCACAATTGACTCTGCTGCACTGCTCAAATCTATCCGCGCTTTACCTGAATATGCTGAAACCGCCCCGCCCGATACGCCACAGCACCATCTTGTAACCGGCGATGAAAGTCGTGCACGCCTTGCTCAAATCCTCTCTCATGCGGGTAAGGGGGAAATTCGTGAAGCACAAAAAAATTATGCCACTCAACTCACCGCTGCTTTTGCGCCACGCGAACTAGCAGATTACCCTTTCCTTGTTTTAGCCGAAGCGGGCACAGGGGTGGGAAAAACCTATGGTTATCTGGCGCCTGCCTCTGTATGGGCTGAAAAAAATCAGGGCACTGTTTGGGTTTCCACCTATACAAAAAATCTGCAGCGCCAGATTGCGCAAGATATACAAAATTTATATCCAGATCCCGCAACCCGTGACCAAATGGTTGTCACCCGCAAAGGTCGGGAGAATTATATGTGTCTTTTGAATTACGCAGATATGGCCGCCGGTGCGCCCCTATCACGCGATCCGCGCGTTGTTATCGCCGCTGGCATCCTTGCCCGTTGGATTACAGCCACCAAAGATGGCGATATACAAGGGGGTGATTTTCCGGTTTGGCTTGCTTCACTTTTGGGGGTTCAAAATACACTCTCGCTGACCGACCGTCGTGGCGAATGCCTTTATGCTGCGTGTGATTATTATCATCGCTGCTTTATCGAACGATCGGTTCGCAAGGCAAGGCACGCGCGTATTGTCATTGCTAATCACGCGCTTGTGATGACGCATACCGCCCGCGCATCCACAGACGACCCCTTGCCAACGCGCTATGTGTTTGATGAAAGCCATCATTTATTTGATGCAGCAGACGGTGTTTTTTCTGCACATCTTACCGCGCAGACAGGGCAAGAACTGCGCCGCTGGATTTTAGGCTATGAAGGCACACGCAAAAGTCGTGCACGAGGCCTAAAAAAGCGTCTTGAAGGGTTGATAGATCCTGAAAATGATATGGCACGTCATCTTGATGCCATTCTTGAATATGGGCGATGCTTGCCAGCCGATGGCGCGCTTGAGCGCATTGCCAAAAAAGAACCACGCACATCATGCGAACAATTTCTAGCAGCGCTTGCTAATCAGATAGCCGCGCGCACACAAGCCAATGATGTCCATTACGGCGCAGAAACCGACCCCTTCCCGGTTACAGACATCGTTTTACAAACATTAGAAAAACTGATCAGCGACCTGTATAAACTCCAT
The DNA here is from genome assembly GCA_964648505.1 of uncultured Pseudobdellovibrionaceae bacterium. Classification (GTDB taxonomy): domain Bacteria; phylum Pseudomonadota; class Alphaproteobacteria; order Micavibrionales; family Micavibrionaceae; genus CAZYMI01. The sequence continues at coordinate 21,027 of CAZYMI010000004.1, forward strand.
AAGCCTTTGAAAGATCTGGCTTCGGGTTTATGGGATTACATCAATGATAATGCCGAACATTTAAACACCGATACACGCAGAAGAATGGATGGCATAGCAAGCGGGCTTGAATATCGTGGGGCGCAAACGGTGTCAGCATGGATTTCGATGCTTGAAGATTTAAAATCAGGCGTACTTACCCCGGAAACAATTGCTTGGTTTGGTATAGACCGCATTGATGGAAAAATTGATGATATTGGCTATTACAGGCATCTTGTTGATCCGATGAAGGCCTTTGCAACAATTTTGCAGCCGCAAGCGCATGGTATTATCATGACATCGGCCACCTTAAAAGATACCACAGATAACGAGCAGGCAAACTGGCGCGTTGCGCGTGTGCGCACAGGGGCAGATGCTCTAACACCAACCCCGCTTGAAATTTCTGTGCCTTCCCCTTTTGATTATGCGTCATTGTCAAAAATAATTATTATTAAAGATGTTTCGCGTGACAAAATTGAATCAATTGCAGCGGCTTACCGTGCTTTGCTTTGCGCATCTGCTGGTGGTGGTTTAGGTATCTTTACGGCTATTCAAAGACTTAAAGCTGTCCATTCCTTACTGTTACCCGATATGGATAAGGCGCAAATACCGCTTTATGCCCAGCATGTTGATCCGCTTGATACAGCCACACTTGTTGATATGTTTCGCACCGAAAGAAATGCCTGCCTGTTAGGCACAGATGCTGTTCGTGATGGCGTTGACGTGCCAGGCGATTCTTTGCGCTTGATTGTTTTTGATCGTGTGCCGTGGCCGCGGGCATCTGTTTTGCATCGAGGTCGAAAAATTGCTTTTGGCAAAAGTGAATATGATGACCGGCTTGTGCGCTTAAAGCTTAAACAGGCCTACGGAAGATTGATCCGCCGCGCGAACGATAAAGGTGTTTTTGTTTTGCTTGATTCTGCAATTCCCTCGCGGCTGCTGGATAGCTTTCCTGTACAGCCTGAAAAACTAGGGCTTGCAGATGCTGTACAAAGCATTACAGAATTTTTAAAGTAACCTTCGTTTTATTCCAAGAAAGACAAGCATTAAAAATGTCCGGCGCTATTCAAAATATAGTTGTTTATCTGTCATCATCGGGCCATGTTACTGATGATATTTTGCAAGCTAGCGCAGATCTGGGACACAAAATAGCACAAAAAGGCTATGGACTTATTTTCGGCGGAATGGATCTGGGGCCGATGGGTGCGCTTGCCAATGCCGCCTTGCATGAAAAAGGGGTTGTGACAGGAATTGTACCGCAAAAATTGCGTGAAAGTGCTTTCATTCATAACGCGCTCACAAAAAGCATTGTTGTAGACACGCTGGCCGAGCGCAAACGCATGATGTTCGAACTTTCCGATGCCGTTATTGTTTTACCCGGTGGATTTGGTACGTTAGATGAAGTGGCTGATATTCTGTACTGGGCTGCCTTAGGGTTTCATAATAAGCCCATCATTTTTGTAAATATTCGCGGCTTCTGGGACGATGTTTTGTGTTTATATGATCGTTTATTCTCAAATCAGCCGAACATTAAAGCGCTTATAAAATGGTCATCCTCGCCGCATGAAGCCTTGAATATACTGGAACAATTTCCTGAAAAAACAAAATTGATCAGCCCTTTGTCTGAACCCCTTCCTTGTTTTGAGGATGATATTTTATCCAGTCCCGACCCGCTGATAGTGAATGAACAGAATATTCGTTCTTTAACCACTGTCATTGCTGGGCTTTTATGCAAGCAGCTGAATTTAACAAGCAGGGCTATCGGGGTTGTTAATAAAGATTCATTTTATGACCCTTTATTTAATTACATTGATCGCGCTTATCAGGAAAATTTTATTACGCGTGACTGTTTGCTGCTTCTTAATCAAGCAAAATCACCTGAAGAACTTACGGTTGTTTTGCAAAGTCACAAACACACAAAAATTGATCTGGCAAAAAAATGGGGTAAGTCAGAAACGCGCCAATAAAAGTAAAAATAAAACTCTATGAATTTTATGTGACACACTGACTAGTCAGAAACAGTCTGTGCCTCTTCAGCCAGCACTGTGCATTGTGCTTGGGTTACATCTGCAAAGCCGCCTGAAACTTTAATTTTTCTTGGCGGCAATGCAGGGGATTCCCGCACTTCAATAACACCCGCGCGCAAAGATGATACTAAAGCACTATGGCCCGCGCGTACGCCAAAATCGCCCTCAAATCCAGGAATTGTCACCTGCCAGGCCTCAAGCGCCATCAAACGGCGCTCAGGACTGACAAGTTCAAAATGAAACGTTTTGTGCCCTTGTTCTTGACCCATTATGCCGCCTCTGCCAGTTTGCGGGCTTTAGCAATCGCTTCATCAAGCGTGCCCACCATATAAAATGCTGACTCTGGCAGATGGTCCATCTCACCTGATACGATTGATTTAAAGGCTTTAATCGTATCGCTAATCTGAACAAAAACGCCCGGCGTGCCTGTGAAAACTTCAGCTACGTGGAAAGGCTGCGATAAGAAACGCTGAATCTTACGCGCGCGGGATACTGTCAGCTTGTCTTCTTCAGAAAGCTCATCCATACCCAAAATTGCAATAATATCCTGCAACGCTTTATATTGTTGCAACGTTCTTTGAACAGATGTTGCCACCTCATAATGTTCAAGACCAACAATACGCGGATCAAGGATGCGTGATGTGGAGTCAAGCGGATCAACAGCAGGATAAATACCAAGTTCAGCAATCTGACGCGATAAAACAGTCGTTGCGTCAAGGTGAGAGAATGTTGTCGCAGGCGCAGGGTCAGTTAAATCATCTGCAGGGACGTAAACAGCCTGAACAGATGTAATCGACCCTTTATTGGTTGATGTAATACGTTCTTGCAATGCGCCCATATCAGTTGCCAGTGTTGGCTGGTAACCCACAGCAGATGGAATACGACCAAGCAACGCAGATACCTCAGCGCCAGCTTGCGTAAAGCGGAACACGTTGTCCATAAAGAACAACACGTCTTGTCCTTCTTCATCACGGAAATATTCCGCCATTGTAAGACCCGTAAGACCTACACGCGCACGCGCGCCAGGCGGTTCATTCATCTGGCCATAAACAAGCGCCACTTTAGATGATTTTGAGTCACCCACCTTAATAACGCCCGATTCAATCATCTCGTGATATAAATCATTTCCTTCGCGAGTACGCTCACCCACGCCCGCAAAAACAGATACACCGCCGTGCTTTTTAGCGATGTTATTAATCAATTCCATGATTGTGACTGTTTTACCAACACCCGCACCGCCAAAAAGGCCGATTTTACCGCCCTTCGCATAAGGGCAAAGCAAATCAACAACCTTAATACCTGTCACCAGCTGTTCTGTTGTTGCGGCCTGATCAACAAATTCAGGTGCTTTGCGGTGAATAGGATATGTCTTTGCTGTAACAGGTGCTGCCAAATTATCAATCGGCGCACCAATAACATCAAGAATGCGTCCAAGCACTTCAGGCCCTACCGGAACTGTGATTGGTGCACCCGAATCTTGTACATCTGCACCTCGAACAAGTCCTTCGGTTGAGTCCATCGCAATGGTACGAACAGCGCCTTCACCCAAATGCTGAGCAACTTCCAGAACAAGTTTTTTGCCGTCATTAGTTGCATAAAGCGCATTCAAAATATCTGGTACATGACCATCTTCAAATTGCACATCCACAACCGGGCCAAGCACCTGCAAAATTTTTCCTGAGTTCATTTTCTTTTTTCCTTCCTAAATTAAATGGCTTCTGCGCCTGAAATGATTTCGATAAGTTCTTTTGTAATATGAGCCTGACGCGCACGGTTATACTGCAAGGTCAGCTTTTTAATCAGATCACCGGCATTTCTTGTTGAGTTATCCATCGCTGTCATACGCGCTGCTTGCTCACCTGCCGCAGAATCCAAAAGCGCTCTAAAAATCTGAGTGCTTAAGTTTTTAGGCAGCAATTGCGACATCAAAATCTGCTCTTCCGGCTCAAAACTATATGGCGCGGTTGATTTTGCGTTATCATTCATGCTTTGTGTGTCAGGCGAGAAAGGAATAATCTGCTGGCGCGATGGTTTTTGCGTCAGCACTGATTTAAATTCATTGTAAGCAAGGTGGCATACATCAAACTTACCTGCATCAAATAATCCTAAAATTGTTCCTGCAATGGCATCGGCATCGCTGTATGACAGACGTGCGCGGCCACCAAGCCCAGTGATTGAATCGACAATTCTGCTGGAAAATTCGCGTTTAAGAACATCGCGTGCTTTTCTGCCAATGCATAGCAAATTAACATTTTTGCCTTCTGATTCTAAAGTGCGCACCTGCGCCCGAACAAACCGAAACAGATTTGCATTAAACCCGCCGCACAGGCCGCGATCAGATGAAATAACAACGATCAAATGATTTTGATCAGACCCTGTCCCGACAAGTAACGGAGACCCACCTGTGCTCTTGATCGCGCCTGATAAACGCGAAAGCATCTGCGCCATAGCGTTTGCATAGGGTTGAGCCGCCTGCGCCTGATCTTGCGCCTTCTTCAGCTTTGCAGCTGCAACCATTTTCATGGCGGACGTGATCTTACGTGTGTTTTTTACACTCACAATTCGATCCCGATACTGGCGTAATGATGGCATTTAACCCCTCGGTCTAGTTTGTTTTTCTGCTTTGAACAAAAATTTTCTTCGCTTCTTCTAACTCGTCTTGATCAACGATGCCATTGGCATTGCTATCTGCGTTATCAAAAACAGAAGCAGGTTCGGCTGTATATTCATCAAAAGATACGCCAGCGTCGTCATCTACATCATATCGTCTAATAAAAGCAGGTCCCACTGATGCGTCACGCGCTTCCTGATGCCCAATAACACCATCAGCATTCGCATCAATTTTATCAAAACGCTTTTGATAAAATGCATCAAACTCAGATCTTGTGATGTTGCCATCACGATCATCATCAAACTGTGCAAGCTTTGCTGGGTTAGTTTTTGTTTGCGCCATAGCAGCTTGAACTGCCAAAGCGGTAAAAACCGCCGTGGCTGATACAAGCATCAATACTGCACAAAAAAATTTCATCCCTATGCGGCTTTCGCGTTCTGGCTCATGTAAGATTCACCAAATTCTGCAAGCAATGCTTTAAGTTTCGCTTTTGTGTCATCAGATATTGTTTTCTCTAAACGTATGGCTGACAAAATATCCTTACCTTTTGTACGCAAAACAGCAAATAACTGTTCTTCATAGTCGTTGACCTTATTGACAGGGACAGAATCAATATAGCCATTTGTTCCGGCAAAAATAACAGCAACCTGCTCCTCAACAGCAAGCGGCCTGTACTGAGGCTGCTTTAAAAGCTGCGTGAGACGCGCACCGCGTGCAAGCAATTTTTGTGTTGACGCATCAAGGTCGGATGCGAACTGTGAGAAGGCTTCCATTTCGCGATACTGCGCAAGCTCAAGTTTAATAGTGCCCGATACCTGCTTCATCGCTTTAATTTGAGCAGCCGAACCCACGCGGGAAACTGACAAACCCACGTTAATGGCAGGCCTAATACCTTTATAGAACAAAGCTGTTTCCAGGAAAATCTGTCCATCAGTAATCGAAATCACGTTTGTTGGAATGTACGCCGATACGTCACCCGCTTGTGTTTCGATCACCGGCAATGCGGTCAATGAACCACCGCCTTCTTCGTCCGACATTTTTGCCGCGCGCTCAAGCAAGCGTGAGTGGATATAGAACACGTCACCCGGATACGCTTCACGGCCTGGTGGGCGACGTAGCAACAATGACATTTGGCGATAAGCAACAGCCTGCTTGGACAAATCGTCATAAATTGCAAGCGCGTGCATGCCATTATCGCGGAAATATTCGCCCATTGCGCACCCTGTATAAGGGGCTAAAAACTGCATGGGTGCAGGATCGGACGCTGTTGCAGCCACGATGATAGAATATTCCATCGCTCCCGCTTCTTCGAGTGTGCGCACAAGCTGCGCCACAGTTGATCTCTTTTGGCCAATCGCCACATAAACACAATACAAGTGCTTCTTCGGATCCGGATCTTGATTGGGGCCTTTTTGGTTAATGATCGCATCAATCGCTACAGCAGTTTTACCTGTTTGGCGATCACCGATAATCAATTCCCGCTGACCACGACCAATTGGCACAAGCGCATCAATTGCCTTCAAGCCTGTTTGCATAGGCTCTTTAACCGATTGGCGGGGAATAATGCCAGGCGCTTTCACTTCAACGCGGCGCATTTCTTTTGTTTTTAGTGGGCCTTTTCCATCAATCGGATTCCCTAAGGCATCCACAACACGGCCAAGCAGTTCGCGGCCAACTGGCACTTCAACAATCTGGCCGGTACGTTTAACAATATCACCTTCTTTAATGCCTCGGTCTTCGCCAAAAATAACGACACCAACATTGTCGGATTCAAGGTTAAGGGCCATACCTTTAACACCACCGGGAAATTCAACCATCTCCCCCGCTTGAACTTGGTCAAGGCCATAAACACGCGCAACACCATCACCAATCGATAGCACCTGCCCTACTTCCGAGACTTCAGCGGCATTTGATAATGACGCAATTTGCTTTTTTAAAACTTCTGATATTTCTGCAGCACGGATGTCCATGTCTGTTCCTTTTTGTAAGTTAGTTTTGATTAGCAACACCAGCAAGCGCTGCGCGCATACGGGTCAATTTTGTTTTAACACTGTCATCAATCAGCTTCGATCCAACGCTGACCATCATGCCACCAATAAGCGTTTGATCAACCGTTACACGAAGGGATACTTTTTTCCCGGTGCTGTTTGAAAGCTTTTTAATAAGCTCAGATCTTTGATCGTCAGATAATGCCTGCGCCGAAGAAACATGAGCGGTTATTTCACCGCGTCGAAAAGATAATTCTGCATGAACTGCTTTTAAAATATCAGGCAGTGCTTTCATGCGCCTGTTAGTCGCCAGCACATTTAGAAACTGTTTTGAAAGCGAATGAAATCCAGATTTTTCAGCAACAGCTGCAATGGCCTTGCCTTGGTTAGCTCTTGATATTGTCGGCGACGCAACAACTTGCTGTAACTCTAGGGAAGATGACAACATCACTTCAAGCGAGGATAAATCTTTGGTCAAGGCATCGACTGAATTTGACCCGTAAGCAAGGTCAAGCAAAGCGCTCGCATAACGCTTGGCAAGAAGGGTTGGCGGGGTCATAGGTGCGGCCACGTCGTGATCCTTAGGCGAATCTGTTTTAATGTTGGCGTGGATTTAGCACGGTCACGGCCTAAAAGGCAAGATCTGCCCTCAATTAATCGAGCGGGGAAAGGCCACCTGAAAACCATCCGAAATCGGGTGTTCCAAGATACGCAGCTAAAAGCCTGAAAATAACTTGATGAATGACATATATTTCCAGAGTCCTGCGCCCAAACAGATGCAATGCCCCTTTAATAAATATAGGCGAATTATTGAGCGATTTAATAGGACCTTTTTTTGACAGGTAATAACATAATCCTAAACTGACCAGTATAAGCAGGGCGCAATAAAACGCCTGAACACCTTTTAAATCAAAACTTAAAATCTGGCTTGCAACCAAAACGGCAACGGCAACGGCGCAAAAAGTTACAACCGATAAACGCCCCAGCCGCGGTGCTAAATCGTCCCAGTGCCGCACAGCATATCCAACAAGCGCAATCAGCCAGCCTACTGTTCCATATTCAAGCAAAAGATATGTAGGAACAACAAGAATTGTCAGAACCCCTGCCCCGATCATAAGCTCGTCTTCCTTGGAAAACATTTTACGCGCAACATGGTCAAGCGTTAGCCGAATAATTAAAATACTGCCCAGAATATTGAGCGGCATAAAATCCATACCCGCAACAACGCCTGCAATCTGTACAATAATGCATCCTATAATAAGGCGTGGGCCTATATCGCGGCTTTTTGCAAAGCCAACCAGAAAAAGCCATATTGGAAAACTCATGCGGCCGATAACACGCAACATCTCAATGTCAGGAAAAAAATAAAACCCGACATGGTCAATCAGCATCGTTATCAAGGCCAGCGTTTTAAGAAGATCAATCGACGTTATTTCTTTATCTGAATATGCCATTAAAAACATGATAACAAATTATTGACCCTTGAAGCATTTTTCTTTAATAGTACCTAAATAGTCTTTTATTGGAGCAAATATATGCCTTTACTTGTATCGCCTATAGACGGAACACCCATGAAGCAAATCGTTCGCAATGGCATTGAAATTGATATGTGCCCAACTACAGGTGGCGTATGGCTGGATAAAGGAGAGCTTGAAAAACTTCTATCCCTCGTTAACGAAGCAATCGATGAAAGTGAAGATGATTACGCTCGATTTAAACAAGCAAAACATAAAAATCAGTTGCCGCCTGATTACTACCAGCCCGCATCATCGCCCTACCAAAAGAATCCCTACCGGAAATTTGATGACGACGATTACGAAGACTATCACAAATATAAATACAAAAAGAAAAGCAAACTTAAAACTATTCTCGATATATTCGATTAAATTCCTAAGGCTGATTTCAAGGATCTTAGAGCAACTCTCTCCAACGGTGAAATAGCAGCCTCTGGATCTTGGTCATCGAGTACAGGCTTTGATTTAAGCAATCCCAAAATAACATCGACGACTGATGCTCTTTTGTGTTCCTCACGCTCGGTAAAGGCCAGCGCAACATTGAGGCCAATCTCGTACAAGTTCATCTTAAATGCCGTCAGATCTTTTGGCGGTACAATCGGCATCAATGCATTAACCACTTCACGACATTCCGCCAGAACATAATCAAGATTTCTAGACCAATCTTCCCACTGTGATTGGGCGCGCACGGTGCGATCCATTGAACGCTGTACGAATTCTGACTTAAGATAATCCTCGGCATAGGCTGTGACCATGGTTTCCAGCACTTGCCTTTCTGCCACATCCGAATCTGTGCCGCCGGATTTATCCGCCTCGCTGACCCATAACCCCACACGAAAAGGAAGCGCGATCAGCATCTTTCCTATAACATCATCAAGACAGTTTAGCGCCATTTCGGCATCGAATTCTTCTTCCATTTCTCCAGTATAACCTGCGTATAAAAAAACGCCACAGACGGGGTGGGCGTCTGTGGCGTGAGGGAGTTTTGGGTTCTGGTTAGGGGTTAATCGAAGGTTTTGATGATCAGGCCAGGGTTCTATGGCCTTATCGTTTAGCCTTATGGCAGCAACAAGCTGAAATAATAGCCAACCGAATTCGGTATGTAAGAATTGACGACAATTGCCATCACGCCAAAAATAACCATTGTGCCTGCGCCTGTGAAATAATTGCTCATATTTAGTCTCCCTTGTTAGTGGCCTGCTTTAAAAGCGATTGGGCCGTTGTTCCTAATAGTCATAATTGCAAGGGTTGGGCCATGCCATACTAGGTAGGCTATCTTGCCCATTATTGGGCTAAACATATATAAATAAACGATAATTTTTGAAAATTGTCTTTGGCATACCTATGGAATTTATTACCTGATAGGCAATATTTTCCGTATTAATTCGGTTAAAATGACCCTCTATGGCTAAATATTTAAGGCAAGCGGGCGTATTGGCCTTGTTCTCTGGGCTCTTTGGGTCCTGAAGTTCAAGCTTTTGCAGCTTGGGCCGCCCATCCCGTCATCTATAAAACTGCCCAGATTGTAATCGGCAGGGGAAATAACCCCGTATCCGGCGCGTGACATCAAAAAACGTATTCTGGGATTTTCGACCGGTAAAATAATCGTTGTCCCTAAAACGCTGTAATTTGTGACATAACGGGTCGCTTCTTGTGCCGTGATGGGAATTACATTTTGCGACCCCACCGCCTGAATAAGCGCAGAAGCCGCCTGCGGGGTTGTTGCTGCTGCATAGAACATAATTTTTCCATTTGGAAGCTCCCGGCCCACATAGGTATCTGTATGATAAAAAGCAAGATTACCCATGCGATCTTTGAATTGAACATGGGGCAAAACCACCATGCGCCATTCTTGTGGCTGCGTTTGGTTAATCGCATCAAGAAGTTTTTGTGCATCGCTGTTATCTTCGTCAACTGGCCTGCCAAATATAAGTGTTCGCGATGAATGCGCAATCACATTGCCACCTTGAAACCACGCCCCTTCGACCTTATGAACCTGAAGGCCCTCAGATTCTAAAATCTGTTCCATCGAGTCAACTTCATCTTTAAGACTCTGTTCCTCGGGTGGTAGTAAAAATTGTTCACTTATTCTTTTTCTGAAATCAGGAATATACGCATGCTGACCAATAATAACAGCCCTGTCTCTGGTATAAACCTCACGATAAACGCCGTCTAAATCCTCGCCATCATAAGAAAGGATGCGCACACCCGAACGGCGGTAAGCATCATTTAAAGCCAGCCAGTTAAGTAATCTTTCTACACGCGATGAGAAAGAACCGTGTAACCTATCGTCGGGTGAAATAGAAACAACTGAAATATTACCGTTTCTGCGAGTTGTGTGTTCCCCTGTGTAATGAAGATCGGGGAATCGATCAATCATTTCATTCAACCTGCGCAATACCTCTGTTCTTACCGCTTCTATTTGCGATGGCACCAACGTCATCTGGCTCAAAATTGTTTTTTCTAAAACTTCATCCATTTCTGCTTCTCGGATAACAATTTTCAGCCCCTGCGTATCAAGCGGAATAAGTTGTCCTGCAACATTGGTAATATGATTCATATAAACAGACGGAAGGGGGAAACGTTGATTGTACCATTGAACATCTTGCCTGATATCATTGCTGATCTTATGGTCTGGCACCACAATCCGAAGAGCTTCTTTTACCAACGCAAGATTAGACGGTTTTGTTAAATCAAAACCTTCTTCAGCAGCGCGCATTAAAGTAAGATGCGCTTCATAATCTTGTCTTGGAACAATAATAGAATTGCTTGGCCGCTTTTTGGTTTTTTGCTGCTCCTCGATTTTTGGCTTTTCTGGTGATTGCGTACAAGACACAACCAAAGGCGTTGCCGCAATTGCAGCCGCCGTCATGAAGAAATGAGTGCTAATTTTTCTCATATTTTTTATTAATATGGAAATATTATGCCGTCAAGGTTTTTAATGAAAATAGTTTTTATAGGACTCATTAAAGATTTATGGAGTTGAATCAGCATCTTTAAGGCCTTCTGATTTGCAAAAGCCGGTCCAAACCTTCAGAAGATGGATTGTAAGGGATGCTGGCTGGGTCTGCTGCAGGAAGATATGAAACACCACGATCATAAATAACCGGAGATTGTTGCTGATCAACCCGGCGGGCGGATTCTACAAATCTTGCACTCTCCTGAGAGATAATATCCTCAGGGATAGAATCATTCAAATAAGTTTTGCCTGTGCGTGAATCAACAGCCAAGCCACGGATGCCTTTAAAATTCTGCATATCACCGCCCACATCAACTGAATCAATGCTGACATTCTTCATTGACCTGAGCTGATCAAGAATATTTTGCCCTTGTGTTTGTGAAGCATTTAAACCATCCCCCATATCAAATCCACCAACTATGTGGGCGATCAATCTTTGGTTTGAATGCGGTGGCCTTAAGGCGGATGCCATATCGGCCAGTACTTTCTTTTCATCATTCATGGCATCAATATGGGCTAAAGATGCTGTTCTTGTTTCGGGATTATAAAGGGCCACTGCATAACAAGTCAGCACACCGTTGGTTGCAACAATCGATTTTCCTTGATCGGACGATACAATCGCCTGTGCGCCTTGTGGCACAGCCACAATATTATCGCGATCTAGTGTGTCAGCTTCAACCTGGCTTGAGGCCAGAAAATGCTGATTAACCTGCGGCCTATGATTGATACTAATGCTCATAAAATCCCAAGGATAAGTCTATACCCCGTGGATATTTTACACGCCGTTACCTTAATGTTAAGTAAAGCAAACTTTAGGCTGCGCGTTTAATGGCTGCAAGCATCGCTTCACCAAGCTGCGCTGGGGATTCTGCAATTTCAAAACCTGCAGACTTCATCGCCTCTTTTTTTGCCTCAGCTGTGTCTGCGCCGCCTGAAATAATAGCGCCCGCGTGGCCCATGCGTTTACCCGGAGGGGCCGTTGCACCCGCAATAAAACCAGCAATCGGTTTTTTAACTTTCAGCGCTTTGTAATATTCCGCAGCTTCAATTTCAGCCGGCCCACCAATTTCTCCGATCATTAAAATCGCCTGTGTTTCAGGGTCATTCATAAATAAATCAATACAATCAATAAAGTTTGTGCCGTTCACAGGATCGCCACCAATACCAATACATGTTGTTTGGCCAAGGCCAACAGCCCCAGTTTGCGCAACCGCTTCATAGGTTAAAGTGCCTGAACGCGACACAATACCAACCTTGCCACGCTTATGAATGTGGCCTGGCATAATACCAATTTTGCATTCGCCGGGCGTAATAATGCCTGGGCAATTAGGGCCGATCAGTCTTGTTTTCGTGCCTGTCAGCGCACGTTTTACACGCACCATATCAAGAACGGGAATACCCTCAGTAATACACACAACCAGTTCAATTCCCGCATCAATCGCTTCAAGAATTGCATCAGCTGCAAAAGGGGGCGGCACGTAAATTACCGATGCATTGCATCCTGTTTTCGCACGCGCCTCAGCAACCGTATCAAAAACAGGTAAATTCAAATGCTGCGTTCCGCCTTTGCCCGGGGTTACACCACCAACCATTTGCGTGCCATAAGCAACGGCTTGTTCAGAATGGAATGTGCCTTGCGCACCCGTAAATCCTTGGCAGATTACTTTTGTATTTTTATTTACAAGAACAGACATGATTTTTCCTTACGCGGCTTTTGCTGCTTTTTTGGTGGCATCGACAACTTTTTGTCCGGCATCAGCCAGATTATCTGCAGATATGATTGGCAAACCTGACGTTGCCAAAATCTGTTTACCTTGATCCACATTCGTTCCTTCAAGGCGAACAACAAGCGGCACCTTAAGCCCTACTTCACGGGCGGCTTGAACAATGCCGGTTGCAATAATATCGCATTTCATGATCCCGCCAAAAATATTAACAAGAATACCTTGCACCTTCGGATCAGACAAAATGATCTTAAAGGCAACGGTCACACGTTCAGCAGTTGCGCCCCCGCCTACATCAAGAAAATTTGCAGGTTCCCCGCCGCAATATTTAATAATGTCCATCGTTGACATCGCAAGACCCGCACCATTAACCAAGCAGCCTATGTTGCCGTCCATGCGAACGTAAGATAAATCCCAGTTTTTGGCTTCGCGCTCATTAGCATCTTCTTCTGACTCGTCGCGCATTTCAGCAACTTTAGGCTGCCTGAACAAAGCATTGTCATCAAAATTCATTTTAGCGTCCAATGCAATGATCTGACCGTCTTCGGTTAAGACAAGCGGATTGATTTCAACTTGAGATGCATCAAGATCCGTAAACGCTTTATAGATGGCCATAAAAAATTTGATTGCATTTTTATTGGCATCACCTGTAAGACCCAAACCAAAAGCCAGCTTTCGCGCATGAAACGCTTGCATGCCCATCGCAGGATCAACAGCTAATTTGATCATTTTCTCAGGATGCTTTTCTGCCACTTCCTCAATATCCATTCCGCCTTCGGTGGATGCAATGAAAGCAACGCAGCCTGATCCGCGATCAAGAACAACCGAGCAATATAATTCCTTTTTAATTTTGCAGCCGTCTTCAATGTAAAGACGTTGTACTTTTTGACCCTGCGGTCCTGTTTGGTGGGTTACAAGCTGCATACCCAGCATACGTGTAGCCTCCGCTTTCACGTCATCAATGGATTTTACAACTTTAACGCCGCCGCCCTTGCCTCGGCCACCTGCATGGATCTGGGATTTTACAACCCAAACTGGGCCTGGTAATTTTTGCGCTGCTTCAACCGCCTCAGCCACACTAAAGGCCGGATATCCAACAGGAACAGGAACGCCATACGCCTTTAGAAGTATTTTGGCTTGATATTCATGAATATTCATCGAAAAAACCTTTGTTTTCAATATATTAGTTTTATAGTGCTTTAGCGAAACAGAATCGATCTGTCTTTAGTATCCCTTATCTAGCACCTTAGAAGCAGCGATAAAAGACTGGTTTTTTATGATATGTAGCGCACAAATTTGACATTTAAGGCAGAAAGCCTCTAGAATTTAATTTATAAGAAAAAACAAGGGTGTAACCGTGGCTTCGCCAGACAAGTCCAGACAAATAGCTGATGCGGCATCAGGCGTCCGTGATGACGTTGCTGAAGATGTTGATCGCGCTTCGTCTTCTGTTGGATATCTGGCTCGTACATTTGAAGGGCAGGTCGCGCAAGATAATTTACGCCTTCAAGCTCAAATTTTAAACGGCCATTATGAAGCCCATGCAGGTGAAACATCGGAAGATGCTAAACGTCGCGCAGAATCAAAAGGGCATGCAACAACTTTAAAAGCAACATCATCAAACCCAATTTCCTCGATTTTCTCGGCTGCTGTTGGAACAGTAGCAAACTTTGTTTCAAACCCAATTGCCTCCATTAGCAATATCTGGGACAGGGCAACAGGGTTTGCATCTGACATTGGATCAGGCATTTCAAATACTTTTTCTTCTGCCGCGCGCTCTGTTTCTCGCTTTGCTGAAAATGCCTATGATGTAGGCAGCAATGCACTAGACTACGCAGGAAATACGTTGCAGTCAGGCTTCAATTTCATTTCCAATTTACCCGGAAAACTCGGTTTGTTTGAAGAAAACAAGTTTGATATGTTGCGCCCAGCGCCACAACCCTCTGCGCCTGCGCCAGTCCTACGTCCTGGCGGGCCATCCCTTTTCCCGCTTTAAATAGACTGTTCAACTAGGTTGCGTTTATATTCGGGCTATCTGGTGCCGGTAACTGTCGTATTGTTTGTTGAGGCTCAAGGGCGCTTCGGTTTAAAAAGCCATCTTGAACCAAATGGTCAATCGTAGATTTATTCGTATAAAGCCTTAGATAGTGCGGCACTGCATTTGGCCTGTTTGAAATCATTTGAATATGCCCTTCCAAATGTTTTTTCCATCGAAACAAATCAACTCTTTCGCTTATTTCTCTGATCGATTGTTGTCGGAGCTCCTCTGAAACCTCAATCGCCGCCCGAAACACCCGACTAAGGTTAAAAGGATTTGATGCAAAGGATAAAAGCGCCGCTTTTCCCATAGCGAAATAACGTTGACCTTGGGAAGGCATCGCCTGTGTTTCGCGCATTATTTTTTGCCCGATATACATCGAGGTTGCGATCAGAAAAGATTCAATATCAGGGACACGCGCATGAAAGCTTGCATCTGGGGCCGCAATCTGATCGCGAAACTGATCCAAACGCGCAAAAAATTCTTCTGCGATTTGGTTGTTTGCGCAAACGTCTTGTGCTCGAAAATATTCTTCACGCAAAACTCTGATCGATAACTCTTTATCTTCATGCGAATATTTATTGCCTTTATCGCGCAAAATATGATCGTGATAATCGATAAGCGCTTGCGGCAAATACATGACCATAGCACACGCAGAGGGTGACAAGAAAAAAGGGTGAATACCCGCCCCTTCACAAAAACATAAAATGCTCGGAAAGTCACCAAGGCTATACGATGTATAAGTCACGCTTTTGCCCACGCCAAAAAATTCTTTTCCTGCTGCTTTTTTTCCTTGTGCTTTCTTAGGTTTAAATACTTGCTGAACGGCAACATAAGGATGCGCCTCATTTGCAAGAAGCGCATTCATCTCGTTTAAAATCTGATAAAAATCATAAGGATGGGCGATAGCCTGTGAAGATACCGGGAAAACTTTACTATTTGTATTTTTCGTCTGATCTTCCATGCGGTAAAATCATGGCAGAGTTGCGCCTTAAAATCAAAATAATTATGTCTTTATTAAGAATTTGAATTGACAAATTAATATTTTCATAATAAAACATATTTTATGACTGACACTTCCTTTAAACCTAGTTCACTTCTGAAATTTGCTGCTGGCGCAGGGCTGGGCCTTGCCGGTTCTGTTTCTGCTGCCCCCGCGCAAGACAGACCCGCGCGCGATTTTATCATTCTTGTTCCTGAAAGCCCGACTGTTGCCCCTGCCCCTCATACGGTGCCGCCTGCTGTGCCCGCCCCAAAAAGGGGGGTACCACCTTCTTCTGTTGAAAACAGGCCTGCCGCTGTTAACCCACAACTCACAACGCGCGAAACACAGCAAACACGACCTTCGGCCCTGCCAGTGATTGAACATTATGAAGATCTATTTGGTCGCAGACCAAAAGTTCGAATTGGCGCGCAGCACAAAGCGCGCTTTGTCCGTTCATGGGACATGGCGCTTGGTACTTATAATGGCGTTAAAAACACAGAAAATTTTTCTGCCAACATGGATGCTCTTCGTTACGCGAGCGCTCAAATGGGATGCTCGATTTCAGATATGGCCGCCGTTATATATCTTGAAAGTGCTCTTGGCACAATTGCAAACACACATCAAGGCGATGCGATGGGCATGGGCCAGATCAGAGAAGTCACAGCACAGAATCTAGCGCGAATTTACAGGCTTCAATCCTTCGCACCTTTTCACGGAAGATCAGACAGATGGTTTTCTGCCAACCGAGACAACCGCTATATCAATGCTTTGCTAACATGCGCCACCATGCAGGAAAATCGTGTTCTGCTTTCCGCGCGTGGCTTACGATCAAACCCAGCCAGCCAGTACATCATGCATAATATGGGGTCTGAATCAGGCACGAATGTTTTAAGAAATATTCAAATCCTGTTTAATTCGCGTGGTGATGCATGGAAGTCTGTTGTAAACAAAACAGCGTTTGACCTTGTGCCGGAAAGCTACGCAAGAGGAAACCCGGGCTATCTCATGACAGGGCCCCAACCTGCTGATATCACTTCAATTGCCTATCGTTACACCTATGCCGCGACAGGTGCACAATGGATTGGCAATAAAATCGCAAGCGATACAAAAAATCTACCCGTTCCCACTTTGTCATTCAAATATTGTCAGGGCCGGGAATATCTTGTCTCCAGCTTTAGCCGTGCCTGGCGATGCCAAACGACTAAGCCAAGCGCTGCCGCTCCCCAAAAAGCAAATAAATCATCCCCTGATTCATCAAGTTGGTTCTGTAGCACCTTTGGTAATTGGCCCATATTATCTATGTTTTGCAACTAGTTAAGCGATTTTAACGACTTATTAAGGCCTTTTTGCATAAAATTTTAGTAAGATAAAAAACGAAAAGGCTGTGCCTATGAGTGTAGCAACAGAGCCTCGTACAACCTACGACAGGCTTGATGCGGGTATCGCGGAATGGAGAGCCAAGCATCCTGGGCAAGAAATATCGACTGCCATATTGAATCAGATATCAAATGAAGTGATAAATCAGATGCGCACAGATGTTGCGCCCATTGCAAGAGATTTCAGCCAATCTTCCGCGCCCGCGCCACAAGTGGTACCTAAAGATGAACCTCAAGTAATTGCAGCGCGTCAAAGACGGGATCAAGTATTAGGACGTGGTGAAGAATCTATTGGTCCTGGGGGAAAACCAAAGCAACAGATCCCTGATGCAGCACCTGAAAATGGCGAGCAGACTGAAGAACTAGAAATCATTGTAACTGCAAAAAGAAGACCTTCGCGCCCTCTTCGGGAAGAATTCAGAATTTCCGGTGGTGATGTTCCGCTTGTAACCCGCGATCTTCAAGCAGAGATGGCTGAACTATCAGCAAGCTTACCTAGACTGGATCTAGGCCCTGCACAAGACATAGCCAATACACAAACATCCGCTGAAGGTTCTGGCGTATCTCTTTTAGCCAATGCCCCAGCTAATACTATTGCAGGCCTGCGTGAACACATGACACCAGGGGACCTTGCACTCGCCCGATCATTTGAAAGCAGAACATCAGCTCCGCTTTCCAACCTGCAAGATCCAAGAGTTTTAGGAACATTCCATGCGATCCAGCTTGTATCCATTAATAATGGGCGTTCTGATAGGGGTATGATAGCCGATTTAGGCATGATTGCAGGCATTGAATCATCAGGCGGCGTGGCACCAGACCGCCCCAACTCTGATGTCAGAAGCCCTTTTCAGGTAACAGGCGACACAGCAGCTAAATTACTTTCAAACCCTGCCGTGCGCCGGGAACTTCAAACTTACGGCATTACTCCGGCTCAGGCTTTAGCTAACCGCGATAACCCGTTAATTGGTGCTGTTATGGCAGAAGCTTATGTTCGTGAAGCATCCGGTTCCTTGCAGGCAAATTTTGGTAGCTCACTCAATCAGCAAACAAGAAACGCCTTGCTTTATGCTGGGTATAACCAAGGTATTGGCGCGGGCGTAAAACTTGGTCAGGCAGTACGCGCTGTTGAAAATGGTACGCTTGACCCCTCAACAGCGGGGTGGGTAGCCATGGGTATCCCTCCAGAGCATGCACGCGCAAACGAAACGTATTTCTTTAACCCAGACGGAACAGCAAAAACAGTCAATGAAACCATGAATGCTTATACCATTGCAACAACAGCATCAAATGATGCAAATAACCGTATAACGCGATCCTTGGGCCAGCATGTTCAAATGGCTGCCGTTGTTAACGGAGCTAAACGAGGTGAAGATTTTGATCTTGCCAGTGTTTATGTTGCGCCAGGAGCAGGTGCAGCACGCAGCGGCCCTGCAGCAACACGCCCTTAAAATAGACCGGCACTTACGCTGGCTAAAGAAAAGCAGCTTTTTAAGCTGCTTTTGCTTTATCAAGGGCTGCACATAAATCTTTTACTGCGGCAACCGAATTATCAAACATTTTCTGTTCTTCAGCGCTGAGCGAAATTTCAACAATCTTCTCAACACCGTTTTCACCGATAACAACCGGCACACCAATGTAAAGGCCTTTGACACCGTATTCACCGTTTAGTTTTGCCGCACATGGTAAAACCCTGCGTTTATTTTTTAAGTAGCTTTCAGCCATTGCAATGGCTGACGCTGCGGGCGCATAAAAAGCGGAACCTGTTTTAAGTAAGTTTACAATTTCGCCACCGCCATTGCGCGTGCGGTCAACAATCGCATCAATTTTTGCTTGTGTAGTCCATCCCATTTTAACCAGATCCGGAAGCGGAATACCTGCTACAGAGGAATAACGAACAAGTGGTACCATCGTGTCGCCATGGCCACCCAAAACAAAAGCTAACACATCTTCAACCGACACTTTAAATTCTTCAGCAAGAAAATAACGGAAACGGGCAGAATCAAGAACACCTGCCATACCCACAACTTTATTTGCATTAAAACCTGTAACGCGCTGCATCACTTCAACCATCACATCAAGCGGGTTTGTAATCACAATAACAAAAGCGTTCGGGGCGTGTTGTTTAATTCCCTCTCCAACAGTTTTAACGATGCCTGCGTTAATAGAGATTAGGTCATCACGGCTCATACCAGGCTTACGTGGAATGCCGGCTGTCACAATCACAACATCTGCGCCTTTTAATGCCGCATAATCGTTACTGCCTGAATACGCACAATCAAACCCCATCACTGGTGATGCTTCAGCAATGTCCAAAGCTTTGCCCTGTGGTACGCCTTCAGCCACATCTATTAAAACGATATCACCAAGTTCTTTCTGGCCGGCTAAAAGTGCAAGTGTTCCACCAATTTGACCTGCACCCACAAGTGCAATTTTTTTACGTGCCATAACTTATAATCCTTTGTGTTGAAATGAGATGCCTAACTTAGCGTCTTGGTGCTTTTGCATCAAGCCCCAGAAAATCAAGCTGCCAGCTCATATCGGCCTGCGAAAGGGGGAAATCAGTCCCCCCCTTGGGGTACAAAAGTTCAGAAGGGTCGATATGGGCAAGATCTTTTTGTAAAGTCAGGGCCAGCCTCATGGAAAACCCGGCTCTCCACACAACTGAAACAAGCGGCTTTGGGGCCCTTAGCCCCACAATCTTGCGTATGTCATCCACTGACGCCCCTGTTTTTAAAGCTAAAGCCGCTAAAACAAAATCTATTTTTCGCAAGCCCAATGCATCCGCAATAGCCTCTTCGTTTAATGTACCTTTCTGATGCATTTGCATGGCTTGCGCTTGCGGATCGTCATACCCTGATAAAACATCTTGATCGAGCCTGCGGCGCACATGAGAAGTAATTTCATTAACTGTATCTTCATCAAAATCATCACGCCTTGATAAAATATCGCGAACGGATGGCTCAACAAAAGAAGCCAGTTGTCGTGCCAAATTAGAAGGAAGATTTTTACGAAGCGCCACAGGCTTTTGCCATTCCGGTAGCTTGCGTGCCATGTCAATAATGCGTTCAAGAAGGGTCAATGATATATTTGCACCTTCATTCTCTATGAGCTTAGCGCCGCCAGGCGGATCTTTTGTATCAATCACAGCTTCGGCAATTGCTTCGCTTAACTTTTCACGCATGGCAATAGCCTGAACGACCCAAGATGCTGGATGCCCCTTTAAAATATCAATCAAATCAGCATCAGAAAGCGCGGAACAAAATCGTAAAATAGGTTCTGAAACTTCGCGTTCAATATCGCGCGCAAGCTGTCCAACAATTTTTGGCGGCGCTAAAGCATAATCTTTTAATGCTGATGATAAGGCCAAACGTACTTTTAAAACTTCATCAAGCGCAAGCGCTGCTAAAGCCTGAACTGCAAAAGCATAAATCTGGGTTTGTTTATCTTGTGATAAATCAGGCAGAAGCCTGACGAGCCTTTCAGCAAGCGCAAGCCTCACATCTATATCTTTATCTTGCGCTAAAACAGGCGACACCTGCTGCGGCGTTGACTTGTTGACCGCAACTGCTTTTCTGACTTTGGCTTCACTGTCTTTTTCTGCAAGATAAAACAAAATTTCCGGATGAGTCTTTTTTGATGTCGCCAACTTCATGCGGTCTTGAACAGCATCAGACACAGCCATCCGGCGTTCTTTTTCATACCGATTCTTAGGGTCCAGAAACTGTTTAAAAAATTCAAACATAGCTATAATCCTAACAAAATTCAGGCTTGAGAAAAATAACCTGGCGACTGCATTTCTAACAAACGTGACACTGTTCTTTGAAACTCAAAAGCATGATCTGTACCCACATAAAGCTTTTCAGGGGGCAACTCCGCACTGACAATAAGCTTTGTCCCTTTATCATAAAGAATATCAACAAGGGTGATAAGGCGCATGGCCTCATTACGACGATCATAGGTAAGCTTTGGAACGCGTTCCAGAAAAAGGGTGTGAAAACGTTCTGTCATTGCCAAATAATCGGATGCGCCCAAAGGTTTCTCACATAACTCTGAAAAATTTGTGCGTGCAATACCGTGAACGCCATCTATGTGTAACTGACGGCCATGGACATCAATAATCTGTACAATTGGCAGGGCACCATCAGAAAGCTTTAAGAACAATACATCCATGGCCTTTTGCGTGCTCGCAGAAAGCGGTGTCATAAATAAAGTCTGATCGCGCAGGCGATCAAGCCTGTAATCTGTTGGGCTATCCAGATGGATAACTTCAAAATGCTCTCTCACATGG
The DNA here is from genome assembly GCA_964648505.1 of uncultured Pseudobdellovibrionaceae bacterium. Taxonomy (GTDB): domain Bacteria; phylum Pseudomonadota; class Alphaproteobacteria; order Micavibrionales; family Micavibrionaceae; genus CAZYMI01. Next base: position 42,555 of record CAZYMI010000004.1, read on the forward strand.
GTGATAAAAGGCAAAAAACGGTCTGCCTGCAACCCACCTTTATAAAGATCTTCGGGCACACGGTTACTTGTCATGACACATGAAACACCCAGAAGATGAAGTGTTCTAAACAAGCGGCCCAAAATCATAGCATCGGCAATATTACTGACATGAAATTCATCAAAGCATAATATTCGGCACTGCTTTGATACTTGCGTACAAAAATCAGTCAGCCCCTCCTCGCCCGTTCCGTTCTGACGGGCATGATGCAAGAACGCGTGAACTTCCCGCATAAAATCATGAAAATGTACACGGCGCGTTGGCATAAGCGGGGAAACTGAAAGAACAAATATATCCATCAGCATCGTTTTTCCACGACCCACGCCACCCCAAATATAAATACCGCGCGCTTCATTTTTTGACCGACCAAAAAATTGACCCACCCGTGCTTTAAATGTTCGGGCAGATTTTTTTTGAATATCAAAATATAATCGATCAAAAGAAGCGATCGCTGCTGCCTGATAGTGATCGGCAGAAATAGCGCCCTCTTTTTGTTTTTTTATATAAAGATCAGAAGGTGTCATCGTTTTTCGGGGTTGTGATTTTACGCACCAATAAAATTGAAATTTCGTAAAGCGCAAGCAAGGGGATAGCAAGCGCGATCTGAGAAAACACATCTGGCGGGGTTAAAATAGCTGCGACAATAAAAATAATAACAATGGCATAGCGTCTTGCACCGGTTAAATGATCGGCTGTAATGATGCCTGCCCGGGCCATAAGACCCAAAACAACAGGAAGCTGAAAGCATAAACCGAAAGCAAATATAAGCACCATGACAAGGCTTAGATAATCTGCAACACGCGCTTCAAGTTGAATGGGCAAAACAGTTTCTGCACCAGTTGATTGGAATGATAAAAAAAATCCAAGCGCAAGCGGTAATATAAGCTGCTGCACAAGCGCACCACCTAAAAAAAACAAAACAGGTGTTGCAAATAAAAAAGGCATAAAGGCCTGACGTTCATTTTTATAAAGACCCGGCGCAATAAAACGCCATATTTGCAGAAGCAAAACTGGAAAGGTTAAAAAAGTACCGGCAAACAAAGCCACTTTCAGATAGGTGAAAAATACTTCCGAAGGATCTGTGTAAATCATGCGATTTGTATCATCAGGCCCCATTGCATCGGCAAGCGGCTGAACAAGAATGCCGTAAATATCTTCCACATATATATAACATATGATCGTGCCAATCAGCATGGAAAGAAAGCACCATAATAGCCTTTTACGCAATTCACCCAGATGCGCCATCAAAGGCTGGGCCAACAAATCTTCAGGTGTCTGATTACTGGTGTTTAACATCGGGATCTACAGGATCTGCAAGTTCTGGGGTTAATTCTTGCTGCGCGTGCATATCGGCATCAAAATAGCTTTCATCATCAATATCATCTTGAATGCGGGGAGATACGTCAGATTTTAAACTGGCTTGTTTGCGCAATTTTTCAACTTCCGCAACATTCATAAGATCATCAAGCTGATTTGTAACTGCAAATTTTAAATATTGAATACGTCTGACAACTTTACCAACCCAGTATAATACTTCTGGGATCTGTTTTGGGCCGATCGCAAAAACAGCGACCACTAAACACAAAAAAAATTCAGACCACCCAAAATCAAGCATAGCACAACCCGATCAGGGTTTTTCAGATGTCTGATCGATTTTTTTAGGCGCGTCTTCGTCCTTCAAGCCATGTTTAAAGGCTTTGATACCTTTAGCAACATCCTCCATCAAGCGCGGAATACGGCCCGCACCAAACACCATAACCAGCACAACCAAAATCAGTATTATTTCAAGCGGCCCGAGACTCATCGTCAAAATCCTCTTCATTGTTCAAATCATTTTCACTGTCTGACGCACTTGCAAGCGTTGAAGCACCTTCAGACAAGGCATCCCCCTCATCATCCCCGAAAAGGGAAGGCATGGAAACTGATTCGATTGCCGGGCGTCGATCAAGAAGGCCTGATGCCTTCAATTCTTCCATCCCTGGCAAATCATTCAAATCAGCCAAGCCAAAATGATCCATAAACATCGGGGTTGTCACCCAAGTGACAGGGCGCCCGGGCGCTTCCCGGCGTTTGCCGGGTTTAATCCAGCCTGCTTCCATCAATGCGTCGAGTGTACCTTTATTAGTAGCCACACCGCGAATATTTTCAATTTCCGCACGCGTCAAAGGCTGATGATACGAAATAATCGCAAGCGTTTCCAAAGCAGCGCGGGATAAACGCTTTTCATCATGTCGATGAGATTGCAAAATAGATGCCATTTCCGGCGCTGTACGAAAAGCATAACGCCCGCCTATATCTTGCAAAACCACACCGCGAGAAGCGTAAAATTCTTGAAGCGATAAAATAATTGCGCCTAAATCCGCAGTTTCAGGAAGCTTGTTGCGCAACGCTTCTAATGAAACAGGTTCAGGCGATGCAAATAAAATCGCCTCGACCATTTTTTGCTGCATCACAGGGTCATTCACTGCAATCATCTCAAGCGCCGGGGCAAGTTCAAGGGCATCCGTTTCAACTTCGTTATCCCGTTCGACTTCTAGGCACTCTGCTTCTTCATTTAAAGTCATGCCCATGATTTCTGTGTTTTCTAAATCGTCTTTTTTCATGACGCCTCCTGCTGGTCCTGCTCAGCGTTTGTATTATCGTTTCTGTAAGATGCGCGTAAATAGATAGGACGGAAAGGGCCATCCTGACGCAATTCAATCTGGCCTTGCTTGGCAAATTCAAGCCCTGCTGTAAACAAAGAAGCCATTGAAGATCTGGCATATAAACCAGGGCTTTGTGCTGTATCGGGTAAAAAACTTGCAAGGGTTGTCCATGCGCTGTAAGGGCCTGTACGTGGTAAATTACCAAGCATTTTACCAAGTCTGATCATGGCATCATCCATCGACATTAAATTATATGTCGGCAGAGAATAAGAGCGATCTTCCTTACGCTGGCGAATATCACCATACGCTTTTAAAATATCATATAAGCTGACAGCCCAGTTTGATGTGATGTGAACAGGCAGTTCTTCGCGGCTGCCACGGGCAAACCGAATAAATCCAAGCTTTGGCAATTGCTTCATTAAAGTGGCTGCCTTGCGCATTGCTTCAAGCCGACGCAATTGAAAAGACAAAGCTTCCGCCATTTGCGCTGCAGAGGGCTCATCAGGTTTGCTTTCATCACGAGGCAACAACAAGCGCGATTTTAAATAGGCAAGCCATGCCGCCATCACCAGATAATCGGCAGCAAGATCAAGCCGCAATTCAACCGCGCGATCAATAAAAGCAAGATATTGTCTGGCAAGCTGAAGGATTGAAATTTTTGTCAGATCCAGTTTTTGATCGCGCGCCAAATCAAGCAGCACATCAATCGGGCCTTCATAGCCATCAATGTTAATCAACAGAGAATCAGATTCGTGCGCCCCAAGCGGCAAAACACCAGACACAGAATCATCTTCAAAAGGTAACGCGTTTGTCATGTTTATATTATGCAACCAGTTTGGTTTTGTTCGCCAAAGCCCGATGAAGGCGGTTTTGCGAATCTTGACGTAACAATGGCAGGGTTTGAGCCAGTTTGTCCATGTCTTCTCGCTTACCGGCACAATAAAGGGCAATATCACATCCCGCTTCTAAGGCGATTTGCGCGCGGCTTTCAATGGGGCCGTAAGCATCCAGTGCTTTCATAGACACATCATCGCACATCAAAAGCCCGTCAAAGCCCATAAATTGCCGGATGACCCCTTCAATAACCGGCTTTGAGAGTGTGGCAGGTAATTCAGGATCTACAGCGCTGTAAATAACATGTGCTGTCATAGCCATGAGGCTCGGGGCATAAGGTTTTGCCGCAAATCGTGAAAAAGCACCAAAATCAGTCTTATCGAGAATATCGCGCGGGGTGTTCACCACCGGCAACTGAAAATGAGTGTCTGCCATCGCGCGGCCATGCCCGGGAATATGCTTGATAACCGGATGAATGCCCTTTGAAAGCAAGTGCCTGCAAAGCCTATCCGCCAAGCGATCACATAAATCTGGATCCCGGCTATAAATGCGTTCTTGCAAGAACGGGTGCGTTTCATCACACAAAATATCAAGCGTGGGCACACAATTCACATCGATTCCCACTTCGTTTAAATCAGCGCACATATGATCGAGCATGACGTCAAACGCCTCAAGCGCTTTGGGGTCGTTTTCTTCCAGTAAACGACCAAAATGGCGTGGACCTTCAAAAAATTTCCATTCAGGGGGTTTTAGCCGGGTCACCTGCCCGCCTTCTTGATCAATCAGAATAGGACAGTGCCACCCAACACATGCACGCAATTCATCGCATAGCTTTCTTAGCTGTTCTCGCGTTTGGCAGTTGCGGGCAAATAAAATAAAGCCTGCTGGTTTTGACTGGCGGAACAAGTCCCTTTCAGATGCTGAAAGGTGCGCCCCTTCAACAGCAAAAAAAGCGGCCAGACTCATTCTTTAACAATCAGGCACGCGCCCGGCTTTCTGACTTTGATAGCTGCGCAGACTTTTTGCGCCTGTTCAGCCGACATAGGGCCCGCCTGAATGCGATGGAACGTCCCTTTTGCACCCAAATCAGCTGAACGCACGCGATAATCAAATCCTGAAAGGCTTGAAAATTCAGCCTTCAATTTGGCCCAGTGCGATGGTGCTTCACTGGAATTTTTTATACTGGCAAGCTGTATGAATGTGGATCCTGACGGGGCCGGTTTTGGAGCAGGGGCCGGTTCATCCGTCTTCGGGCGCGATGCCTGATCTATAGGGGCAACAGGGGCGATTTTTTCAATCTGAGGCGTTGGTGTTACAGGAGCGGCAGGCGCGTCACCAATTTCTTCGACTTTTTCTGTATCAATAGATCTTGGATCAGGCATAACAAGTTTTGAATCGCTTGGTGCAGCTGGTAACTTTTCAGCTGGAAGAGCCTGCACATTCCCGGGCAAAGGCTTGGCGGATTCTTCAAGAGCTTCTTCGTTTTTTTCAGCTTGCAGCGCACGCTTTTCAGCAGCGCTTAAAGGGCTTTCATTCCCACGAAAATCACGCGACGCAGACGCAAACTGCATCTGATCTTTCATGCCGGCAAAAAGCTTTTCCTTGGGCATTGGCTGCGCATCAGTTTCAGCGAGAAGATTTTCAACTTTTGCCGCGCCCTGATCCTCACGCAAATTGTCAAAAACTGTTGTTCCTAGATTTGGCACATCCATTCCACCGCGATCTTCGGGAACAACCTTGTAAGGCGTCGCATCAGCACGTACTAAAGGGACCTGCCCTGCAGATGCTGCATCGGCAGGCGACATAACTGAAATCATTAAAGATGAAAATCCAATCACTGCCAACACAAGACCACCCCCAATAAAGGCAAAGCGATATTTACTGAAAAATGGCGCCTTCATCAGGGCCGAAAAAAAGCCCGATTCTTTAGGGTCATCAAATTCATCGCGAAGCGAACGACGGGAACTTTGTTGAAAACGCATGATAAACTATTAAACCTTAGGTTGATATTTTCTTGTAAACTACCGGATTTTAAGCCCGTTTGTTGTTAAAGGCAATTCCATTTATTAGACAGAATAAATTTTATTGACAGAATGTAAAATTCATTCTAATAATCAGCCATCTTATTTAAACGAATTATGTATAAAGGAATCCCCTATGCCAGAAATGTCAAAAGGCAAAAGAGCAAGCTTAATAAATCTAGGTGTAAAATTTACAAACGCTGCCCTTGAGGGTGGACACCTGATCCTTGTTAAAGAAGGTCCGGGCTACAAGCCTTGCCTTGAGTCAGATTCAACCCATGCAACCTATCTACGTTTGAAAGCTGAATTCATAGGCGGCGGCGTTAATGAAGACCTTGCATCCGTTTTAACACGGGATTCACTAGCAGAAACCGTTGCCAGAAAACTTCAAAACACTGCGCCTGGAAAAGCACAAAGAATATCTGGTGCACCAAGAATCATGGTGACAAACCTTGGCGTTTACCCTGCACCTGCCCCTAAAGCAGCAAAATAATACTTAATAACCCCTCATAAGCTTTTAACCTAAACTTTAAAAACAAAAGAGATTGAAAATGAGCCGCAACAAACCTGATAACAACTATGTGATCCAAGATTTTCTTTTTGATGTTATCGACAGTGTCAGACACTAAGGCAGGTCGTATACTTTTCAACGTGCTGCAGGCGAAGGTTTTAAACCAATCAGAGGAACATCGCCAGACCGCGCTGCAGCCTATGGCGTGTACCGTGACTTGCGTGCGCTTACCGATGCCAAAACAGCGCGTAATGCCATTGGCGCAATGATTGGTGGCCTGATTGGCGCACAACCGCACACAGTAAAACCAGCCTTAACCAACGCACCTGTTATTACAATCGACAGAAATGATGCGATTGGTGTTCGTTTAAGACCCTCTGCTGGACCCCAGTAATAAGCACACCTGATATCCATGGCTAAAAACCCTTCAAACGCCCGGCGAAAAAAAACTTTCGCACGGGCGTTAGTTGCAGGACGATCACTTTTGTTGGAAATTTTCTCAGACGCTGCCGCAGAAAGTGACACGACATGTCAGGCTGAAATATGCTTTCATGTGCATGAGAATGGCCATGTGCGGGTTTATGCTGAAGGCTCTGAAATGGGGGCACGCGCAAAAAGGCTTTATGATGGTGTAAACGCCATCACCCAAAGCGATGATGAAACAGGCCGTGTATTATTAGAATTATACCGGCAAGATTACCCTCAATCCTTCCCCTTGATTGAAGAACAACAATCACGGCTTTGGCGTATTATGTTCAAGCCTGAATTAGCAAGCCCTTAGGTCAGATCCCATTTTGATCCAAAAAGCCTTTCATGTTCTTTAACAGCAAAGCGGTCTGTCATACCGGCTATGTAATCACACACAATCCGGGCGCGCCCATTTGATTCATTTGATTGTAAAATTTTATCGTGCCAGGGCTTCGGCATGGCCTGAGGCTGTTCATAATATCTCTCAAACAACTCTTTTAAAACAATTTCAACCATTGGCCGCACACGCCCGTTTGCTGAATCGTACAGACGGGCGAATAAGAATCGTCGCAACTCATCCACAGACTGACGCATATCCTGAGAAAATGAAATAATTCGATTATTTAAGCTTCTGATTTCATGTGGAGTTTGTGGATTATATTGCATTAATCTTTGACGCGATTCTACAAGCACATCTTCCACCATCTCCCCTATGGTGGCTCTGATCATTTCGTGCGTGAAATGTCTTTGATCGAGGCTTGGATACTGCTGCTTTAATCGTGCAATAACAGATCCTGTTAATTGTAATTTTTCTAAATCTTTGAGTGTAAAAAAACCTGCTCTTAAACCATCTTCTAAATCGTGGTTATTATACGCAATGTCGTCTGATATTGCCGCAACTTGGGCTTCTGCACTGGCATAAGTTTCAAGTTTTAGATCCATTTGTTCTTGAAAGGCTTTAATCGTAAAAGGTAATTTTGTTTTATCCTTTGTTTTATCCACAATAGGGCCATTATGTTTGACAACCCCTTCCAGCGTTTCCCATGTTAAATTCAAACCCTGAAAATGGGGGTATTTATCTTCCAGCAAAGTTAAGACCCGCAAGGACTGGTCGTTATGTTCAAACCCGCCAAAATTATACATCAGGGCTGAAAGCACTTCTTCGCCGCCATGGGCAAAGGGGGTGTGCCCCAGATCATGAGACAAAGCCACCACTTCTGCCAAATCCTCATTCACCATCAAGGCGCGGGCCAATGTGCGGGCAATTTGGGCGACTTCCAGTGTATGGGTTAAGCGCGTTCGGTAATGATCCCCTTCATCAGCAACAAAAACCTGAGTTTTATATTTAAGCCTGCGGAAGGCACTGGCATGAATAACCCTGTCTCTGTCCCGTTGAAAGGCAGTACGGTGACGACTTTCCGGCTCCTGATAAAGCCTGCCTTGCGAGTGATCAGGCCTGCAGGCATATGAAGCAAGCGGCAAGGCGCAATAATTATAGGCTTGTGTCATCGGGCTTTCCCATTTAGTCAAATATACTATATCTATACATGATGTTGACCGTGACAGAACAGGCCCTCAGGCGCATTACTGAACGCCGCCAATCAGATGGCATAGGCGACCTGCGTTTACGCATTACGGTTGATTCCGGCGGATGCTCAGGATTTCAGTATAAATTAAGCTGGGATCAGACATTAAATGAGGATGACCATCATTTTCAGGGCATGGTTGTCACAGATTCCATATCCCTTCCCTTTCTCAACGGCTCAATCGTCGATTTTACCTCTGGTCTGATGGGGTCTGATTTTAAAATAAAAAATCCAAATGCAACACAAGGCTGCGGCTGCGGCACGTCTTTTTCGGTATGAAAATCGCAACCTGGAACGTAAATTCGATAAAGGCGAGACTCGCAAATGTTTTATGCTGGTGCGAAAGCGCCAAGCCCGATGTGCTTATGCTTCAAGAACTCAAAGGCGAAGTATTTCCACACTTGGAATTTGAAGCTTTAGGTTATCAAGTTCTTTATAAAGGCCAGAAAGCCTATAATGGGGTTGCCACCTTAACACACTTACCGGCCAAACTGATTTCTGATGTATTGCCCGGTGATCCTTCAGATCAACAAGCGCGTTTTTTGGATATTGAACTCGACGGATTACGCTTGATTAATATTTATCTGCCCAACGGTAACCCAAAAGAAACCGATAAATTTACCTACAAACTTTCTTTTATGGATCGTTTACATGACTACATTGCCAATCTACGCCAATCGCGCACAGCTTTTATATTGGCTGGTGATTTTAATGTCATCCCTGAAGCCTTGGATGCACTCACACCATCTGCCTGGCTTGATGATGCTTTATTTTCGACGCAAGCGCGTGAAAAATTCAGGGCGCTATGTGCGTTGGGCTTAACTGATTCCGTACGGGCTCTAAACCCCTTAACGCCTGAACTTTTTACATTCTGGGATTATCAAGCTGCAGCATTTGAACGTAACCACGGTATTCGAATCGATCATATTCTGCTCAGCCCCACAATTGCAGACAGGCTTTCAAATACCATTATAGATAAAAACCCCCGTGGGTGGGACACCCCTTCAGATCATACCCCTGTCATCGCAGAAATTAACCTTACTTCAAAATGAACCAATCGCCCCCGGGAAGCGTATATATATAGAATGAAATTTCTTTTATGCTTTGCATCATTAATGTTTTTAGGGGGCTGCGTGGGTATCTTTGGTAATTATGAAACGCCCGCTTATACGGTTGCAACCAAAGATGGCGCAATCGAGGTGCGAGACTATAGCGCTTATCTTGCGGCAGAAACCGATGTGGAAGGATCGCGGGACGAAGCGATCAATAAAGGTTTCAGCATTCTGGCTGATTATATTTTTGGCAATAATATAAGTCGGGAAAAAATTGCCATGACAGCACCTGTTACAAATTCCACTCAGAATGAAAAAATAAAAATGACAGCGCCCGTTTTGCAAAAAGCAAACGGCACTGATGAAACTGACAATCTTTGGACAGTTCGTTTTATGATCCCTTCCAAATACACGCTTGAAACTTTACCTGTGCCAAAAAATACACGCGTTCGCCTAATAAAAATTGCGCCCGCGCGCAAACTAGCCGTCACATTCAGCGGGTCTTGGAATCCTGCAACCTTTGATAAGCAAGAGCAGAAGCTAAGAGACTATGCGCGTCAAAACAACCTGCGTGTTAAAGAAGGGCCTGCTGAGCGTGCCTTTTACAACCCACCCTTCACTCTGCCATTTTTGCGCCGGAACGAGATTTTAATCCCCGCTCAAGACTGATTTAACATATTTTAACATGCGTTAAATAGCTAAATTAAATTCGATGGCTGCGCTTGTTTCTCCTTAATCGCTTGTGCACTTATGTTGCTAAAGTCATGTATGGGCTATTCTCGCTTGAAGATTCGCCGGCCGCAGCAGATCTGCATTTTAAATTATTCAGTGTCTCAAATTATTATTCCTGACCCTTATAAAATAATGACTACAAGGATTACAGTTGCCCCCTGCCGCCAAGATCTATAGATTCTTATTATTACTGGGAAGTTTAACCCCAGTTCAGGGGATTTTTCATGCGCGTCATCGCTTTACCTTTATTGTTTTTTGTCTGTGTGGCTTCTCTTGCCCTAAGCGGCTGTTACTCTCAGCTTTCATCAATTAAAAATGATACGGTGCGCCGCGCAGCTCTTCCTGTTCATATGGTTCCGCGCCTGATCAAAACAGATAATTTCGCTCTTCAATCTTATGACCGCATTCATGACTGGAAAGGTGGGTCTGCAAAAATTTATATTGAAGGTGAAACAGACAACTGGATCACAGATCGGAAATTAAGCTTTAATCCCACCCCGCGTGAACCGGTTGGAATTAAACTCGCAAGCTATGACAGCGCCCCCAATGTGATCTGGATTGCACGGCCATGTCAGTATCAGGGGCTTGATGATAAATCTTGTGAAAATAATGACTATTGGGGTTCAGCCCAGTTTGCTCCTGAAGTGATCGCCTCATATCACCAAGCGCTTGATGATATCAAACAGCGATATGGAATCAGCAGCTTTGAACTTGTCGGCTACTCAGGTGGCGGCGTGATCGCAGCCCTTCTTGCTGCAGAGCGCGATGATGTAACAAGCCTTCGTACAGTTGCGACGCCACTCGATCATATGGCTTTTACCCAAATTCATAAACTTGAAAGCTGGAATAAATCTAAAAATCCAATTGATCAGGCGGATCGACTGGCAACCATACCGCAACGCCATTTCATCGGCGCACAAGATCAACTTGTACCTCCGGCTATTTATACAAGTTACGCCAGATCCATTGGCAATGATAATTGCATGAGCGTTACGCTTGTAGAAGATGCAGACCATGTGCGTAACTGGGCAACAAAATGGCCTGAATTGTTAAAAGAACCGGCTTACTGCAAAACGCCGTCCGCCGAACCGCTTGATCCTGATGTGCGCGATGCTCGCAAACGCGCCTATCAAGAATTGATAGGGCCTAAAAAATAATCAGACTCTGGCAACCGCATACTTCGCTTTTACAGCTGCAATTTCACTGTGTCGTTTTTGCACTTTGCCTTGGTGGCTTGGATGAGCACTTGATTTTAGACCCTCTGCCAATGTATTGCGATACATAGCGCACAATATCGATCTTGAGAGTGTGTTTGAAATTTGTGCGCAGCCCGCCATAAATTGCTGATGCATCCCATTAAATGCATGCCGAATAACGTCAGGCGATTCATAAATTGGTATCGCATCACAAAATGTTGAACGCTGTTCAATAAATCTGCGCACATCATCATTTGCCTCGCTTACAGATGACAGGCTGGCTTTTAACGGCATAAAGGCTGCAATCGCATTGGGGCTTATAACGCCGGTTTTTATTTCGGCTTCAAGATCAATCAACAGGTCACGAATATCGTCAACCACCTGCATCAGGCCTGCAAGCTTTGTTATTTCAGGAAAAGGCTGCAATGCCTCTTGTGGCGTTAAATAAACGCTATCTGTTGGCAGGGTTTTTTGCCTGTTCATACACCGAAAAACAAAAACTGCATAAACTTGACTTAATAATTTATTGGTTTCAAAAAGCTGCATACGGCCTTCTGGCGCTTGAGTGGACCGCACTTCTATTTCCTGTTGGGCGCGCCTAAGTGCAAGCATTGCAAAAATATTACTAAAGGCAACAGCAGGCATTTTATCGATCATACCAAGATCAATTAAATTATTGAGAGCCTTCATATATATATCAGGATTCAAATCTGACATTTGAAGAAAATCACAAAAATCTGGCCCCTGAACAGCTTCTTTGCCTGTGCTTAAAATAACTTCACCTGGCGTTGTATCAAGAAAATCATCGATCATTGAAACAGATGTCGTGTAATCATGCAGGCTTTGGGCGCTTAAAGCCGACTTTGCCGTTCTTGCAAAAGCAGAAACAAGGTGAATACCTTGGCCCATATAATCTTTTGAAAAATACATAGCACACATGGCCGTTATTCCACGCAGCCCTGTTTTGGATACGGGGTATTTCAACGCTTTTTCTAACAAAGAGGGTTTATCGAGAGCATTTTCCATTATGTTTGGTAAAATATTATGAATAATTATAAAGATCAAGAAAATATGTAAATAATTGATTTGAACCAATAAATTGCCATGTTTAAACTACTAAATGGTAATCAAACTTAGATTTAACCTTGATGGTAAGCACTGGTGCTGCCGAGTGGGCCCGCAAACCCCTGG
>CAZYMI010000004.1:54929-141436 GCA_964648505.1 uncultured Pseudobdellovibrionaceae bacterium
TTTGCAAAGCATGGCTTTAAAATCGGCCCGGTTAATGATGGTGCTGCCGAGTGGGCCCGCAAACCCCTGGTTTGCAAAGCATGGCTTTAAAATCGGCCCGGTTAATGATGGTGCTGCCGAGTGGGATTGAACCACCGACCTCTCCCTTACCAAGGGAGTGCTCTACCACTGAGCTACGGCAGCCTTTTTAGGGCTTCAGGAGGCCGGACAGTACAATAAAAAAACTGTCATGTCACGCTTGTTTTGATTATAGATATCCCTCACAAGATTTTCCGAAACTGATTCTTTTTTCGAGGCCAAATGCCCACAAACGACCCTTCCCCGACCTTACTGCAATCAGGAAAACGCAAAAGCGATCTGGCCCAAAAACGCGCTGAAAATTTGAAGGCGAACCTGATACGTCGTAAACAGCAAACGAAAGCTCGGAATGCCCTGCCAGAATCTGATAAAGCACAAAGGACCTGAACTTCCATGTCATCCGCGCTCAAAAATCCAGCTATACCCCAAAACGCACTTCACGCCACACCCGGAATAATGCCCGACCACTGGATCCGCGAACTTGCCACAACACAAGGTATGATTGAACCTTTTGTTGATAAACAAAAGCGCGACGGTATGATTTCTTATGGTCTATCATCATACGGTTACGATGCGCGTTGCTCGAATGAATTTAAAATTTTTACAAATGTTGATAACGCAATTGTTGATCCTAAAAATTTCAGCGCCGACTCTTTTGTCGATCGTGTTACCGATGTGTGCATCATCCCACCAAATTCATTTGTGCTCACCCGCACGGTTGAATATTTTCGTATCCCGCGTGACGTGCTTGTGATTTGCTTGGGTAAAAGCACCTATGCGCGCTGCGGCCTGATTGTAAACGTCACCCCGCTTGAACCCGGTTGGGAAGGCCATGTGACAATCGAGATTTCAAATTCCACCCCACTCCCTGCAAAAGTCTATGCCAATGAAGGCGTATGCCAGTTCCTGTTTTTCAAAGGGTCCAGCGCATGCGAGGTCAGCTACGCTGACCGTTCCGGTAAATATATGGGCCAGCGCGGAGTTACCTTACCGAGAACATAAAATCATGACACAAACACAACTAAAAACCCCGCAAGCAATTGCAATTGATGTTGCGCAAGCCTTAAAGCCAACAGGCTTGCAACATTTGCGCATTGAAGGTGGCCACAAACTCAATGGCACGATTGCTGTATCAGGCGCAAAAAATGCGGCGCTCAAACTTATGTGCGCGTGCTTGCTTTCCGATCAGCCTTTGCAGCTGACGAATACACCCGTTGGCCTTGGCGATTTGCGTACCCTTGCGGCTGTGTTGCAGCATATTGGTGTCACGGTTGCCCTGCGCTCAGATGGTTTGGCTATTTTACATGCTGCCACTATTAAAACACCGATTGCACCTTATGAACTGGTGCGCAAAATGCGCGCAAGTATTTTAACGCTTGGCCCATTACTGGCGCGTCATGGTTATGCTGAAGTATCGCTGCCCGGAGGCTGCGCGATTGGTACACGCCCTGTTGATTTCCACATTGAAGGCTTGCGCGCGATGGGTGCCGTAATCGTGCTTGAAGATGGCTATATCAAAGCCCGTGCCCCTGCTGGCGGCAGACTTGTTGGCGCGGAATACACCTTCCCCAAAGTATCGCACACAGGTACTGAAAACTTAATGATGGCGGCAACGCTTGCCAAAGGCACCACAGTTCTAAACAACTGCGCGCGTGAGCCTGAAGTTGAAGATTTAGGCAAATGCCTGATCGCCATGGGCGCCGATATTGAAGGCCTTGGTACAACCCGCATCACTATTCATGGTAAAGATAAACTCAGCGGTGCATCGCATCCTGTGATGGCTGACCGCATTGAAACGGGTACATGGATGATTGCCGTTGGCATGACAGGCGGCACATTACGTTTAAAAAACGCATCCACGGAACAACTTGGATCACTGATCGGCCCGCTTCATTTGGCTGGGGTTGGAATCACGCAAGATGGAGCCGATATTATTTGCACAAAGTCAGAAGGCCGCGTAAAGGGCTTTGATGTGATGACCGAACCTTTCCCAGGCTTCCCAACCGATCTGCAAGCGCAAATCATGGCGATGATGACGACCTGTGATGGCGCTGGAATGATCACCGAAACCATTTTTGAAAACCGCTTTATGCATGTCCCTGAATTAGGCCGAATGGGCGCGAACATTACCGTACACGGATCGTCAGCTCTTGTGCGCGGTGTAAAAAAATTAAAAGGCGCAGAAGTAATGGCAACGGACTTACGTGCGTCAGTTGCCCTTGTGCTTGCAGGCCTTGTGGCCGAAGGCCACACAACAGTTAATCGCATTTACCATCTTGATCGCGGGTACGAGAATATTGTTGAAAAACTGGGTCATTGCGGCGCAAACATTGAAAGGATCGCAGGGGGCGATTATGAGTGAAATAACGGTTGGTGATACGCCATCAACTCTTGATACACCCCGCACGCCTCACCTTCAAAAATGTACTTTTTCACTGGCTCCCTCAGATCATCGAGATACATCGCCCAACACAGCGCAAGAAATTGAAATCGCCCTAAAGGATCTAAATTTAGAAAATAAATTTGATTGCCCTGAATATCCAAGTGCTCAAGGGCATCACATTGAAATTCAGAAAAATTGCGAAGCAGGTCAGCTGTCCTTTAAAATTTGCGATCATGAGCAGAATCCGCTCCATAGCTTTGTTTTTTCGCTTGATGCTTTCAAACGCGAACGAAAAGACTATAAAATGATTTATGACGCCTATAATAAAGCCGCTTTAGGGTTTTCTTCACCAGACAGAATAGAAGCGATTGATATGGCAAGGCGTGGCATCCATAACGAGGGCGCAGAAAAACTAAGCGAACGCTTCAAAAACAGGGGGCTTTTTATGGATCATGAAACGGCCCGCCGATTATTCTTTCTATGGTTTTGCCTGACCCAAACAGACAGCAGAGGGCTTACACCGGGGTGCAGCCCAGCAAGCCTGCCCTACAACCCCCTTGCCTGAACGACAAAAGAGGTCTAGAAAGGCCGCTTAAAGCCATAACTGGAGTATCAATGGCCAAAGAAGATCTTATTGAATTTAAAGGTGTTGTCACGGAAGTTCTGCCGAACACCATGTTTCGCGTCAAACTTGAAAATGATCACGAAATTCTAGCGCATACAGCTGGAAAGATGCGTAAAAACCGCATTCGTGTTCTAACAGGGGATCAAGTGGTTGTTGAAATGACACCTTATGACCTGACCAAAGGCCGCATTATTTTCCGTGAAAAATAAAATACCTTTTATACTTGCTTCAGCCTCTCCTCGGCGTCTTGCGTTACTGGAACAGATCAAAATTATTCCCGACCAAGTTATTGCCGCTGATATAAACGAAACACCCCTTAAAGGCGAAAAACCTGATGCACTTGCACTGCGCCTAGCCCTTGCCAAAGCTTTGCATGTGGCCGCCCTTAACCCTGATTGCTTAATCCTCGCGGCTGATACTGTCGTGGCTTGTGGCTACCAAATTTTGCCCAAGGCCGAAACCGAAGCCGATGCGCGAACCTGTCTTACTTCGCTTTCAGGGAAACGTCACCGTGTTTATGGCGGTATCACTGTTATTGCCCCGCACAAAAAACCCGTCACACGGCTTGTCACCAGTATCGTGCGCTTTAAAAGGCTTTCGGTGAGTGAGATTAATACTTATATCAAGTCTCTGGAATGGTCTGGCAAGGCGGGCGGTTATGCCATCCAGGGTCTTGCCGCTGGGTTTATTTCTCAAATTTATGGGTCTTATTCCAATATCGTAGGCCTATCACTTTATGATACACTCCAGATCCTAAACGGGGTTTCTGGGCGTGGACATTCTGATTGAAGAACTAAATGGATCGTTATGGGTGGCAGCGCTTGAGCGTAAAAAACTCATAGGGCTTGAAATAGACGCCGAACATGAAGCCGTGCGCTGGGGCTCTATTTATTGGGCGCGTGTGATCCGTATTGATGCTTCTTTAGATGCTGCTTTCCTTGATTTAGATGGAGAGAATAAAGGCATTCTTTATAACCGTGATGTTCGCATAACTGGCAAAGATGGAATAATCATCAAAGGGGGGAATGTTGCGATCGGCAAATTACTCTCTGCGGGTCAAATGATTTTAGTACAAGCCAAAGCCGGGTACTTACCCAAAGCCGATGATGAAGAAAAATGGGAAGATAAAACCCCTGTTGTCAGCATGGCGATCTCGCTGCCTGGTCGCTATCTGATCTATACGCCTTATGAAATTGATAACCGTATTTCACAACGTATCCGCGATCGAAAGTTACGTTCGCAACTTTTAGCAATGGTTGAAAAGTTAGAAGCGACAGAAGGCTGTATTTTACGTGCTGCAGCCGCCAATACCCAGACCGAAATTCTGGTGCGTGAAGGTAAGCTTTTGCGCCTTGAATGGGATCATCTGCTTGAACATGCAAAAGGTGACAAAGCGCAGCTGATTTTACTTGGTCCTGATGCAATTTCACGAACATTATCTGACCAATCTCGTGCAAGAATTGATCGGATAGAAGTTGTAACCATGGATCATTTTCAGGCTGCCGAAGAATGGTGTGAACTTTTTGCCCCTGATCTTGTCACCAAAATAAGACCTATTGAAATTGAAAATGCAGAAATCGATTTAGCTTTATTTGACCATCACGGGGTTATGGAACAGGTGGTAAGCTTGTTCCAACCCTATGCGCTGATGATATCGGGCGGTAATATGATCTTTCAAGATACGGCTGCGTTTATGGCGATTGATGTGAATTCAGGGGCGGATAAAAGGTCTCACCTTGCCTTGAATATTGAGGCAGCAGTAGAAATAGCGCGTCAACTTCGCTTACGAAATCAAGGCGGTGCGGTTCTGGTTGATTTTTTAAAAATGCCAGATTCCAAAGACAAGAAAGCACTGCTCACAGCGTTACAAAAAGCAGTGGATGAAGATCCCTGCACCGTTCACATTCATGGATTTACACGACTAGGCCTTGTAGAAATGACCCGCGCCCGTCGTACCCCATCTCTTCATGATCGGTTCGAAGGCCGTATAAGCGACTAACACAATAAAGGACAGTTTAAATGACGTCGATCATCTATGCCTTAATAAGCTGCGTTGCATTCAGCGCGACTGTGGAACTAACCCGCCGTACAAGTATTGATGGTTTTGAAGCTATTTTTTATCGGTCCCTGTTTTCAGCGCTTTTTTTAATACCTGTTTTGATGTTTTTGCCCCTGCCCTCAGACGTTCCTTTTTATTTTGCTGCCTTTATCAGCGCACTTGTTTACATGTATGGCCTGACCACTCTTGCCAATCTAGCCCTTGAACATAACGGTCGGGTTGCCATGATGTATCAACCCATCACAATTGTTCTAACCTTTATCGGCTGGTTTATGTTTGACCCCTTCCAGCAAAAATACTTCCTGGAAAACAAAGAACTTCTTTATTCTGTAATCGCTTCTTTTGTTGTGCTTTTTCTAAGCCTGCATTTTATCAGGCGTAATGATTACGCGTGGAACGCTTTTTTGCGCGTGGCCCCTGTTGGTGTTTTGTTTGCAGGATTAAATGTTTTGCAAAAATGGCTACTTGGAAGTAGTACAGACAGTTATCATGCCGTGCTGATATTTCTTTTTGCTGTCAATGTCATGATGGTTCTTGTATCGCCTTTATTTGTTTCTATGCGCACCCATACAAACGAACAAAATTTCTCTTCTTTATCATCTATGCGGTGGGGCTGGCTTTTGGCAGCATCTTTTTTTGGCCTTGTGGGTTGGTTTTGCCTTATTTATGCGATTGCGATTGCGAATAACCCGGCTTTTCCGTGTGCTATTTCCACGCTCACGCCTGTGTGCCTGATGGCTTATTACCTTCTCAAAGGGGTCAGGGATAACGCAAGCCCCGTTGCAGGCGCCTTTATGACGGCCAGCGCCATTGTGCTCGCCCTGCTAACACGTTGAAATTATTCGCTTATGGGTTCTGGACAAGTGCCCATCCATCGCTTATAAACGTTTTTCTTCGACCCGACCCCAACTTAAATGCCCAGGTAGCTCAGTCGGTAGAGCAAGGGACTGAAAATCCCTGTGTCGCCAGTTCGATTCTGGCCCTGGGCACCATTTGATAGAAGCGGGCATCCGCCATGGGAAAACACAAGGCTTTAAAAACTTCGAACGAAGCAAAGGCACGCCCACTTGAGGACTACAACAATAGCCTCGATATTTATCCGTTTGAACTTATTCAGCTTACCCCGCCAAATGACTATTTCAAAAATCAGCTTCATGCTGATTCATATTTGAACGTTATCTCTGCTTTAAAACAAAGGCAGATTGATCGGGCCTGTGACATACTTTCCGACATGACGAAGAATTTTCCGCTTGATTATGAGGCTCTGAATATTCAGGCTTGTTTTTTAATTCGTGAGAAAAAATTTGAAGACGCAAAAAAATTACTGCGTGACGCTGAAAAAATAAAGCGTAACGATCCTAAAATACTCAATAACCTTGGGCTCGTTTACTACAGGCTTCTAAGTCTTACCCAGTCTATTGATTACTATAAGCTTGCCTTAAAATATGCACCATCATTGGCGCAAATTCATTTTAACCTTGGCCTTGCCTTTGATTTAAACAATGAACATGTAAATGCTTATAACGCCTATTCAAAATCATTGCAGCTTGAAAAAACCAAAGAAGCCGCAGGTAAATTCGGCAATCTTCTCAGGCGTGGTGGAAAATTAAAAGAAGCCGTCAGCGTTCTTGAAGCCAATTACAATAAATATCCACAGGATCTTGCTTCTGTCATTTATTTTGCAGATGCGCTTATTCATACAGGCGATTATATTCGTGCGCGTGATTTAGCCTTAAAAGCTATCTTGATTGATCCCACGCATCCCCATAGCTGCATGTTATTTTCAGACCAGTTTGAAAATAAGTATTTTGAATTTTACTCACAAGAAGCTGAAGCTGCGATCATAAGCGCTCTCAAATCAAATGCAACATCAATAAGCACGTTAAGATCAGCCTGGTTGTCACTTTTAAAACTGAATCCTCAGAAACCAGAATTCAAAACTTTACTAACCCTCAGCACATATGATGACTTTGTTTCGTTTTTTAGTGATAAGAACAGAGTTAATTTTTATACAGAGTATTTTCTAACCGGCATTAAAAATTGTCTTATAACTGATCCACATTTAGAAAGAATTTTAAGCTACTGGCGCAAAATGCTTTTAACAGGGCACATCAATGGAACTTTGCTTTTAACGCACAAAGATAGAATGTTTCTTGCTGTCCTTTCAGAAAATTGCTTTTTTAATGAATATGTTTTTGCGTCAGATGATGAGGAAGCAAAAATTTTAACCACGCTGTCGCAAACAGATTTTCCTGATCCCGACTCCCTTCTTTTGTTATCCTGTTATAAATCCCTGCTGGACTTGCCGCATCATGCACGCTTTATAGACCATGCGCCCTATTTAAATGATTATCTTTCAGAGATATTCACCTTTCAAATTCGTGAACCTTTGATTGAAAAAGAGTTTCATCAGACCTTGAAAAGTTTTACCACAATAAATGATCCGGTATCACAAAAAGTAAAAGAACAGTATGAAGAAAACCCCTATCCACGCTGGAAAACTATATCGTCTTTTGAACCGTATGGTAATCGGCCAAAAAAAATTAAAGAGAAACAGAATATAAATATTCTGGTAGCAGGCTGTGGCACAGGGCAACAAATTATTGCCCATGCGCGCATTTATCAAAACTTTAGATTTACAGCAATTGATTTATCATCTGCGTCTTTGTGCTATGCCATGCGCAAATGTGCTGAACAAGGCCTGGATGCAGTTGATTTTTATCAAGAAGATATACTGAACATTTCTAAGATTGGCAAAAAATTTGATCACATTTTCTGTACTGGTGTTTTGCATCATATGAAAGATCCCGATGAAGGCATGGCTGCGCTGACACAGTCATTAAAGCCTGGCGGCATGATGAGGCTTGCCGTTTATAGCGAAATAGCACGGCGCGTTATTATAAAAGGGCGTGATTTTATTCAAAAAAATAACTACCCCTCTACCATAAAAGGTATACGTGATTTTCGTCAGATGGTCTTTGCCCTGCCTGATGGGCACGAACTTGCACCGTTAAAAAATATGATGGATTTTTATACCCTTTCAAATTGTCGCGATCTTTTATTTCATGTTCAAGAACATCGCTTTACCATACCCGATCTTGACCAGTATCTAAAACGCCACAATCTTGTTTTTTGTGGTTTCTCTATTTCAAATGAAATTATCAATCAATTCAAATCTGATTTTCCCAACCTTGATCCACGCATTCTTTTGCATTGGCAAGAGTTTGAAGAAAAATACCCTGATACATTTTATGGCATGTATCAATTTATGGCTCAAAAGCCAGAAAACTAAATCTTGTAATACCCTTTATACCATTCAACAAAACGCTGAATGCCTTCTTCAAGGCCGATTTGGGGTACATAGCCTGTTGCGGCTTGCAAACTGCTCGTATCGGATGCGGTTTTTGGTACATCGCCTGCTTGCATTGGTAGTGAATTTATTTTTGCCTTGCATCCTGTTTGTAATTCCAGAATTTTAATCATCTCTTTTAAATATACGGAAGTAGCGGATCCGATATTGTAAATTTTAAAAGGGGCAGATGAGCGGTCTGATCTTGGATTAGTCATTGATAATTGCAAATCACTCACAGGCGCTTGCGGTATAAGCCTGATAATCGATTCAACAACATCATCAATATACGTGAAGCCGCGATACATATCGCCACCATTAAATACATCAAGCTCTTTGCCCTCAAATAATGCCTTTGTAAACTTAAATAAAGCCATATCTGGCCTGCCCCAAGGGCCATAGACTGTAAAAAATCGTAAACCCGTAACAGGCAGAGAAAACAAATGCGCATAGCTGTGTGCCATCATCTCATTGGCTTTTTTGCTTGCCGCATAAAGCGATATAGGATGGTCTGTTGTATCTGTTTCTGTGTAAGGGAGTTTTTGATTTGCACCATACACAGAACTTGATGAAGCAAATAAAAGATGATCTGTATTTAAAGCGCGGCACGCTTCTAGAACAGAAAGAAAGCCTGTCAAATTACTGTCCACATAAGCCTGAGGATTTGTTAAAGAATAACGAACACCAGCCTGTGCTGCCAAATGAATAACGCAAGAATATGGATGAAGAGAAAAAAGACTTTGAATGTCTTTTTGATTAGCAAGATCACCCCGAATAAACGTAAATTTATTATACTGACTTAATGCATCCAAACGCGACCGTTTAATTGATGGATCATAATAATCATTCAGATTATCAAAGCCAACAACCATGAACCCGTCTGCCAGTAATCGGGCAGCTAGATGAAAGCCGATAAAGCCAGCAGCACCTGTCACCAGTATAGATTTATTTTTTTCCATGCTATTTTTTATCATGCCTAATCGTTACTCGAAAGCCTTTCAAGGGCATGAATAGCCCGAAGCCATCCTTTATAAAGGCCCTGGAGCGTTGTTGTTTGTGGATGAAAAACATGTCCGGCCTTCCAGCAGCTACGCATGTCATGCAGGCCGCTATAAATACCTGCGCCAAGGCCCGCGAGCGATGCCGCACCCCACGCCGTTGTTTCAACATGATTTGGAATATCAATATTTATCCCCAGAACATCCGCAATTGATTGCGCAACAAAACTATTGTTCATAAGCCCACCATCTGCGCGGATAGATTGAGGTATAATATGTGTGTCGGCTATAAAAGCATCAATCAGATCTTTTGTTTGGAACGCTTGGGCTTCCAGTGCCGCACGCACAATATGGGCTTTTGTTGTCTCCCGGGTCATGCCCAATATGGCAGCGCGCGCATTGGGCTGCCAATAAGGCGCACCAAAGCCGGAAAAGGAAGGCACAAAAAATACATCATTACTATTGTCAACTGACCTTGCTAAAAGTTCGGTTTGGGCGGTGTTATCTATAATCCCCAAATTATCACGCAGCCACTGTATGGCAGCACCGGCGATAAATATAGAACCTTCAAGCGCGTATGTAACTTCGCCATTTATTCTATAGGCAATTGTTGTCAGCAATCTGTTGTTTGAAAGCTTGAATGTTTTCCCCATATTCATTAGGGCAAAGCAACCTGTTCCGTAGGTTGATTTTATCTGACCGGGGTCAAAACAGCATTGGCCCACAAGAGCGCCTTGCTGGTCGCCTATCAGCGCATGAATTGGAATATCAAAAGTGAAAATCCCATGTTCTGTTTTGCCAAAATCAGAAACTGTATCGCGCACGTCAGGCAAAAGTGCTTTTGGTATATCAAAAATTGAAAGTAATTCTTCATCCCATTGTTGGGTGTTAATGTTAAAAAGCATTGTTCGCGATGCATTGGTTGCATCTGTGGCATGAAGTTTACCGCCTGTAAGGTGCCACAGCAAAAAGGTATCAATTGTTCCAAAGGCTAGATCGCCTTGCTGCGCCAGCATTCTGGCATCAGGTACGTTATCAAGAATCCATTTAATTTTAGGTGCTGAAAAATACGGATCAAGCAACAAGCCTGTTTTGTTGCGGATCCGGCCTTCAAAACCATGGGTTTTCAAATCTTCACATATTTTTGTTGTTCGTCTATCTTGCCAGACAATCGCGTTATAGATTGCTTTCCCGGTTTTTCTATTCCAGATAATCGTTGTTTCACGTTGGTTTGTGATCCCCATTGCTGCAGGCTTATATATCATCGCATCGCGAGCAACTGCTAGCGTATCCTCTAAGATGTCTTCTGGGTTTTGTTCCACCCATCCCTTTTGAGGGTGAAACAGTTTTAAATTTTTTTGAGAAACTTTTATTATTTGACCCGTGCTATCAAATAAAATTGCTCTTGAACTTGTGGTGCCTTGGTCAAGTGCTAAAAGATATGTCATTGAAAATAACTTTCTAAGCTCTTTCTTGTCTCTTGAGAAATATGCAAGCCAAGCTTTGAACGTCTCCATAAAAAATCATCAACTGATCGCATCCATTCATGTTCCCGCAGATAATCAAGCTCTGCTTGATAGATATGATCTCCAAAATGAGTGCCTTGATTTTGATTAAGTATCATCAAAGCCCTTGTGCCATAAGCACGCGCATACCGCGCCAATAAACCGGAAGGAAAAGATTTATACGTTTTGACTAAGGTACATAAAAATTCATCAAAATGATCCATATCACCGCCGGGTAAAACCGCCCGATCTGTCCAGGGAGGCGCCTTTGTTCCCAAAGCCTGAACAACCATATTACTGATATGTTCTGAAACAATCCTGTAGGTCGTAAGTTTGCCGCCAATCAAGGTTATAAGTTGCGATGATCCAAACTTTTGCGTCTGTATTTTATAATCGCGCGTTACTTTTGAGATATTGTTCTGTCCGTCATCAATTAACGGGCGAACACCTGAATAACACCACACAATATCAGCGGCGCTAATTTGTGTTTGGAAATATGAATTGACTGCATTAATCAGGTAATCGCGTTCACTCTGAGAACACGAAACATCATCAATATGGCCCGTAATAATCTCATCTGTTGTGCCAATCAAAGTAAAATGATGTTCATACGGAATGGCGAAAACAATGCGCCCATCGGGTTGTTGTAATATATAAGCCTCATCCCCTGCATGCATTTTAGGCACAACAATATGTGACCCTTTGGAGAGTTTTATTTTAAGGGCTGTATTCTGTGGCACACCATTTTGTAAAACCTCGGCAACCCAAGGTCCTGCGGCATTAATAACAACCTTTGCTTCAAATTCTTTTGCACTAGTTTTAATCTTCCAGCCTTGCAGGTGTGGCTGCAAGGCTGTGCAGGCTGTGTGTGTATGAATAACAGCACCTTTCTGCTTGGCATCTATGGCATTCAAAACAACAAGACGAGCATCATCAACCCAGCAATCTGAATAATCAAAGCCATAAGAATAGTTTTCTTTCAAAGGGCTATTGAGAAGCGATAGGCCGCGTGATGCAGACATGCCAGCACGCGGCGCCAAATAGTCGTACATAAAAAGCCCGCATCGTATCATCCAACGCGGCCTCAAAGACGGAACATGAGGCAGCACAAATCGTAACGGCCAGATAACATGGGGGGCTAATTTCAAAAGCCTTGCGCGTTCTTGCAGGCTTTCGCGCACCAGTTTAAAATTATATGTTTCCAGATAACGCAAACCGCCATGAATAAGTTTTGTTGACCGTGACGATGTGCCTTGTGCCAGGTCGTCTTTCTCCAGTAAAAGAACCTTAAGCCCCCTGCCCGAAAGATCACGGGCTATACCTGTGCCATTTATTCCACCACCAATAATGCAGGCATCAAACATCATTGTTATTTTCTGATCTTTTAAAAATTTTTTCTGCAAGCCTGTCAGCTGCCTTGCCTGTAGTACAACCTTCTTTTTCAGCAATTGTAAAAATTCTGATCATGGTCTGATCAATATTCTCAATATGGGCCATCACTGTTTCTTGTGTCAAAGGATGCGCAAAAGGATTGTACCCTGAGCTTTGAAAATATTCATACCCAACAAGGGTCACGCCGCCAGAATTAAGGGCGTAATCAGGCGCGTACAGAATATGACGATCTTTGAGCATCTCATCATGTTTTAAATTGTCTGCTAACTGATTATTCGCGCCCCCTGCAATAATTTTGGCTTTTAGCTTTTGAATTGTTTTGTCATTGATAACCGCGCCCATCGCACAAGGGGCAAAAACATCGCATGCCACTTCGTAAATTTCATCAAGCGAAACCTGGCGAAGCCCATTCATCTCCGCCTTTGCCATGTCTAGTCTGTCGCTATTCACATCGCAGGCAATGATGTTTGCGCCATGAGTATGAAGCTTTTTTGCAAGCGCGTAACCTACAGCCCCCAACCCTTGAACCGCAACTGTAATGCCTGAAAAATCATCTGTACCCAATCGATGACGAACAGCAGCGCGCATGCCGCAAAATATACCGTAAGCTGTATAAGGCGATGGGTTACCGCCAACGCCTTTGTGGTGCGGAAGGCCCGACACATACTGTGTAAATTTCCCAATTTCAACCATATCATTTTCGGTTGATCCGACATCTTCAGCCGTAATATAGGTGCCTTTTAAAGCATCTATGGCGCGGCCAAAAGCTTGCATCAACTCTGGCGTTTTCTGTGATCTGGGGTCTGCAATAATAACAGCCTTACCACCCCCAAGCGGCAAACCTGCAAGGGCTGATTTATACGTCATGCCGCGTGAAAGCCTGAGTACATCGGTAATCGCCGCTTCTCGGCTTGCATAAGGATAAACACGGCATCCCCCCAAAGAAGGGCCCAAGCTGGTTGAGTGAACCGCAATAAAACCAATAAGTCCGGATTGCGGATCGTTGATCTCTACAATTTTTTTATGATCTGCAAAATCAGGGAACGATGTAACATCAGGAAAAGTCAAAAATGACATTGAAGGGCCTGCGAGGGTTGTTTTTTTAAAGTGTACCTGAACAACAGGACGAAACAATACACAACAAATGCGCTGCAAAAAAAGAGGCCACCCGAAGGTGGCCAGTAGTGGTAAGGAGATAAAACACAACCAAATAGGAAAGAAAAAATCTTGTCTAAAACACCCTTGTTGAACCCGCTTTAGAAATTCTGCCAGTCTTTAAAGTCCCGTCTTTAATCCGAAACCCCTCGCGCCCTGGCGACGCTGTCTTTTGTTACTTATGTCCCTATCTTCATATTATCTAAAATTTTATGTAAATGCAAGGGGATTTATAAGAAAATAGGTAAAAAAATTTATAAAATGGCCCTAATCTGCCATTTTATAGGCCAGCTAACGCGCTCTGAACCGCTTGCATATCACCCGGTAGGTCAGATTCAAAATGCATATCTTCGCCCGTGACAGGGTGAATAAACCCCAGTTCCTTGGCGTGTAAGGCTTGGCGTGCAAGGCCCTTAATAACTGCTTGTGCGCCTTCATCGTACCCAGCTTTATTCAGTGCGGCAGATAAAAATGTAGGCTGCGCGCCATAAAGCGGGTCCCCCAATAACGGAAATTTATTAGCTTCGGCATGCACGCGAATTTGGTGTGTTCGCCCCGTCTCTAACTGGAATTTTACCAGTGCAAAATAATCGCGGTAACGCTCAAGTACCGTGTAATGCGTCACAGCTTCCCGCCCGCCGCGCACCGACACAGCCATTTTCAAACGATTAGTGTTGTGCCGTCCGATATGATGGTCAATCAGCCCAAGTGGTGGCACAGGCACACCTACAGATATGCCCCAGTAAACACGCCCGAGCGTTTTATCTTTAAGCTGTGCGGCAAGGCCAGCATGCGCACGGTCGTGCTTTGCTGCAACCATTAAGCCTGATGTCTCGCGATCAAGCCTGTGTACGATACCCGGGCGTTTCACACCACCCACACCCGATAATGTATCGCCACAATGATAGAGCAGCGCATTTACAAGTGTGCCGCCCGCGTGCCCCGCAGCGGGATGCACCACAAGCCCGACAGGCTTATTGATAATAATTAAATCATCATCTTCAAAAACAATATCAAGCGGAATATTCTCAGGCGCAGGGTCTGCATCAAATAAAGGTGGCAGATCAATCACAACCACCTGCCCGCTCTTCACTTTACGTGATGCATCCCACATACTGACGCCATCTAATGTAATAGCACCCTCGGTAATTAAAGCTTGCAAGCGTGATCGTGAAAAACCATCAATTTTTGCCGCAAGAACTTTATCAATGCGCTGGCCCGCATCGCCATCTTCAAGCGTCAGTTCAATAAGTTCGGCATCACTCATTCGAACATCGGCTTACTTTTACAAGGATCAACATAAGGATCAGCAACAGGAAGGCCGATAATAAGCCCCTCATAAGCTGCTTCAATCTGTTCTTTTGTGGCTTTTCCATCGACAAAGCCTGTCTGGGCGGATCCTACTAAAAAACGTTTGCCTGATTTTAACATCAAGGAATGATTTACCTCTGCTGCGCTTCCTTCTATGTAAGCGTCATCGCCCACAACTACCCCTTGCGCAGAAAAACTGATAATCCGAATATGGGGCTTCGCCGTTTTAAAATTTTCGGGCGGGCGAGCGTTTACAACAAGCTGAATACGCCCATCATCAAGAACAAAAAGATTATTAACGTTATATCTAAAATTTCCGACGGCAAAACGTTGCCAGGTTGGGTTACCCACGCTATCCACTTTTAAAAGCATGGCTGCAGCAGGCCCGCCATCAGCCGGGTGAGATTCGCCACCAAGAATAAAGGATTTATCAGCAAGCATCGCCCCTGCTGATAAAGCCGCTTCTACTCCCCGAGGATAAGTTTTTTGCCAAACCATGCCACCATCTTTTGTTAATTGCATGACCCAGCCCCCTGTGCGCTGCGCATCAATTTGAATTTTCCCAAGGCCAATCATAGTGCCGTCTGGCAGGGCCAATAACTTATTCATCTGGTTGGGAATGCCGGGCAGATAAGCCCTTTTCCATTTCTGTTCACCATCTGGGCCAATGGCATAGAGAATCGTAAAGTTATCATTCTCAACTTTACGGTTTTTTGACCATGCCATCAGATAGGCTGTATCATCGGTGCCTGCCAGAAAATCATACGCCGTCAGGTCGTACCCTTCTTCCCGAAATATTTTTTGCTTAATAATATTCCCTTTTTTATCATAGACCCCTATCTGGACTGCTTGCGCACCATCATCTGCAACCATTTCCCCGGCTGTTAAAAAACCAACGCCAAACGGAATAGCAGCGCGCTGCGCTTTCAACTTTTCATGAACAATGCGTTCTTCCTTAACAACACGACCCCGATTATCAATTAAAGCTGTTATCGTCTCTAAGGTACCTTTTCCTTCTTCAGGCGCACTGTCGCCAAATACTGCCAGATTTCCATCTGCGGCAGGGTACGCGGCAATCAGCCTGTCAAAACCGGGATCCCCGACAAGGGTTCGGTAATCCGTGCTTGCGCCAAACACAGGCAGCCTTAAGGGTATAATCACTTCATAAGGGCTGGAACATCGGTCATCTTGCTGACGCTGTGCTGCAGTTTGCGCCAGCGCAGTAAAGGCAGGGCACATCATCAAGGCTACGATCAGGGTCATTCTTAACATAGGTCCAGCATAAATCGTACCGCGCGAGAAAGATAGTAATGTCATAAAAACATTCGGCTATCAGGCCATATGTGTGATAAGTCCTCAAGCCGATTGGTCTGACGGGCGAATCCTGTATAAATATGTTTGCTTATAAACCTGACACAATGCCCTTCATGAATATTGTTCTTGCCACCGATGCCTGGAGCCCGCAAGTCAACGGGGTTGTAACAACATATAAAAATCTGATCAGCGCCTTGGAAGCTCAAGGCCATAGGGTTATCCTGATTACCCCTTTGGATTTTAAAACCATCCCTTTTCCGTTTTATCCTGACATTAGACTTGCTTTTTTTCCACAACGAAAAATTCATACTGTTATGAAGACCTTAAAAGCAGATGCAGTGCATATTGCAACAGAAGGGCCTATTGGCTGGTCAATGCGCAGCTATTGTTTGAATCGAAACATTCCTTTTTCCACATCTTATCACACACACTTTCCAGACTATGCTGCTGCTTGGGCTGAAAAGCATAATCTGAGTTTTTTGAAAAAATCTCTTCGTGCTCTTGCGATCAAGATTTTTCGGCATTTTCACAACGCAGCTCATGCCATATTTGTTGCCACACCTTCACTAAACCGTGAACTTAAAAACTGGAATTTTTCTGCCCGTATGGTTGCACTTGGGCGCGGCGTTGATAAAAATATCTTTTTTCCTGATGACCAAACACCCCCCCTTGAAGGCCGAAAGCCTGTGGCAATCTATGTGGGTCGCGTTTCCACTGAAAAAAATCTTCCTGCTTTTTTAAATATGCCCTGGTCAGGCGAAAAAATTATCGTGGGCGATGGCCCGGACCGATTATCCCTTGAACGCCAATACCCACAAGCCACCTTTACAGGTGTTAAAAGCGGGCGCGCACTAGGGGATGCGTTCAGGTCGGCTGATATTTTTGTTTTTCCGTCTAAAACAGACACGTTCGGCATGGTTATGATTGAAGCAATGGCCTGCGGTCTTCCTGTTGCAGGCTATGCGCATGTCACAGGCCCGCAAGATATTATTACCGAACCTTTTTTAGGTGTAATCGACGATGACCTTGGCATAGCCGCGCAAAAAGCATTGATGCTTGTTAATACTGATGATCGCCAAAAACGCCTTGCTTATGTGCGCGAACATTTTCAATGGGATAAAGTTGCAAAAGAATTTCTTGATGGGATGAGATATGAACCTGCGTAGCGTTTTTGTTTCTGACTTTCATTTGGGATCTTATAAAGCCGAGCCCGAAGCTTTAACGTCCTTTATAGAACAGTTAAAATGCGAAAGTCTTTATCTGGTCGGCGATATCATTGATGGCTGGAAGTTAGAACAACGCTGGCACTGGCCTGAAAGCTACACGCTGCTAATCTCAGCCCTGATACGTTTGCGTGATCGGGGTACAAAAATAATTTATGTCACCGGTAACCATGATGAAAAAATTCGCATTTTAGGCCCTGTTATTTACGCACTTTTTAAAAGACAACATGGCGTTGATATAACACACCGCATTACACACACAACTGCAGATGGGCGTAAATTTGTTGTGATGCACGGCGATCAGTTTGATCGGGCTATTATGAAAGGTGGCATTTCACGCTTATCGGATAAGTTTGTGAACTGGATTGCTGAACGCATTGGCTTCTGGCGGCACGAAACAATTATGATCGGGGGGCGACGGGAAAAATTTTCATTGTCCAAACTTTTACGGCATTCCGGATATAAGGCAATAAAAACACTCAATAGCTTTGAACAATCATTGGAAAAATTTTTTAAATCAAATGATGTCGATGGCTTGATCTGTGGTCATACTCATATTCCTGATATCCGTTTTATCAACGGTAAACTATACGGTAATTGCGGATACTGGATGGCCGGATCAAACACCTATATCGCAGAAGATGAAACGGGTCATGTCAGTCTTCATGAATGGCATCATCAAGAAAGCTTAAACTTGAGTGAACAAAAAACTTTACCCTGCGCAGAGGCTAAACTTTTAAGTAAGCTAGCAAAAATGATCTGGAACCCTTCGAAAATGTTGTTTGATGATCCTTAAATTTAGACATAATATATCATGTTGTTTGATTTGCACTTGCGCATTCTGCTTTGAACGGATGTATTAATATTTATAAGGAAAAAAATGGCTAATATTTTACTTGCTGAAGATGATGCGTCCATGCGCCAGTTTCTAACACTGGCACTTGAAAAAGATGGCCATAGCGTTACGGCCGCCCCAGACGGACTGACTGCTTTGGCTGAGCTGGAAAAGAATGTGCATTTCGATATGCTTTTGGCTGATATTGTTATGCCGGGCATGGATGGTATTGAACTTTCTCATCGTGCAACCGCCTTAAAACCCGGGCTGAAGGTCATGTTTATTACTGGTTTTTCAGCAGTCGCCCTATCGCAGCAGGGTCTTATACCGCCCGAAACAGTAACGGCGCCCAAAATCATGTCCAAACCCTTTCATCTCTCCCAGCTTGTTGAACAGGTAAACAGTCTGCTGCGCGAGACTTGAAATTTTCTTCAATTTCTGTCTTTATCTGCGCTTCCACCGCAAGAGTGGGCGGTTAGCTCAGCGGTAGAGCACTTGCTCGACACGCAAGGGGTCACAGGTTCAATCCCTGTACCGCCCACCATTTTTTAATAGTTTTTTGTCAGAAATTTATGACTAAGATCAGTAGCAGTTCAAACAAAGACCCCCTAAAGTATGAAATAAGCATGCTCCTTGAAAGCTATAAATATCTAAAAAATATGCGAGAAAGTGATGATGACTTTTTTAAGAACGCATATATAGAAATTTTTCTCTTGCACTACCGCAATTTAGCTAACTTCTTTGCTGATAAGAAAAAATACAAAACTGATATTACGTGGGTTGACTATAAAGGCTTGAACTCTAAAGAATTTAGCACTCTAAGAAATGAATTCCAAGAATATATCGATAGAAGTGAATGTATTGAAAACATCAACAGAAGACTATCCCATATCACTTCATATAGAGAAAATAAGAATATTGTTTGGCCGCATTGCGAAATGATGGAGAAAATAAATAACATCATAATGTTTATTAAATCTAACTTTGAAAGCCAGACATGCTAAACGCCAAACTCACATCCCTCATCCAAAAGCACTCTGCGCTGTGCGTTGGCATTGACCCCACTGCGGGCGTGATGCAGAAATGGGGTTTGCCAGACACACTTGAAGGCCTTAAAAAATTTGCAGGCACGATGGCGGATGTGTGCGCGGGCCGCATTGCAATCATCAAACCACAAGTCGCGTATTTTGAACGCTTCGGGCCAGATGGTTTTACAGTGCTGCGCGATATGTGCCGGATCATCCGTGCGAAAGACACGCTTATTTTATATGACGCCAAGCGCGGCGATATTGGTTCTACAAATGAAGGTTATGCGCAAGCATGGCTAGGCAATGACAGCCCGTTCCAAGGTGATTTTTTAACTGTGAATCCGTATTTAGGTTTTGGGTCTTTGCAACCTTATCTTGATCACACACATAAAACTGGAACAGGTTTATTTGTGCTGGTGCGCACATCCAACCCCGAAAGCGCAACACTGCAAGATGCTGTGTGTGCCAATGGCCGCACTGTTGCTTTATCTTTATGTGACGATATCACATCTTATAATTCCAAAACCTACGGTGATGATATTGGCGCAATTGGCGCAGTTATCGGTGCAACGCTCAAAAATATCAACACGATTACAGATGCTTTGCCGCATTCATTATTACTCGCCCCGGGCATTGGCGCACAAGGCGCTACATTTGAAGATGTGAAAAATGTTTTCGGTATGCACACCCCGCGCGTTGTGCCGAACCTCGCACGATCCATTTTAATGGCAGGGCCAGACCCAGATAAAATTGCTGCTGCCATTACGGACGCGCAAAATCAAACGCGAGCACTGCTGACTTAACGGGCACACAAAAGCTTCGTTTTTTGTATCCCCAACTTCGGGCTTCAGGGACATGAAAAGCGCAACCTTCGTGTCCTCGCAGTGTGTTTGTAATATTTTCATATTCAATTTTTTGTTGTTACCATTTTGTATTTATATAAAATTCGAAACGATTTTCTTACACTTGCGATAATAAGCTGGTGAATTTATCCCCAATCTGAAGTATACTGAAATGACAGTTTGTTGCTTTCGCGGGTTCCCGCATCCTTAACTCTCACGAGTATTCATCATGGTTCGACTTTTTGCACTTAGTCTGATTGCGTCACTTGGTCTGATCGCGCCATTTGGTTTTCTAAGTGCGCCCATCGCTCAAGCGGCTGATATAATTCCTGCAAAAACACTAACAGCAGGCGCCGCTAATGTTGAAGCAGTTACGCCTGATCTACCGCAAGCTGCGGCTTATCCCATGATACGTATTACACCTGACAAGCTGGAACTTGTTCATTTTGACCAAGATGCAGTGTCTGTTCTTGTAGGCAATTCCAAACACTTAAACGTTGTTCTTGATACGCCACGTACGGCTGTGCTTGTGCCGCGCGAACCAGGATCAACATCCTTCACAGCCCTCAATGCCAAGGGTGAAATTATTATGGAGCGTCACGTTATCATCGCAAGCCCGAAAAAAGATTATGTGCGCGTTCGCAGATCATGCGCTAATGCTGAAAGCGGCAAATCATGTCAAGAATACTCTGTTTTCTTCTGCCCTGATATGTGCCACAAAGTAGCTGTTCAACAAGATGTGGATGCCAGCAGAGTTGTGGATGTACCTGATATAGCGCCTTCAAATATTGGTTCAATTCCGGAATCAGATATTCCGCAGGTGGCTGCACAAGACCCAAACCTTCCGCCGCCCGCCCCTTCTGAACCACCATCTAATGCAACGCCTGATAGTAACAACCAACTTAACTGATACAAACATGACACGCACATTACTTTTAATCGCCGCTTCGTCTCTTGCTTTAGCGGCCTGCGCCACAGGGTCTGCCACAAATAATTCGACCCCCTATTCAAGCAAAGTTGATGCCGCCCTTGACCGTGCCGCATCACGCGCCAATGCATCTGGTGGCTCAGAAGCTTCTTTGTCTTTCCTTGAGCAGCTTTATAAGCGCAACCCGTCTAATGTTGAATCGACCGTAAAATATGCGCGTGCGCTGCGTGATTCAGGCAACAGCTTAAAAGCAGCCACCATTTTGGCCCCGCTTGCAACCGGCCCCAAGGCCACATCAGATCTTAAAACAGAATATGCCTCTATTTTACTGACACAAGGAAACTTCAAACAGGCCGAAAAAATCGCTCGTGATGCGATTACACAAGATGAAAAAAACTATCGTGCTTTTCAAACGCTTGGCATTGCCCTTGATGCGCAGGAATTTTACCCTCAGGCCGAAGTTGCTTTTCGTAAGGCGCTTGAAATGTGGCAAGGTGACCCTGTGCCAATTTTAAACAATCTGGCGCTTAATCTTGCCAACCAAGACCGCCTTTCAGAATCAATCGAAATCTTGCAAAAAGCACAGGCTTCTGCCCCGGGGCGTCAGGATATTGAACGCAACTTGCGGATCATTCAGACCTTGAATGAAACATCTGCGGTCTCCCAGCCTAAAAGGCCAACATCCAAACCAAAGATTTCAGTAAATTAAACCTCGCTTCTGGTACTCATCGTTTATTTTGGGAACAGTAAAAGCGCAGCCTTCCTATCCCCGCTATCAAAAAAAGGACACAAAAAACGAAGCTTTTGTGTCCCTCCTTATGATCTTGGGGGTCGTAAAAACAAGTTTGACAAACTAGGAATAATGTCCTATATTAATTGTGTGATGTTGCAACACACCGCGCTTGTGCCCTAAAGCACCGGCAAGTCTGCCCGACTGGAACAAGGCAAAACCCTGTGCGCAGGTGCCTTTTTTACAAAGGAAAAACAATCTTTCTCACAAAAGACACAAAAAAAAGAAGAACAAAAAGTTTTAGCACTCTGGGGACAGTATAAGGCTCCGCACACCATCTTCCTGGCTGCACAAAAAAAACTAGTTTTGATGTCACCTTAAAAAGGCTCGGGGATGGTATACAGCCCCGAAAATCACCAAAGTTACTTGTTAAAACTCAGAGGCTTTATGGCGTCTTCGATATGCTTTATGCATAAAAAATGCATAGTTGTGTATTTTTTATAGATTATTTTAAGTCTTTGAAAAAATAATGCTTTTTTCTGTTTTTCTTTGTTGCAATACGGAAAATAATTATGGTAAACATAATCTACCGAAGCGAAAACTTCGGTGGGGAATAAGAACTTAAACGTGTGAGAAACAACAGGAGACTTACAATGCTTTTAACATCTTTAGTCGTAACCATGACACTAAGCGGCGGTACTTTTTTTGGCATGATCGCAGGATCACGAATTAAAGAAGATTAACACGCCAACACCGCTCTACCGTGCGCCTCTTGAAAGACGCACATCCCGATCAATATAGCTTGAAATTGCCAAACCAAACCCAGCCATAATCGCAAGCATCGCCGTACCGCCATGAGACACCAAAGGCAAGGGCACGCCCACAACAGGTATCAGCCCCATAACCATTGACATGTTAATCATGACATACAGCGAAAAATTAATGGTCACACCTAAAATAACATATCGCCCGAATGAATGGCGACAACGCGTCGCCATCCAGTACCCATAAATGATAATCAAGGCGTAAAGGGCGATGAGTATTACTCCGCCAACAAAACCTGTTTCTTCCGCCCAAAGCGTAAAAACAAAATCGGTTTGCTTTTCAGGTAAAAAATCAAGCTGCGCTTGCGTGCCTTCTAGAAAACCCTTGCCAAAAATGCCGCCTGATCCAAGGGCGATTTTTGATTGCGTGATGTGATACCCCGATCCCAAAGGATCACTTTCAGGATTAAGAAACGTGAGAACTCTTTGTCGTTGATAATCATGCATTAACCCCCATCCTATAGGCAGTGAAATAACAATCAGCCCCAGTACAATACCAAACATCCAATACGCAACACCTGCAATCCAAAATAAAGCACCTGCTACCATCAGCAACTTTAAAGCTGTGCCCAAATCAGGTTGTATCATAACAAGCAGCACAGGCGCACTAACCAGTAAAATTGGAATGACCAAAAAAAAGGGACGCTTCACATCATCAAGCGTAGACGTATGAAAAAATTTTGCTAGCGCCATGGTGGTTGCAATCTTCATCAATTCTGAAGGCTGTAATTTAATCACACCCAGATTAATCCAGCGTTGCGCGCCCATGCCAATATGGCCCATAACATCAACATACAGAAGTAAAAGTAATCCCAGTCCATACGCCACATAAGCCGCGCTAAACCAAACGCGAATATTCGTCATGGCAATCGCAAGCAAAATAGCCAAGCTAAAAAGATAACGCGCAAAATGATTGCCAGCCCACGGTTCAAACGAACCATCACCGGCTGAATATAAGGATATAACCCCAATCCCGCTGACGATAGACAACAGGATGATAAGCCCCCACGTCATCTCAAAAAAACGGCCTGATAAAGACTCGCGATCTTGTATATGCATGGCTATTTTTTTACCCCCGCCGGATCACGCTTCATAACTTCAGTCATGATGCTTTTTGCAACAGGCGCAGCAGTACCTGAGCCCGATTCCCCATGTTCTACAATAACACCACAGGCATAGCGCGGATTTTCAATAGGGCCATACCCGACAAACAGCGCATGATGCCGTAAATGCCATGGCAGGTCAGAATTTAAAATACCCGCGCGACGTTCTTGCATCGTAATTCTTTTCACTTGCGATGTTCCGGTTTTGCCGCCCATGCTAAGACCGGGTTCAGTAATATGCTGGGCACGCGCGGTCCCATAAGGGCTATTCACCACATCAGACATGCCTTTTAAAATATACTTCATATGGTCTGGCGATATACCTAAATCAGGCCAGCTTTGCGGATGCGCCATTTTACCGTCATTCATATCAATAAGCCATGGCTTCACAGCCTTCCCCCCATTCACCAGCCTTGAAACCATTGTTGCTAATTGCAAAGGTGTAGCCAACATATACCCCTGACCAATTGCAGATACGATTGTTTCCCCCGGGTGCCAGGGCTCGCCATAACGCTTACGCTTCCAGGAAACATCTGGAACCAGTCCCGATTTTTCTTCTGACAACTCAAGGCCCAGTTTTTCACCCATGCCTAGTTTGCGAGCCATTTTTGCAATATTATCGATGCCAATATCACGGGCAAAATGATAAAAAAATGTATCGCATGACTCTGCAATTGCATGCACCACATCCACCGAACCGTGCCCCGTTTTTTTCCAACAGTGAAAACGGTTTTTGCCCAGATCATAATGACCGGGGCAAAAAACGCGCGATTTAGATGTAATCACACCTTTTTCAAGCCCCGCGAGCGCTGTGACCATTTTAAAAGTTGAACCGGGTGGATACTGGCCAGATACAGCCTTATTGGACAAAGGCCGGGTTGGATCATTAAGCAATTCTTCCCAAAGCGGCGTTGAAATACCTTTAGAAAATACATTGGGGTCAAATGCCGGGGCTGATCCCAAGGCATAAACCGCGCCACTATGCACATCCATAATCACCGCGGCTGCACTTTTTTCTTGTGCCAGTCGGCTTTGAACAAATTGCTGTAAACTTGCATCAATTGAAAGGGCCAGACGCGCCCCGGGCTTTGCCGCGTTCTTTGAAAGCACCCGCACTTCGCGCCCAATCACATTGACTTCAACTTCCGTTTTTCCAGCTTGGCCGCGCAATAAATCATCCATTGCTTTTTCAACGCCGCTCTTGCCGATACGATAACCGGGTACTGAAAAAAGTGGATCTTTGCTGGCCTCTTTTTCCTCGGGGCTGACAACGCCAACATAACCAATCAAATGTGCGGTTGCATCCAAAAGCGGGTAATCTCTTATCTCTCCGCTTTCAACGGATACACCGGGCAGATCAGGTAAGTTCACTTCAATTTTAGCCACTTGATCAAAATTAAGATTATCACGAACCAAAATAGATGCGTATTTTGCTTCTCGGTGAGCTTCACGCAAAACTCGCTTAACATCACGTTCTTCAATTGGAATATAATTTTGTAAATCTTTGAGTGCCTGCCCAAGATCTTTGGTCTGCTCAGGAATAATCACTAAGTGAAAATCCTGATTGTTCAAGGCCAACGGTACGCCAAATCGATCGACAATCAATCCGCGTGCAGGCGGTAAAATTTTTAAATTTACGCGGTTGTTTTCTGCAAGGGTTGTGTATTTTTCACGTTGCGAGATTTGTAGCCAGCCAAGCCTTGCGGCAAGCGTACTAAAAATCGCCGCCTGACCTACCCCGATAATAAGGGCCCGGCGCGAAAATACCTGATGCCGGTCTAAATCACGTTCCATGATGGCTATCTTAAAGTAAAATTTGATTTAGGAAACAATTTTGCGCGGTAGCGGCAACAATCGATGCACAGCAAAAAGCGGAAAGATCACAACCGGATATAACAAAGCCGTTGATAAGCCTTGAAGCAAAGGCGGCACCACCGGTACAAAACCCTGACCAGAAAAAGCAATCACAAGCCATTGAAACATAGCTGTCGCAAGAACGATCAACAAAAAAACCAGCCACTGAATTAAAAAAACCTGCCCCGTTAAAAAACGACGCTGAGAACGGACAACCCAATGCACCCCTAAAAGGGTCAAGGCATTTATACCAAGCGGCAGCCCCAATAAAGCGTCAAGAATAATGCCAGCTAAAAATATAACAAATGGCGGAAATAATAATGGCCTGTACAATGACCAGAAATAAATGCCCATCAAGACAAAAGAAGGTTGAAACGACCCGGCATAAGGCAATGCAAACGAAACAGCGTTTAACACAATCAAAAGCAGCATCAGCGTGTATGCCAATATCAGGCGCGAAAACATTTCAAGTGCTGGCCAGCCCATTTTTATGGCCCGATAGAGTCAGCCGATTGTTCCGCATCAAGCCTGTCCGGATCATAAGCATCAATAATGCGTACAAAACTAACCCGATCAGACTGGGCAAAAGGCTTGACGGTATAATATTGCCCGTCGCGTGCACCCACAACACCTACAGGCAGTCCGGGTGGGAATAAACCGCCGATTCCAGATGTGACAATGCGTGCGCCCTCGCTTAGGTTTGTATCAAGCGGTAAGTGCTGCAATGAAAGGGTTTTATCATTGGTGCCAGCCAGTACCGCACGCATATTTGTACCCTCAATCACAACAGGAATGTGCGAATTCACATCAGTAATCAAAAGTACTCGCGCCGATCGAGTTCCTGATTCAATCACGCGTCCAATCAAACCTTCTCCCGCCATGACGGGCTGCCCCTTTTCAATACCCTGATCCGCGCCGGCTTCAATCAGAAAAGATCTGACAAAAGCGCTGCCCCCATCTCCGATAACACGGGTGGTAATAAATGCCTTAACCGGGTCCGGAGTAACATCAAGAATTTTGCGCAACGATTTATTTTCAGCCTGCAAAAGCAAAGCCGAATGATACCATTCCTTTAACCTGTCATTTTCCGTTTTTAATCTGGTATTTTCTGCACGAAGATTGGCAAGCCCAGAGATCACTTCAATGCCGCTGACGGTCTTTTGAAAAGGGTAATTAATTGCCGATATAAATGGAGAGAACGCATCCATAATCGATAGGCGTATATTTTGCATGGTGCCCGGACTTGCAATATTCAGACTTGTCATTAAAACCGAAGCCGCTACAAAAACGACAAGCGACATCTTGCCTGTAAAAAAATGGCCGGATGATATGCGTATGGCTGTTCTGGTCCAGGGGCGGCGAGACTTCATAAGAACTCTGACTTTAACAAGCTAGAAGATTGAAAAATAAGCTTATTCTCCTTTTATAAGTTTAAACCTAAAACATTAACAAGAGTTTTTCTTAAACAACAAAAAATCAGGTCTATCCACAGGCAATTTCTCTGACCGTTCCCTTTCGATCCGTCACCAGATTAACCCGGTCATAGATATAATCCTTACCAAAATCCATTCCCGGAGAAATAATACGTATATTCTGGTCAAGAGGCAGGGTAATACTAGAAACGTTATGGCCGATATATGTCATATAATGCTGCGAACCACAGGCCAGTTCTGACACCACATCGGGCCGTGTTTGGCAGGCAGACAGGGCCAAAAAAGAAAAAAGAATCAGAGCGCAAAATTTCATATGCAAATTGTACAACAATTTTATACATTAATGAGAGACTGCCTTAAAAAAATTCGCGAAACCGCTT
This sequence comes from uncultured Pseudobdellovibrionaceae bacterium, assembly GCA_964648505.1. GTDB lineage: Bacteria > Pseudomonadota > Alphaproteobacteria > Micavibrionales > Micavibrionaceae > CAZYMI01. The sequence continues at coordinate 82,279 of CAZYMI010000004.1, forward strand.
TGTAGGTACCCACCTCAAAAACAATCCTTTAATCTTTCATGAGACATAATTACTTTCTAACTACCCAGAAAAATTGAATGCAAACTAAAACAATAGAAAGCGGCAACGTTCTTTTTATGATCCTTATTGCTGTCATACTTTTTGCAGCATTATCTTATGCTGTTAGCAATAGCTCACGAACCGGAACAAACACACTTGATAAAGATATTCTTAAAGCCGACGCGACTGAAATTATAAATCATTTTAGTGCCATACAAGCTGCAACAACGCGGCTGATTGCCCGGGGCTGCGACCTTAGCCAAATTTCTTTTGAAGAGCCAAGAGACGGCAATCAATTCAATCCTTCTGCTCCTAGCAATAAAAGCTGTCATGTTTTTAGGCCAGAAGGCGGCGGCGTGCCTCCAAAGTACTTAAAGGAAGAATGGTTAAGCACCGATATAGCCAGTGCATCTGGCAATGATTATTACTACGTCACAGGTTCAGATTCGATCACAGATATAGGCACAACTTGCACAACAGCCAGTTGCGCCGATTTAATCGTTAATATTTGGGATCTAACAAAAGAGCTTTGTGAAGTATTAAATGAGCTCTCTGGAGAAAAAGGCCTTAATACTGTTATTCCATCAGACTCGTTACTAGGGGAAGATTATGAAGGATCATTCAGATCATCACCCCGTATCGTTTTCACGAGCGCTGCCCTTAGAGGAAAAATAGCTGCCTGTTACAGAGATACAGTTTTTGGATACGTCTTCACATCAGTCGCTATTGCGCGCTAGATAGTTATAGAGCGCATATTGAAATAGATTTACAATCTATTTTCACGCAGCTGCCTTAAAAAACGATACGCAGGATTATTTTTTTGGTAGAGCCGCCCTTCTAAAATATCAGAAGCCAGCCATCCCAGAAAAATAAGCGCCATAAAACGATTACCTGAAGCCGCCGCAGCAAACGCACCTGTTAAATTTAAACTAAAACTGGATGCACCTGTGATCGCAGGAAATATCCGTGCAGCAGAATCCAATGGCTTATGTTGAAAATAAACGGCCGCTTTTTGAAAAGGATATTTTAAAGCACCCACTGTATAAGCCGCTGCCATCGCAAGTAAAACACTCTGCTGCGTTGACCCCGCCTTCTCGTTAAAAGCAAATGTTAAATCCGCAATCGCAATTGCCGCACACCCCGCAGAATAACCCGCCGTTTTGTGCCCTTTAAAAATATGCAGAGTTTCACCAACGCCATCCATAACCCAAGCGACTAAAGCCTCCAGATTACCTGTTGCAAGCGCAAGGGCGGAACTTGCCGTAAAACTGACAACGCCTGAAATATTCACCGCATAGCGATGAAGGGTTCTTTGAATGCGCTGATTTGTTTTCATATTTACTGGTTAGCAATATGCTCTTAAATCGTCAAATGGTTTATGTATTTAAAAGTAACTTTCTGGGGGATAAGCGGGTCTTAGTACGTGCCCACCAGCACCCCGCGCATGCGCCCATCGTTAATATGGTCAAGCGCATAGCCTGTTCCCATCACAACGCAGTTAAGCGGTTCGTCGGCAACGGTCACAGGCAGGCCGGTTGCATGGCGCAATACCAGGTCCAGATTTTTAAGTAAGGCCCCGCCCCCTGTAAGCACAATGCCTTTATCAACAATATCGGCTGCAAGTTCGGGCGGCGTATTTTCAAGGGCCACTTTGACACCTTCAATAATCTGCCCGACAGGCTCAGCTAAACTTTCAGCAATCTGACGTTCTGAAATTGTAATTTCCTTTGGAACGCCGTTCATCAGATCGCGTCCTTTGATTTGCATGATGCGCCCGTCTGTTCCATCAAGCGGTGGGCAGGCGCTACCAATCTCGCGCTTAATACGCTCGGCGCTGGCTTCCCCGATCAGCAAATTATGAACACGCCGAATATACGCTGTAATCGCCTCATCCATTTTATCACCAGCGACACGCACTGAACGCGCATACACAATGCCTCCAAATGAAATCACCGCAACTTCTGTTGTGCCGCCGCCAATATCAACCACCATAGAACCAGTTGGCTCAGTAACAGGAAGGCCTGCGCCAATAGCAGCTGCCATTGGCTCTTCAATCAGATGCACTTCGGATGCACCAGCACGTTCTGCTGATTCTTGAATAGCGCGTTTCTCAACAGCGGTTGCGCCTGACGGAACACATATCACCATTTTTGGGCTAGCGAAGCTTCGGCGATTATGCACCTTGCGAATAAAATGCTTAATCATTGCTTCTGTGACTTCAAAATCTGCGATCACACCATCACGCAAAGGCCGAATGGCCACAATGTTACCTGGCGTTCTGCCCAACATCTGCTTTGCTTCATTCCCAACCTTAAGAACTTCGCGCTTACCTTCAATAATTGAAATAGCAACCACAGAAGGCTCATTCAAAACAATGCCACGATCCTTAACATAGACAAGGGTATTGGCTGTTCCCAGGTCAATTGCCATGTCAGCCGAGACAAATCCAAACAAACGTGAAAACATGAAAACTTCCCTGAAAAAAAAGGCCCGCCCAAGAATTAAAGACTTGGCGGACCATTTAGGGTATCATCGCACCGATTGACAAGAGCCAATTAGCCTTGGCGCGCCTTAAAACGTGGCTTCTGCTTATTAATGACATAAACACGACCTTTGCGACGAACAACGCGGCAGTTACGGTCCCGTGTTTTTAAAGTTTTTAATGAATTAACGACTTTCATGACACTTGTCCTTAAAATTGAATATGGCGTGCACCATAACGATCCTGTTAAGGCTTTGTCAAGCGTTGTATAGTAAGGTCTAAATAGAAACACACCCCACCTAACCAACTGATTTACAAAAGAATTTGCCCTGTCATGAATAGCTTACCCCAAGACCCTAACAGCACAGAGCTTCAAAAAGACCTGCAAAACGCCTTGCAGAATCGTGAATTGTTCTTGAATTATCAGCCGATTGTAGACCTGACCACAGGTTTTGTGGCTGGCTTTGAAGCCCTGATGCGCTGGCGACACCCGACAAAAGGGGTTATTTCCCCAGGCGTCTTTATTCCTATGCTTGAAGATACAGGGCTGATTGTAACAGCATCACACTGGGCCTTAAAGGAATCCTGCCACGCTTTAAAGCGTATTGAAGGAAAAGTGGGGCGCAACAAAGCACTTTATATGAGTGTCAACTTCACAACGCGTGACTTTTCCGCTGACCGGTTTATGGAGTCGCTTTATGATGTGATCTCTATCTCCGATGTTTTGCCCGGGCAAATTCAGCTTGAAATTTCAGAACAGCTTTTTGTTCAAACGCCTGAAACAGCTTTTAAAACACTCGATCTTTGTCGACAAACCGGAATTAAAATTGCCCTTGATGATTTTGAAGGTTCACCAGAGTCATTGGCCCGAATGGAACATTTTCCAATCACATCTTTGAAAATTGACCGCGACCACATTCGCGCCATGGGTCAGAAAAATGACTCAACCCCCATCATCAAAACAATCATCGCTTCAGGTAAAGCCCTGAATATGGCGTTGATTGCTGAAGGGGTGGAAAGCGAAACAGAAGTTTTTGCCCTTCGCGATATGGGGTGCGAAACTGCGCAAGGTTACTTTTTTTCAAAGCCAGTATCAGAGCGCGAAGTCTCCGATCTGATCTTATCCTGGCAGCTTCGCAAGCCTATTTAAAATTGCGCCGATAAAACAGATTTTTCGTTTTGAACGCTGATCAGAAGAGGTCCCGTGCGGGTCAAAACATGATCGGCAAAATAGCGAATAACAGCCTGTTTATTTTGGGCAACAACGACTTTTAATCCTGATTTAAGAAGACGATCCGTTACCACAAAACTTCGTGTCATCATAACACCTGCAGCTGCGATACCAAACAATTCAAGATAAAAAGAAGACACCGCCGCAATATCATCGAGCGCCTTTACTTTTCCTTTATCCAGAATAAAGTGCGTAGCCACTTCAAGATGATCGAGGGCAACAATCATATTTTCTTTTAAAGTTTCCGCATCATCCCCATTAAGGCTGGACAGATCCAAAACATATTTTTTTGCATCTAAAATATAATCCTGAACAGCTGCGCCCCCATCGCGCAAAACTTTTCGAAAAACCAAATCAGCCGCTTGAATACCATTGGTGCCTTCATAAATAGTCAAAATACGCGCATCACGAATATATTGCGCAGCGCCTGTTTCTTCAACAAAACCCATGCCTCCATGAATCTGTACGCCTAACCCTGCTACAATCTGCGCGTTATCCGTACACCAACTTTTAACAACAGGTGTAAGCAGATCCACCCGCGCTTGCGCTTTTTTATGACCGCCGCGCGCCAGATCCAGGTGAAGTGCCGCGTCATAAGCAAGCGCGCGGCCCGCTTGTGTTAATGCTTGCATATGAAGAAGCATTCGACGCACATCGGGATGTTCAATGATCGCAACACGTTTATCCCCTTGAAGCGATTTTCCCTGCACACGGTCTTTTGCGTAAGCAAGCGCCGCTTGAAAAGCACGTTCAGAGACAGACACACCTTGCAACCCTACACTCAGCCGCGCATTATTCATCATGGTGAACATATATTTTAAGCCTTCGTGTTCTGCGCCCACCAAATAACCTATGGCCCCCCCTTTATCCCCAAACTGCATGGTGCAGGTGGGGGAAGCATGTATGCCCAATTTATGTTCAATTGAAACGCACATCACATCATTGCGTGTTCCATCGCCAAGAAATTTTGGCACAATAAAAAGCGAAATGCCTTTGACGCCTTCAGGCGCATCAGGAAGCCTTGCTAAGACAAGATGTATAATATTCTCACTCAGATCATGTTCACCGAATGTAATATAAATTTTCTGCCCTTTGATGCGGTAGACTCCATCATCCGCACGCTCGGCCTTACTTGCAACGGCTGCCAGATCGGATCCGGCTTGCGGTTCCGTCAAGTTCATGGTGCCGGTCCATATCCCTTCAATCATTTTAGGCAGATATGTCTGCTTTAAAGCATCAGAAGCATGGGCATGAATTGCATCAATCGCACCTTGATTAAGCAGCGGGCACAAACCAAATGATAAATTTGCGGATTGCCACATTTCTTGTACGGGAAATGCAACGATCCACGGCAAGCCCTGCCCGCCATAAGCGGGATCGAACGGAACAGCATTCCACCCCCCTTCACGATAAGCCTTGTATGCCTCTTTAAAGCCAGGCGCCGTTTTCAAAACACCGTCTTTTAAAATATTTCCTGCGCGATCCCCGGACCAGTTTAAAGGTGACAAAATATTCGATGCCAGTTTACCCGCTTCCCCTAAAATGGCTTCAAGAATTGGCGCATCTATTTCAGCCCCTATTCCATGGCTGCGAAAATCCAGCACGTCATCAAGTAAAAAATTCATATCGTCTATAGGGGGGGAATAATCGGGCATTGGAAAACCTTTTGTTATTTTTAGAATATTACCTGAAATGCCGGCGCTGTTCTATGGCACGGGACTTGCGAGGCTCATTTCAGAAAGGTTGTGTAACACGACATGAGCCAGTACCAAATTTACAATCAAAACAACGGCTTAGCTCCCTTGACCGAACAGGCTGGCCCGCGTGTTACAAAGGCAATTGAGAACGCAGCGGCCAAAACAGGGGTCGATTTTGCCTATCTGCTTCATCAGGCGAATACGGAAAGTTCCTTTAACCCAAATGCAAAAGCGCGCTCCAGCTCTGCAAAAGGTCTGTACCAGTTTATTGATAGCACCTGGCTTCAGATGGTGCGCGACCACGGCGATAACCACGGTTTGGGCCATTATGCCGATATGATTGATGCTCGCGGGCGCGTTAAAGATCCGCAAATTAAAAAACAAATTTTAGGGTTGCGAACCAATCCTGAAAAATCTGCCCTGTTTGCTGCCGAATATGCATCTGATAATCAAAAATACCTCAAACGCGTCTTAGGAAAAGAAAAAGACATTGGATCAACAGAACTTTACCTGGCCCATTTTATGGGGCCCGGCGGCGCAGCAGGATTCTTAAAAGCCCATGACCGCAGCCCCAATGCTGCCGCGGCTTATATTTTCCCGCGCGAGGCGCGCGCAAATCCAAATATCTTTTATGAAGGCAATTCAGGTCGCGCCCGTTCGCTTGAAGAAATATATCAAAACTTCAAAAATAAAATCGATACCCAACCAGAGACCTCAAAAACACCGACGGAAACGCTAGTAGCAAGCGCGCCTATTACCTCTATTGAAAGTGAACCCCTGCCTGCGCTTAACCTTAAACCACAAAAAGAATTTCGATTAGAAAAGCAAGATAAAAGCTTTGCCTTGTCAGGCAGTACACATATTGATGCTGAAGATTTTAATAACTATGTCTTTAAAAACATTCTTGCCGCGCGTGAAGCAAGTGACCTAAAACTTCCAACCTATCGCATTAAAACCGAAGAACGTTTCTCAGAATTAAGTGATAGCGAACGCAAGCTTTCACGAAACGAAATTCTTCTTTTTGCGCAAAGCCAAAACTACAACTAAGCCAAACCCGCCGCTTTTTTTAGCCTGTCATTGATTGCAACGCCCAACCCCTGATCCGGAATATTCATCACCGCAATTTTTTTAAAGGCAGGGTTATCTAAATCATTCAAATACGCAAATAAATTGGCTGCGGCCTCAATCAAATCACCAGTTTGCGATAAATTGCGAAACTGGTCTGGTGGCAAATCTTGCGCAAAGCCGCCGCCTTTAATACCCATAAACTTCACCGATCCAAAAGCTAAAAGTGCTTCATCTGGCAAAACGTCAACTGCCCCCAGCCTGACAGGTATAGACGGCGCATAATGTGCTAAAAGTTGCCCCGGAGATTTGGGAGAATCCGGCTGCGCCATATCATACAGCACATCACATTCTAAAACTGCGCTGAGCTGCTGCGCCGTGATCGCGCCCGGCCTTAAAATAGCCGGGACTGGCCCTGATAAATCAAGAACTGTTGATTCCAAACCCACAGCTGATTTACCACCAGCAAGAATAGCAACCACCCCTTCAGACAAAGACGCTGCAACATGATGCGGCGCCGTGGGCGAAAGCCGGCCTGATTTATTCGCAGAAGGCGCGGCGATTGGAAGGCCCGTTGCTTTTATTAAATCACGGGCAACAGGATGGGCCGGGCTTCGTAACGCTACCGTTTCAAGTCCTGCTGTTACAAGCGGATGGATTAAAGAATAAATTGTCTTGGGTAAAACAAGCGTTAAAGGCCCCGGCCAGAACATGTGCGCAACGATTCTGGCGCGGTCATCAAAGACAGCATACTGGCACGCTTGTGATACATCCAACACATGCACAATTAAAGGGTTAATGGCAGGGCGACCCTTGGTTGCAAAAATACGCGCAATCGCAGGGCCTTGCGTAGCATCAGCCCCAAGGCCATAAACAGTTTCAGTCGGAAAAGCAATCAGCCCGCCCGCCTTGATCGCTTGCGCTGCTTGGTTAATTGCTTCATTCGTAATCGGCCAAATTGGTATTGCCATAGATTGATGGTGCCTGTGCGGATAGGGCCTGACAAGCCCTTCAAGATGTGATTAAAAGACTTTTTAAAGATCTGGAGTAAACATGCCCTTAAAAGGTACCGGAAAAATTATAACAATCGCCCAGCAAAAAGGGGGGGCAGGAAAAACTACCCTTGCCTTACAGCTTGCCTGTGCTTTTTTAAAGCAGGGGCTGAGTGTAGCTACAATCGATATTGACCCCCAAGCTTCCTTAACCTACTGGGTTGCGCTCAGACAAAAAGTGATGGAAGAATCAAACACCTTGCATCACAGCCAAATTCAGGGCTGGCGCGTAGACCGCGAAGCCAAAGATCTATCCAACCGCTACGATATTGTTATTATTGACAGCCCGCCCCATACACAATCAGAAGCCACCGCCGCTATTCGTGCCGCCGACCTGACCCTTATACCCATACAGCCATCACCCATGGATTTATGGGCCAGTAGACCCACACTGATAACCGCTAAGACAGAAAAAATTGCAACCTTGATTGTTTTAAACCGCCTGAATGCGCGTGCTAAAATTTCAGAATCCATTCAAACTAGCCTTGAAGGATTAGACGTGGATATTTCAGTTGCGCGTTCAACATTAGGAAACCGCGTTGCCTTTGCAACATCGATCATGAAAGGAAAGGGAGTGGTTGAAACCGAACCTTCCTCAGCTGCATCGAACGAAATTGATGCGCTGGCCGATGAAATACGCCGTCATAAGGTCATGAAATAAGACTACCAGCCGCCACCACCACCGCCGCCGCCGCCGCCGCCCGATGACCCGCCGCCGCCAGACCCGCTAGACCCCGATGATGTCGATTGAATAGTCGAATTTATAGCTGCTGAAATATTATGACCGAGCGAAGATGCTATCGACGACGAAAACTGGCCCTGAGTAGAAAATGATTGATAATAAGACGATTTATAAACAACCATATTTGTAGAAACGAGCGCTGAAAAATACTTGCACCATTTTTGTTCAACATCTAAAGCCACCGCATAGGGTAATATTTTTTCAAAAACCTGTGGGGTCATCTCTTTTGTGTATTTTATATTTAATGGATTTTTTTCTACCACATTAATAAATTTTTTAAATCCTCGTGCAAAATCTTCGGCCTCTTGGCCCTCCTGCGTATATTTATTAAGAGGGCGCCAAAATGCCGACAAAAAGAGGCCGCAAACAGGGATCAGTAAAGAACAAGCTGCTTCGAAATGATTTTTATCAGTTAACACCCCAATAAGGCCAAGGCCAGCACAGGCAATAAAAATTGCAATCGCCTTAATCCACATATTTTGTGAAAAATAATCTGTGCCAATCGTTCCTAAATATCTTTTATGCTCCGCTTTGAGTTCTAACAAAAATTTTGCCAGCTCTTCCTTGTAGGTGTTATTGGTTTTGAACAGCCTAAACCGCGTCTTATCAAGCAGAATAACATCTCGATTAAAAGCTCTATATAAAACCTGATATGTGCCCGAAATAGGGTTTTTAGGAAAATGAGACGTTTTTTTAATCACAAACTTTTTTCCGTCATCATTGATTTGCAAATATCCATCCGCTGCTGCAGAAAGTATAAGAGATACAAGCGCTTTATCATCATATCTTTGTTTTACAATATAGCGCAGCATATCAGCGGATAAGTTTTCTGGGGGTTGAAATTGAGCAATTATTGTCCCCGGTGTATCGCGCCCATATAAAAGCCAGCTTAAAAAAACAAAAGCAGAAAATAACATTATTGTTAAAGCTGATATAAGGCCTACAAGATTATCGAGTATAAAATTATAAATACGCTCATAAAAATTAGGTGGTTGAACAACGCCTTTTTGAAATGACACAGCAACTGTAAACCCTTCGAAATAATCCAAAGGTCTTAGAGTCTGTAAAATGATGTTTGTTGTTGTTTTTTGCACCTGATATGCTTTATCGCGTGCGCCTGCAACCCCTAAATATCCTTCAACAGCCTGAACTGTAGCTTCTTCTGGCAACGATATAACGATGCGCGCATTCTCAATCGGAAATTCCCAGCTATTGCCCGTTACATTCCAGTAAAATTCATCATAAGATTCAAAAAAACTTACAGCAGGTTTTACGTGATATATTAATTCGTAAGTATAAATTCCGGGTTGGATAATAATATTTGGATTGCCAATATAAACACGCAAAATATTGGGTAAGTTTTCTGTATGATATGCCTCATCCAGTCCGTTGCGCCTAACGCCCAGCAATTTCAGATGAACTTTTGTTTGATAACCAAAATTATTTTTGTAGATCAGGGGAAAGTCACGATAAATTCCGCGATTAATTTTATCATTTTCAGCACGCACGGTAATTTTTTCGATGATTGTTGCCTTCCCATGGACATCAATTGATGCAAAAACATCATAGTTTTTAATAACTTCTTTTGCTTCTATCTTGTAAGGAAAAATGACAAAGAAGAAGAGAGAAATAAAAACTAAAATCTTTTTTAAAGACACTGGTCTCATAAACCTAATCAGAAGCTGATTTGAACAGGGTGCTTTTCATCTTGGTTTTCCAACTCAAAATAAGGTCTGACTTCAAAACGAAATCTTGACGCTATAAGGCTGGAAGGAAACTGTTCAATCATCGTATTAAAATCACGAACTGAACCATTATAATAGCGTCGCGCATTTTGAATTGTGTCTTCAACTTCAGCCAGCTGTTTTTGAAGTTCTATGAAATTTATATTTGCCTTCAGATCGGGATAGTTTTCTGAAACAGCAAACACATTTGCAAGCGCCCGGCTTAAACCAGCTTCAGCCTGAAAACGGTCTTGCGGATCTTGCGCGCCTTGTGCTCTTGAGCGCATCAAAGTGATATCTTCAAAAAGTTTTTGTTCGTGTTTTGCATAGCCTTTGACAATTTCCACTAAATTGGGGATAAGATCATAACGACGTTTCATCTGCACATCGATACCACTATAAGATTCATTGACCTGATTTTTATTTTGGACCAGTTTGTTGTAAATAATAACAGCATAAGCACAAACACACAGCACAACGCTCATAAAAATTAAAAGTCCCATGATCTACCCCTTGATATTGTTCGTTATAATATTCTTTTAAATTTTACTATAAGTTTTGACCCAATCCAATGTAACAAAACTCTAATTCCCAACGCCTGCAGCACTGGCTTGTAAAAAGGCCGGGCCTAAAATAACAACAAATAAAGCCGGTAGAAAAAATAAAATCATAGGCACCGTAAGCTTAGGCGGAAGGGACGCGGCCTTACGTTCAGCTTCTGCCATCCGCTGGTCACGCAGATCATCTGAAATAACGCGCATCGCCCCTGTCACAGACGTACCGTATTGCAGCGCTTGAACAATAGCGGTAACAAACGAACGCGCCGCCCCTGAACCAACCCTGCGCCCAAAATCCTGCAACGCTTGCTTAGGGTCGCTCAGCATTCCCATTTCTGCAGATAAAATGCCCAGCTCTTCGGCTAAAATCTCAGAATGGTCTGCTACTTCACCTGCAACACGGTCAATCGTTTGTTCAAGACCAATACCCCCTTGAACGCAAATCAACATCATATCAAGCGCATCGGGAAAAGTGATTCCGATTTCTTCCTGCCGTTTTATGATATGGTTTTTGATTAAAAGTCGTGGCATAAACACGCCCGCTGCGCCCATGCCCAAAGTGGCCACCATAATCATAAGGCCGCTAAATTCTTTTTCACCTTTAATCATGATTAATGATGTAAACCCCATAAGAATTAAGGGCAAAACAACAGCGCCAATAATATAATAAACTGGCGCTTTAGGATCGCGGATCCCCGCTTGCAGCAACTGATCGCGCGCCATTTCTCCAACGCCACCTAGCATTTGGCGAATTTTAAAAACCAAAGCAATTGATTCTGCCGCTGAAACGGTTTTTTCATCCTTCACCGTACGCTTGCCTAAATTATCAATTGTCTGGTCAAATAAAGCTTTACGCTTTTTTTCAATCACAGAACGGTAGCGATCTTTTTTTTCAGCCCTGTTCAAAAATGGCAAAGCAAACGCCATGAAAGATAACGCAGCTAAAATAGAGCTGCCATAAATAAGCAAGCTTTGATTTGAAAAATCCATTCGCTTACACCTTGAAGTTAATCATTTGTTTCATCATCAAAACCCCTACGCTCATCCAGCCGAGCGAACAGGTAAGTAATATTTTTCCTGTTGGTGTGGTCCATAACAATTCAACATAGTCGGGGTTAATAAGATATAAGCCAAGACCAACAATAATCGGCAAAGACCCAATGATCCCTGCTGATGCCTTGGCTTCTGCAGAAAGTGCCTGCACTTTACGCTTTAGCCTAAAACGCGCACGAATAAGACCCGCTAAATTGAGCAGAACTTCTGAAAGAGAAGACCCGGTCTGCTGCTGAATTGCGATGCCTGTTGCAAACATCTGCATCTCTGTGATCGGGATGCGCCTTGCCGCCATTTGCACAGCTTCCGCCATTGGAATACCAATTTTCTGCGCCTGATAAACCCGCACCATTTCTTCGCCAACCGGGCCCGTATATTCACGGGCAACCATTGCAATGGATTCGCCCATGGGCATCCCTGCTTTTAGCAGCCTGACCATCGATTCAAGGCAATCAGGCAACTCTTCTAAAAACTTTTTTTGTCGGCGTTTAGCTAAAAAACCCATGATAAAGCGGGGCACGCCCAAAAAACCAATAACGCCAAAAAGCCCCATAACAATTGGGTTATAATGCATGATTAAACAAAAGGCGATTGCGCCCAGGCAAATTGCAAGCGAAAGAAACCAATAATATTGTGTCGGCCAGTCAAGGCCCGCTTGTTGAATCATATCCTTGACGGTGCTTTTATCAGCATTCTTAGATTTTGCTGCTTCGTCTTGTTCTGACTCTTTTAATTTTTTTGCCAAATCAGCGCGACGCCTGCCACGACCATCTTTGCCGCTTCCAGATCCGGCTGCGCCAACCCGGCCACCAATAACTTCAAGCGCAATTTTCCGACGGTCTTTTGTAGGCGAGCGCATCATAAATATCATCAGGGCAATAATAACCCCGATGACGATGACCAACAGAATGATTTGCATCATATTCATCAGCCATAAGCCTCGGCCATTGCATCAAGAACAAGTTTTTCAACACCAAACTGCCTTGCACTATCAAAAAATCGAGGGCGCAGGCCAGACGATTTTAATCGTGTAATCAGCTTGCCGCGCTCATCCTCGCCTAAAAACTCCAACACAAAAAGATCTTGCATGGTAACCACTTCGCCTTCCATGCCTGTAATCTCAGATATATGGGTAACTTTCCGTGATCCGTCACGCAAACGCTGTACCTGAATAATAACATTAACCGCTGAGGCAATCTGTTCACGCACCGCTTTGGAAGGCAGGTTTAAGCCACCCATTGCAATCATGTTCTCCATACGACTAATCGCTTCACGCGGGTTATTGGCGTGCACAGTTCCCATTGAACCATCGTGGCCTGTGTTCATCGCTTGAAGTAAATCAAACGCTTCTGGCCCCCGCACCTCACCGACAATAATTCTTTCCGGGCGCATACGCAGGCAGTTTTTAACCAGATCACGCATCGTCACCTCGCCCACACCTTCCAGATTGGGTGGGCGTGTTTCAAGCCTAACAACATGCGGCTGCTGAAGTTGCAATTCGCAAGCATCTTCACAAGTAATAATGCGTTCGCCGGGTTCAATATACCGCGTCAAACAATTTAGCATGGTCGTTTTACCAGAACCCGTACCGCCTGAAACAAGCGTATTCACGCGTGATCTGCCAACCGCCATAATCAATTTTGCTGCAGATGGGGTCATGGATCCAAAATCAATCAGTTTTTCAAGCGTCAGCTTTTCGCGCTTGAATTTCCGGATCGTCATACATGCGCCATCAACTGCAAGCGGCGGAATAATAACATTCACCCGCGAACCATCAGCCAAACGTGCATCGCAGATCGGGGATGATTCATCAACCCGCCGGCCAATCGCCCCCACAATACGCTGGCAGATTGTAACAAGATGCTGGTTATCACGGAAACTGATTTCTGTTCGTTGAATTTTACCGCTGACCTCAATATATGTCGTATCGGGGCCATTGATCATGATATCGGCAATATCATCACGTTCTAAAAGAGGTTCGAGGGGGCCAAAACCCAGCATGTCATCGGCGCATTCTTTAGCAATCGCTGCAAGTTCGCCGGGGGTTAGATCAAGATTACGAAAGCGTGCAATTTCCTCAACTGCCGAAAGGACTTCATCGCGCGCCGCTTTCGCATCCATTCTGGATAAGGCTTTTAAATCGATCCCATCGCGCAAATCTGTCCAGATCCGGTTGCGCGCGCGCTGTAAGCGCAAGGTTGTAATTTGATCCACCTCTGCTGCGGCCATAGGTTTTTGTTCTGCATGCACTTGTGCAAAAACATCTTCCTGAGCCGACTGGTGATTGGCTAAGTTTTGATCTTCAACTTTTTTTTGTTCTTTTGGCGCAGGCTGCGAAGATATTGTTGGTTTTAATTCAGCTGCAGGCGCAGATTTTAGCGGCGCTTTTGGTGGCACATTTGGTGTCTGTATCAGCGTTGTTCCGCCCCCGCCTTTTTTGCCAAACATAGCCTACCTTCCCTTCGCTTTACCCAGAAGGCTGCTAAAAAAACCACCTTTGTCCGACTTGGTCGCCTCGTGCTTTATTTCAATGGGCACAGATTTCTTTAACAAACCCAATAAATCTGCAATCACTTCATTGCCGCCTTTTATATCGGTTAAATGTTTAGTTTCACTTTCAGCTGAAATAAACAATTTCGGATCAAACGGAATAAACAGATCAGGCTTTCTTTCAAGTGCGATCTGAATATCGGACTTTGAAACTTCACCCGCACCCGCAATACCCACCATATTAAGGACAAAAGATACTTCTGCATCCGATCCGCCGCGCAGACCTTTGATTTCATGCAGCAGCGTGCGCGCTGTGCGCAGTGATGATAAAGTTGGCTGGGAAACAAGAATAATTTCATGAGCGCGTGCCAACGTCATACGTTTGACAAGCCCGGTGGACTGCGAAAGATCAGCTATAACATACGGAAAAGTTGTCATCAGACGCGACAAAATAATTTCAAAAGATGCCGCATCAACTGCATCATCTAGTAATGTATCAAGGCCCGTCCCTAAAACAGATAAGCGTTCTGTCGCTTTCAACAACATGCGGTTCAAGCCTGCATCATCTTGATTGGCTGAAGCGCGTGTCGCCTCTGAAAGTGTTGCGCTAGGCTCAGACCCTAATCCCACAGATAAATAAGACCAGCCGCCAGCCGCATCCAGTATTGCTGTTTTCTGTCCATGCTTTTCAGCAAGACCAAGTGCCATACCTTCCGCCAGCGTTGAAACGCCAACACCGCCCTTGCCCCCGACAACAGCGACAAGATGAGAACCATCGGCCCCCATCTGTGTAATTAAAATACGCGCAACAACATCAGAAAGCACTTGCGGCTTTAATGGACGAACTAAATAATCGCTAACCCCCATGCCCACAAGTTTGCGATACAAGTAAACATCATTAACCGGCCCTATCACAACGGCATTGGTGCCTTCTGAACATGAAGACGCAAGATGCTCAAGCCGAGCCAAAAAAGAATCATCAATTTTATCAGTTTCAACAATCACAATACGCGGAGAATTTTGAAGCTGATAAGCAGCCGCCGCCGTTTCAACATCGCCTTCTTCAACAGAAAGTGTGATGCGGGCAAATCGCCAGTCATCTTCAAGTGTCATCGCCACTTCACGCGTATCCGCATGGCGGGAAAATAATGCAACCCCTGCCTGCGGTAGCAAAATGGACAGATCGGGCTTCTGCTCGTCACTCATGTCCTGAACCTTTAACCCCTTAAATCTTTCTTAGCCTCATTCTAGGCCAAGACCCTAAAAGCTGTGTTAATTTTTTTAATTCTGTTCGGTTGCTGTTTCGCCTTTAAGCTCATCAAATTCTTTACCTTTTCGATAATCTTCCAGCTGGCCAGCAGCGCGCGCGCCATCATAAGGCCCAAGCGCACTTTTACCTGCCAGATCAGACGGATTCGCAACCTGCCTTGCAATTAAGGCTTCAACCGAACAGCCAAGCTTGTAATCTGCTTCTGTGCGTGCCCCATCAGGTGCAAGCGGGGTATTCGAATCAAAGCCGCCGATTCGTCCACAATCACTGGGGGGCTGCGCTGTCATCTGATCATACTGCACAAGCACCTGACGATTTACGCCTTGGCCAGACACAGGCAAAGTTTCATACTGCGCACCCTTAACGCCCCTTGATTTCAAACCTGATTGAAACCGCTGCCCATCACGCGCTGCTGCCACTCCAGCACCTGACACAGCCGGATCATAGGTTACAGTAAAGACAACAGGCGTCTGACCGTAACGTTTGTGATGATCTGCAATAGATTGCAGTTGAGAATCATGAATATCTGATACGGCATAACTATCCTGTTGTGTGTTTGTTACAAGTTCTAACCTGGATGTATTAGCATGAGATGGCACTTCAACTTCGCACGCCGTAAGCGTTGAAACTGTAAATGCCAGCACCATGTAAGTTGAAATATTTCTTATCGTCATTGTTGCAATCCTGTTTTAATCGAGAATATATCCAAGTTTTCCGTCTTCTTTACTGAAGTCTATTTTTTTACCGTACTTTTTCCGCATATTGGATGCGAATGCCGTTGATAAAGGTGTGGATTGTGATTTTGGCACAGGCTTTGCTTGCTGTTTGTCGGCAAAAGGCTGCACCAGATAAGGCGTTACAATCACAAGTAATTCTGATTCATTGCGGGCAAAACTTTGTGATGACACAAGGTCACCCAGAATGGGTGTGTTTTTAACGCCCGGCAACCCTGCAAGCCCTTTGATTGACTGAGATTGTAACAATCCTGCAATCATCAGTGACCCACCGCTATTAAGTTCGATTGTTGTATCAGCTCGGCGAACATCAAGGCCAGGCACTGTAATTTCCTGAAGCGTAATACCCTGACCAAAATCAAGTGATGACACTTCGGTTTTCAGCTGCAGGGATATTCTGTCGCCTGATAAAACTGTTGGCTTAAAATTCAGCGATACACCAAAAGGTTTATATTCAATCGTAATATTACCATCACGGTCCCGACCAACCGGTATCGGAAACTCACCACCGGCCAAAAAGCCCGCTTCCTGACCTGAAATTGCTGTCAGGTTTGGTTCCGCTAAAATATTGACGAGGTTATCTTGCTCTAGCGCATTGATCAGCAATTCACCCAGCCCTAGGCCATCGATGCCCGTATCGTAAATAATACGCCCGATTCCAAAAGGATCCTGGGTTAACCCTGTCCGGCGGGTGATACCCAGCGCGGCTCCGGCGCCCCTGCCCCATGTGCTGGCGTTAGGATTACCACCAAATATCGGCGTGGCTGTTCCTTCAACTCCATCATTAATCGAACTTTCAAGGCCAAGTTCTTTTAAGACGTCGCGCGATGCTTCAATGATACGCACGCGCATCATGACCTGCTGTTCGCCTGCAACTTTAAGCATGTTGACGATTGTTTTACTGTCTCCGCCGACAAAGCGTGTGGCCATATCCACAACCCGCGCAGCGTCGCCCGGTGTGTTAACTTGACCTGAGATAATAATCTGATCATTGACTGTTTTTGCTTTAATTTTTTGATCCGGAAAAAGCTGGCCTAACGTTTCTTGTAAAGTTGTTTCATCAACCCGAACATGCACGTTCATGCGTTTAACAATATTGCCTTCCGCATCAAGGGCAATCACGTTTGTATCACCGATTTTTGAACCTACCATATACAAACGATTGGATTGCAAAGCCACAACATCAACAATAGATGGGTTTGCAACCATAATGTCAGATACCGGACCACTGACATCCACAATATCTGCCTTACCCACAGTCAGCACAAGGGTTGGGTCTTTACGCTGCTGTTCTGCTGCAATGCGCATCATGTCATCTTTTTCAGCGCGAACTGGATAAGCAGATGCGCAAAGGGATACAATCATAAGTGCTGCAAGGGATGATTTTCTGATCTGTCTGAACATACTAAATCCTAAGGTTCTACGGGAGACAGCACCGCAGGGCGGGTAGCGGGCTGCGGGGACGGTTTTTCTTGTGGGGCAGGCTGAGCAGATTTACGTACAACAATATTTTGAACATTATCGCCGTTATATACGCGTACCATATCGCTGTTTTGTTTTGTCTGACCTTCAAGACGATTGATTTCCTGCAATACCTTGCTAACACTTGAATCGGTTGTCAAAGTACGCTTGTCATCAATCTGCTTGTCGCCAAGGGGCCGCAATGACAATGATAAATCACCCATCAATTCCGCCAACGCGACTTTTTCTGCACCTTTGGCATCTACTTCCAAGGTCACAGAACGCCCTACTTTGGCCTTTTCATCATCGCGCTTTGACTGCTGGTCGATTGCCAGAACTTTTACATTTTCAAGCACGGTTTCAGCTGCAAATTTATTGACCTGGTTTTTAATGACTAAATTATTACGGTCATTAACATCAACCTTATAGAGCATAATCACATCTACGTGATCGCCCGGTGATATAAAGCCACCGACCATCGATTCTGCTTTTACTTTAATTGCAACAGCGCGCTTACCCGGTTCCATCGCGGCTGCCAAAACATTGCCCTGCGCATCCTTGATCAACACACTTTGTAAAATAGGTTCACCTGCCGCAACATCACGGCGCAGCTTCGCTTTTTTAATCACATCCGCTATTTTTTGATTTGCACCGGCACGCACAATCGAACCTGATATCACGGAATCTTTCGGCCATGATTTCCACGACACATCAATTGGAATTAAATCATGCCCAACAGAAAGATTTTTGTTCGACACCAAAAGCTCAACAGTGTTTGTATCTGTTTTTTTGCTTACACCTGCTTGCACAATCAATCCCACAAGCACGGCGATCAGCAAGCCACCAGCAAGAACGATGATCAAATTACGGTTCATGTTTAGACCTTTATGAAAAGGTTATATGGTTTGTAACGGTCCACAAAGAATCTGTGGAGAAAGGAAGGGATACTCTTGACAGACCTACTGTACCATTTTTTGCGCAAAAGCTTAACAGCCCATGAAAATAAAGCTCAGGAGTGAGATATTTTAGATACAATTAAAGGAATATCGAAATAGCCAAGCCATAAAAACGATAATATGGCACCTCCGGCGAGCGCTATTCCATAAGGCACCACATTGCGCCCCTTCTGAACTTCATCAATCCAGCCACCTTGTATGGGCTTGGAAAAGGGTTTTATTTTACGAATTAAAACCGTCGCGAGACCAACCAGCCCCCCGATCAAAGACATCCAGAAAACAAAAGCCGCAAGGCCCTTGAGCCCAACCCAAATACCAAGAACAGTGGCAAGCTTCGAATCACCTGCCCCCATCACGCCGAAAGCATAAAAAAGTACGCTGACCAGAAGCATGATTAAACCTGCAGAAAGATGCGCCAACACCGTTTGAAAAACAGCATTATCCCCAAGCTGGGATGCTAAAAACGCAACCCCAAAAGCCCCAAGCCCTGCAACCGAAATAATATTTGGAATTTTCAGAGATCTAAAATCACTGATAGCCGCCCAGACCAGAAGACCCAAACACACAACGATTCCAAATATTGTTCCAACAAGCGCGATGAATGTCATAATAATTTTTACCAAAGTGGAAAAGAAAAATGAGAAAGAAGAATTAGTAAGAGAAGACGCTCTCATAAAAAGAAAACCCACCGGACTAATCTGGTGGGTTTTCCTGAATTATATCATAGCTGGGCTAAGGGTCGTTTATGGTGCCGCGCCTTCAAGCGTTGTACCCATATCTGTAAACAGACCGGTCAGCGTATCGCCGAATGCAAGAACGGCAACGGAAATCGCAAGCGCGATACCAGCGGCAATCAAGCCGTATTCAATCGCTGTCGCACCATCTTCACGCTTAATATAAGACTGCAAAATTGCATATAGTTTTGTCATGTGTGTTTCTCCTTCGATTTGATCTTTGCGTTTTGTTTTGTTTCGTCTTGCCTTAGGAACCCCCCAAAGCTCGAACCCTATAATTCCAGAATATACAACAATTCGACAACAAGTGGTTAAAAAAGTAATTTACGAATCGTTTTTCGATAACTATCGTTTTGAAGTCTAAACAAATCTGTTTCAAATTTTATGGATCTTATAAAAAACAACGCCGGAGATTGACCCGACGTTGCGTAAAAATAACCTACTAAGATCAGAAAACGCGATTACTGCGATATGTATAAATCTTTGACCTTGTCTGCGATATCCTGGAAGGCTTGCTTTAATTCTGTTCCGTTGTTCGGGGTATAAAAATGCGAAAGATCAGTTGCACAATTGCGCATCAAATCGACCGCTGCTTGTGTGTCAATAATATCAAAGCCAATTGTGTATACCTCAATTTGATTATCCTGCTTCATGGCTTCGCATAATTGTTCGGCCTGATAATAGGAAGATCCATTTGGTGAGTTACAATTTATATGATCAGATACTGATCCGCTTCCATTTGTGGCATCTTTAGCGATCACGCCTTTGCAATAAGGGCTGTTATATTCACCATCCGTCATCAAAACTACGATTTTTTGCAATTTTTCTGTACCGTAATTAGCCGGCCTGCTGGCTGCTGGCCACAAATAAGAAAAGTTAGGCGATATCATATACCAACCCCATGCCACACCAATATGACCCCCTGTTGATCCGGAAGCGACAAGACTATCAATGCTACTCTTTAACGTTGTTTTATTTGTGGTCAGCGGAACGATCCTGCTGCCTAAACAAGGATTCGCCGAAGAAGGATAATTACGACCCAGAAAACTTGTTGAAGGAGCCGCATCTGTAAAGGCATGGTCGCCCGTGCGTTCTGTAACACATGTACTGACTGCAAATGTTCTACTTGAACCTGACGGATTTGTGAACGTAAAGTTTGTTCGACCCGGCGTTGCGCTTGTACCTGATGTGATGGTCCCACGCACAGATGACGCATAAGTAGACCCCACATTCACGGCCATGGAATACGGTATAAGCGCTACTTTTGAATAAGGATGCGCAGACTGGTTACTTTGAACAACCGTATCAATCAATGCCTTTGCACCTTCCTTCAGATCAACAATTCGCTGCCCGGCCATAGAACCTGAAATATCCAGAACAAGGGAAAGTTCAATATCTTTTCCAACCGACCGTGTTACCTCTGAAGACGCATGAACATTCACAACTTCAATTCCCAACAGACCCATAAATAAAGTATCAAGGCTTGCGGATGCTGACATTTTCAGCTTGCCGCCGACTTCTTCAATTTGAATATCAAACAAAACCCCTTCAGCGCTTAAAGAATAGTTTTTATTTAAAAAAGCTGTTGCCCGCGCTTCAAGTTCGGGGCCAGTCAGGTTTGTGGAAGACCCTGCTGCAAGGGCCGCTGCATCCAGCGCATGCGACAAGCGTTCTTTAGCAAGATAAGCCCTTGCCAGATCAACCGATAAACCTACAGCGCCAACAACAGCCGGGACCATTAATGCAAATACAATAGCCGCCGCCGCGCCTGTTTCTAAACAATAACGACGAAAAACGCCGCTTATAAAAGATATTTTTCTGACGAATGTCGAACGCATAATAGCCTCGCTCTTTTTATGTTTGTGGAACGTCACCAATAACAGGACTGCTTCGTCCACGTGTGTATGCAACTTCTTCAAAATGGTAAACAGGCTTTAGAAAATTGGAAAAAAGCGGTTCATAATCAAACCGAATAGTCACCACAAGCGCGCCTTCGCCTTCACCGCCAAGCCCTTGCGTGCTTTCAACAGCATCCGGATTCCCTTCAAACCCGGAAGATGTTTCCCGCCAGACTACCTGCGCATCTTCATTTTCATCAAATTCTACGCTGACAATGTCATATTTGTATGAAAAAGTTGAATAAGGTTGCATGGCAACCTTGCCGGCTTCAATGGCTTCGTCTCTTTCCTGGCTGGTAGGCGCTGCTTTGCGGGCAATTAAATCGGCTGTTGTTTGCGCGGCATTCACAAGTTTTTGAGCTGCCATCAAACCATTACCAATATCAATAACTCCCATAACCAGCGTGATAAAAATAGGGAATAGTAATGCTGCCTCCATCAAGGAAGTAGCGTTTTCATCTTTTTTCCATCTTAAAATATGCTCAATCATTTTTTAAACTAGGTGCTTTCATCGTAATCATAAGGTTCGGTTTGCAAAACAACGGTTGACATCATTTGACGTGTATTACCCGCATGATTTGCTAAAAATTGTGACATTAGCGGCGTCATCAAAGGATAATTATAAACTGTGCGAATTAAAATAACATCGCTGACCCCGCCTGTATCAAACCCTGACGAGATAAGATTACCATCGCTATCAAATTGCGGCAGCTGACTAGATGCAGAAGAAAATCCGTCAATTTTAATCACTTCATATTGAATAGTATTACAATCAATCAAGCGTACAATCTGGTTGCACATCTCTGTTTTAAAAACATCTTCCGGATCGCCCGATGTTAATTGCTGCAAAGCCCCCGTTCTGATAAGGCGCGAAGCAGAGACAGTTGCATCATTCAGCATGCTATTGGCGGCAAACATAATCGATGTCTCGATAATACCAATAATAATGAAGGATAAAGGTGCGCCAACAAGCGCAAATTCAACAGCGGTTGACCCGTCTGACTTTGACAGGAAGCGTTTTATTCTATTTCGTACTCCACCCAAGATTTTCATCATTTTTATTCAAATTCGTTGTTTTTATCAGGCATAAAAAAACACGCCTTCCGGCATGTTCTTCATTGGCCTATACCCACTATCGCACATGGGCTTTAAAGCCGTTTTAACAATCGATAAAATTCAAGATGAATCCTGAGCCTTTTTTTCAGGCGCAGCACCCGATACTTCAGGCCCCCAACGCCGGATAAGTTCTTTTTTACGCGCTTCGATATCTTTTAAACGCCCGCGCCCTTTGGTTGCCATAATATTTGCAACAAGGCCTGTCATCGCCCAATCAATCATATAACCGGCAGCAGCAGAGGCATACATAATGACCAGATTCGCTGGATTAAGACCAATTTCAAGCCCGATTGCAATTGTGCGTTCGGTGCCTGCAAGCTCCAGTAAAAACGGAAAGCACCCCGAAAAATTTAAAAAGCCTACGATCAGGGTTAATGTTTTTGACCGTGTCCGGTCGATAATCAGAAAGGAAACAAGTGTTGGCATCATGCCTAAAATCAATAAAACCGCAAAAGGTAAAAAAGCAGCTGCCAAGCCAAGAATAGAGATAAGCAAAACCTGCCCGCGCCACCCGCCGCCACTGTTTTTAGGCTTTGCTTCGGCCTTATTCTTTGCTTCTTTCTTGGCCATCAAAACACCGATCCATTAATAATAAACGCAAACATAAGACCAATCACAACAAAAGCACAGATCAATCCTGCAATAATAGCTGCAACTTCGCGACCAGTCTGGCGGCCATAGCCATCCCCTTGGGCTAACGCTTGTTCAAGGCTTATTTCTTCCAAACGCAGATTATAAAATTCTATCTGTGAATTTTTATATCCCTGCTTATCGCTTTGAACAATTTGCTGATTTTCCAACACCGATACGATAGACGAAATTGAACCGCTTGATTTCACACGATCAACTTTTTCTTTTATTTTTGTGCGTAAATCACGATCATGATATCTTTCATATACGGGCGGGATCAGATCATGAATCCACTGGGTAAGGTTTGGAAGACTTTCAAGTCTAGCCCTGCTTTGTATGGACGATAATACGTTTAATGTCGCCATAATCACACGGTGGGGCTCGCCAGAATTCAGATCAGGCATAAACACTTCAATCAGCTTTCTGTCTTTGATCGACAAAAAGGCAATAATATGCCGATCAAGAAATCCATTAGATCGATCGTTTTTTGATGCCATGTCTTCAAAAGCGCGTACAAGATCTTCGGGGTTCCTGACATGATATTTTTTAAGTTTTTCTGATAAGCAAGGCGTTTCGGGGGAAAGAAAATACACGCATCTTTCAAGCCCATAACCCACAGAAACCTGTTTTAAAAACAGGGCTGATAAATCAAACTTTCCGATAATAGAACCATAATCAAATCCACTATCGATCTGCATATTCAACCAAAAGGGTACAAGCCCTTGCTGAATAATTTCAACAAAAGGTTTTAAATCGGAACCTAGAACCATCGCTTCTGAAAGCGCTGTTCCAAACCCTTCTGGCATAATACGCAGCCGCCCGAATGAAATTGGCAAGGATGGAAAAACCGCAATCGCTGCCCTTGATACCAGCCTGTCTACATACCCAGGCCCTTGCCCCATTTCTTGGGCACTTGATATGGCGTAAGATATACGCTCTTCCATATGTGCATCGCCAATCGAACGACTGGCCCACTGTTTTAAATCGTCGCTTTCAATCGCTTTAACAGCTTCACTTGGCTTATCCGGTATATCCATCGCTAAGTGGCTGGGAATAAGATATTTATCTTCCCCCAATATCAAAGGCCTTGTGCCTTTCAGTTGGCGGCCTGTTTGTTTTGGTGACAGGCGTTTGCCATCCAGCCAGGCCAGCACTTCATCAATGGTCCATCTGGCTTTTACATCATCTTGAATAAGCCCGCGCAACAATTCAAGGATAGACCCCGTAAACCGATCGCGCCCTGTAATGGCAACATAACTTCCATATTCAAGCTTTTGCCTTGTTATTTCAGGGCCTGTAAGCAAAGGCGCGGGTTCCCCCGCGCGTAAAAGCATCGCAATTGTAACGCCGAAAGCATAAAGGTCATCAGCATGAGTCATGAGCCCGCGTGCAGAAGGTTCTGCCAGCCCATATTGCGGGCTTAAAAATAAAGGATCTTGTATGTAACCATAAGGAACGCTTAGGCAATCCCCTAAAATTACACGATCAATTTTCTGATCCCCATTCACGTAAATGTTTGTTGGATTAATTGCGCTATGCACAAAATCACTATCCCGAAAATCTTGCAACAGATTTGCAAGGGGCCGCACGATGGATGACAACACCACTTCCTGACGCATTGGTTTAACGTGAGAGAGCGTTGGCATAAGCTTTTTACTTGCAACCAATTCATAAACAAAAACATATTTCTGACGCGATTCAGGCGGCCAGAATAAAACGCCTGACCCAATTAATTTAAAAATAGTCGTAGAAAGAACGCCGACATATTTTGCCGTAGATATAGTGCGTGGAATAACAGAACGTTCGCACACAAGAGCAAAGGCGCTAACACCACGGCGCGATTTTGCCGCATAGGCCTTAATAGGCCCCTGATCAAAATCCGGCATTGGCTGGCCTGGAAAAATTTCAATTTCATCATTCAAAACAGCCGAAGGCCCCGCCTGTTTTAAAGCGGCTTGTACGGACTGGGCATTTTGTTCAGTTTCAGCTTGGGCCATAAATGAATACAAGTAACAAAGGCCGGAATAGCCTTTCTACCAGTGTACAATCGCTTTTGAGGCTTGTAAAATGGGCTTTCGCTTAGCCCACAAACGGGTCTTGCATCAAAATTGTATCTTCGCGTTCCGGACTGGTTGAAAGCATGGCAACCGGTGTTCCGATCAATTCTTCAATACGCATGACATATTTCACAGCTTCAGCGGGTAATTGCGCCCATGAACGGGCCCCCCGTGTTGTACCTGACCAGCCCTTCATCGTCTCGTAAACCGGTTCAACCTGAGCCTGCGCTGATTGAGAAGCAGGGAAATAATCAAATATTTTGCCCTTATATTTATAACCGGTACAAATTTTTACTTCGTCCATTCCGTCTAAAACATCAAGCTTCGTAAGCGCAATGCCGTCTATTCCTGAAAGCCTAACCGCTTGCGATACCATAACTGCATCAAACCAACCACAGCGACGCTTACGTCCTGTAACGGTTCCAAATTCACGTCCACGCTGGCCAATACCTTCGCCAATATCATCCATCAATTCGGTTGGAAACGGACCAGACCCCACTCGCGTTGTATAGGCTTTTGTGATACCCAACACATAATTCACAGCGCGTGGACCCATGCCCGACCCTGTTGCCGCCTGGCCAGCCACAATATTGGAAGACGTGACATAAGGATATGTACCGTGATCCACATCAAGCATGATGCCTTGCGCGCCTTCAAATAAAATACGCTTTCCGGCCTTGCGCGCTTCATCAAGTAAGCGCCATGTCACATCCATGAAAGATAAAATACGCGGCGCAATTTCCATCAACTGGCCATGCACAACTGATGCATCAAGCAATTCGGCACCCAAACCTTTTAAAAGCGCATTATGATGCAGAAGCGAAATTTCAAGCTTTGCTTTTAATAAATCAGGATCGGCTAGATCACACAAACGAATACCACGCCTTGCCACTTTATCTTCATAAGAAGGCCCAATACCGCGACCGGTTGTGCCAAGCTTTCGGTCACCGCGTGCAGCCTCAAACGCTTTATCGACAGCCGCGTGGTAAGGTAAAATTAAATTGACATTCTCAGCTACTTTTAAATTATCGGGTGTGATTTTAATGCCCTTGGCGGCAATATTATCAATTTCATTTAAAAGCGCGAACGGGTCAACAACCACACCGTTACCGATGATCGAAAGCTTATCCTGACGAATGACGCCAGATGGCAGTAAATTCAATTTATATTCAATGCCATTAATAACAAGCGTGTGGCCTGCATTATGGCCGCCTTGAAAGCGTACGACAACATCAGCGCGGGAAGACAGCCAATCAACTATTTTTCCTTTACCTTCATCACCCCATTGAGACCCGATTACCGCAACATTTGCCATTTTTTATTTTTCCTTTTTAATACTAAGCTGCTTTTTCTGCCGGAGAAACAAGCCCCAGAGAAATACTTTCAAATGCATAGCCATGATTTAAAGGGCCATAGCCTTGTCCAATAAGATCAGCACGATCAATCGCCATATTTACAAATGCACGCGCACGACCATACGCATCACGCGCTGTGTATCCATGCGCTAAATTAGCGGCAACACCTGAAGAAAGCGTTGTGCCAGCCCCATGTGTAGCGCGTGATAGAAGGCGCGGAAATTCATAGACTTGAACGCCTGCTTCATCGCACAAAACATCGTAAACAGTTGGCGTGCCCATCGATCCACCCTTTAGAACAACACACTGGGGACCCAGCGTCATCATCATTTCCGCAACATGTATCATATCGTCCAGATCACGAATTTTATATCCTGTCAGGTGTTCTGCTTCTGTGATGTTTGGGGTCATCACATCAGCCCGAATAAGCATGCGGCGCTTCAAGGCATCCAGCGCCAGCTTATCAAGCAGCATATTTTTTGTGCGCGTGGTAATCACAGGATCAATAACAACTTTTATTCCTGTATCAAGGGCTTCATCCAGCACATCACCCACGACGTTAATTGTATCCGCATTTGCCAGCATTCCAATTTTAAGCACGGATGGGCGTAAATCATCCATCACGGCACGAATTTGCCCGCGCACAAGTTCAGATGGAACATCATGAATTTCAAAAACGCCTTGCGTATTTTGCGCTGTAACAGCTGTGACCACTGTTGCGGCATAAGTTGAGAAAGCCATCGTTGTTTTTATATCGGCCTGAATACCCGTGCCTGCACAGCTATCCGATTGGCCTATACACAAAATCTGGGGGATCACGCGGCTTCTCCGGTTGTTAGGCGTTCAATTAAATTCGACAGGTCAGAAACGGTCTGTTCAACAAGGCTTTCATCCGGCCCTTCTGCCATTACACGGATAAGGGGTTCTGTTCCTGATGCCCGAACAAGAACGCGCCCATCATGCGCCGACATTTTTGTCTGCGCTGCTATAATCGCTTCCTTGATTGAAATCTTATCCATCGGAGATCGACCTTGATAGCGAATATTTTTTAACATCTGCGGATATGCAGAAAACACCTTTAGTGTCTCACTGGCTTTTCGCCCGCGCTCTTTTAAAATCGAAAGCACCTGAAGTGCAGCAAGAAGCCCATCACCAGTTGTTCCGTAATCACTAAAAATCAGATGGCCGGACTGTTCACCGCCCACATTATAACCATCGCGGCGCATCGCTTCCACAACATAGCGATCACCCACAGCTGTTCGCAAAAGCGATAAGCCCCGGGATTCTAAAAAGCGTTCGAGACCCAAATTCGACATGACAGTTGAAACCGCGCCCTTGCCCTTAAGACGCCCATTTTCCTGAGCATGCGCTGTCAGCAAACCGAGAATCTGGTCACCATCGATAACTGCCCCGCATTCATCTATAAGTAAAAGACGGTCTGCATCACCATCAAGGGCAATACCTATATCGGCTTTTTCTAAAAGAACACGCGCCGCAAGACCTTCAGGGTGAAGGGCGCCGCATTGATGATTAATATTCATACCGTTTGGATTACAATTGATTGAAACAATATCGGCTTCCAATTCCCACAAAAGCTGAGGCGCCACTTTGTAAGCTGCGCCATTGGCACAATCGATAACGATCTTTAAGCCATCGAGCGTCTGGCCTTTGGGGTAGCAGCTTTTAATAAATTCACTATAGCGCCCCAAGGCATCATCCAAACGTGTTGCCTTGCCAATCAAATCCCCTGTTGGCAAAGCTTGCATTAATTTTGGATCATCGATTGCCTGCTCAATCTGTTGTTCAAGATTGTCATCGAGCTTATAGCCGTCTGCTCCAAAAATTTTAATACCGTTATCATCATAAGGGTTGTGCGATGCCGAGATCATGACACCAATATCACACCGCATGGATCTGGTTAAAAGCGCAACAGCCGGCGTGGGGATTGGCCCCATCAATATCACTTCCATACCCATGGAAACAAATCCCGCAGCCATGGCCTCTTCAAGCATGTAGCCAGAAATTCTTGTGTCCTTTCCTATAATGACACGTTCGGTGAATTGATTGCCGCGAGATAGCCTGATTACACGCGCTGAAGCCATGGCAACTTTAAGTGCCATATCAGGCGTGATCGGAAAAACATTCGCCTTACCGCGAATGCCGTCCGTGCCGAAATATTTACGTGTTTGCGCTTGAGCCATGCTTTATCTTTTAAGGCAATATAGTCTCCAAATAAAGGAAAAATCGCTTTATTTGTCTTTCATACATGTCTTTTTAAAGCCTTCGGCAAAGTTTTTTGCCTCAGGGATGGTCATTTTAACCGGACTGCCACTTCGAACATAATCCCAATAATAGTAACTAAAACATTTTTGGTACGTGTAATTTGCATACCATTCCTCATCCACAGAATCTTCTAACGGCACTTCGTCACTTGTTAAAGTTATCGTGTCTAATTTTCCATCTTTATAATCCGCTGTGGCATAACAACTTGCAGCACTCGACTCTAAATCTTTGTAAGGCTCAATTTTATAGTTAAGCTCAAGCGCTGGAAATATATCTGAAGGGGTTAAGTATGTTGAATGTTTTAAATACCCATCTTCGACAATCACAGATTTAATGCCGCCATTACATCTATCGCCGCCAGCTAAAGTTTCAACATATGCTATTGTTTCATTCTCACGTTTCAAAGATACGATTGAAGAAAAAATACCCGTACCCCCGCCTGATTCTTGCCAATACACAACTATATTGCCATTTTTAAGAATGCCTAATGGTCTATACTCCATAAAGGGCGTGCGCATACCGGCCAATTCTTCATCATACTCCTCATACCCATAAAAACCTCTTTCATCTGGTTTCTCACTATAATCTTTTGAAATATTTGGCTTTTTACTTGCACACTTACTTAGCTGTACAGAATCTATAGATTGCCCTTTGGCTTCTTGATGCAGCAAGCTTTCAATGCAAATAGGTGGAATGGGCTTTCCGTTAAATAAAAATACTTTATCAATTTCTGATGCCTCTACTTGTGAGCAAAAAATCACAGCCGCAAAAAGCACGAAACATATTCTCATTTAGATGGCCCCCTATTAAACACCTTGCGCAGCTGTATCAACACCGCCGCCGCGTGGCACAGAAGCGCGCGGTGCGTCAGATGGTGTGTCGTTTTTATCTTCGCGCAAAATCGGCTCACCGCGCAGCAAGCCTTTAATTTCTTCCCCTGAAAGCATTTCAAACTCTAGCAATGCTTTTGCCACCGCATGCAGATCTGCGAGTTTATCAGTAAGCGTCTTGGTCGCCCGCGCATAAGCGGAATCCACAATTCGGCGCACTTCTTGGTCTACAATTGCAGAGGTGCTTTCAGACGTTTTTTTATCTTGCCCCATCGAGTAGCCTAAAAATACTTCTTCACGGCCTGAACCGTAATTGATAAAACCCAACTTATCGGACATGCCCCATTCGGTGACCATACGGCGTGCAATTTCAGTTGCCATTTTAATATCGGATGACGCACCGGTTGTAACCTGTTCAGCCCCGAAAATAAGTTCCTCTGCAATACGTCCGCCCATGGCAACCGCCAAATCCGCTTCCAGCTTGGCCTTGGACATTGAAATGCGGTCACCTTCAGGCAATCGCATCACCATCCCCAAAGCGCGACCACGCGGTACAATCGTTGCCTTATGGACAGGGTCTGATTCTTCTTCGTTGATCGCAACAATGGCGTGCCCTGCTTCGTGGTATGCAGTCAGCTTCTTTTCTTTTTCTGTCATGACCATGGAACGACGCTCAGCCCCCATCATCACTTTATCTTTGGCATCTTCAAAATCAGCCATGGATACAACCCGCTTACCGCGCCGCGCGGCAAGCAACGCCGCTTCGTTCACAAGATTTGCCAAATCAGCCCCCGAAAAACCAGGTGTACCACGGGCAATAACAGCCGCATCAACATTACTTGCAAGTGGCACCTTGGCCATATGCACTTTCATAATTTTTTCGCGGCCTTTAACATCGGGGTTAGGTACGACAACTTGGCGGTCAAAACGGCCCGGGCGTAATAACGCAGGGTCAAGCACATCAGGGCGGTTAGTAGCTGCAATTAAAATAACACCTTCATTGGCTTCAAATCCGTCCATCTCCACAAGCATCTGGTTAAGCGTTTGCTCACGTTCATCATTCCCACCACCAAGGCCTGCGCCACGATGGCGGCCAACGGCGTCAATCTCATCGATAAAAATAATGCACGGCGCGTGTTTTTTACCTTGCTCAAACATATCGCGCACACGCGATGCACCCACACCCACAAACATTTCAACAAAATCTGAACCGGAAATTGTAAAAAACGGAACATTGGCTTCGCCTGCAACCGCACGCGCAATCAAGGTTTTACCCGTACCAGGAGGACCCACCAGCAAAACACCCTTAGGAATTTTACCACCCAAGCGCTGAAACTTTTGTGGATCTTTTAAAAACTCAACCACTTCTTCAAGTTCTTGCTTGGCTTCATCAACGCCTGCCACATCAGCAAAAGTAACACGACCTTGTTTTTCTGTAAGCATGCGGGCGCGTGATTTACCAAACCCCATGGCCCCGCCACCACCACGCCCTTGCATCTGGCGCATAAAGAAAATCCAAACCCCAATCAAAAGAAGCATCGGAAACCAGGATACAAAAATTGAAAGCGCGGAAATCTGATCCGGATCCAAAGGCTCTGCCTTAATGCGCACTGAAGTATCCTTCAAGCGTTCAACAACATTTTCGCCATTTGGAATCATCACGCTGAATTTCTGACCACCAGAAGCATAATGACCATCAATCTGCTGACCCTTGATGATAACGTCACCAATCGTACCCGTTTTTGCCGCAGCCATGAAATCGCTATACGCAATAACTTCTGCCTGACCGGGGGCGGATTTATTTGCAGACTGAAAAACATTGAATAAGAAAGCCAGCAAAATAACGATTGCCAGCCAGAACAGCGCATTACGGCTAAGATTATTATTGTTCACGAAAATGATCCTTGGTTGAGGCTCTAATATAGAAGGAAAATAGGCTGCTTGTCCAAGGGAACAAGAGCAACGGCTATTCCCTTGAAATCACAAGCGTTTGATCCCTCTGGCGAACGGCAATATGGCACCCGCCAAGCGTTCTGCCTTTCATATCCCAAGATACCATAAAATCGTAAACGAGGGCCTCGACTCTCTCAAGGCGCGGGTCGTAGGTGCGATTCGGGGATAGCGTCCTCATGGCCTTACGAATAACCCTTGTCACCAGATCAGGAGGGGCGGGCCGAAAAGCATCAACCCGAAAAATAAACTGATCGGATGTATGGCTGACAAGCGCTTGATCCCATAGCTGATCTTGCGCCCATTCTAGTGTAAGGGATGCTTCATAAAGCCGTTCGCAAGTTCGCATTAACCGTGGCACGGTTAGCCCTTCTTTTCCTAAAACATTTTGGGCCGCACGCAAACGCGGTCTAAGATAGGCTTGATTATGATTAGAAGGATCTTCAACCCAAACAAGGTTATGCGCCTGACAATAGGCTATACAATCTTCATGCCTGAACTTTAACAAAGGACGGATCATTGTAAGCTGATGGTCATAGGGCTGATTTTCACGCATTGCCACAAGACCATCAACGCCACTTCCTTTTGCAAGGCGCGTCAATAATGTTTCAGCCTGATCATCGCCATGATGCCCCAGATAAAGCCTTTTAACCCCCTGCGCCTTACAATACTCAGACAACAGATGATAACGAGCGTGGCGGGCAGCCTCTAAAATTCGAGTGGTTGGTTTTTCACCCCTCCAAATAAGCGTTTTGACAATCGCATTAGGCCATTCTTTTACCAAATCGACAACATAAGCCGCCTCGGCGGATGATTGAGCTCGAAGCCCGTGGTCAACAGTCAGCACATGAACGGGCACATTTGTTCCATAGCAAAGCAGATGGGTAAGCGCGAGACTATCTGCCCCGCCAGAGGTTGCCACTGAAATCGGCTCTTTTAAGTCTTCGAGACCTTTGATATTCATTCTGCCTTGTATAAATCACCTCTCCACGATTGAATAGCCTAACCAAAAACCAAAGACCCTTGATTGCAGGAAAATAAATGCCCCATGATGCCGCAAAAACACTGAAATACGAATATTTCCGCAACGCCAGAGGGCAAAATCTGCGCTATGCAACACACTTTACTGAGAACCCAAAAGGCTTGATTCTGATTTTACCAGGACGAACAGAATTTATAGAAAAATATGTTGAAACCATACAGGCCTGTCTTGATCGTGGTTATGCTGTAGCGGCAATTGACTGGATCGATCACGGCCTATCCGACCGGTCTTTACCAGACCGATTAAAATGCCATAGCCGCAATTTTTCTGAGTATGTTGATGATTTGACGATATGGATTGAAAAAATTCTACCCACCCATTTTTCACCCCAGCTTAAGCGCATTGGTCTAGGCAGTTCAATGGGCGGCCATATTGCTTTTAGATCTGCTTTTGAAAGACCCGCCTTGTTTAATGGATTGGCATTGGCCGCGCCTATGTTTGGTATTCAGGCCGTTCACTGGATGGGGATGACCGGCGCGCAAATTGTGTCGGGCATTCTAGCCTTGTTTTCAGAGCGCACCATAAGCTCAAACGGAGAGGATTCTTTTAAGGCCAGAAGCACGCCGGGAAACGGATTATTTTCTCACGATCCTGTTCGCGACAAACTTCATATGGATTTATGCCGGCAGAACCCTCAGCTTCGCACGGGCGATCCTACTTTTGGGTGGGTGCATGCGGCCATACAATCTTGCGCCAAAATTAAACAAACCGATCTTTCGGCCATGACCACCCCTGTTTTTCTGGCCATTTCAGGTAAAGATATGATTGTTGATAACCAGGCAAGCCAGGCCTTAGGGCGCCGTATTAAAGGCTGCGATACCATTACGATTGAAGGGGCGGGGCACGAGATATTAATGGAAACCGATGTTTTACAAAAAAAATTCTGGGAAGGGTTTGACCGCCTCCTAGAACGAACTATCTGATTGTGGTAAGCTTGATTTTATCAACTTAGGGTGAATAATATGAATACGCGATCTTCACAACCTGAACGCGCTCGTTTGTCGGATAAAATTTTTGAAGCTTTTATCATTGCGCTCAATCAGCGCGATGTTGCGATTGCTGAGCTTCTTTCAAGGGCTATCGAACTATCTATTACCAGAAGCGCAGGTGGCGGTGAATTTGTTGAACGACGCACTTACCCCGCTGATCTGGAAGCAGCGCTTGCGCGACTTGATGCGCTTAAGCGTGAACAAGGTTTTGTTATGCGTTAATTAATCAACTTGGCCCAATCCTCTTCGCTGAGAATATTTACACCAAGCTCCTGCGCCTTCTTCAATTTTGATCCGGCATCTGCACCTGCAACAAGGTAATCTGTTTTAGCCGATACCGATCCGGAAACTTTTGCTCCAAGTGATTCCGCTTTGGCTTTAGCTTCATCGCGTGTCATGGTTAAAAGCGTTCCTGTGAATACAACAGTTTTTCCAGAAACAGCCGTATCTAATTCCTGACGCTTAGGATGATCTGAAATTGTTAAAGCCGCTTCAAGCCGATCAAGTTCTTGTGCGTTTCTGATTTCAGCAAAAAAATCAATCAAACACTGCGCGACCGAAGGGCCTACATCGTCAATGGTTAAAAGGTCCTGATAGGCCTGAGAATCCTCGCCGTCAATAGCTTGCAATGTTTGGCGAAACAAAGCCCAGGTCAGATAATGTTGCGCCAGCTTTTTCGCTGTTGCCTGCCCCACCTGTCTGATCCCAAGCGCATAAATAAACCTAGCCAAAGGCACCTGACGCCGTGCCTGAATTGATTCAAAAAGTTTTTTTGCTGAAAGCGCCCCCCACCCCTCGCGGGTTTTTAGTGGCGTTAAAGACGATTGATCGCGCTCTTCAAGGGTGAAAATATCTGATGGCACACGCACGTCTTCGCTCTCGAAAAGCTCCAAAACAATTTTTTCACCAAACCCTTCAATATCGAAGGCATCGCGTGATACAAAATGTCGAATGCGCTCAGTTGCTTGGGCCGGGCAAATCAATCCTCCGGTACATCGAACCACAACCTCCCCTTCCTGTCTGCCTGTTTTAGAATCGCAAGCCGGGCAGTGATCCGGAAAACGAAAAGTAAAACTTTGAACAGGACGCTTTTCAAATTCAACACGGACAATTTGTGGAATAACATCGCCGGCACGCTGAATAATCACTGAATCGCCAACACGAATATCTTTGCGCTTAATTTCATCCTCGTTATGCAAGGTGGCTCGCGCCACCACAACCCCACCAACCCTGACAGGAATTAAATCGGCAACCGGTGTTAACGCGCCTGTCCGACCAACTTGAATGGAAATATTCTCAATGCGGGTCACAGCCTGCTCGGCAGGGAATTTATGCGCTGTCGCCCATCGTGGGGCACGCGACACAAAACCCAACCTATCTTGAAGATCCAGCCGGTTAATTTTATACACAACGCCATCAATTTCAAACGGCAACTGTTCGCGCGCACTTAAAATAGCGCGATAGGTTTCCAACATTTCAAAAACAGATACGCATAATTTTGCAGGCTCCGCTTGAATAAAGCCACGATCACAAAGCGCCTGACGTATACCCCACTGCGTTAGGGATAGTATTTGCGAACATTCCCCCAAGGAATACCCAAAAAAATGAATAGGCCTTGACGCTGTAATTCTTGCGTCAAGTTGCCTGACACTTCCTGCGGCGGCATTGCGTGGATTAGCAAAAACCGGCTTGCCTTCATTTTCCTGACGTTTATTCAGCTCAATAAAATCGGCTTTGCGCATATAAATTTCCCCGCGCACTTCAAATCTTTCAGGTGCGTTTGATATAGAATGCGGAATATCTGCAATTGTTTTGATGTTTGCTGTTATATCTTCCCCTTCATACCCATCGCCACGGGTGGCCGCTTGCATAAGTACGCCCCCTTCATAGATCAAAGCGCATGACAGCCCATCTATTTTAGGTTCTGCAATAATCTCAAATGTTTCATCTTTTGGCCAATTTAAAAATTTTTGGGCGCGGGCAACAAAATCGTGTACATCTTCATCACTAAACGCATTCGATAAAGACAGCATTGGCAGGCGATGCGTAATTTTGCCAAAACCCTGAGCAGGCCTGACCCCTACTTTTTGTGACGGGCTGTCGGCTGTTACAAGTTCGGGATAAGATTTTTCCAAGGCGAGCAATTCAAGACGCAGATCATCGTACTGCGCATCAGAAATTTCGGGGTTATCCTGACTGTAATACAAATCATCATGATAGCGTAAAAGCTCAACAAGTTCAGTGTGCCTTATCTTATACTCATTTGATATTTTAGGACGCATCATTAAGCTGCCTGCTTTTCAAGCAGCTTATGCGCTGCAGCCCGCGCCTCATCGGTTATTAATGCGCCTGACAGCATACGCGCAATTTCCTCACGCCTTGCTGCTTTATCAAGCAAGGGCTGAATTGTTGTAAGCGTTTCCATTTTTTCTGAAGACTTAAGTACAACGAAATGCTGATTTGCCAAAGCCGCCACCTGTGGAGAATGGGTTACCACCAGAATTTGCTGGCTTTGCGAAAGTTTAGCTAAACGCTGACCCACCGCATCTGCCGTTGCCCCGCTGATGCCGCTATCTACCTCATCAAACACAAGGCACTGCGGCCCCTCTGAGGAAATTAAAACAACTTTTAAAGCTAGCATAAAACGCGCCATCTCCCCGCCTGATGCAATTTTAGCAAGCGGGCCCGGCGGTGCCCCGGGGTTTGTTGAAACTAAAAATGCAGCCGTATCAATACCGTGTCGGCCCCAATTTTTTGGCATCTCTTGTGATAAAATATGCGTTTCAAAATGCGCTTTTTCCAGCTTAAGAGGGGGCAATTCGCGCATCACGCCCTGATCCAGTTTTTTGGCCGCTTGTTTTCTTTTATCAGACAGCTTTTGTGCATGCCTCTGATATTCTTTGGCTGCCCCGTGCGCAACCTGTTGCTGTCGGGCGATCATGTCATCGCCTGATGCAATTAAAGATAAGGATGATTTAAATGCTTCTAGTTTATTGTTCAATTCATCCGGCTGGCACTGATAACGTCGCGCCATCTGGCGCAAATCATGAATACGATCGTCAAGTGCTTCAAGGGATTCACCTGCTTCGCTATCAGTACCGGCAATTGTGGAAACATTAGAAAGTATTTCATCCAAATCATGCCGAAGCATGGAAATTTTTTGAATGACTGAGTCAAAAATCAATCCCGCTTTTTGAGCTGTCTTTTCTAAAACGCGCAAAGATGAAAGTAATTTCTCATCAGCGCCTCCTTCTCCGCTTATATAATCATGCACAAGCTGACAGGCATTTAAAACAGCATCACGATGCTGAAGCGTGATTCGCTTTGCTAGAAGGGCTTTTTCTTCATCGACCTGCGGGGCTAGGGCTTCTAAATCTTCAACAGCTTGTTGCAGATATGATTTTTGCCTGTCTGCTTCTTGCGCTGTATGCCGCAAAGCTGCCAAGTCTTGTTCTGCTTTCTGCCAGGAGTCATACAAGCTTGCCACATCATCGCATTCGCCTTGTAGCCCTGCAAAACGATCAAGCATGCCCAGATGTTCAGATGCATTTAAAAGCGATTGTGTATCGAACTGACCATGTATCTCAACAAGCGCTGTCCCGATTGTTTTTAAAAGGCCCGCTGATACAGGTTGGTCATTGATAAAAGCTTTTGAACGCCCGTCCGTATAAACCTGACGCTTAAGTATAAGCGTAAAATCATGCTCTTGTGTTTGAACACCATGATTTTCAAGTACATTTTTTACCGTAGGGGCATGAAAAGTTGCAATCACCTGCGCCATGCTTGCCCCCGAACGAACAAGCCCGCTATCTGCCCGCGCCCCGAGCGCCAGACCAAGCGCATCAAGCAAAATAGATTTTCCCGCGCCCGTTTCGCCCGTAAGCGCTGAAAGGCCCCGCGCAAAATCAATCTGGAGGCGGTCTATCAAAACAACATTTTGTATATGCAGCGATATAAGCATTGTCGTAATGCTGGCCTGTCTTCACAAGCCCGTCAAGATGGGGCATGGTTGTTGTGTAAATCTATCTTCATAATATAGAGGCCTGCGTGAGCACGACAATCGGAATTATAAGGGAAACAGCCCCAGACGAGAACAGAGTAGCTTTAACCCCCGAAATTGCCCGAAAACTTAAGGCCATGGGTTATGATATCTGCCTTGAAAATAACGCTGGTGCGGCAGCAGGGTACCCGGATCCTTCTTATGTGCAAGCCGGCGCACGGATGACAACACGGGCAGATGCTCTATCGCAGGCTATTATATTAACCGTTCGCGGTATCCCCCTTGCTGATATAGCGCAAATAAAAAAAGAGACCTGCATCATTGGCATGCTTGATCCTCATCGGCAGACCAACCTTATAACAGCCTATGCACAAGCTGGCATTACAGCGCTTACAATGGATTTTATGCCAAGAATAACAAGGGCCCAGAATATGGATGTGCTCTCTTCTCAGGCGAACTTGGCTGGTTATCGCGCCGTTATTGAAGCGGCAGCCCTTATCCCGCGTGCCTTTCCAATGATGATGACAGCAGCCGGAACCATTGCCCCCGCGCGTGTTTTTGTTATGGGCACTGGCGTTGCCGGTCTTCAGGCCATTGCAACGGCAAAAAGATTGGGCGCGGTCGTTTCAGCAACCGATGTGAGACCTGCCGCCCGTGAACAGGTGCAAAGCCTGGGCGGAACTTTTGTTATGATTGAAGATGAGGAAACTAAAGCTTCTGAAACATCTGGCGGCTACGCCAAAGAAATGTCTGATGCATTTAAAGCAAAACAAGCAGCGCTGATTGCTGATGTGATTACCAAACAAGATATTGTGATTACAACCGCACTGATCCCCGGCCGTCCAGCACCACGCCTGATCAGCGAAGATATGGTTAAATCAATGAAAACCGGATCTGTTATAATCGATATGGCTGTTGAACAAGGCGGTAATTGCGCTTTATCTGTGTCGGGTGAAATTATCCAGACAAACGGGATCACAATTGCCGGTTTTAGAAACCTGCCCAGTCGTATTGCCTATGATGCATCTGCGCTTTATGCACGAAACCTTTTTCATTTAATTGATTTAATGACTCTTAAGGATAAGGCTGAATTTTCGCTCCCTTGGGATGATGACATTATTAAAGCTATCGCCTTGACACACAAAGGCGATATTATTCATTCCGCATTTAAAGCAAAAGAAGGATTATAACCAAATGAGCAGTGAACTTTCAAATTTCCCTGATCAAGCCGCTGATCTGGCCACGGGCGCAAAAACCTTAGCAAGCAAGGCCGAAGCATTGGCCTTGCAGGCTGGAACACTTGTTCAGCACACCCCTTCTGGCGCTGATAGTTTTTTCTTAAGTGGTCTAACCGTTTTTATACTGGCCTGCTTTGTAGGTTACTATGTTGTGTGGCGCGTTACCCCTGCCCTTCATTCGCCTTTAATGGGTGTTACAAACGCAATTTCATCTGTGATTATTGTTGGTGCTTTAATTGCCGCTGGCCCCGTTACATTTACTTTTTCTAAAGTGATGGGTTTTATTGCCGTTGTTCTGGCTTCAATCAATATATTTGGCGGGTTTATCGTCACGCGCCGGATGTTGTCCATGTTTAAAAAGAAATCATAGGTTTTTTTATGCTCGCTGGTTTATCTTATCTTGTCTCTTCGGTTTTATTTATTTTATCGCTACGCGGGCTCTCAAGCCCCGAGACAGCGCGGCGAGGCCTTACCTATGGCATGGTCGGCATGGCTTTGGCGATCCTGACGACAATTTCGGGACCGTCTGTTCAATCTTACTGGCTTATTGTGCTTGGAATCATCATTGGCGGCGCAATTGGCACAGTGACGGCGCTGAAAATTCAGATGACAGCCTTACCGCAGCTTGTTGCTGCTTTTCACTCGCTTGTAGGGCTTGCTGCGGTATGCGTTGCATTGGCTGCGTTTCACAATCCTGAAGCTTATCATATCGGCACAAGCGGGCATATTCACATTGGATCATTAATCGAAATGTCTTTAGGGGCTGCTATAGGTGCCATTACCTTTACAGGATCGATTATTGCCTTTGGCAAGCTTCAAGGGGTTATCAGTGGAAAACCCATCACCTTTAAAGGACAGCATCTTGTAAATGCGGCACTTGGGCTTCTCGTTATACTGAGCGTTATTTTACTGTGCCAGACCGAAAGCGCATTCTTTTTCTGGGCTCTTATTCTCATTGCCCTTGTGCTTGGCGTGACCATGATCATCCCGATCGGTGGAGCGGATATGCCGGTTATTGTTTCAATGCTCAATAGCTATTCAGGGTGGGCGGCAGCTGGCATCGGCTTTACATTACAAAATAACTTGCTGATTGTAACAGGCGCACTTGTGGGTGCTTCTGGCGCTATTTTATCTTACATCATGTGCAAGGGGATGAACCGATCTTTCCTATCCGTTATTCTAGGGGGGTTTGGTGGCGAACAAACTTCCGGCGTGGCAGACACGTCAGACAAAACAGTCAAGGTCGGATCTGCAGAAGACGCCGCTTTTATCATGAAAAACGCATCTTCTGTCATTATCGTACCCGGCTACGGCATGGCTGTTGCGCAAGCGCAGCACGTCTTGCGGGAAATGGCAGATATTTTGAAAAAAGACGGTGTTAGCGTTAAATACGCTATTCATCCCGTTGCAGGCCGCATGCCCGGGCACATGAATGTTTTGCTTGCTGAAGCGAATGTGCCTTACGATGATGTGTTTGAACTTGAAGATATCAATCGTGACTTTTCTCAAGCCGATGTTGCTTATGTGATCGGTGCGAACGATATCACAAATCCGGCAGCAAAAACCGATACGACATCACCAATTTACGGCATGCCAGTACTCGATGTTGAGAAAGCGAAAACAGTATTTTTTATTAAACGATCACTCGGGTCAGGTTATGCAGGTATTGATAACCCGCTATTTTACCAACAAAGCACCTGGATGCTTTTAGGGGACGCTAAAAAAATGACGGAAGAAATTGTAAAGGCATTAGGCCACGCATAAACCAAGATCGATTATACTTGGTGCCCCCTTTATGTGTTTTAATATATGTTTTTAAGGACACGCTGGCGTTGTAGTTGCAGCCCTTATCATCCAATAGCGCAAACATCTATACCCAGAAACGCATGTTAATGGCGACGCATCAAGCGTGATATTAACACCCGCTGCGGTAGCGTCGATATTATCAACCTCGCAGGCAGCAAATTCACTATCCAGCTTGGTTAATGCGGCAGCGATATAAGGATCAGTTGCGTTCGTCATGATGTAAAAAAATACGCCGTCTGCGCCGTTATAATATCGCCACTCTCCGTTTGTGGCATCATCAAACAAAGCAACGGGCGGTGGCAGAAACTTTCCTGTGGTCCCCGAAAAAATCAAGGCGTGGTTTTTTGTACCCCCTGGATTCCCTGGGCAGCGAAGATCTTTAAGCCGGTTTGATGATGTAGGCCCAATAGGCTGGCCCGTAAAATGGGTAGAATTCGGTTTAATTGGATAGGGCGTGCGCGCACCTAAATCTGTAGCACCGGGATCAACTGTTACTATTGTTGGGTCACCTGCAGGATACGTGAGCGCACATTCTTGTACAGCTGCCTGAATGGTTTGTATTTGGGATTTTAATTCTGAGATCACCCGGGTTGTATTTTGTGTCTGCGCGCTTTGGCTAGACGAATCAACCAGCGATACCGTCAACGCAGCCAAAAGGGCAATCGCAATCAAAATGTACACAAGTGCGCTCCCGCGCCTTGACGAAAAAACCAGCGCCCGGTCCAAGGCGCTGGCTTTGTATTGCGGTTTTATATCGTTCACGATCTAGCGTTCAACCAGAACATGATAATAAACATAGTCACCCGTTGCAGTGTTGCGGAAACACCCGAAAGGCTGGCCTGAAAGAAGAGTTGTTGAGGCAACCGTTCCTAAGATTGTTTCAGACGCAGGTAACGTATATGAAATATTTTGTTGCTGCGAATAGTTAGCAGAAATCGATGCTGTTACAACCGGTATGGTTGTGCCAATACCCGCCTCATCATTCAACTTCGAGCAAATACCTTGTTTAATACCGGGCAAAAATCCGATGATTTCGTTTCCATCAGAGCTTGATGCCACAGCTGTTCCTAAATTCAGCACTTCAAAGTGTGTATTAAAAAACCACTGCCCTTGTGCGTTGTTCGCCATAATATCAGCTGGCGCGTTTTGAAATGTTGCCTGACCGCCCGATGGGTGAAAAACATTGCGCGCTTGCTGCACTGCTGACAGTGAACCAAAGGATGATGGTGGATCAAACAAAAGTTCTGTTGGCCCTGTGCCGTTGATAATCATACGGACAGTGGCTGTTCTGATAGCAGACGGATACTGCGTAATCGAAGCAGATGAAATCAGGTTTGTTTCAGATGACGCATCACCGCTGGAACGGGTGGACTGCGTTACGGCATAAGAAAGGGCTGCAAAAAGTGCAACCGCAATCAAAATCAAAAACAAGACGTTCCCTGCTTCTGACTGTCTGTAGGTGTTTGTTCTGGTCATTCTATTCTCCTTAAGATTCTGTTTAAAGTTTATGATGGGCTGGCGGGCTTGTCGACAGTGATTTTGTTAACTTTTAAAGTTGCTGAGAGTTGACTTCCTTTGCATTCACGCCCTGCACACATAGAATCAAGCGTAATCTTCCAGCCTTGCCCCCCATTCGGGACCTGGCTTAAAAACTCACGAAAAAGCGGAAATGCATCTGTGCCACTGGACGTTACTGTGATTTTATTTGTGTCAACTCTTATGTCTAGCCCTTTGTAGTACTCGCGGGCTGATTTTGCGAATTGTTCCAACTCGTTTGTATCGACAGGGTTTTCTTTAATGACGGGCACAATAGGCAGCAACGCTTCAGCTTCTACTAATTTAGCTTTAAGCGCTGTAAGCTGCTGCACTTGAATAGATGTAAATAACCCAAGGCCAGCAGCAAGAGCCCAAGCAATGCCTGCAGCAATCAAAACGCCATTACCTGTATGTTGAGGTAACTTCTCAAGAAACTTATTTAAATCTTTTGTAGCCTGCGAATTTGTGTAGCGGTTGAGTACCCGCCAATCCAACGCCTTCATGTTTAAATTAAACTTGGGCAGTGATGCCATTTATATCCCCTAAGATCAGTTTAAAGCATAAGGCCTTAAGAAGCCTTTTAATTTAGATAAATTTTTGTCTATTTTGTCTAAAGGGCTAGATTTTGTCATTTTGTGCCCTTGATCTTGACGCGACCATCTGTATCAAAGCCCGGCTGCACCTGACCCCCCAGCTGCGAGATCTGGTTTTGGAAGGTAGGAGAAACACGCGCTTCCCATTCAACAACGCCGCCTTCTTTCACATTATATAAGGTCAAATTACCATCGGCTTGAGATGCAATCGAATAAAGTTCTGAAATACGGGCCATATGGCGAGCTGTATCGCTTTGCATAGTCAGATAGGCTTTTGTGATTAATTCTTGGGATGCCATTTCCGTCTGAGCTCTAACTTTTGAAAGCGTGCCCATTGTCAGGTTGGTGTAAAAAAACTGAAGCCCTAGAATAACAGCTACGCTGACAACGGCCATAATACCAGTGACTAAAAGCATGCGCGCAACCCCGCGAGAAAGCATTTCTGTTTTAAGCGCAAGAGAGCGCCATGGAACCTGCTGAATATTTTCAGCATTAATGGTGACAAAATTTGCATTCATAGACTGCACTTTGGGCAAAAGCGTTCTTGCGGCACCAACAAAAACTTGCATACGACCAGAATCAGTATCCCAGCGCAGCGCACTTGCAAGACCTTCTTGTTCATAAAGATACACGGTGTCTTTATCCCAATATTCACTATTGCCTGGCAGGGCTGCTGCAAGTGGGCACCAACTATCAGGATTTGATGCCAAAGATGATGATGGGCACGCCAGATACCAGCATCTTCCACCTTCCACTGAAAACACAAAATGCACTTTTTCAGTAGCACAGGCCTGAGAAGCTGCGTTCCAAACCGCCTCAACTTCTGTCCCAACAACATGGGGCACAGAACCGCCAATTAAATCTGAAGGCAGATAAGGTTTTAAATCACTCACAAACGAATCCTTTTCGCCCGCGATGAATT
The DNA here is from genome assembly GCA_964648505.1 of uncultured Pseudobdellovibrionaceae bacterium. Classification (GTDB taxonomy): domain Bacteria; phylum Pseudomonadota; class Alphaproteobacteria; order Micavibrionales; family Micavibrionaceae; genus CAZYMI01. The sequence goes on from CAZYMI010000004.1 coordinate 125,811, forward strand.
CAGTCATCCCGGGACGTAAAGGCTGAGCAGGAGTTTTCGTAATTTTTGATGATTCGTTTATGGCCATAACAGAGAGTAGAATAAGGGAATAATTGCTTCAGGTCGAGGGGGTTGCAGCGTTATGTCACACCCTCCATCAACCCGCCCATCATATTATCCATACCCATATTCATAACCTGCAACGCATAAATAGCACTTCCAAACGCGATAACCAGATACACGGCTGTTAAAAAGAAAGCCATCCATACAATTAAAGAGTGCTTGGTTTTTGCAGCCTGCGCGCGCAATTCAGAAATAGATTCCATGACCGTTGCCACCTGCCCCAGATCAGAGAGCGAAGCGAGTTCTAATCGTTCTGCCTTACTGAGCGGGTGACGATCGAGGGCCACCCCAAGATTAACACCACGGCGCAAATCAATATTCGCATCTTTCCAGTACTGGGAAATTTCAGGAACATTCGTGGCCTCGGATGATTGTCGCAAGGCATCAGAAATAGGCACGTTGCCACGCAACATACGGGATGCAGCAATCATCGAATCAGAAAAACCAAGGTCACGCAGATAACCTGATATCAAAGGAATGCGCCTGACAATCCGCGCCGTTGGCCAGTCTGACTTTCCACGATTCATCACAAACGAAAATACACACCACGCCATAAATCCGGCCATTAAAAACGCAAACCAGATCAGTATATCCCACGTCAGCTCAAGGTTACTGACTGTGGATTCATACTGGGCCATTTTCTCGGGATCGTCTTTGGGTGGATTTTCCCTGAAATAGCCAAGCACCATGGGCTTACCCCAAAGCAGCGATTGCACAATTGATATCACATCAAAAGCAAGCCAGGCCATCGTACCCATAATCGCGCGCGTATTTTTTCGCTTATTGTTAATGGAATGAATAGCGTGCGGTATTCCTTCATGCAGTTTGTTGGATCTTTCAGAAGCAGATAAAATCGCAATTGTTCCGTGATCAAAAATACTTAATGATTTTAAAGCATCAATAACGCCCATACCGCGTGCCAAGGCTTCACGCGCTGGGGCCAGAATATTCTGGCGTGTTGGATTTGTTTCAGCTTGAATAATGCGCCACAGTGCTACACCTGGCGAAACAGACCCTGATCGAAACTGAATACCGCGCAGAAGTTGAACCTGCCACCAACTTGACCTGGCCAGAATCCGTTCAACCGGACTTCTTTTATGCTCACGTATATTTAGAACAAAACCACCTTTCTTTGACACCTCCGCCCGCACATCATCAGGGGTTGGCAATTAAAAGGTTTCAAAGGCAGTCTTAGCACCCTTGTTTGTATCATAAGCAACTTCAACAACCCACTGATGCATCGCCTCGCCTCAGCTCTCAAGATAAGAAATAGCAGACTTCGGATCAACCAAACCGCTTGAAACCAGATCCACAAGACCATCGCGGCGGGAATGGAAAATAACACCTGGTACATTCACAACATCATTTACATTCGTGCATAAAGCATCATAAAGAGGGCCACGTTGCGACGGACCTAACGGTATAATCAACGCATCAAGCAAAAGCGTTCGGCCCCCAATACCCGTACGGTTGCATAAATCACAACCGCTGGAGTTATGTGTTCGAACCTCAATGTTGTCTGTAATGCCCAGCATTTCAAGTTCGTATGCCTTTAACACCTTGCCGGATATGGATCTGTGCGCACAACCCTGACACAAGGTTTTGACAAGACGTTGATTTAAAATAGCCCGGACCTGCTGCGCCAGTGTAAATGTAGAAGCGCGTTCTTTGTCTGTCGGCATCAAGGAACGCAAACGCTCAAAGGTTTGAAGCGCTGTATCGGCGTGAACCGTTGAAATCACCGTGTGACCTGACTCGGCTGCTTTCAGAGATGTTTCAACCGTAAAGGCATCGCGCATTTCCCCGATAATAATATAATCAGGATCGTGACGCATAGCCGCTCTGATCAAATCAGAAAATTCACCACCGGGCATTCCGGGGCGCACCTGCCATTGTGTGGCGTAGCGCAATTCGTATTCGATTGGATCTTCAATCGTGAGAACATGTTTGCGCCTGCGATCAATCTGCTGAATGGCAGCATAAAGTGTGGTTGTTTTACCAGACCCCGTAGGACCAGACAGCAAAACCATACCGCCACCGCCCTTGATTTCAGGGGAGAGCAACTGAGCCAGATAATCGCCTACATCCTCGTGGCGTTTAAACAATTCATCAAACCCTTTAAGCGCCGCTTTATCAAGTAAACGTAAGGTCAGCTTTTCACCATCTTGCGCATGCGGGCCAGCGGCAACACGCACATCAATCGCACGGCCCTGCCAGGTAAAAGAAAACCGCCCGTCTTTGGGAGTTGTTCTATCCCCGAAGTTTAAACCCGCATCTCGCTTAATTAATGTTGTCAAACGCGCCATGGCATCAGAGGGAAGCAAATGCATAGGGATCATATCGCCATTTACACGATACCGGATCCAGTTGGGCGCATCGGGATTGTTATCTTGTGTGAGGTGAATATCAGATACGCGCAACTGCAAAGCTTCTGCCATCAAATCGCGCTGAAACTGATTTAATAGAATGCCGTTATCAACATCTTCAAGCCATTGAGATAATGTTTTTTCGCAGCGGTCAGCAGACAAATCATGCACCTTGCGCAACGTTTCAGTTAAAAGGGCGCGGTCCCAGATTTCAGATTCAATCCGTTCCACATAAAATCCGGAACGGGTAGCTGTTGAAATGAGGGCATCAATCTGTCTTTCAGACAAATCATTAAGCGGCGCAATTTTAAGAACACCTTGCTGCAAACCAATCAAATGAATTGAAAGCGGAAGCCATGATTGCACAGGAAGCATCGCGCGCAATAAATCGCCATTCGCATTATCGCGCACCCCTTTTTCTTCTTCATCGCTTTGTGTAACCGTGCCCGCAAGATCAAGTAATTGATCTGTTGTTCTAAGAACGCCTTGATCGCTGAACATGGTTCGCTCACGCTGGACCATGTCAAGATATCTTTCCCGCCCTTCAGACGAGCGAACTTTTCTGCGATCTTTCCACTGACGACGTTCAACCCCTTCAAGGGGGCCTAATTCTTTGGTACGGCGATCATCCAAGCGCGTATCAACAGGAAAACTAGCGCTTTCTGTCATACGAATATTTTCATCTTGCACTGTTGTACTTTGATCAGACATGGCCCTAGAATTTTGTTATTACGGGCCAGCCCCCGCTGCTGGGGCTGCTGGCGCCGCTGTTGTTGTTCCTGAATCTGATTGTCCGGCATTCCGGTTAACAGAAGATAAAGAACGGTCAAATAACAAGGTCACTTTATCCTTGCCATCAATAAATTCGACCCCGGATGGTACAATTTGCACCGTCCAGCTGACCCCGCCCAAGACAACTTTTTTACCGCTTATGACAACTCGGCTGCCGCCTGGGCCTGAAATAATCGCCCGTGTTGAAGCGTGAGATGTGACAATAAAGCCTTGAAGCGATTGCGACTTATCTATGGTTTTTTCAAGTTCGCCGTCACGCGTGACAATTGCTTGAGAATCTTTGCTGACAATCGCTGTTGATGTTCCTTTGATTGGTAAAACAAGAACACCGCGTGCGCCATCATGACGTATGGTGATATCATCAAGGATTGCACCCTCACGCACAGGGTTCCAGCTTAAGGTTAAAGGGCATGCTTCGATAGGTTCGAGCGAGGTGCCTACCTTGCAGCCGCGTTTAATGACAGAAATGCCGTTATCTGTGCCAGAAAGATCAAGCGCACCGATTGTCACCGGATTATCCCCCACATTCACAAGAGAAACCGTAAAAGCCGCTTCGCTGCCGACCGATGTTCCAAAATCAATTTCATCTTGCGATGAAACCAGCAAGCCTTTGCCCGGAACAGCTTCAGGGAAAATTTCAGCGCGCTTCACTTCTTCAGGTTCAAAAATACCTGTCAACGGCACGCTTGTAACACTTGTAGGCCCAGTGTGCTGAATATTTAAAACAGCATCAGATGGGCCTTTTTGTGTGGGCGCCCATGTAACAGTTGCAATGCAAGCTTCACCCGGATCAAGCTTTTCGCAATCTGTATCCAAGGAATATCCACCCTGATCAGGGGCAAAAATATTGACGTTTTTAATTTCAAGTGAATTGGATGTGACATTTCGCAAAACAACCGACCGCACCAATGGCTTGCTGCTTTTCAAGGTGCCAAAGTCAAGCTTCTCGGGCAGAGGCTGCACATCGCTGACAAGTGTTTTGTTCGCATCCCCCGTTGATTGGACCGTACCCGTAACCGTTGTTGAAACCTGACGTGTGCGTCCATCATGGCGTAATAGAAAATCAATCCTCCATGGGCCAGGCTGAAGCCCTTTGACTTCAAGGGCAATCGCACATTCCGCACCGGATGGCAGCGTTTCAAGCCGACACTGGTCCATACCCACTTTTGCTGAAACACCAGAAGAGGGATACAAAAAAACCTGCGCCGTTTTTACAGGCTGGGACCCTTCATTGCGAAAAATAACCAATACTTGGGCTGTTGACCCGATTGAAATATCCCCAGCCCTGATTTCCTCTTCCTTCGCGACAAGGCCCGTACCTGTTGCTGCCCCTGCACGCGCAGAAGGATCGCTGAAAGCATTTTGTGCCTCCCCTGAAGGGGCAAAGGCAAACAAAGCAAATAACCCTGCTAAAATAAAGGCGGGCAAAGAAACAGAACTCATAAAACGCATCATTGGATTACTCCTATCGGCCTTGATGAAGACGGGACAGGGGTTAAAGGTTCAGGCAATCTATCAGGATAACCAATATCAGCAGGCGGAACGGGCGGCGCTAATATTGATGAAGAAGATGTTGGCTGCACGGGCGCACGCGCTGCTTGAGGGGTAGGCGTTGGTTCAATATCACGCGCAAACATTTCAGGCGGCTCAATTGGAGGATCAACAGCCACGACTTCAGGCTGTACGGCCTGAGGTTGTGCCGCTGCCTGAGGGGCTGGCGCGATCACCGGCGCAGGCGTTGCGCGAACAACAGGTAATGATGGCTGTTGTACTTGCACTTTTTCTTCTTGTGATTTTTCTGTTTGGGGCTTCTGTTTTAAAGCCGCAGGCGATGTTTCTACAGCCGGCACTTCTACAGGTGCCGATGGCGCAGAGTTTATAGGCTCAGCCACAATTTCCGCCTCTGGTAAAGGCGCGGCTTTTTCGGGGAATTCTGGTTCAAGCTGTTGCGAAAGCATTGATTCTAAAGGTGGGGTCACTTCGTTTTGGTTAGGCATTTGTTCGCCAGGCGATACAAACGCAACCACACGGGGGCGAAGCAGAACAACAAGTTCGGAATTTGAACTGATGGCAGACCGCTCAACCGGTAAAATTGGTTTTTCAAGCCCAAGCCCCGATTTATCATACTGATCTGTTTCACGCACCAGACCCGCAATCAAAACAGAATCCCCCGGACGCACCCGAACATTGGTTTCAACTTCCCGTTCTGTTGTACGGGGCAGCTGTACAATGGCATCAGGGTTATCATCAAACGTATCAATGCCTAGATTTTCTTCGAGCAGGATTTTAAAATTCCCGTAAACTGTTGCGTTATCCCAGCTTGAATTAATTTCCAACGTAAAGCCGGTGTCAACGGAATCTGTTTCGGTTGCAACGGTATCATCACCATTATCATCGGTGGTTCGTGAAATGGAGGAAACATAGTTTTGAGTTTCAGCCACACGCAAACGGGCTGAAGATCCTGACATCACAGTAATTTGTGGCTGTGATATTGTTTTTACCGCGCCATAGGTAGAGATAAACCGCAAAACATCGCCCGTTGAAAAATTGGTGCTTCCTGTAGTCGGAAGACCAATACTGATCGGATTACCCAAAGCAGGAGAAACAGTGCCCGCCACATCAATCCCCACATTAAAGCGTCCAAACTGATCAAGCGAGCGCCAGTTAATACCCGCAGAATTTCCATTATCCAGCGTTACTTCCCAGATATAGGTTTCATAAACAATCATCGCGGTGCCGGCACGCATGCGCTGAAAGTAACGCTGCGCCATCTGTGCGGATCTGTTGGTTGCTGTATAAACAATTGTACGCGTGCCTGTATCTATGATGGGGGTACCGCCCACAATGCTTTGCAGGGCTGCTGCCACTTGTGTCATCAGTTCCGACCCCTCGCCGATGGGTGGGATGGCAACGGTAAAAACCTCGTTATCCTTAACGGTCAAAACACCACGTTCATAGGCACAGTATAAATCAGCCAAGCCACAAATTTGGGGGACAACCTCATTAATCGGACCCTTCAGATTTGTGACTGTAATAGTACGGCTTGTTGCCTGATCTGTCTGAAAAGCAATCGGAATATCATAGCCTGACAAAATAAGCTGCAAAGCCCCTGCAAGGGTTTCGCCCCGCAGTTCAAACGGACCCACAATTTCATCTGGCAGTGGAGCACCACTTCCCGCTTGGGGGATCAGCACATCCTTGCCCAATGGCAGGTAGGTAACGCTATCAGGCTTTTCGTTAATACCAGGCTGGCGTTCACTGGCATAAGTTGGGGAAGGAATATTCACATTCCTGTTCCCGGGCACATCGGCTTGTGCACAAGCGGTTAGAATCATCGTGCTTAAAAGCAGGCTTCTGAAGCGAAGTGAGTGATATTTTGATTTTTTCATTTCGCTCATGGATTCAAAGCCTTTAGGCGTTTGTGTTTTTCAATTTCTCTGGTCACAATCTGTACAAGCCTATCTTTCTGAACAGGCTTCATCAAGACAGCTGTTACCCCAAGCCTTGAGGCTTCTGCCAGCATATCCGGATTTTGATCGCCTGTTACAAATATGACAGGAATTTTAAGGCCTTTTGTTTGAATGGTCTTCACAAATTCAAAACCATCCACAGGTTCCATACGAATATCTGCCACAATTAAAGACAGGGAATCTGTGACATGGTCTTGTGCCGCCTTGCCATCAGCGGCTTGTAATACAGAGAAACCGCCTTCGTCTAAATAGCGGACAATCTGCATTCGAACAAAGTCATTATCTTCAACGACAAGAATTTTGGGTGTATCTGACATAGGACATCGGTATAAAGTGTGATTCTGACACGCGTTTATTAACCGTAACGAAAGCTGGAGTGTATGGCAACCGCTGCTGATTGGATATCAATATTATGTCTTGCGTCAGGATTTTGTCTTTTGATCACACTTTCGGTCATCGATCTGAAGACCTGGCTTTTACCTGATAAATATGTTGCCGCTTTTGGACTAACTGGTCTGGTGTTTCACGCAAGTCAGGACTTCATACTCCTGAGTGTTGAAGGTTTGATTTTAGGGGCTGTTGCTGGCGGGGGCATGCTTTTAATTGTGCGCGCTTTAGGTAACTGGCACTACAAACAAGAAAGTTTGGGACTGGGCGATGTGAAGTTGATGGCCGCATCTGGGCTATGGCTTGGCGTGGAAGGTGTTGTGCTGGCCATTACAATTGGCGCCTTTGCGGGCCTGCTGCATGGGCTTGGTATTGCCGCCACACGAGCTTTTAAAACCAGAAGCAAAATTGCTTTAGCTGGCCTGACCTTGCCTGCTGGCCCGGGATTTTGCGTTGGCATTCTTGTTATGCAGCTTTGGTTTTTCAGCTTTATCGTACAAAGGGCATTTGAATAATGGGGGCTCTTTCCGGCATCCGCGTACTTGACCTTTCCCGCGTTCTGGCGGGCCCTATATGCACACAACTTTTAGGTGATCTGGGCGCAGATATTCTAAAAATTGAAAAGCCCTTTGAAGGTGATGATACACGCAAATGGGGGCCTCCCTTTTTAAAAGACGATCAGGGCCAGGATACGACTGAAAGCGCTTATTACCTTTGCGCAAACAGAAACAAGAAATCGATTGCAATTGATATCTCCAGACCTGAAGGGCAAAAGCTTATTCTAAAACTTTTAGAACATTGCGATATTCTGATCGAGAATTTTAAAGTTGGGGGGCTGGAAAAATATGGTCTTGATTATAAATCTCTCCAGCAGAAATTTCCAAGATTAATATATTGCGCGATTACGGGGTTTGGACAATCTGGGCCGCTTGCAACAGAACCCGGTTATGATTTTCTGGCTCAAGGTATGGGCGGCCTTATGGCGTCAACGGGAACGCCAGAAAAAGGCCCTACTAAAGTAGGCGTTGCTGTCAGCGATTATGTTGCAGGCCTCAATGCAGCAATTGGTATTTTAGCAGCGCTAAACAATCGCACCCAAACAGGCCAGGGGCAGATGGTCGATGTTTGTCTTTTAAATTCCACATTGGCGATGATGACCAATCTTGCGCAATATACTTTAGTGTCGGGGCATAACCCGCCACAGATTGGTAATGCACACACCACAATTGTGCCTTACCAAAGCTTTGAAGTTGCGGATGGTTACATCATCATTGCAATAGGGAATGACCACCAGTTTAAAGCTTTCGCAAAATGCTGCGAAAAACAAGAGTGGCTTGATCGTGATGATTTTAAAACAAACAGCTTACGTGTCGAACATCGGGCAAAACTTATCCCGCTGATTGAAGCTGTTTTAAAAACAAAAAACTTAAATGACTGGCTGGCCCTTTTCAGGAATGCTGACGTTCCATGCGGGCCTATTTTACCAATGCTTGATGTTTTAAAACTTGACCAGGTCAAAGCACAAAATATGGTAGTCCCTTTAACGCACCCTTTTTGTACGGCCCCTGTGGACTTCATCGGCGCGCCGGTAAAATTATCGCAAACGCCTGCTGTCTATAAAACCGCACCGCCAACACGCGGGCAACACACCTATAATGTGCTGACAACGCTATTGAAAACACCACAAGACCAGCTTGAAATTTTAACCCGAGATCGAATCATTGAGATACCATAATCAAGTCATTGTTTATACAACGCTCATAAATAGATCTGGACACCAAGCCCTTTCAAAGGTTATGAGCCAAAGATATGACCCTTAAGCCTGTTTTCCGCCCCTCTACTTTAAGCTGTGCGCATCTGCTGGATATTCCCAGCCTCAAAGATGCCGATATCAGCCTTATTCTGGATTTAGCCAAAGACTATTTGAATTGTAAAAATCCATCCCCCGTTCTTGCTGGCAAAGTTATTGTCTCGGCTTTTTTTGAACCTTCAACAAGAACACGCACTTCTTTTGCATTGGCAGCAAACCGCCTTGGCGCCCAAATCGTAACATGGGACCCGGAACAAAGCTCTCTCGTAAAAGGTGAGACTTTTATGGATACGATTTTATACATCGCAGCCATGTCGCCTGACGCTTTAATTATACGGCATCAGGATTTTGGAGCACCAAACTACATTGCTTCACACGTAAAATTTCCTGTTATCAATGGGGGGGATAGCTGGCGCGCGCACCCAACCCAAGCGCTTCTTGATGCTTTTACAATGATAAACCACAAAGGCACACTTAAAGGCCTTAACGTTGCAATCTGCGGTGATGTGTCGCATTCCCGCGTTGCGGCTGACAATATTCATCTATTAACGCGCTTTGGTGCTATTGTGCGCATCGTTGGGCCCGAACTATTATGGCCGCAAAAAATACCGGCTGGGGTTACGACCCACAATTCCCTTGAAGACGGCATTAAAGATTGCGATGTAGTCATGATGTTGCGCTTGCAAAAAGAACGCATGAATGAAGGGCTCATTCTTTCAGACCATGATTACTTCCGAAGCTTTGGTTTGAGCGAAGAAAAATTAAAACGGGCAAAGCCCGATGCGATTGTTATGCACCCGGGCCCTATGAATCGTGGCATTGAAATATCAGATGACGTTGCAGATCACCCAGAGCGCAGTGTAATTTTTGAACAACCTGCAAATGGTATGGCTGTTCGCATGGCCATTTTAGATTTACTTTTAAACCCGCAAAGGCACGCTTCATGAGTGTTTTTGTATGGGCTGTACTTGGATATTTATGCGGATCTGTCCCCTTCGGGTTGATCTTAACAAAACTGGCAGGGCTTGGTGATATACGCACAATAGGGTCCGGTAACATTGGCGCAACAAATGTTTTACGCACAGGCAATAAAAAAATTGCTTTTGCAACCTTGATGCTTGATGGTTTTAAAGCCGCTTTCATTATTATGCTCGCGCATCATTATGCGAGTTTTAATATTGCGCTTGTGACCGCTTTTTTTGCTTTGCTTGGCCATATATTTCCTGTTTGGTTAAAATTCAAAGGTGGTAAGGGTGTCGCCACTTCTTTAGGTGCCTTTCTGGCGCTTGCCCCGCAAGTTGGTCTTATGGCTTGTGCGGTTTGGCTTTTTTGTGCAGCGATCACGCGTTATTCTTCCGTTTCTGCGCTTGTTGCAACAGCACTAACGCCCTTTATTGCGTGGGGTTTTGGCTTTAGTGCAAACCTGCCGGCTCTTTGCGCTTTTATTGCAACCCTTGTGTGGTTTACACATCGCGATAATATTAAACGCCTTCTGAATGGCACCGAGCCAAAAATTGGAACAAAAATAACATGATGAAGTTGTCTGATACAGAACGACTGAACTGGCTTCGTTTGTCGCGTACAAACAATGTAGGACCCATTACATTTTTTAAACTACTTGAACGCTATGGCAGCGCCACTAAAGCTTTAGAAAATCTACCTATTTTAGCACAGCGTGGCGGGCGTAAAACGCCCCTTGTCGCTTTTTCAAAAGCTGATGCCGAAAAAGAATTGGATATGCTGGCAAAAATCGGCGGTCAACTATTATGCGCTTGTGAAGAAGAATACCCTTTATCCCTTGCCGCTATTGATGATGCGCCGCCTGTTCTATCCGTATTAGGGCACACGCATCTTTTGAATCAAAAAATTATCGGCATGGTAGGGGCGCGTAATGCGTCACTCAATGGCCTGACCATGGCTGAACGTCTTGCAAAAAATCTAGGCGATCAGGGTTATGTTGTTGCATCAGGATTAGCACGCGGTATCGATAGCAGTGCGCATAAAGGTTCACTGGCAACCGGCACCATTGCTTGCGTTGCCGGCGGGGTTGATATTATCTACCCAAAAGAAAATACCGCGCTTTATCACCACATTAAAGATCAGGGCGTAATCTTATCAGAAAACCCGATCGGTATGGAGCCTTTGGCACAACATTTCCCGAGGCGTAACCGCCTGATATCCGGTGTTTCACTTGGTGTTGTGGTTGTGGAAGCCTCATTAAAATCAGGATCGTTAATTACAGCGCGCTGCGCAGCAGAACAAGGGCGCGACGTGTTCGCGGTCCCGGGGTCTCCGCTTGATCCACGCGCACAAGGCCCTAATAGCTTGCTTAAAGATGGTGCAGTCCTTATTGAACGCGCCGATGACATTATAAGCCACCTGAACACCATGAGAGTAACGCGCTTTTCAGAAGTTAAAAACAAACCTTATCAGCCAGAAGAGCCAGACCAACAGCTTGATACGCAAGCACTTGAAAATGCACGGGGCGACATTGCCAGACTTTTATCTTATAATCCCAGCCCTATTGATGATCTGATACGCTTTTCGAATCACTCGGCGGCACTTGTTCAAACAGTTTTGTTAGAACTTGAGATGGCTGGAATAGCGCAAAGATTAAACGGAAACAGAATTGTCCTTCTTGAAGAGGTAACACAGCGTGAGCACGAACGTCGTCATCGTTGAATCGCCTGCGAAAGCAAAAACGATTGAAAAGTATCTGGGGCGCGGTTACACCGTGCTGGCATCTTATGGCCATGTCAGGGATCTGCCGCCAAAAGATGGTTCAGTTAAACCTGATTCTGATTTTGAAATGAGCTGGGAACTTTCAGACCGCGCACATAAAACTGTAAAGGCGATATCAGACGCTATAAAAAATGCTGAGAATGTTATTCTAGCAACCGACCCTGACCGCGAAGGGGAAGCTATTTCATGGCACATCCGTGAGATTCTGAATGCCAAAAAACTAACAAAAGGCAAAACAGTTTCACGCGTCACCTTTAATGAAATTACAAAATCAGCCATCAAAGAAGCGTTTAGCCACCCGCGCGAACTTGATCAGCCTTTAATTGATGCTTATCTGGCGCGCCGTGCGCTTGATTATCTGGTCGGGTTTTCAATTTCGCCTGTGTTGTGGCGTAAACTGCCAGGTTCACGATCGGCCGGACGGGTGCAATCTGTTGCCTTACGTTTGATTTGCGAACGTGAGTCAGAAATTGAAAAGTTCAGATCACAAGAATACTGGTCTGTAACAGCAAAAATGCAAACGACAGAAGGCGCAACTTTTATTGCACGCCTGACCCATCTATCGGGCAATAAGCTTGATAAAATGGATCTGATTAATGCTGAAATGGCTGAAAAAGCGATTGCGCGGATTAAAAATAAATCTCTTAAAGTCATTAAGATTGAAAAAAAGCAATCACGCCGAAGCCCTTATGCCCCCTTTATCACCTCTACATTACAACAAGAAGCTTCGCGCAAGCTTGGTTTTTCAGCTTCCCAGACTATGCGCATAGCCCAACAACTTTATGAAGGTGTTGATATTGGCGGTGAAACAGTTGGTCTTATAACGTATATGCGTACGGATGGAACAAATTTATCCGATGATGCTATAGGGCAAACACGCGCTTTAATTAGCACTGAATATGGCTCTCAGTATCTGCCCGATGCGCCCAGACTTTACAAATCGCGCGCAAAAAATGCGCAAGAAGCCCATGAAGCCATTCGCCCAACTGATCTATCGCGCAAGCCTGATGCTGTTGCAGGGTATCTTGATGAACGCATGGCAAAACTTTACGATCTGGTTTGGAAGCGCACTGTAGCCTGCCAGATGGAAAATGCGATCCTTGATCAGGTCGGCGCAGATATATCAGATGGCACAAGCGATGTGATGTTGCGTGCCACAGGTTCTAGCATCGCTTTTGATGGCTTCTTAAAAGTATATGAAGAAGCGCATGATGAAGACGCTGCAAGCGATGCAGATGATGAAAATCGTCGTCTGCCCCCGCTTGCCGAAAACGATCCTTTAAAAATGATGGATTCCCAAGGCAACCAGCACTTCACGCAACCGCCTCCGCGTTTCACAGAAGCGTCTTTGGTTAAATCTTTGGAAGAAAAAGGCATAGGCAGGCCTTCGACCTACGCTTCTATTATTCAGGTTTTACAGGATCGAAGCTATGTCAGGCTGGATCGCAAGCGATTCATTCCCGAAGATCGCGGGCGCATGGTCACCACATTCCTTGTAAAATTTTTTGAAAAATATGTCGACTTTAACTTCACCGCATCTCTGGAAGACGAACTTGATGCCATATCAGCCGGCACAGTTGATTGGAAAAAAGCTTTACGTGATTTCTGGGTTGATTTTTCTAAAGCAATTGATGGAACAAAAAATCTGACTATCACAAATGTGATCGATGTGCTGGATGCAGAGCTGGGCCCTCATTTCTTTCCCCATATTGAAGGGGCGCCTGACCCGCGCATCTGCCCTTCTTGTTCTGTTGGCAGGCTTTCGCTTAAGCTTGGAAAATTTGGTGCTTTTATTGGATGCTCGACATATCCGGAATGCAAATTTACAAAGCCGCTTGCGTTGCAAATCCAGGATAATGCTTCTGGCGAAGATTCAGGCACCGCAGGCCTTGCGGGGCCAAAAGAACTTGGCATTGACCCCAATACAGGACGCACGGTTACTTTACGCCGCGGCCCTTACGGCCCTTATGTACAAATTGACCCGGCCCCTGAAACAAAAGATAAGCCTAAGCGTCAAGGTCTTCCACGCGGTGTAAAGCCTGACGATATAACACTCGATACGGCACTTGATTTGCTGCGCCTGCCGCGCGATATCGGCAAAGATCCTGAAACGGGCGATATGATCCAGGCGGGCATTGGGCGTTTTGGCCCATTTTTAAAACGCGGAACGCTTTATGCGAATATACCAGCGGGCGACGAAGTATTAACCATTGGCTTAAACCGCGCTGTTGTGCTGCTGGCTGAATCTGCTGAACGCAAAGCAAAAAATCCGCGTAAGGCGCCGCCTTTTAAAGCAAAGAAAGACGCTGGAAAAACAAAGAAATCTGAAACGCAAGCTGATCCAAAACCAAAGCCAAAACCAAAGGCGAAGGCGAAGGAAAAAACGAAACCTAAAACGAAGCCTAAGAAAGCCGCTGCAAGCTGATGCCTATACCGTCTGAAGACGTTTTGCTGGAATTTATAGCAACCGCGCACAGCCCTGTCAGAACACGTGATATTGCTGACATGTTTAAAATAAAAGGCGATGACAGGGTTCATCTGAAACGCCTTCTGCGTGATCTGGTGGATCGTGGTACGCTTGAAAGAAAACCAGGACAAACCTACGTAATCGCAGAAGAGTTGCCTCTTATTACAACTTTGATTGTTTGTGATATTGATCTTGACGGCGATGCGCTTGCTCGCCCTCAGGATTGGGATGAAGACACGAAAGGCCCGCCACCACGCATTGAAATTTTGCCAGACGGCAAAGGGCATGCCGATGTTATGGCCGGCGACCGCATTCTTGCCAAGTTAAAAAAAATATCGACCGATCTGTATAGTGCTGAAATTGTTCGAAAGCTTGATACAATCAAAGGTCGCCTTGTTGGTGAAATTGTTACACGTAAAAATAACTTTGTTCTTATCCCTGCGCAAAGACGTAGCCGCGATGACTACGATATTCTGCCAGTTAATTTAGGATCTGCGCGTGATGGCGATTTAGTTGTTGCTGATATTCTTCCTTCAAAAGGGCTGCAGCGCAAACAGGTTCGCATTGTTGAGGTGCTAGGAAAGCGTAATGACCCCAAAGCTATATCTTTGATTGCGGCTCATGAAAAATCGCTCTCTCTCACATTTCCTAAAGACGTACTTGAAAATTGCCATGGCATGACCGTACCCGCTTTAGATAAACGGGAAGATTTACGTGCGATCCCGCTTGTGACAATCGATGGTGCAGATGCCCGTGATTTTGACGATGCTGTTTTTGCTGAAGCTGATGGCGATGGCGGATATCATCTTATTGTAGCGATTGCAGATGTTTCTTCTTATGTACAATCAGGAACTGCGCTGGACCGTGAAGCCTATAAGCGAGGTAATTCAACCTATTTTCCTGACCGCGTTCTGCCCATGCTACCTGAAGCTCTTTCCAATGATTTATGTTCCCTGAGACCTAACGAAGACCGCGCGACCTTAGCTGTTCATTTATGGATCAACACTTCAGGCGATCTTTTGCGCTACAGGTTTGTACGCGGGCTGATGCGATCAGTGCATCGCCTTACCTATGAACAGGTACAAGATGCCTTAAATGGCAATGATACACTGAATATATCATCTATTTTAAACCCCTTATTTGCGGCCTTTAAAATTCTGGATGCCGCACGGATAAAACGCGGGGCGCTCGATCTTGATATTCCGGAGCGCAAAATCATCATTGATGAAACCGGACATATGCGCGGCGTTAAAAAGCGCGAACGACTTGATAGCCATAAACTCATTGAAGAATTTATGATTTTAGCCAATGTTGCAGCTGCAAAAGCACTTGAAGCTAAAAAGATTCCGTGCGTTTATCGCATTCACGATAAACCCAGCTTTGAAAAACTGAATTCAGCCCGTGATTTCCTTGATGGCCTTTCTATTTCACTACCCCCCGGTACAATCTCAGGCCCAAAAATTTTAAACGATATCTTGCATAAAGCGCAC